>NZ_JBIOOZ010000001.1:2090000-2467500 GCF_051712485.1 Enterococcus sp. DIV1206
CAGGTACTAAGATGTTTCAGTTCTCTGCGTCTACCTCTAATCAGCTATGTATTCACTGAAAAGTAATATCCTATAAAAGATATTGGGTTCCCCCATTCGGAAATCTCTGGATCATAGCTTACTTACAGCTCCCCAAAGCATATCGGTGTTAGTCCCGTCCTTCATCGGCTCCTAGTGCCAAGGCATCCACCGTGCGCCCTTATTCACTTAACCTTATCAACCTTACGGTTGGGTCTTGATCACTTCTTCTAGCGATAGAAGGTTAATCAATAAATAAGCAATTGAACTTATTAAAAAACTCATTCAACGCGGTGTTCTCGGTTTGTTTTGATTCTTTTTACTTCAATATCCAGTTTTCAATGAACGAATCTGATAGCAAAAGCTATCAATGGAGCCTAGCGGGATCGAACCGCTGACCTCCTGCGTGCAAAGCAGGCGCTCTCCCAGCTGAGCTAAGGCCCCGAATTTATTTGATTGAGAGTAGACCTCTCAAAACTGAACAAAGTAAAGACGAAATGTGTATTTCCGTAATATTCCTTAGAAAGGAGGTGATCCAGCCGCACCTTCCGATACGGCTACCTTGTTACGACTTCACCCCAATCATCTATCCCACCTTAGGCGGCTGGCTCCAAAAAGGTTACCTCACCGACTTCGGGTGTTACAAACTCTCGTGGTGTGACGGGCGGTGTGTACAAGGCCCGGGAACGTATTCACCGCGGCGTGCTGATCCGCGATTACTAGCGATTCCGGCTTCATGCAGGCGAGTTGCAGCCTGCAATCCGAACTGAGAGAAGCTTTAAGAGATTTGCATAACCTCGCGGTCTAGCGACTCGTTGTACTTCCCATTGTAGCACGTGTGTAGCCCAGGTCATAAGGGGCATGATGATTTGACGTCATCCCCACCTTCCTCCGGTTTGTCACCGGCAGTCTCGCTAGAGTGCCCAACTAAATGATGGCAACTAACAATAAGGGTTGCGCTCGTTGCGGGACTTAACCCAACATCTCACGACACGAGCTGACGACAACCATGCACCACCTGTCACTTTGTCCCCGAAGGGAAAGCTCTATCTCTAGAGTGGTCAAAGGATGTCAAGACCTGGTAAGGTTCTTCGCGTTGCTTCGAATTAAACCACATGCTCCACCGCTTGTGCGGGCCCCCGTCAATTCCTTTGAGTTTCAACCTTGCGGTCGTACTCCCCAGGCGGAGTGCTTAATGCGTTTGCTGCAGCACTGAAAGGCGGAAACCCTCCAACACTTAGCACTCATCGTTTACGGCGTGGACTACCAGGGTATCTAATCCTGTTTGCTCCCCACGCTTTCGAGCCTCAGCGTCAGTTACAGACCAGAGAGCCGCCTTCGCCACTGGTGTTCCTCCATATATCTACGCATTTCACCGCTACACATGGAATTCCACTCTCCTCTTCTGCACTCAAGTCTCCCAGTTTCCAATGACCCTCCCCGGTTGAGCCGGGGGCTTTCACATCAGACTTAAGAAACCGCCTGCGCTCGCTTTACGCCCAATAAATCCGGACAACGCTTGCCACCTACGTATTACCGCGGCTGCTGGCACGTAGTTAGCCGTGGCTTTCTGGTTAGATACCGTCAGGGGACGTTCAGTTACTAACGTCCTTGTTCTTCTCTAACAACAGAGTTTTACGATCCGAAAACCTTCTTCACTCACGCGGCGTTGCTCGGTCAGACTTTCGTCCATTGCCGAAGATTCCCTACTGCTGCCTCCCGTAGGAGTCTGGGCCGTGTCTCAGTCCCAGTGTGGCCGATCACCCTCTCAGGTCGGCTATGCATCGTGGCCTTGGTGAGCCGTTACCTCACCAACTAGCTAATGCACCGCGGGTCCATCCATCAGCGACACCCGAAAGCGCCTTTCACTCTTATGCCATGCGGCATAAACTGTTATGCGGTATTAGCACCTGTTTCCAAGTGTTATCCCCCTCTGATGGGTAGGTTACCCACGTGTTACTCACCCGTCCGCCACTCCTCTTTCCAATTGAGTGCAAGCACTCGGGAGGAAAGAAGCGTTCGACTTGCATGTATTAGGCACGCCGCCAGCGTTCGTCCTGAGCCAGGATCAAACTCTCATAATAAAAGTTAGAACAATCTTGCGATTGTTAAGCTCAATTTGTTTGCTAGCATATTGCTTGCTTGTTAAAAATGTTTGTTGTCTTGAATTGAATCAAGACGCCCTACACATTTGGTTCGTCTATTCTTTGTTCAGTTTTCAAAGGTCTACGTTACCTCGCAGCAACTTTTATATCATAACAAACTTTCGTTTGAACGTCAAGAACTTTTTTCAAAAGTTTTTTCAAGTTGTTTTGCTCGGTTGTTGTCGTCTGTTGTGACAACTTCTATATCTTATCATTATCTCAGTTGTTTGTCAACAACTTTTTTAAACTTTTTTGTTATTTTATAACAAAGTTTTTTTGATCAAACGATTGATTTAAAAGCAATCTCTTTAACGACTTTGTTATTCTAACATGTTATTTATCTTTTCGTCAAGAAAAATTTTTAACTTTTTAAAACTTTTTTCTTAACGAACTGTTTGTCAGAACAGATATTAATATACCAAGGATTTTTCTAAAACGCAACTATTATTTTGCAGAAAAATAACATTTTTTTCAATTTCGAACGATGAATATTTTCTGCAAAGAAAACATTCGTTTCTTTATCTTATAATCCCTTTTCTCTTACTGAAATGTTCGTTAATCATTCGTAAAAAAAGCAACGTACTTTATTGTACGTTGCTCTCTTCTTTTATTCCAGCGATTGGAATAAAAATTCTAAAGATTGTTCCTTGATGCAATACGCTTTCTGCATCAATACGTCCTTTATAGTTTTCGACTAATTGTTTTGCAATCGATAGACCTAAGCCATTACCGCCTTTATTTCTTGCACGGGCTTTATCTACTCGATAGAATCGATCAAATATTTTCTCCAAGTCTTCTTCAGTGATTCCTTCACCAAAATCTTGCACAGCTATTTCAAATTCATTCATCGTTCGAGAAATGGAAATATGCACTTCTTTTCGATCTGTTGAATATTTAATCGCATTATCTAATAGAATAATTAGCAATTGTTCAAAGTGATTACGATAGATTTTCAGTTCAACTTCGGTTGGTAAATCGTCATCTAATGTGATATGAAACTCAGGATAAACCAATTGGAAGTTATTAAATACTTGGTAGACTACTTGTTTAGCATCTGTTCGTTCATTTGCATATTGGGTGTCCACTTGTTCAGCGCGTGAAAGGTCAAGCATTTCTTGGACCAAACTCTTCATACGACTAATTTCTTGTAAACTGGCCTTTAATGATTCATCTAAAATTTCAGGATCGTCTTTCCCCCAACGATTTAAAAGGTTTAAATGGCCTTCCATAATCGCAACGGGCGTTCTTAATTCATGGGAAACATCTTCAACAAACTGCTCTTGTTGTTCGATATAGCGTCTCATACGATCTAACATTTCATTAAAGATTTCCGAGATATCTGCTAACTCATCTCTCGTATTAATCTCCGGCATGTGGACATCTGATTGCGGGTCTTTGCGGATTGTATCCATCGTGTCTCTCAATACTTTTAATGGTTTTAAGAAATAAGAAGAGAGGATAAAGCCTAAGACACTACTTACAATCAGAGAAATCACTTCTAAAACTACAAGTGTTAATAATAAATGATTACGAATTTCATAAAAAGAAGAAAGTTCATAAAACGCTTGAATATAGCCAATTTTTTCTCGTGTTTCTTTTGAAAAAATAGGTTCCACGGAATAAAAACCGGTTTTATCAAAAACGGTTCGAACAACAGGTAATTGTCGATCCAATTGTAATAACTTATCATATTCATTTTGTGTTTTAAAAACTAGCTTTTGGTTTGTGTCATACACAGATAAATAAAGTTCTGGTTGTCCTAGTTCAGATATGAAACTGTCCATTTCCATAAACGAACCTTCTACTGCTGTATGCTTATTATAGTAGTTTTCATCTCTTTCACTCGGCGTTTTTAAATAGTCAAAAACGTCTGTTACCGTTAAATTTTCATTGGCATTAGCTAATCGATTTGTTACTTCTGCAATCGTTGCTTCGACATTTTCCTTTTCTTTGGCAACAATAAGACTGACAGAAGACTTATAGGTAATCACCGCAAAAATGGTAAAAACTACAAATATAAAGAAAGAACTTGCGAAAGCCCACTTTATAGTTAAAGATGGGCCTTCCAGTTCTTTTTTAATCGTTCTTTTCATTAATTAGTTCTCACGAACGCATAACGTAGCCAGTTCCACGGACAGTTTGGATGTAGCTTTCTTCTCCAGGTACGTCAATTTTATTTCGCAAGTAGCGGATATATACATCCACAACGTTTGTTTCTACTTCTGTTTCATAGCCCCAAACTTTATTTAGTAACACATCACGTGCCAAGACAACGTTCACGTTTTCCATTAGCGTTAATAGTAATTCGTATTCGCGTTTTGTTAATTCAATCATTTCAGAATTACGACGAACGACACGATTTTCTTTTTCAATTGTTAAGTCACGATATGTAATCGTTGTTTGTTTTGCAACGTTTTTATCGCCCTCAATATCAATACGACGAAGTAACGCACGTAAACGAGCTAACAATTCTTCAATTGCAAATGGTTTAACAATATAATCATCCGCTCCATGGTCTAAACCAGAAACACGGTCAATTACTGAATCACGCGCAGTCATCATAATAATTGGTGTATTTTTCACTTGGCGAACACGGCGACATACTTCTAATCCATTTAATTCTGGTAACATCAAATCAAGAAGGATAGCATCCCATTCGTTGTTAAGAGCGGCTTCCAATCCTGTACGACCATTGTAGTGTACTTCTGTCGTATACCCCTCATGTTTTAATTCAAGCTCAACGAATCTCGCTAAGTTCTTTTCATCTTCAATAATTAAAATGTTGCTCATTTGATTAATTGTCCTTTCTCTTTAAAAGCTATACTCAAGCTCAACCTTTTTATTCCTTACTACTTATTAGAGAATTACTACTCAATCTGTCTGGTTCTTTTTTAAGCCACAGTAAAACCATGAGCATGGTGAGCCACACTCATGGTCTCCAGCATGTTTATTCTTCGTTGTACCAGCTGTAATGGTAGATTCCTTCTTTGTCTGTGCGTTCGTACGTATGAGCACCGAAGTAATCACGTTGTGCTTGAATTAAATTCGCTGGTAAGCGATCTGAACGATAAGAATCGTAATAAGCAATTGCAGATGAGAATGTTGGTACAGGAACACCTGCTTGAACAGCAATCGCAACAACTTCACGAACGGCTTGTTGATATTTTTTCGTAATTTCTACGAAGTATTCATCTAACAACAAGTTTTCAAGTGCTGGATTTTTTTCATATGCATCGGTAATTTTTTGTAAGAATTGTGCACGGATAATACAACCTGCTCGCCAGATTTTTGCAATTTCACCAAATGGTAAATCCCATCCGTATTCTTCAGAAGCTGCACGGAGTTGTGCAAAACCTTGCGCATAACTCATTAATTTACTAAAGTATAATGCTTCGCGAATTTTTTCAATCAATTCTTTTTTATCGCCTGCAAAGTTAAAGGCTGCAGGTTTTGATAAAATGCCACTTGCTTTTACGCGTTCTTCTTTGTAAGCCGAAATAAAACGTGCAAATACTGATTCTGTAATTAATGGTAATGGTACACCAAGATCTAACGCACTTTGGCTTGTCCATTTACCTGTTCCTTTGTTGCCTGCTGCATCAAGAATAACATCAACGATTGGTTGGTCGGTTCCTTCATCATCTTTACGTGTCAAAATGTCAGCCGTGATCTCGATAAGGTAACTGTCTAATTCGCCTTCGTTCCATTCTTTGAAAATCTCTGCCATTTCATCAACAGATAAACCTAAGATTTGTTTCATTAAATCGTAGGATTCAGCAATTAATTGCATGTCCCCATATTCAATCCCATTATGAACCATTTTTACATAATGTCCAGCACCATTTGGGCCAATGTAAGTCACACATGGTTCACCGTCTTCTGCTTTAGCTGAAATTTTTTCAAGAATTGGCGCAACTAACTCATACGCTTCTTTTTGTCCGCCAGGCATGATAGATGGTCCTTTCAAGGCTCCTTCTTCTCCGCCAGAAACGCCAGTACCAATAAAGTTAATTCCTGAGTTTGCTAGTTCTTCATTACGTCGCATTGTGTCTTTGAAGAACGTATTACCGCCATCAATTAAGATGTCGCCTTTATCAAGGTGTGGTAACAATTCTTGGATTGTCGCATCTGTTGCAGGTCCAGCTTTAACCATCAACATAATTCGACGAGGTTTTTCAATCGCATTCACAAATTCCTCAATTGAGTATGTTGCTTGAAAGTTTTTGTCAGGATGTTCTTCAACCACTTCTGTTGTTTTTGATCCTGTACGGTTATACAGCGCAACTGTATAGCCTCTGCTTTCAATGTTTAAAGCAAGATTTTTTCCCATGACAGCCATGCCGACTACGCCAAATTGTTGTTTTGTCATTTTATGACCTCCTATATTATAATCAACGAAAATTCTATGAGCATTCTCTTATAATCCTCACTATTATAACGCACTATCTTTCATATGAAAACAATATAGTGCCAATAAATTTCCAATTTCTTCATATTTTCTTAAAAAAATACAAATCCCCTAGGCTCCATGGTTAGCCTAGGGGATTCAACATTTCAAAAAATGTTTTTATGCTTATGCTTCTTTAGACATTACGTCTTTTCCATCGTAGTGACCACATGCTGGACATACGTGATGGCTTTTTTTCATTTCACCACAGTTTGAGCATGCATTTAAGCCTTTGATTGTTAATTTGTAGTGTGTGCGACGTTTTGCTTTTTTCGCTTTAGAAGTTCTTCTAGCTGGTACTGCCATTGTTGTTCCACCTCCTTGTAAAGATGCGTGTATTTACATACACAATATATTCCAACCTAGCTGTTATCTTCCTCTTCAGCATTATCGCTGAGTAATTCTGATAGTTTAGCCAGACGAGGATCCACTGTTTGTTCTGCTGCTTTCTGCTTACTTTCCAAATATGCTTCTTCTGAAATCACTTCCCAGTCATTGCCACTTGGCATTTCTTGACTGTTTTGTTCTTCTTCTGTAAGCACTTGAATTGGAATGGACAATAGAATGTTGTCTTCGACAGATTCATCTAAATCAATTGTTGGCTTGTCCAATAAAATAATCTCTTCAGCTGCAAATCGTTCATCTCTTGTATCCATTTGTTCTTTTGTCATAAAGACTTCATCGACCGTGATTTGCATTGGCAAAGCCACAGGTTCTAAAGAACGGGATGAAGGAACGGTTACAGTTACCTGAATAGTGTAATGAAGTAAATATTCTGATTTATTGACTGCTAATAAGCCTTCTACTTTGATTGGACTTACATCCAACAAGGCATCATCTCGTTGAAGAAGCTCTTCTTTAAGATGCAATGTTTCTGAAAACACTAGCGGCTCTTCTTTGTATTTATTTAATTCTAACAAAGACCACTTCATAATTATCACTCCTAAGCAACAAAAGCTATTATACAGGGGTATGAAAGCTTTGTCAATGAAATTTTCTTGACATCCCTTTCTTATTTCCTGTTTTTCTTTCGTTTTTTTTATAATTGTTTTTCTGTTGAAGATAACTTAGCGCTTATTTAATTAAATAACAAAATTTTTGTGTGAAATAACATAAATAATTTAAAACTCAGACATAATTTTACTATTTGCGCCCAACTCTTTATTTACTGAATACGTGTTTCTGAACATTTCATACTACTGTCTTCCTTGTAAAAAAAGCTGAGACAAACTGACGAATCGGTTTGTCCCAGCTTTGCGTCCGAGTACATATTGCTTAAAATCAAATGATTGAATTAATTAGACTTAGATAGCTGTTGTTGCTCCGCGGTAAACAATACCACGACGAGGATCAACAGTAATCACTTCGTCATTATTAATTAATGATGTTGCATCTGCAGCACCTACGATAACTGGAATATTTTGCGCAATCGCTACAACAGCTGCATGAGAAGTTAAACCACCTTCTTCAACAACTAATGCTGATGCTTTTTCAATTGCAGGCATGTATTCTTTATCTGTTGTTTTTGTAACTAAAATAGCTCCTTCAGTCGCTTTAGCAACTGCTTCTTCAGCAGTTCCTGCCACAACGGCTTTTGCAATAATTGCTTCTTCGCCGACACCTTGACCTTGAACTAATTTAGAACCGATCATTTGAATTTTCATTAAGTTTGTTGTGCCTTTTTCGCCAACTGGAACACCAGCAGTGATAATGATTAAATCACCTTCTGAAGCATAACCTTCTTCTTGTGATACTTTTGAAGCTAAATTAAACATTTCATCTGTGCTTGATGGTTTGTCAGCAACTGTTGCGTAAACACCCCATGATAATGATAAGCTACGTGCTTTTTGTTCTGAGAACGTAATTGCAACGATATGTGCTTTTGGACGGTATTTAGAGATCATACGTGCTGTATGGCCTGATTCTGTTGCCGCAACGATTGTTTGGATACCCAAGTTACGTGCTGTATGGCCAACAGATTGTCCGATTGCTTCAGTCATATCTGTTTTGCTATATAATTTCAATGCGAATGAATCTTGGTTAACTAATGTTTCTTCTGTACGAACTGCAATACGAGCCATTGTTTGAACAGCTTCTAATGGGTAATCCCCTGCTGCAGTTTCGCCTGATAACATTACTGCATCTGTTCCATCGTAGATTGCGTTTGCTACGTCATTTGCTTCCGCACGTGTTGGACGTGGGTTACGTTGCATTGAATCTAACATTTGTGTTGCAGTGATAACTGGTTTACCTAAAGCATTACATTTTTTAATTAAAGCTTTTTGGACAACTGGAACATCTTCTGTTGGAATTTCAACACCCATGTCACCACGAGCAACCATTAAACCATCAGAAACTTTTAAGATTTCATCGATATTATCGATACCTTCTTGGTTTTCGATTTTAGGAATGATTTGGATGTGTGTTGCGTTTTCTTCTTCTAAAATTTTAGTGATTTCTAAAACGTCAGAAGCACGACGAACGAAGCTAGCTGCGATAAAGTCAATTCCTTGACCAATTCCGAAACGGATATCGTTAGCATCTTTTTCAGTGATCCCTGGTAAGTTTACAGAAACGCCTGGTACGTTAACGCCTTTTTTGTTTTTCAAGACGCCTTCGTTTTTAACAACTGTTACGATTTCGTTTGCATCACGGTCGATATCAGTTACTTCTAAATCGATTAAACCATCATCTAAAAGAATGTGTGAACCTACGTTTACATCATTGATTAATTCTGGATAAGTGATTGAGAATTTTTCATTTGTTCCTAAAACTTCTGTCATAGAAATACGTACTGAATCACCAATTTTCATTGTGATTGCGCCATTTTCCATGTCATTTGTGCGGATTTCAGGACCTTTTGTATCTAGTAAGATCGCTACGCGTTTCCCTGTAATTTTTACAGCTTCACGAATGTTTTTAATACGAGCACCATGCTCTTCGTAGTCACCATGTGAAAAGTTCAAACGGCAAACATTCATACCTGCATTAATTAAGTTTACTAGCATATCAACGGATTCACTAGCTGGTCCAATCGTACATACGATTTTCGTTTTTTTCATTACTAAAACGCTCCTATTCCAAATTTGTTTATACAAAGCTAATAAGATTAGCTAATATACAAGATTAAAAAGAAATTTCATGATTTAACTCATAAAGAGATAAATCTGGTTTGTGTTTATTGTTTTCTAACGTGTCAATAATATCAGCTGCAACTACTTGGTTATCTAACATACCGATACATAAACCGCCTTTGCCTTCTTTTAGAAGTTCAACAGCATATGACCCAAATTTACTTGCTAATACACGGTCACGAGCACTTGGCGAGCCCCCACGAACCACGTGTCCTAAAATTGATACACGCGTATGGAAATCACCGTATTCAGAAAGTTTATCAGCAAATTCATTTCCGCCCATTACGCCTTCTGCTAAAATGATTAAGCAATGTTTTTTCCCGCGGTCGCGGCCTTCTTGAATACGTTTGGCAACGTTTTTCATATCAAAATCATGTTCAGGAATAATGATTTCATCTGCTCCGCCTGCCACGCCTGACCACAATGCGATATCACCAGCGTTACGTCCCATTACTTCGATAACGAATGTACGAACATGAGAAGTCGCTGTATCACGAATTCGGTCAATTGATTCCAAAACAGTGTTAATTGCTGTATCAAAACCGATTGTGAAATCTGTTCCAGGAATATCATTATCAATTGTTCCAGGAATTCCAACAGCGGGGAAACCACGTTTTGTCAAAGCCATTGCGCCATGATAAGAACCGTCTCCACCAATAACAACTAAGCCTTCAATACCGAATTTTTTCAATTGTTCGATTCCTTTTAATTGCCCTTCTTCAGTAGCAAATTCAGGATAACGAGCAGAGTACAAGAATGTTCCACCACGTTGAATCTTATCGCCAACGTCAGCAACATCTAAACGACGGATGTCGCCTGCGACTAAACCGGCAAATCCATAGTTAATACCGTAAACTTCGATTCCATCAAAAATACTTTTGCGTACGACTGCACGAATTGCAGCGTTCATTCCAGGGGCATCTCCCCCGCTGGTTAAAATACCAATGCGTTTCATTCGCTATTTCACCTCATATAATATACTTTCAACTGCCAAAAGAAACCTTTTCGCAAAAATTGATATACAAAAATATTACGTCATTCATTTTACCATTAAAGAACCAAAATGTCTTGAGTTAAGAAGAAAAAAATGAAAAAAGTTGAAAACAACTAGTATTTTTTACCGTAAATCATTTGAAAATGACGTTTTGCTCGCCTAAAACGTAAGCTAATTGTTGCTGACTAGCGCTTGTATGAGCGACCCAATTTTCTTCATTTAATACTATTTTCTTTCCTGTTTTTTCAAAATAGACAATCACTGGAATGTGTCCAGCATGACGACTGAGTACCTCTTTCATTTTCTGAAAAACGTCCGTTTGTTCGACATCTTTTGTAATTCTGATAAAACACGTTTCGTCACTAATTGATGTTTCTACTTGTTGCGCTTTTTCTATTCGTTGAACCAATATTTGCAATTCTTGATTGTACGTACTGCGTTCCACTTTTCCTTCCACATAATAAACTTGCCCTTTCTCGACACTCTGTCTTAACTGGCGAAAAACAGTTGGGAACAACGTTAGTGAAATACTTCCTGTTGTATCATCCCCATCAACAAAGGCCATTTGTTCTCCCTTTTTGGTCCGAATCGTCCGAATGTTTTTGACATAAATCAATAATTTCGTGGGCTGATTTTCAACAAGTTCATGAACAAGTTGCGTTTGCTTGGCTAAGCGTGTTTTTTTGAACTCTTCTGTCGGATGTCCTGATAAATAGACCCCTAAATATTGTTCTTCTTGTTCTAGTCGCTCTTCTAGCGGATAATCGGCAATTTCTTCTTCCTTTGGCTTCAACGTTTCTAACAAATCCATACTACCACCGCTGAGAAGAATACTTTGGATATTACTCTCTAAACCTACCGCTAATTGACGGCGATTGGGTGCAATTTCGTCAAATGCACCGATGGCAATCAATGGTTCGATATTTTCAACTTTCAACCACTTACGGTCAATTCGCAAAAGAAACTCATCGAACGTTTTGTACGGTCCATTTTCTCGGCGTTCATTTAAAATATTTTGAATGAAGTCTCGGCGGATTCCTTTTAAAGAACTAAAACCAAATAAAATTTGCTGTTGCTGATTTAGGTAAAAGCTGTAGTGACTTTGGTTAATTGACGGCTGCAAAATCGTCTGCTTGTTTTTTCTAGCTTCGCCAATATATTCTTTGATTTTTGTTGGATTATGACGAACAGAATGCAACAATGCGACATAAAAAGCACTCGGATAATGAACCTTCAAGTAAGCCATTTGAAAACCAATAAAGGAATAGGCAAATGCATGCGAGCGGTTAAAGCCATAATTAGCAAAGCGCTCAATATAATCGTACACTTGGTTAGCTGTTTCTTTGGGATAGCCTTGTTGTAACGCACCATTAACAAAATGATTCCGTTCTTCATCTAGCACATCTTTTTTCTTTTTACTAATGGCCCGACGTAAAATGTCAGCTTGCCCTAAAGAGAAGCCTGCCATTTTCGCAGCAACTTGCATAATCTGCTCTTGGTAAACAATAATTCCGTACGTATTTTCTAAAATGGGGGCAAGACTAGGCTCTGGATAACTAATTTGTTCCAAGCCTTTTTTCCGGCGGATGAAAACATCAATATTTTGCATCGGACCAGGACGATACAGGGCATTGACAGCAGCAATATCTTCAATGCTAGTTGGCCCTAATTTTCTTAATACATTCCGAATTCCAGCAGATTCAAACTGGAAAACGCCACTTGTTTCCCCTTTTCTAAATAAAGCCAGCGTTGTTTCGTCATCTAATGGAATCTGATTTAAACGAATGGTTCGATTATAGACGCGTTTAACAGCTGTGAGGGTATCATCAATGATGGATAAATTTCTTAAGCCCAAGAAATCCATTTTCAGAAGACCAATTTTTTCAACATCATTCATAGTAAATTGGGTCAATAAAATTTCATTCGATCCTGGTTGTAACGGAACCAAATTCAAAAGATTTTCATCACTAATTACCACACCTGCTGCGTGCGTAGAAACATGACGAGGCAATCCTTCTAGCTGAACAGCTGTTTTATAGAGCAATTGATTATTTGGTGAAAAATTGACCAATTCTTGCATCCGTTTCGACTCTTGGTACGCTTCTTCTAACGTAATTTTCAGCTTGTTTGGGACAGCTGCCGACCAACGATTCGCTTCACTCTGGGACAACCCGAAAACACGTGCAACGTCCCGTAAAACCATTTTCGCAGCCATCGTACCAAACGTGGCAATTTGCGCCATGTGATAATGACCATATTTTTGACTGACATAAGCTAAAACTTCCTCCCGCCGATTATCAGGAATATCTAAATCAATATCGGGCATCGTGTAGCGTTCTGGATTCAAAAAACGTTCAAAAAGCAAATCATATTTGATTGGATCTACATCTGTAATTGATAACACATAGGACACTAAAGAGCCTGCAGCTGAACCTCGGCCAGCGCCTGTAACAATTTGATTGTTATGACAGAAGTCCATCACATCCCAAACGATTAAAAAGTAATCATCAAAGCCCATATTGTGAATGATGGTTAACTCTTTTTCTAATCGTTTTTGGTAAACTTCATTTAGATGAGGCACTCTTTCTGGTAATTTTTCTAAACACAATGTGCGTAAATAAGAACCAGCCGTTTGATTATCAGGCACAGGAAAATGCGGTAATAATTTTTGATGTAAAGGAATGTCAACTCGGCAATTTTCAGCTAGCTGAATCGTATTCTGGACCACTTCTGCACCAGCTATTTGAAGCATTTGTTCCATCGTCGTCTCTGCTTCACGCAAGTAATTCAGACCTTCTATTTCCGGTGTTTGGCTTGTAATATTCAATTGATTATTTTCTTTGATGCTCTCAAGAACAGTTACGGCAAAGCCTTCTTCCCTTGTTAAATGACGTACCTCTTGCAAAGCCACGCCAGGTAATTGTTCTCTTTGGTAAAAAGAAAAGAGCGCTGGATTGCGTTGTTGATTCATTGAAAAAGAATGTTCAACAAATAACGACTGGGGATCAAAATATGAAGCAAGTTGTTGGAAAGCGTGAACCGCTTGTTGTTCATCTTCAAAAAATGTTTGGGCGACTTCTCCTTTAGCTGACAAAGTCACGGCAAATAAATCACTTAATAAGGATTGATGTTCTGCTAAGTAAAAGGGACCCTCTGTCGTCATTTTGCTGCTAGATAGTTGCATTAATTGCTGATACCCTTTTAAATTTTTAGCAAATAAAAGCAATTCGGAATGCCCTTCTTTTTCTGCTGGGGTATATTCTAATCTTAAACCGATAATTGGTTGAATTCCCGCTTCTTGGCATGCTTCATAAAATTCAACCGCCCCATGCAAGACATTGATATCGGTAATCGCTAATGTTTGATAACCTAACGCTTTCGCTTGTTTTACATAGGAACGAATCCTAACCGTACTAGATAAAAGCGAATAGGAAGTAACGGTATGTAATTGTGGAAATGACATTGGACAGCTCCTTTTTGAATCCTTGCTATTTTTTGCCTCTTCTCTTATTTTCCTATCGCGGATTCTTTACTTTTAAAGAAAATATGCTAAACTAAGAGCTAGAAAAGAGGTGCTCATATGCGTTATCTTGTTGTATTTTTCTGGACCTTCGCATTAGGCCAAGTCGTTGGATATATCGGCGGTGCATTATCTGGTGGTTCATACGACTTTAAAATGACAACGATTCTATCGTTGGCAACAGCCGTTATTATTTTATTAATTGCACACTTTGCAGTACCGAAAGAAACCAAACCTGTTAAATAAGAAAAAACCAGTTACTAAAGTTATTGTAACTGGTTTTTTTATCTTTTCAACTGTTTAGAGCTTTTTATTTAAAACTTTTCGGAAATTAAAGAAGGACAGCCCAATGTTTCCTAAAACGAAACAAGCGGTTACCAGAAAAACAGAAGAATAGCCAAAACCATGGGCAACTGTCGACCCTACCATCGGCCCTAAAACTTGACCGAAATTACTACACATCTGATTGTAACTATAAACTCTACTTACGCCCTCTGTTGGCGTTATTTTACTAATTAACGTATTAATTGATGGCATTAAAGCACCTGTTGAAAAACCTAGAAGGAATCGTAAAACACCTAACTGAAAAGGTGTTTGCACAAACGCCATGGGAATGTAACAAATAAAAGAAAGAATTAATCCGCCTAATAAAACTTTTTGGTTCCCAATGCGGTCCCCAATTTTTCCCAAAGTTGGAGAAGAAATAATTGCTGAAACGCCGGCAATCGAAACAATCAAACCACTAACAAATAATACATTCTCTGTATCGCCACTTAAAGATCGAATATATAATGTTAAGATTGGGCTGATACTTGTAATTCCTAATTATAAAATTAACGTAGTCACAAACAAACCAATCAATACTGAAACATGATCCATCTTACTAAAAATTTCTTTCGTCGTTAATAAATCCTTTTTCTCAACTGGTTGAAAATCTTCTTTAACTAAAAAGATAGTCAACAACGTTGTAATGAATAAAATAACGCCGGTAATAATAAAGACATTTTCCATTCCAAACCACTGTGCCAACGCACCGCCAATCGATGGCGCAATTAACGTCCCAGCAATTGCACCTGTTGATAATGTCCCTAGAGCCCAGCCATTTTTCTCTTTTGGCGCTTGCGACGCAATCATCGCTGTTGCGTTAGGAATATAGCCAGATAAAATCCCGTTCATAAAACGCATAATCAACAGCCAGTATACATTAGGGACAAATGCTAACGCCCCCATTGTGATCGTCATTCCTGCTGCAGCCCGAATCATCATAATTTTCCGACCTTTTCGATCAGCTAAATTTCCCCAAATCGGTGCAACAATCGCAGCAGCAAACGCCGTGACAGAAATTGCCAATCCAGAAAACAACTCTACTTGACTCTTAGGCGTCCCTAATTGTTCAACATATACTGGAATAAACGGCATAACTAAGCTAATACTCGCCCCTGTAAAAAAGCAACCAATCCATGCGACTAACAAATTCTGCTTCCATTTTATTTTCATACTTTTATCCACCTTATCACCTCTTCACCTACCACTATACTCTAAAAGAGTGAATCTCTCAAAAGAAAATTCTTTTAAAAAAAGTCTGGCAGACCGGTCAAAACGACCAATCTGCCAGACTTCTTAACACTTGGGCTTAAGATAAATAGCTGAACAAATGCAACACCTTCGAAGCTAACCGCTGTTATCTCAGCCTCACTTCTGTTTACTATAAAATAGCTAAGATTACAAAGTTTAAGATAAACAACGCATCAATGACCCAAATAATTGGTGAAACTTCTTTGGCTTTTCCTTTGACTACTTTCACCACTGCATAAAAGATGAACCCAGCAGCAATCCCATAAGAGATGCTATAACATAATCCCATGAAAATTGAAGCAAAAAATGCTGGAATCGCATCTTCTAAATCCGTCCAATTGATGTCTTTGAAAGAAGCTAACATCATAATTCCCACTAAAATTAACGCTGGAGCCGTAGCTTGTGCTGGCACAATAGCAATAAGTGGTGAAAAAAGACTACTTAGGGCAAATAGAATTGCTACCACTACCGATGTCAAACCTGTTCGACCACCCGCACCGATTCCTGCTGCACTTTCTACATAAGTTGTCGTATTCGATGTACCAAAAATCGCACCGATAGATGTTGCAATAGCATCTGCAAATAGAGCTTTGTCCATTTTAGTGCTGAAGCCCTTACTATCTTCTAAAGCTAATTCATCTTCTTTAGAGAAAATTCCTGTTCGACGTCCCGTACCGATAAATGTTCCAATTGTATCAAACGTATCTGATAAACTGAAGGCAATAATGGTCATTAAAACTTGAGGAATTTTTGAAGAATCGCTAAACAATGACTGTAAGCCCTTAGCACCAAAAGCAGCGCCAAAAGTTGTACCTAATTCTTTAAATGAATTGCCCAACGAATTAGCATGCCAATCAACCGAAGCAGTGTCTACCACCCCCATTGGAATTGCGACTAACGTAGTAACTACAATGCCAATTAAAATAGCCCCACGAACATTCGTGACAACTAAAATCGTTGTTAAAACTAACCCAATTACCGCCAAAATAATGGCTGGATTATCAAAATTTCCTAAAGCGGGCACGATACTCGAACCATTCACAACACCATTTTGAGGTTCTGCTTGTACTGTGAAACTTAGTAAGCCAGCATTTTTCAACCCTACATAAGCGACAAAAATTCCAATCCCACCACCAATAGCATGTTGTAAACTCTCTGGAATTGCTTTAATAATCATTTTGCGAATTTTTGTCACTGTAATCAAAATATTAATCAAACCACAAATAAAAACCATTGCTAATGCTTGTTGCCAAGTATACCCCATCCCAAAAACGACCGTAAACGTGAAGAAAGCATTGAGTCCCATCCCCGGTGCTTGAGCGTAAGGTACATTAGCAAACAGCCCCATAATTAATGTACCGATGATTGAAGCAATAATGGTCGCTAAAAAAACAGCCTGAAAAGGCATCCCTGTTTCTGAAAGAATGGACGGATTAACAAATAAAATATAACTCATTGCAAAAAAGGTCGTAACCCCCGCCATTATTTCAGTTGATACCGTTGTCTTGTTTTCCTTTAATTTGAAAAACGTATTCATAATTGCACTTCTCTCCCTTAAAATCCATGTTTTCGAATAATTACTCTTTGATTATAAGAGAATCGCTATCTTTTTACAACAAAATATTAACTATTATATATATTTTTCTATATAACGTTCGTGTTTTGCTGATATAAAAAAAGAAAAAGCTTTACATTGCTTCTTCTTTTCCTAATAATTGGATTAGCCCAAACAACAGCATCTGTAGAAACATCATTAATAAAATAAACATTAATTTTTGAAGGGACCAGTCAAAAAAGATAATTTTCACTGTTTCAATTGGACTCATAAAAAGATAGACACTGTGTAATCGATCAAAACGTCCAACATAAATCGCCAAAGCAGACAAGAAATGAAGGCTGGCTTGAAAGACTACAATTGTTCTATAGCCGCAATAACTTTGCAATTTCTGGCTAACAGTTGTTACTGTTTTCATCCCTAAAAGCCCATATATAACAATCCCGCTAGTTAAGCAAACAAACGCCCACCAATCACCAATTTGGTTTGCAAAAATCGTATTAAAGCCTCGATAAATAGATAGCGTTTCTAAATGAAAAAAATCCGTAAATAGGTACGGTGCATTAGGATAAAAAATTAACCAAGCAAAACCTATCAACCAATCCCTTTTACGTTTTTCTGCGTTTAAAAGATAACTAAGTTCAATTGGAATATAGGCTAACAACACGTTCAACGCCATAAAATGAAAATGCGTAGCAAATAACCACGTATAGATACAATAGATTAAGGTGATCACTCGTAAATAATTTCTAGAATTTTTCAAGATGCTCTGCGCTCCTTTTTCAAACGGTTTATTTTAGTGTAGCATACTTCTTAAGCTTTTTTTTAAACCTTATAAATGAACATGCTTCTCCCCTTGATAATCTTCGGTTTTATGCTAGACTGAGTAAAAGGCATTTAGGAGGAATTTTTACTTGAAAAAATTAATTGCTATTGATTTAGACGGCACAACATTAAATGCACAGTCTTTAATCAGTCCAAAAACCGAACAAACACTAAAAAAAGCGATTGACAACGGTCATTACGTCAGTATTGCCACTGGACGTCCCTATAGAATGAGTCATCAATTTTACCAACAACTTGGCCTAACGACCCCTATGGTTAACTTTAACGGCGCTTTAGTTCACATTCCAGAGAAAAAATGGGACTTGGAAAGCGAAGCCAATATTGAGCGTGACCTAGTCTTTGACATTTTGGCACAGAAAAAAGAATTACAATTAGATTTTGTTGCTGCTGAAAACAAAGAAACATTTTATATCGATACGTTAGATGGGTTCGATCCGAAATTTTTTGCTTCCAAAGCAACCTTAGATAATTTACTTACTGCTAAAAATTTACGAACAAATCCTACCTCAATGATGGTTCGGACCACACCAAACCAAGCTGAAAAAGTTGCTGATACATTGACAAAACAATATGGTGATTATATTGATGTCCGCACTTGGGGCGGTCCAATGCCTATTTTAGAAATGGTCGCAAAAGGAATTCAAAAAGCCCATGGCGTTGATCAAGTGGCGAACTTTTTATCTGTCAAACCAGCTGATATCATTGCTTTTGGCGATGAACATAATGACGAAGAAATGTTAAGTTATGCTGGTTGGGGTGTTGCTATGAACAATGCCACGGATAAAATTAAATCCGTAGCCAACGATGTCACTGAAAAAACAAATGATCAAGATGGTTTAGCAGATTACTTAGAAAATTATTTAGATCTATAAAAGGCTAAAATAAAAGTATTTCTTTAAAAAGAACTCACTTTGGTTTAGCTGATAATCTTAAGACTACAAAAGTAGGGCATAAGTCGAAACGACTTATGCCCTACTTTCGTTTTTTTATTCCTTCAATGAATTTTGAAACGTGCTGATTTTTTCAGCCAATCTTTGATAAGTAGTAAAAGACGGATGCTTTAGCTCTTGTTCTTCGTTAACGGATAAAGTTTGTTGTGTCGTAATGGCCTTTGTTAGTGCATCTACAAAATGAATAAAAGAATTGTTGGTTTGTTTATTGTATCCTGGTGAATAATATTTCGATTGACGATAAAAAGGCCGCAGGGCTGTTTCTGTGATTTTTTCCTGTTCATCTGAAAAGTATTCATCATAGCTGACATGTTTTATTTTCTGCTCTTCTGTTATCACTTGAAGTCGAGCGATTAGGCCATTGCCTAAATCTTCTGCGTAACCGATATACGTTTCTTTCGATGGCTCTTTTAGCCAAGTGTCCATCTCTGCTGCTAAAGGCATTAAACCTTCACGCGCAGAAGTTGATGAACCGCGTACCGTATAAAAATTACCTGTGACACGATTTTCGTCACGCATTTGTTTTTCTACATAAGTAATACCATTAACAACGGTGACTAACGTATCGTCTGTACGCGTGTTGCTTGCTTGAAATTCAGGATAATCTGACAGGCGCTTGTTGACACCCGAATAGCGTGTATCATAATAAGGGTCACTAGCAAACTCTGTAAACTCAACATTCAGAATCCGTTGCGTTTCAGGTTCCGTAATAATCTCTACAATGCCGTAATTTCCGCCAGTAAATACACCTTCATTTTTATAATAGTTACCCGTCATTAATCCCAAAGGCGGTTGATTGGACCAAAACATTTTTTCCTTTTTTTCTTCTGGTGTATATTTTGCTGGTGGGGTTGTCCCAAATGTCGTTTGTGTGGCCCCTGTAACCACTTCGTACGTGTATTCATGAGAATCAAAAGTCAATTGATTAGCAATCAGTTCGTCATTTTTAGTCGGCGCTTGTTTTTCCGCCGCAGAAGTCGTTTGATTGGTGACGGTAACTTGCTTCACTTGCTTTGTCTCTTGCGGACCACTTGTTGTTTGTTTCGTTGGCTCTTGATCTGGCGCACAACCAACCAAAATAAATAATCCGATAAAAACCACCATTCCTTTAATATATTTCATTCACTTCTCTCCTTTTTATAAACGCTTAATTTCCTCTTATCTCCAGTGTAGCAAACATTTATAAACCAAAACTGACGGAAAAATGAATAAATAATAAACAAAAACGCTAAGTCTCCTGCAGCTTAAGAGACTTAGCGTTTTTTTATTTAATTGCTTGGCGCTTTTGGCGCAACCACTCTTCTTTAATGTGTTCAGATAGGCGAATCATTCGTTTACCAACTTCACTATATTGGTTAGTAGCTAAATTGGCTAAAGAAATTCGAACTGACCATTTGTCACTCCCGAAAGCATCCGCTTTTAAAAGCATTAATTTTTCTTTTTCTGCTAAAGAGGTTAATACTTTTGTGATCGTCCACGATTTCGTTAAATAGCTTGAAAATTCTGGGCCATAACGTTTTTCTGTCCAATCTCTAAAGTTAATTTCACAATAATATGCTGTATTTAAACTTGCTAAAGGCTCTTCAATGCCTAAGGTGCGGAACAAGAGCTTTTCACGCGTATGACAAATATCCATCACTTCGTCTTTATATGCTTGACCGTCTTTTAACAAAGCATACAAACTAAATAAAGCCATCATCGCTTGCTGAATAGAAGAAAGTCCCGCTGCATGGTTCAACGCAATATCGCGGCTGTCTGCGACTAAGCGGCTGATAAAGTTAATTTGGCTTGTGTCTGCATTCAATGTAGCATAACGTGCCTGTAATTCCATTTTTCGAGCCACTGGCAATTCTTTTAATAATTGATCAAAGATGTTCTCTTGACTAACCGCAATAGTCCCCACACGCCAACCGGTAGCGCCAAAGTATTTAGAATAAGAATAGATACAGGCTGTATTGTAAGGTAACTCCGTAAATAGTGAACGGAAAGCTGGCACAAAGGTTCCGTAAACGTCATCTGTTAAAATCATTAACTTAGGGTTATCCACTGCAACGATTTGTTTGATTTGTTCAATGGTAGGTTTTCCCATAGCATTAGCAGTTGGATTGCTGGGATTTACGACAAAAACCGCTTTGATGGACGGGTCTTTTAGTTTATCAATTTCCTTGTTTGAGTATTGATACGTCGTTTTTCCATCAATAATCATTTGCTCTGCTTTGATTTTAACCACGTCAAAATCATAACGTGGTAGTTCTGGAATTTCTAGATAAGGAGCAAACGTTGGTAATAACAACGCAATACGATCACCTTTTTCTAGTAAATAATTATTTGCCAACGTATCAAACAAGTAACAAATCCCTGCTGTACCACCTTCAACGGCAAAAATATCAAACGGTTGTGCTTCGCTGGAAAATAATTCTTGATTTAAATAGGCTTTAATCGGTTGTTCACACGCCTTCAAGCAACGAACAGGATTCGGATAATTATCCCCAATCACATAGTCTAACATGGCATCTAACCACATTTCCTTATCCATCCCAAAATAGTTATGCTCTGCTGTCCAAATTTCTTGTAAGAAGGTTGCCCCTTTGCTAGGATTTTCTGCTAAAAAGTTTAAGAAGCGTTGCGTTCTACCAAAACTTGGCTGAATCATACCAGCCGTTTGTTCGCTCCCCTCTCTTAACGTTTCTTTTGTAGCAAATTGACCTAATAAAAAAAAGGCTTCCCTTGGTGTTGGCGCCGTCCAATTAGGATTGCCTCGCCCTGCATTTAACAATGTTTCTAAATTATGATTTTCTTCATGTAATTTCTTCTCTAAAAATAGACTTAATTCAAACGGACTAAGGTTTTCTGTCAATTCATCACTTGTTATCATTTTATCCTCCTGAAGCACACGCAGTCATTTAGTATTTAGTATGTAGTCTATACTACTCTTCTACCTCCAGATGTCAACCATTTAAGCGGAATATTCTGACAATTAATAAAAAAGAAACAATCCTTTATAAAAAATAAAGGATTGCTTCTTTTTCGCTGATTAACCAAAGAACCGTTGCATCTCAATTTTTGCTGATTGGACAGAATCAGAAGCATGGATTAAATTTTTGGTGACAGACAACCCATAATCCGCTCGTAAGGTGCCACTTTCAGCATCTAACGGATTCGTTGCTCCAACTAATTTACGCACTTTTTTAACCACATTGTCCCCTACAACGACCATCACAACCACTGGGCCACTTGTCATATAGGCTAATAATTCAGGGAAAAATAGTTCATCTTTTAAATGCTCATAATGTTCCTTCACTGTTTCTACTGTTAGTCGTTCGAATTTAAGGTGCAATAAGTCAATACCTTTATCTTCAAAACGTTGAATGATTTTGCCAACTAACTTTCGTTCAACGCCATCTGGCTTAATAATTACTAAACTTGTTTCCTTCATTTTTTCTTCCATCCCTTTCAAAACTTCCTTTTTCCCTTTCCCAAGGGGTAGCTACAGAATAAAATGAAAGCGGATACTTTGTCAATGATAAATCTTCTTTTCCTTTTGATTAAATAAAAAATTAAAGATTATTCACAAGGTTTGTGAATTGTTCTTTCAGTTCTGTATTACTTGTTTCTTTTAAAAACAAATAAGGTTGCTCTTCTGCTGGCTGTTCTTTACTCACATAAACTTTGGCTTCACCATTCACTAAAGTAAATAAATAGACATGCTTCTGGGCAACTTGTGTCGCACTGTCAGAGTATACTGCCACCAGACAATAACCCCCTTCGCTGCCTGTTTCTGACCAATTTAACCAAATGGGATTGTTCCCAATAGCTGGTTGTATTTTAGGTTCATAACTCAATAAATCATCAGGCACTTGAATCGTGTAAAAAGCTACAGAGTGACCTGGTTGGTACGCTTGATAGTTCTGATTGCGTTCTTGACCCCAGATTTCCATGTATTGTCCTAACTGTTTTGCTTTTTGCTGATTCCAAATCGTCCCTTCTTCTGTAACTAATTCAGTTAATTCTTGTGTTTGCGTTGTTTGCTCTAATTCCAACGCCGTGGTTTGACTAACTTCGGTTGCTGAAATCGCTCTTGTTTCTTCAGTATTTACATTGTTTGTTTGTACGGTTTGTACTTTCTGTGATTCCTCTTTCGATTTTTGCCAACCACAGCCAGATAAAACGCTTCCAACAACTGCTATCATAATAATCCCGTTTAGTTTCATTCCTTAAACTCCTGTTTTTATTTTTATTCTATCGAAATAAACCTAAAATCTCAATCCCTTGCTTTGGATAGTTGAAAACCATTTGGGAACTAGTAATTCTCCACAATTATAGTCCTCTAGTAATTGTTGGTATTGCTGTTCCATAGTCCTGATTTCTTTTTCACCAAAGCTCAGTGCCCAAACTAAAGAATAGAGTCCTGCGTGAAAAGTATAAAGCTTTTGAAACTGCCAAAATAAGGTAGGAACTTTCCCAGCAAAATAACCTTGTAATTGACCATAAGCAAACAATGGCGAAACATTTCTTGAAAAAAATTGTAACTTGTAAAATTCTTCATAAGGATCCCCAAAATCCCATCGATTAAAATCAATCACACCGACCTGCCTAGTTGGCAAGTAAATAAAATTTCCTACATGGAAATCTCCATGCTGATAAACCACAGGCCGTTGTTGCAATAACGGTAATTGTTTTTCTAAATATGAAATTATTGGCTGCTGGTACGGCATACAAAATTGAGATTCCTTATACTTATTTAGTTGGCTCTGCTTTTTTTCGTATAAATTTCGCGCAATCTCTCTTTGACTAATCCTTTCAGGCAACAAAAGCTTATGGATTTTGTTTAAATAGCGGCCTGCCTCTACGCCTAAGTTCAGTTGTCTTTTAGGAGAAAGAGCGGGTAAAACATCGCTTAAGTCTTCACCTTCTAGATACGTTAATAACATGTATCCTTGTTCACTTTCAGGAATAGGTGCACATAAAAAAGGTTTAGAACTGGGAAATCCTAACGCCGCAACTTTTTTGATAAATTGATATTCTTGTTGTTTGGCTAATAACTCTTCTTGTTGAAAAATTCGTAATAAAAAGGTTTCTTGATTTTTGGTAACTTTAAACTTTAAATCAGTTGACCAACCACGGTGAATAGCTTCAACTTTTTGCCATTGCTGAAACGCTGGAATCTTCTCAAACGCCCTCATTACTTTCGCCTCCATTTCCCTATTGGTTTTAGTATACCAAAGAAAAAAGGCTGGAGACAATTGGGGATAAATTGTCTCTAGCCTTCACTGGTTATCATTTTCTAGTTTTCCTTATATAAATCGTTCCACTCGTTACTAAGAAAGCTCCTCCTAAAACAATCCAGAAAGTACTAGGTACTTCTGCACCTGCTTTTGGTAATACTTTTTTGGGAAGCTGTTCTTGTTTCCCAATCATATTTTTATTAGAAAAAGCATGCGTACTTCCTGTTGATTTGGTTCCCTGATTGGCTGATGATTTCAGCGAATTATCTAAGGATGACTCACTAGTAGTTTTTCCAGCTTTGTCTGGGTTTTGGTTTTGGTTTTGGTTTTGGTTTTGGTTTTGGTTTTGGTTTTGGTTTTGGTTTTGGTTTTGGTTTTGGTTTTGGTTTTGGTTTTGGTTTTGGTTTTGGTTTTGGTTTTGGTTTTGATCTTTTCCTTCGATTGGTCCTTCACTTGTTTTTGTTTCTTTGTCTTTATCTGGTTTGCCACTTGCATCTGAGTCTTTATCTTTTTCTGGTTTGCCACTTGCATCTGGTTCTTTGTCTTTGTCTGGTTCGCCGCTTGCATCTGGTTCTTTGTCTTTGTCTGGTTCGCCACTTGCATCTGGCTCTTTGTCTTTTTCTGGTTCTTCTACATGTGGTTGATTTATCTTGTGGTTATTTTCAAATAAAGCACCTAATTGTAGCAATGTTCGGTCTTCATTTAATGCACTATTAAATTGAATCCCCAAAGGCAGTCCTTCTTTTGAAACGTAAGTTGGTACACTTAATGCTGGATGTCCAAATAAATTTGCTTGTTGTGTAAACGGTGTATATGTGAACGCCGTCAGCCATTGGTCATAAATCAATTGTTTTTGTTCTGCTGGTGACAATTGATCAATTTTTTCCATCTGTGCTGCATGTTCTGGTTTTAGTAACGGATTATCAATACTAGGTGCCGTGGCAGCTGTCGTTGGTGTTAATAAGATAGGATACTGTTGATAAAATTCGTCCATCGCTTGTGCTTGTAAAGCAATATCTGTCCAAGCCGCAGTTGTCTCTTCACTCGTTATATTTTTTCCTGTTTGAAAAAGCGCCCATGTTAACAGTTCTACATCATTTCGTTCAAGCGGTCTTTTCAATTTCTGCCGCGCCATAAAATCGGCAATTCCTGCTGAGCCAGCAGCTACAGTATAATAATTTTTCATTAGACGTTCCCCGTCAACAGGGTGCTTCACTTCAACCAATGTGTACCCTTGGTCTTTTAAAAAAGCAACAGCTTCAGCGACCGCCTCTTTTGCTTCGGCACTTACAGGCGTTCCGGCAGGGGATTCTGTTGTATAAGCAATGGGTTGCGCTTGACTTAAATGTCCCGCAGGAAGATCTTTTTTAGTTAATAAGGTTTCAAATAATGCATTTGTATCCGCCACGGTTCGACTTAAACCAAAGTGAACAGTTTGACCTTTTGCACTATTAGAATTGCCAATGATTACTCCTCTAGAAGGTTTCAAGCCTACGGTGCCTGTCCAAGAAGCAGGGATGCGGATAGAGCCACCAGCATCACTTCCAGAAGCAATGGGAACAAATGCCGCGGCGACACTAGCACCCGCTCCGCCTGAAGAACCACCTGAATAATAGTTAGGATTCCATGGATTGACGGAAACGCCATATAACTTTGAATCTGAAATATTCTTCCAACCTAATTCTGGATAATTCGTTTGACCAATGATTATGAATCCGGCATTTTGTAGTGCTTTGACAAAGGTCGATGTCCCACCAGCTACTTGATCTTGGAGAAAACCAAAACCGTTCGTGTTGCTTTCACCTTTCAAGGATTGTCCTAACCCTTTTAGTAAGAGCGGCACACCTAGAAATGGTTGACCTGTATCTTGTAAAGCTTTTGCTTCTGTCAAAGCCGCTTCTTCTCGTAAAGTAATGACCGCATTTAATGTAGGATTTTCACGTTTAGTGATGGCCAACGCAATTTTTACTAATTCTTCGCTCGTCACCTTTTTTTCTCTTACTAAAGTTGCTAACTCCAGTGCAGTTGCTTGTTTATAATCTGCTTCTGAAAAAATATTCTCTGCAGAAACAGCGTTTCTATCTGTATCACTATTTTGTATCTCATTTGTGGTTCCAGTGGTTACTGCAACCACATTTCGGCTACTGCTTTCGGCGATTGCCGAAGAGGATTCTTTTTCCTGCATCACCGTTTGGCTAGTAGTTTCAGATTCCAAGTTAGTTACAGTCTGACTGGTTTCTGTTGTTACTGATTCCGTCTCTGTTTGAACGGTTGTTTCTAGTATACTTTCTTGTGCCAACATTGGTACCCCTACCAGTGTTTGGCTAATTAATAAAATAATCCCTAACTTTTTGAACAAAATCGACTTCTTCATAAGTCACATCCTTTATCTATTAATACAGTTAAAAAATCTGTATTACTTATAGCATAAATGAAAGCGATTAAAAAGTAAAGTTCTCTTGAAAATTCCCATGTTCAACTTTTAGGCTAGGTTCTTTTTATATGCTAAAATAGAATAGAAACGGAGGTTTTTTAATGGAATGGATTGAAATTAAGCACGCAACACAAAATAATTTGAAGAATATCTCTGTCAATATCCCTAAAAAGCAACTAACTGTTGTTACTGGACTTTCGGGTTCAGGAAAGTCCTCCTTAGTATTTGACACATTAGCCGCTGAATCACGTCGTGAACTAAATGATACATTTAGTTCGTTTGTTCAAAATTACTTACCCAAATATGGTCGTCCAGAAGTTGAAAAAATCGAGAATCTTCCTGTTGCAATTGTCATTGACCAGAAAAAAGTAGCAGGTAATTCTCGTTCGACAGTGGGAACGTATACAGATATTTATACGTTTTTACGTTTGCTGTTTTCACGAGCAGGTTCTCCATTTGTTGGTTATTCAGATACTTTTTCGTTTAATCATCCGGATGGAAAATGTCCAACATGCGATGGCTTAGGAAAGATTACCGAAATCAATCTTCATCAGCTAGTTGATTATGACAAATCATTAAACGAAGGGCCTATCGATTTCCCCACATTTACAGTTGGCAACTGGCGGTGGAAGCGTTATGCCCATAGTGGTCTATTTGATTTGGATAAAAAAATCAAGGACTATTCTCCTGAAGAGTTAGCATTATTTTTATATGCTCCACAACAAAAACTGGCTAATCCGCCCAAAGAATGGCCTCATACAGCTTTGTATGAAGGAATCGTCCCGCGCATGCAACGTAGCATATTGCATACAGACGAAGGCAAACGTCATCAAAAATACCTTAATCACTTTGTTACCGTAAAAAGATGTCCTGATTGTTTAGGAAGTAGAGTCAATGAACGTGTTCGTAGCTGCAAAATTAATCAGAAAAGTATTGCTGATGCTGTTGACATGCCACTCACTGAATTACATTCTTTTATTCGTTCGATGGATCTTTCCTTAATAAAAAATATTCAAGAAGAGCTACTTGTACGTCTAGAAGCATTAATTAATATCGGTCTCTCCTACCTCACATTAGGACGAGCAACTGAAACACTTTCTGGTGGTGAAGCACAGCGGATTAAAATTGCTAAGTATGTAAACAGCGCCTTAAACGATATTATGTATATTTTAGATGAACCAAGTGCTGGCTTACATCCAAAGGACATCGAACGGATCAGTCGTGCATTGCTCAATTTAAAAAATAAAGGAAACACCGTGGTTCTGGTGGAACACAATCCACAATTAATTAGAGAAGCTGATTTTATCATCGATATAGGACCTTTCGCAGGCGAAAATGGTGGCCATGTCCAGTTTTCAGGAACGTATAACGCATTTTTAGCCTCCAAAACCTTGACTAGTCAAGCCCTTCAAGAGCCGCTCCCTTTAAACGACCAACCAAGAAAAGCAAGGAAGTCTTTAACAATCGAACATGCGACACTGCATAATTTAAACAATCTATCTGTCGAAGTTCCGTTAGGAGTTTTGACTGTTATTTGTGGGGTCGCTGGTTCAGGTAAATCATCATTAGCGGAAGAAATTTATCAAAAAGCCCAAGCTGATAACCAAGAAATTATTCATCTTTCACAAAAAAGCATTACCGCAAATTTACGATCCACACCAATGACCTATCTCAATATTTTTGACAAGGTCCGCAAACTGTTTGCGGAAGAAAATCATGTTAGTCCAGCTTTATTTAGCTATAATTCCAAAGGCGCCTGTCCTACTTGCAAGGGGAAAGGAATAATTGTCTCCGATATGTCTTTTATGGAGGATGTTACTAGTGTTTGCGAAACCTGTCACGGAACGCGTTACAAAGAAGAGGTGCTTCATTATCTGTATAACGGAAAAAATATCGTTGAAGTACTAGCTTTAAGCGTTAAAGATGGCTATGATTTTTTCAAAGACCAGCCTTTTGCTCTTTCATTAAAAAATTTACTAGAAGTTGGCTTAAGCTATCTTAAACTCAATCAATCGCTCTCAACATTATCTGGTGGCGAATTGCAAAGGGTAAAATTAGCAGACACACTTCACCAAAAAAAAGCTATCTATTTAATGGATGAACCTACAGATGGTTTACACTTAATTGATATCCAACAAAGTCTTCAACTTTTCAATCGAATGGTAGAAGAAGGAAACAGCTTAATTTTATTAGAACATCACATTGACGTGATTAAAAGTGCCGACTGGTTGATTGAACTAGGTCCCGAAGGTGGAGAAAATGGCGGACAGCTTCTTTTTACAGGAACGCCAGCAAATATGTTAAATTCCACTCATTCTATTACTAAAGGCTATCTATAAAATAATTGGAACAATAACAATGTTACTTTTATCCCCAACCTATATTACTTTTTAAGCTTGGAACAAAAATCTTTCTGGATTTTTGTTCCAAGCTCTTTCTTTTTTAATTTATATATGCACAGACCAATTCAAATACTTTTTCCATTGCCTGTATTTGTGTATCTTCTGTTACTTTGACTGCGTTAGCATCCGCTCTATCGCAAATAATTCTTATAGAAACAAAAGCGCAATCATTTAAAAAGCAGCATTGTGCAATAGCTGCGGATTCCATATCCACACAGTCAATAGAGAATTGTTCAATTAAGTTTCTTTTTTCAGTTGTGTCACAAACGAAGCCTTCTCCAGTTCCAAAACGAACACAATTTATCTTTTCATCTAGATGTTGAAGTTCGGCCATCATTCCTTTATCTCCTTTATAGTACAGCTGATAAGGAAATTTATTGATTGACTGTCTTTCACGAATATCGTAATGGCAGTATTCCTCACCTAGCACCATCTCAAAGAGTTGCAGTTTTTCATTTAAACAGCCACAAATACCGATATTAATTAGTTGTTCTATTTGAAATGAATCAATAAGTATTTGACTATATAGCGTAGCATTCGTCTTTCCTTGTCCTGCACAAACCATAATGACTTGCGATGTTTTTTGTTCATAAATATAAAATGTATTTTTTGCTAGCTGTATCTTTCGTTGTGGTGGAAAATATTCCAATAATTTTTGAAGCTCTAAATCCATTGCGGCAATAATTCCTAATTTCATCTATCTCCTCCTTTTTTCTATTTCAACCCCACTTCCATCTTCACAGGTTGGTGATCTGTATATTTAAATTGTTCGTCCTTTGTTTTCACGCTATGAACAGCCACATTATCAGAAACAATAAAACCATCAATTACATACACTTGGGATGTTTCATAAGAGCCAGTGTAAGGCTTATTAAGCACCCGCACAGTCGGTTGTTGATCATCATAAGCAAGTGAAAAATGTTTAGGTAAGTCTGCAGGATCAATTTCTCCTGGCGCCCAACCAGCTTCCCCTAAGTCAGGATATCGATGACTGCCTTTGAAAACTTGATTAAAGTCACCTCCAGCAATTACATAGTTTCCTTTAGCGTATTCTTGGGATAATACCTCAGCTAACTTTTTGCTTTGAGCAATCTTCCCTTCCCCATTGTCATAGGCTTCCAAATGTAAGTTAAAAACCACTAATTCTTTGTCTGTGCCTTTAATTGGAAAGCGCGTTTCTAGAAGCGCTCGTTTTAAGTTACTAATGCTAACGGGCCAACGAAAGGGATTGGGTAAAGCAATGCGTTGGGCCTCTGTTATTTTTTCATTTGATAATGTTAATAAACCACTTTCTACTCGTCCAATCGGCGGCCAAGGAATGGGCACATAATCTACCTTAAAATTATAAGCAAATGCGCTGTTCAGCTGTAGCTGTTTTTGTAACTCTTCCTCTTGATTGACTTCATAAGAACGTTGCGAGCGACGATCGACTTCTTGGAATAAGTAAATCATCGCTGGTAATTCTTTCAAGGTTTCTTCAATGCCCGTTAAATTCTGTTGGACCATTGCCTTATTAACTGGTTGGACAGTTTTGCCACCGTCCATAAAAAAATCTTCTGTTTGTCCTAGGCCAGCATAGCCTATGTTATACGTGACTAAAGAAATGGATTGCTTTTTTTCGATGGTTTGCTCTGAAAATTGTTTATTTATAGCAACTGGTTCAACCGCTCGTGGTCGAAACTCTCGGAAGGTTAAATATCCTATCAAAATTAAAGCTATGCTTAGAAGAAGGACCATCAAGCTACCGAGATATTTAAAAAACTTTTTCATTGATTCCGATGTTCCTTTCACATTATGTCAAACCAAAAGTAGCAATTATCTTCGTTGCTACTTCTTCTGGTGTCATGTTTGAATTATTTATTTTCGTTATTTTTACATTTGGAAATGTACTTTCTAGTTCGCCTTCGTGGCTTACTAACCGATGTTCTTTGAAGGTATTGAGTAATTCTTTTCGAGAAAAGTCGACATCGCGTTTTGAAGGTTTTGCCTCTAGCCGCTCTGGATGAACATTCCGTTCTAGGCGGATTTCTGTTGAAGAGACGAGTTCGACGAAATAAACGGACTCATGTTTACTAAGAAAAATTTCTGATATTTCTTCTAAAAATTGAAAATCCTGTTCTTGATCAAAAGCAATCACCACTGTAAAAATAATGTTTTTTGTTGTATTTGTGGCTGGATTTTCTACAAAGGCATGAAAAAGTTCCTTTCTAACGGAATCAGACAATTGAAACGCACGTTCCGTATACCCAAGATAGTTTGCAAATAAGTCAATGGTTTGATGATTAAATAGTAATTTAGCATCTAACTGCTTTTCTAAAGCCTTGCCAACGGTCATTTTCCCGACAGCTTGGGCACCAATTAAAACGATTAAAGACATCAACTTCTCCTCCTCTAGCCTAATTTTTTAGGTGGCTATCTTCTACTATATCACACTATATTACAACACCTTACAAAACTGTTCGGAAAATTTTCTGTTTTTTATTACAAAAAAAAGACAAAAGACTCTATAATGAGAGAGGACTCGATTGATTATAGATGAGATAGGTGACGGAGAATGGCAATAGAAAAATATTTTGAAACAATAGATGGCAGTCAAATTTTTTATCAAATTTTTGGCAAAGAAACAAATTACCCCCTTGTGTTACTTCATGGTAATGGCAATGATCATACTTTTTTTAATTATCAAATTTCTTATTTCTCCAAGGAGTATCAAGTTATTGCGGTGGATACCCGCGGACATGGACGTTCCACCAATACACAAAGTCAATTAACTTTTCCGCTTTTGGCAGAAGATTTAGCTGGTATTATTCAACAAGAACACTTAACAAAAATTAATTTATTGGGCTTTAGTGACGGAGCAAATATTGCCATGGTTTTTACCCATTTATATCCTGATTTCGTCAACAAACTCGTCTTAAATTCTGGAAATGTCACCATGTCTGGTCTGAAAAAATATGTAACGATTGCCACTTATTTTCAATATTGGTTTTGTCGTATTGGCGCCTTTTTTTCAAAAAAATTGCGCGCACGGCTCCCTATCGTGGCTCTGTTATTTGAAGATACTGGACTGACAAAACAAGATTTAGAACACATCCCCTGTCCTACTCTTGTTATTACTGGCAGTCGAGATTTAATTGCGCTTTCCCATTCACGGGCGATTGCTGATGCCATTCCTGATGGCAAATTGGTCTTGGTAAATAAACAGGGTCATTTATTTGCCAAAAACTCACCAGATATTTTTAATAAAACAATCGAAAAATTCTTAAAGGAAATGAAGGTGTCTAAATGAAACAAATTATTCATTGGATCAAAACGCATACAGGATTACTAAAAACACTGTTTGTTATTGCGGTCTCAATTATTGTTGTTGCCCAACTTTTATCAATTGGTAAAACGATCTCATTTGAACAGTTAAAACAGATTTTTGATGAGATTCCGCTATGGAAATTGTTATTGATGATGGTTATCGGTTTAGTTTCCGTTACTCCGATGCTAAATTATGACTTAACATTAAATCGCATTTTAAACTTGAAAGTCTCAAAACGGGAACTCCTTGAATCTAGCTGGATTGTCAATACAATCAATAATATTGGTGGATTCGGTGGTTTGGTCAGCATGGGACTTCGTTCTGAATTTTATGGAAATAAAACAGAGGAAAAGAAAATTTTACCTGCGTTAACCCATATTTTACTTTTTGTGTTATCCGGTCTATCTATTTATAGTATTCTTTGCTTTTTCCTTGTTCAGTTTGATCCAAAGATGGCTTATTTACAGCAATATTGGATTTGGTTATTAGGTGGCGGTCTTTATTTCCCATTACTTTATCTTATTTTACATTTCCAAAAAAATAGTTCCTTTGGTAACCTCGATGCAAAAAATCGCTTATCTTTAGTTGTTTCTTCGTTTTTAGAATGGACAGGTGTTTTAATTACCTTTATCAGTATTGGTTACTTATTAGATGTACCGATTCCTTTAATTGATATTGTTCCTTTATATGTAGCAGCTTCGATTATTGGGATTGCTTCGATGATTCCAGGGGCTTTAGGTAGTTTTGATGTCATGATGATTTTAGGACTGAGCAACTTAGGTGTCGATCGTGAAATTATTGTTTTGTGGTTATTGCTCTATCGTTTATTCTATTATATTATTCCTTTCTTAATTGGCTGTTTGTTCTTTACAAAACACTTAAGCCAAAAATTGGATACTCATTATCGACAATTACTGAAACAAATTACTTTGGAAATTGCCCACAAATTAGAAGTGGTTTTACTTTATTTTTCAGGAATTATGATGGTGCTCCTAGCCACTATTCCAGAAGCCTTCACTCAAGTGCATTGGTTAAGAGATATTAACCCCTTCCGTTCACATATTATTATTCAAATTCCGAGTATTGTTTTAGGCTTTGCATTATTAATTATGGGACGTGGGATTGCTGATCGTGTTAAAAGAGCCTATTATCCAACGATTATTTTATTAATTGGTGCTATCTTGTATTCATTTGTTGTTGACTTTAGTATGTTTTCCATTTTCTATTTAGCTATTTTATTATTTATCGTTATTTTTTCAAAATCAGAATTATACCGTGAACAACTGGTTTACTCTTGGGAGTGGATGACGATTGATGGGTTTATCTTTGGCTTGTTGACTTTGTTATACCTGGTAATTGGTGTTTATAATTTACCGAACTTCCCACACCATCGTCATCATTTTGTGGAATTTTTCTTGTTCCCTTCCGAACGGATCTGGTTGTCAGGATTTATCGCTATCCTCTTAGTTATGAGTTTTAACTTTCTATTTGTTCGCTACCTCCAAGGGAAAAAACACCAAGTGGGTGAGTTTCCAGAAGATAGTATCTTGCATAATATCTTAACAACTTATGGCGGGAATATTGACAGTGAACTTGTCTTTCTTCATGATAAACAGGTTTTCTTATATCCCAAAGAAGAACCGACTGTCTTTTTACAATTCAACACCATTAATAATAAATGCGTTGTGATGGGCAATCCTTCGGGGAACAAAGAAGATTTTCCTGCGGCGATTGATGCATTCCTTAAAGAAACAGATCGTTTCGGCTATGTCCCCGTCTTTTACGAAACCAATGAGGACAGCGTGATGTTACTACACGAATATGGCTACGAATTTATCAAAATGGGCGAAGAAGCCTTAGTTAATCTAGAAACATTTACGATGTCTGGGAAAAAATTCAAAGGCACCCGAGCAGTGTTTAATAAAATTACCAAAGCCGGCTATTCATTTGACGTACTCCAACCTCCTTTTAGTGCCGAACAAATGCACGAATTAAAAGCTATTTCAGATAGTTGGTTAGACAATCGAAAAGAAAAAGGCTTTTCACTGGGATTTTTCGATGAAGCGTATCTTCAAAGAAACCCAATTGCTGTTGTCCGAAATGCTGAAGGAGAAATGGTCTCTTTCGCTAATATCATTCCTAGTTACACAAATGAAGTTGGTACCATCGACTTGATGCGTCACCATAAAGAAAAAGCCCCTTCTGGAAGTATGGATTTCCTATTTATTCATTTATTTGAATATATGAAAACAGAAAATATTCATTATTTCAATTTAGGGATGGCTCCGTTAGCCAACGTTGGTCAATCAAGAAAAAGTTTTATTCAAGAACGGATTGCTGCGTTAATTTATGAATTTGGTTCAGAAATCTACTCCTTCCAAGGATTACGCGAATACAAGGAAAAATTTGCTAGCAAATGGCAACCCCGCTATACACTTTATTCTAAAAGTAGCTGGATTGTCTACGTGATGATCGCTTTACTCATTGTCGATCAAAAAAATATTGACTAACAAAAAGAAGCCCAATTAAGTATAAAAAGCTTGGCAACTTCACTGAAATTTAGTGAGGTTGCCAAGCTTTTTAATTTCTTTCATCTAGTTTTTCTTTAATTAAAAAGGCTGTTTCTTCGACAGATTTTGCGGTTACATCAATCACTGGGATACCATACTTCGCAAAAATTTCTTCGGCATAGGCTAATTCTTGTTCAATCCGTTCAACATTGGTATAACTGGTCTCATTACCTAAACCTAAGGAAGCCAACCGACTGCTACGAATCTGTCCTAATATTTCTGGCGAACAAACTAAACCAATCATTTTTTGTGGATCCATTTCTTCCAAAATTGGCGGCAATGGAACTTCTGGAATTAATGGTAAGTTAGAAACGCGGTAGCCTTGATTTGCTAAATACATACTGACTGGCGTCTTTGAGGTCCGCGAAACGCCTAACAACAATATATCAGAATCAAGAAACCCTTGAGGATTTTTGCCATCATCATATTTTACAGCAAATTCAATCGCTGAGATTTTATCAAAATAGGCACGATCTAGTTGGTGGCGTCGTCCAGGCTCTTCAATAGGATCTACTCCGGCTTTCGCTTGAATTAATTCAAAAAATGGCGCCATTAAATCTAAATATAACAACCCTGTTCGTTCACTAAATTCTTTCGCCGCTGTGATTAGTTGTTTACTGACTAATGTACTGACAACTAAGGCTTTATCTTTTAAGGCATCTTTTAAAATCTCCAATAATTCTTCTTCTGTTGTGACAAAAGAAAAATTGTATCGATTAAGAAAAGAAATATCTGGATATTGTGCGCTTGCTGCAGCTAACAATTTTTGTGATGTTTCTCCAAGTGAATCGGAAATAGTATAAACAATGATTTCTTTTTTCATAATTAAGCTCCCTTATCTGTTTTGTGCGGCTTCTTTCGCTTGTTGCGTAATATAGGTTAAAATTTTCGTTTTCGTAATTTTTCCAATAACTTTTTTAGGATTTTCTTTTTCAACGACTGGCAAAGAATCCACTTCGTATTTTTGCAAAGTGTCAGCAGCTTCAAGAATAGTAAATTCTGGTGTGCAGGTTTTCACATGTGGCACTCTTGTCATACAAACAGCAACAGGTGTGCCATCAATATTTGTATTTAAAGAGGCCCGTAATAAATCTTTTCGTGACAAAACCCCTAATAATTCTTTTGCTTCATCCATGACATAAAGAGAACCGACATCATACATAAACAAGTTGGTAATCGCATCTCGAATTGAGGTGTCTTGGGCAACCATCAATGGTGGACTCATGATCTCCTGAACTTTTGTTTGAAAAACATCAAAAAAGAAAAAAGCCTCCATATTATCACTTTCGTAAGTATAACCAACTTTCGGACTTGCTTTTAAAATTCCTGAAAGTGTTAAAAAAGACAAATCAGACCGCAATGTCGCACGTGAAACGGCTAGTATGTCCGAAATGCGTTCACCACTAACTGGCTGATGCTCTTTTACAACAGCGATAATTTGCTCTTGTCGTTTACTTAATTTCATCATTTCCTCCTCAATTCCTCTTAAACAAATTGTGCATTCGCTTACAATTATACACATATTTATTGTTTTTTCAACATATTGACAAGAAACTTTTTCTATTGACAAACTTATTTCCGTCTATTATGATGTTTATTGAACATATAAGACACATATTAAACGGAGGTCACGCATGAAAAAGTTTATTTATTCTTTTAACGAAACACACAATGAAGGTAAAGAGACTCTTGGTGGTAAAGGGGCGAACTTGGCAGAAATGACACGTTTAGGTTTGCCGATTCCGCAAGGATTCACGATTACAACCCGTTGCTGTATGGACTATTTGGCAGATGCTACTTTCTTTGAAGAACACTTACAATCCGAAATTTTGAAAGCGGTTAAAAACCTAGAAACTGAAACAGGCAAATCTTTTACCGCAGACAATGAGATTCTCTTAGTTTCCGTTCGCAGCGGTGCTGCCTTCTCGATGCCTGGTATGATGGATACTATTTTAAATTTAGGTTTAAATGATCAACGTGTGAAAAAATTTGCGACCTTAACCTCTCCTGGTTTTGCTTTTGACTGTTATCGCCGACTTATTCAAATGTTTGGAGACGTCGTCTATCACATTCCCAAAGAATTATTTGACCAACAAAAAGAGCGCTTGGAACAAGAGCTAAACAAAAAAATTACCGCTTTTCAAGAAGCAGATCATTTCGCCTTGATTGTCCGCTACCAAGAAGTTTTTGAACAACATCAGGTGGTCTTCCCGCAAGACCCTGTCGCACAACTTTTTGAAGCAATCAAAGCTGTTTTTGATTCATGGAATAATCAACGTGCGGTGGTTTATCGAAACTTACATCATATTGCACATGATTTAGGTACAGCTGTCAACATTCAAGAAATGGTTTTCGGCAATCGTGGACTAGACAGTGGCACTGGCGTTGTTTTCACTAGAAATCCGGTCACAGGGGAAAATCAACTGTTTGGAGAGTTTCTTTTGAACGCGCAAGGAGAAGATGTAGTGGCTGGTATTCGGACGCCAGAACCCATTCGTCGTTTACGTTTGACTATGCCAAAAGTTTATCAAGATTTTCGCCATTACGCAGAACTTTTAGAATATCATTATCGTGACATGCAAGATATTGAATTTACCATTGAAAATGAAAAATTATATATTTTACAAACAAGAAACGGGAAACGAACCGCCGCAGCTACGGTTAAAATTGCTTTAGATTTAGCCAAAGAAAATCGCATTACTAAACAAGAAGCACTGTTGCGTGTGACACCTGATACGATTGATCAATTAATTCATCCCGTGTTTGATCAAGAGAAACGACAACACATGGAACGCTTAGCTATGGGTCTTCCTGCTAGTCCTGGTGCAGCAAGTGGCCAAATTGTTTTTACAGCAGAAAAAGCCAAAGAACTGACCAATCTAGGAAAGAAAGTCATTCTTGTTCGTCAAGAAACTTCACCAGAAGATATTGAAGGCATGGTTGTAAGCGAAGCAATTGTGACCAGTCGTGGCGGAATGACTTCTCATGCCGCTGTGGTTGCACGAGGAATGGGAACTTGCTGTGTGACTGGTTGTGAAAGTTTAACCGTCAATGAAGAAACCAAACAACTACACTGTGGGCCACAAGTCATCTTAGAAGGAACAATCATTTCCGTCGATGGCTCAACGGGGGAAATTTATCTTGGCGAAATTCCTACAATTTCTGCTGATAATAACGATGACCTTCAAGAGCTCTTGTATTGGGCAGATGCGTATGCTGATTTAACTGTTCGTGCCAATGCAGAAACTACACAAGATTTAGAGACTGCCATCCGTTTTGGCGCAGCGGGGATTGGTTTAGCGCGAACAGAGCATATGTTTTTCGGTGAAGAGCGTGTCTTGGAAATGCGTCGCTTGATTTTAGCAGAGTCTGAAAAGGAAGCAACCTATGCGTTGGAGCAACTTCTTCATTTTCAACAGGAAGACTTTTATCAAATGCTGAAAGTAGTTCAAGACAAGCCCATGGTGGTCCGCTTGTTAGATCCGCCGATGCATGAGTTTTTACCTCATGAAAAGAATGATATTCAATTATTGGCGAAGCAACTACAACGGTTCCCGGTGACCATCGCCAAACAAATTGAACGGTTACAAGAAACCAATCCAATGTTGGGCCATCGTGGTTGTCGCTTAGGTGTGACCCAACCACAAATATACAAAATGCAAGTTACAGCCTTATTTACTAGTGCCATTCGATTAGTCAAAGAAGGAATTACTGTTTATCCAGAAGTGATGATTCCTCTAATCGCCGAAAAAGAAGAACTTCTCTATCTCAAACGCATTTTAAAAGAAACGATTGACGGTCTCTTTGAAGAACATAAAATGACTCCTTTCCCTTACGAAATCGGGACAATGATTGAACTACCTAGAGCTTGTCTGATTGCGGATCAGTTAGCAGAAGAAGCAGACTTTTTCAGCTTTGGAACAAATGATTTAACACAAATGACCTATGGTTTTTCTCGTGATGATATCGGTAAATTCATTAATACGTATCGGGAAAAGAAAATCATTACCCAAGATCCGTTTCAATCATTAGATCAAACAGGTGTTGGTCAATTGATTCAATTAGCTGTAGAGAAAGCGCGTCGCACTAAACCAAACATGAGTATTGGCGTATGTGGAGAAGTCGGTGGTGATCCGCAATCCATCACGTTTTTCCAAACACTTGGCCTAAACTACATCTCTTGCTCACCTTATCGGGTACCTATTGCGAAACTCGCAGCTGCCCAAGCCAAAATTTTAACCGAACCGGCTGTGACTGAAGAACAAATGGTCCTTCTTTAATTTAACGTGTGTAACAAATGATTCATCCTTACAAGATAAAAAGTGCTAGGAACATCAGTCGAAACGCTTGATGTTCCTAGCACTAAATTTTAAGATCAATGATTGTACTCTGGTTATTTTCTTATAAACGCGGCATCTTTTGTCAAGGGGTCTGTTACATCTGATACATATCTTTCTACTTTCATATGCAAATCATATTTTTCTCTAAGTTCCGTAATACGGGTCATCATTGGAGAAGCGTGGTGTTTGTCTAATGCTTCCTGATCTGTCCAACTATCAATCAGCAGAACTGTTTCTTCATCGTCCATTGGAAAAAAGTATTCATAGCGACTATTCCCTTTTTCTGCACGAATCGCCTCTACAATTCCGCTGGCAATCATTTCTTTGGCAAATTCTCTTGCACCTCCATTTGTCCCACTATAATAAATATTTATAGTAATCGCCATCTGTCTTCCCCCCTAAATTTACTTGCCTTTTTACGTTCCCGACTGGAATTGAACCAGCGACCTACCGCTTAGGAGGCGGTTGCTCTATCCTACTGAGCTACGAGAACAATCTGTTTTAATTTTAGAAGTCTTCACTACATCTGTCAATAGACAAAAAGAAAGTATCCTGCATAAATAATTATGCGAGATACTTTCTTTCAGTGAAACACGTCGTTCGTTTATCTATTATTTTTTTTGCCGCCGATCAAGAATCATTTTTCCTAAATAATAAAGTCCTGTCGCAATAGCTATATATTGCCCAATTTTATTATTGCGTGCAACTTTTTCTTGTTTCGTTTTCGCCATTGTCCCCATCACCTTTCTAAAATAATTCTTTTTACATTTTTATTATAGTAGGTTCTGTCATTTTTTGCGAATAAACACACTTTTAAAAATAATCTTCTAAAATTGGCATGCCTTTGACTAAACGTTGGCCTAAACGTCGAACTGTCGTTGCGTCTCCTTGCAAGCGTTCATAAAAAGATAACGTTTCTGCTGAACGATAGCCCAAGAATAGTTGCGTCCACGTTTGGATATCTGCTTTCAAAGCAGCAGTCCCTTCTTTTTCCGCAGCACCTTTAGTCACTGTTGCTTTTCCTTGTTCGTCAATTGTGATTGTCCAAATGCCTTCATTCCATGGCCCATAGGAATCTTCAATCTCTAAAGAATACGTTTCTTTTTCTCCTGATTGAAATGGATACTTTTCCAGAAATGTTTGTAACTCAACGATTCGTGCCATCATGTAAGGTAAAATTTTTACAGAAGCTGCTGGCGTTGGCATTAAATCATTTAAATCTTTTCCAGCAAAACCATTAATCCAATGGAACGATTGAACGGAACCACTATGTGAGCCAATAAACCCAGCTAAAGCTTTAAAAGCTGTATTAGTTAAATAGTTCCATTCTACGATTTCAAAGGTGCCAGCAGCTATCCGATAAATCACATAGCCTTCTGCTTTCCCTTCTGACGAATAATATATCGCTTGATTATTTGGTTTACTGGCACGATTCAGCGTATAATCCAGCCACCAAGTTTCACGGATCACACCACCAGAGTGCGCTCTTTGATTTTCAAGGTATACGTCTTTAATGACCTCTTTACCGTCAGCCCAAGAAACTCGTTTAATGGTACCCGGAACTCGTTTAACACGTGGCCAATCTTCCGTTTTAATTGTATACTCTGCTTGTTCAAATGTTTGTTCATAGCCATATTGACGATAAAATGGATATGAAAACGGTGCTAAGTAAGAAAGGGCAACCTTTTGTTTCGCTAAATCAGCCAACATTTCTTTCATAATAGCAGAGATGCCGCCTTCACCACGATATTCTGGATAAGAAGCCACATAGCCAATTCCAGCCATGGGATAGCGGACACCATGGAAATTCACTTGAAAAGGTGTCGCCATCACTTGACTTGTTAATTGCTCATCAATTAGGAAGCCATAGCTTTGCGTATGTGACAACAATTTTTCAAAACGTTCTTGGCGTTCCGCCGTGGGTTCCTGATTAAAAGCATAGATGACAAGATCAAACATCTCTTTCATTTCTTCTTTGCCCATTTTTTTGACTCTTTTAGTTGTCATTTTCTTTCCTCCTCGCACATTGTATCAATTCATTTTATCACAGAAACGGTTCTCTTTCTAAAAGCCGTTATTTGCTGTCATTTCTTTGAACCAACGACCGCTTTTCTTAATGGTCCGTTTCGCATCATCATCTAAATCCACAGCGATGAAGCCATAACGATTTTTATAGGCATTGAGCCAAGACCAGTTATCCATACACGTCCACATATGATATCCTTGAACATTACTACCTTCTTGAATCGCTTGATGCACCCATTTCAAGTGATCCTGCACGAATTCAATCCGATAATCATCTTCAATGACTCCTTGTTCATTGACAAAGCGTTCTTCTCCTTCTACGCCCATGCCATTTTCTGAAATGTAGCAGCGAATGTTGCCATAATTTTCTTTTAAATTCATTAATGTATCATAAATACCTTTTTCGTAGATTTCCCAGCCACGGTAAGGATTCATTTTTTTGCCAGGCATATCGTAAACATCATAAAAATCTTCTGGAAGTAAGCCTTCTGGTCGTGTTTCAACAGGTGTTTCTTTTGCTTTGGCACGACGTGGTTGATAGTAGTTTACTCCTAATAAGTCCACAGTATTTTCAGCAATTATTGCTAAATCTTCTGGCGTTGTTTCTGGCAATAAGTCATTTGCTTTCGCCCAAGCAACCATATCTTCTGGAAAATGACCTTTAACAGCCGGGTCTAAAAACGAACGGTTAAAGAAACCATCGACAAATTTAGCCGCATTTACATCGGCTTCGTTGTGCTCATCACGAGGATAAGTCGGCGTTAAGTTTAAAATAATGCCAATTTCACCTGATAAGTTCATAGAGTGATAGACGGCAATCGCTTTGGCACTAGCTAAAGCTTCATGATAGAGTACTTGAATCCCTTCTTTTAGATTCACTTTATCAGGATAATGCCAGCCATAGAGATAACCACCTTCAACTGGTACAATTGGTTCATTGTGCGTAAACCATTTTTTCACGCGATCGCCAAACAATTCAAAACAGGTTTTGGCAAAGTCAACATACAAATCAACCACTTCACGGCTTTCCCAACCGCCTTTTTCTTGAAGTACCATCGGCATATCAAAATGATACAAGTTCATAAAGGGCTCAATCCCGTGTTCTAATAAATCATCAATCACTTGATTATAAAAATCAACTGCTGTTTGATTGACTTTCCCTGTTGTAGGATCTGGAATTAAACGGCTCCATTGAATGGATGTTCGAAAAGAGTTATGTCCCGTTTCTTTCATTAACTGAATATCTTCTTGGTATTTTTTATAAAATTGTGAGGTCTTATCTGGACCGACTTGTTGAAAAAATTTTTCTGGCGCTTCTTGATACCAAAAATCCCAAATATTTTGACCTTTACCATCACCTTCAAAAACGCCTTCTGTTTGAGGACCGCTGGCTGCAGAACCCCACCAAAAATTTTCTGGAAATTGATATTTCATGTTGTTTGCTCCTTTACGATTTAATCATTAAAAAAAGGATTGAACCCTCCGTAAGAGTCCGGACGATTCAATCCTTCGATTTTTTACTCAGCTGCTTCTGCGGCTGCTTCTTGTTTCAAGTATTGATCTGTTGCTACTTTTACGAAAGGCATGTAGATCAAAATAGAAATCAATAAGTTAACAGCTGCTAAAACTCCGCCGGCGATACTCTTCGTTGCTAAAAATCCGCCAATAATTGGTGGTGTTACCCAAGGTGGCATAAAGGTTGCAGCTGGTACTAAACCAGTTGCTGTCGCCACATACGCAACAGTTACAAGAACCATTGGGACTAAAATGAATGGGATAAACATAATTGGGTTTAAAACAATTGGTAAACCGAACATGACTGGTTCATTAATATTAAATAGTCCTGGTGCTAAACTTAAGTTTGTAATGACTTTGTATGGTTTGTTACGACGACCTACGATAAAGATAGCAATTAACAGACCTAATGTTGCTCCTGTTCCACCTAAGTTTACAAATGAATCAAAGAAAGGTTTGTTTACAATATAAGGAATTGCTTTACCTGCTTCTAAAGCTTTAATGTTCGCATCAATCGCTGGTACGTTGATTGTTTGCATTAATGGGTCAACCATGTTGGCACCATGTAAACCAAAGAACCATAAGAATGGTGTAATGAAAGCTAACAATAATGCTGATGGGTAGCTGTTTGCAAGTCCCATAAATGGTTGTTGAACTGCTTCATAGAATGAAATAACGATATTGTCAATTCCTAAAGCAAATAGAATTGATGTAATTAAACTAAATAAACTGATTGTAATCATTGCTGGTAATAATGCTGCAAATGATTTTGCTACTGCTGGTGGTACACCATCAGGCATTTTGATAACTAATTTAGGATTGCCAGATAAACGTTGGAATAGTTCTCCTGAAATAAGTGCAATAATCAAAGCAATAAATAATCCAGTTGCGCCCATGCCTTCTAAGCCGCCAACTGCGAAGAATGAAGCTACAGAAACTGTACCGGCTGCAATGCCGTCTTTTCCATAAGATTTAACTAAATTGTGTGCTACTAAAAAGGCTACTAAAACGGCAAAGATTGCGAATGTACCGTTCCAAATGTTACCACCAAAGCTTTTCCAAATTGGTGCATCGTTATACATCATTGGGAAAATTTTGTTTAAAAAGTCCTCATATCCTGGAATTGGAATATTATTAATTAATACCGCCAAAGCCCCTAAAATCATTAATGGCATCGTTACGACAAACGCGTCACGAATTGCTACCAAGTGCCGTTGCGCTGCGATTACTGACGCTTTCGGCATAAAGTGTTTCTCCATCCATTGAACAAATCCGTCCATTGTTATTCCTCCTAATTAACGCTTTCTCAAGCGCGTTTTTCTTATAAGACGCATTGACAACGAGATTACTCGTTATCAATACGGCGATAAAGATCGATAATTTCTTTTGCTAAATCTGTAAATGCAATCGCAGTCATTAAATGATCTTGACTGTGCACTGTTAACAATGTTACTTGCATGTTATTGCCTTTTGCTTCTTCTGTTAACATTCCTGTTTGCGAATGATGTGCATGTACAAGTGATTCTTCTGCATCTGCAATTTTTTTGTCTGCTAATTCAAAATCCCCCGATTTTGCTGCGGCAATCGCTTCCATTGCATCGCTTTTAGCATTTCCGCCATACATGATTAAACCCATGATTGCTTCTAAGTTCTGTTGTCCGTCCATTACCTCTACCCCATTTTCTGCTCTAGTTTGATGATCCCATTAATGAAATTGCTTGATCTAAAACTTTTTCGCCATTCATCATGCCATAGTCCGCCATGTTAATGACATCTAAAGGAATCCCTTTTGGTTGTAATTTTTGTTCAAATTGCCCTTTCATGAAACGAACTTGTGGGCCTAATAATAAAACATTTACCTCTTTATTTTCCAAGTTTGTATCTGCTTCAGAAGCCGATACTGCAAAGATGTCTGCTTCCATGCCACGATCTTCTGCTGCTTTTTGCATTTTTGTTACTAATAAACTTGTGCTCATTCCTGCGGAACAAACTAACATAATTGTTTTTTTTGCCATTTTCCTTCATCTCCTAAATTCTCTTTGTTTTGCTTTACACCTTTATATAAGCAAGAAGCGTGCCAAGTTTTAACACATTGAAAACCTTGATATGACAACGTTTTCCAACATGGAAAGCGTGTACACACTAAAAATAAAACGATTACACACAACTTTTTTGTGTGCGTTTCCAAAATAATAGGGCAACAAAAGAAAGTGAGTGATAAGTCGAAACGACTCATCGCTCACTTTCTAAAGCTGAAGAGAATCAACTGGACAAAAGCCGCTTTTTCCCTTTAAGCAGTTTCCATCATTTTAAGCATTTTATAAAACTGTTTCTTTTTAAAATAACTTAAAAAGATACCTAATACTGCGTCATTCAGTTTTTGTAACGCCCCATAAGAAACCATTGTTTCTGTATAACGCAGTTCACAGCTTTTTTCATCAATTGGCTGGAGCTCATACCGCACCGAGAAATCATTTTTAGTTGTGGATGTTCGAAATTGATAGGTCTTATTTTCTATAGCTTCTTCAATAACTATTTTCGCGCGACTATTTTTACTATATTCTTTGATATATTCAAACTTACGCAACTGCTTTCTTGTAAGAGTTTTGCCTGTTTGCTTACGGATATCAAAAATAACAGAATTCATTAATTGCGTGTAAAATTCATCTGCTGAAATAGTTAATGTTTTCGTAATTTCCATTACCGTTTCACCTCATCCTTTGTCGCCTCTTCTTCAGCAACTTTTTTTCCTTTAAAAAACAGGTAACCACCAAGTCCAATGAAAAAAATCCCCGTTGTCAGACTTAATAAATCATAGTTTAAGGAGCTGGGATTCAACGAATACAAAACAATCAAGAAGCCAATACTACATAAAAATAATCCATTTCTAATCATTTTCATCCATCCTATCTTTTTAGACTACCGTTGCTTGGAAGTATAAAACGCCACCCCAAGGTTGTTCCTTAATCAGCTGTTTTGCAACTTGTGCAGCAGTTTCAGGGTCTCCTTCAACTTCAAAAAATAACTTAATACCATTCTTTTCTTTAAAAGTAAATGTTTCATTTTCCCCTTGATATGCCTCTAATAAAGTAATAATTTCCTCTTGCTTCATTGCACTTGCAATCGAAATCATGCCGCTCGCTCCTTTCTATACAAGTAATTGCTGTTTTTATTGCCTATTGCTCACTTTCGCCTAATGCAGGATCCATTTTGTTAGCAGCGATAACAAACGGTGTCCAAATCAAGAAAGTGACTACCATACATACCAACGCTACGATTGGTGCGCGCCAGTCGGCACCTGTCGCTAAGAAAGATAATAGCAACGGCGGTGTCACCCATGCGACTTGTTGAGAAACTGGGGCGACTAGCCCAAGATACGTTGCAACCCAGCCAATTGTAGTAGCAACTAATGGCGCAATTACAAATGGAATAAACATAATTGGATTCAGAACAACTGGTAAACCAAACATAATCGGTTCATTGATATTAAAGATTCCAGGTCCTAATGATAATTTACCGACTGTTAAATAATCTGCTCGTTTGGAGAATAACAAGATTGCAATAATTAGGACGATTGTACCGCCTGAACCACCAAACCAAGCAAAAGCATCAAACGAACCACGGACCCACATGTAGGCTTTACCGTCGTCAATAGCGGCTAAAACCGCAGCTGTTCCTGTTTTTCCTTCATAACCTTTTTGGAAAATATCAATATTGATTAATTGTGCTTGTCCCCAAATTCCTTCAAGAACTGGTGCCAAAACGTTTGGCCCATGAATACCAAAGAACCAGAAAATTTGAACAAAAACTGTTACGATTAGCACAGCTCCTAGTCCTTGTGATAACCCAAGGAACGGTTCCGCGATATATTTTTGAATTAAATCAATTAATAATTGACCGCCTGAAAGTTTTGACACCGTAAAGTTAATAATCGCTACGACATACAACGCGATTGTTGCTGGTAAAATTGCCGCAAACGCTTTTGAAACTGCTGGCGGAACAGAATCAGGCATTTTTATTGTTAAATCCGCTTGCATTAATTTACAAAAAATAATGGTTGATAAAGCGCCCATAATCATCACCGCAAAGAAAGCGTTACCATTTAGATGGTTGAGATTTAACCAACCCCATGGATTGACAGTCAATTGATTATTAGCAATTGACGCACCAATTTCTGCCCCATTAATTGCGTTGGCAATCTTTTCTGGCACTTTTACAGCTAATTCAGCTGTGTTATTCGGTGCAAAAGCAACACCTGAAATTAAGGTAGCTAAACTGACAATCCCACCAGCTAGCTCATTCACATTGTATGCTTTCGCTAAGTTATAGCCCCAAGAAAAAGCGAAAATCAAACCAGCGATAGCCAATGTACCATTCCAAACAAAACCATTAATCCCAATGATGACATTCAATACTGCAAAAATACCTTTGTCTGCTTCCAAACTTGCCGCATAAGTTGAGACAAACTCTTGGGGAAGATCTCGAATAATTGCGTTAATCATTACGGCGACTGATCCAGCCATTGTCGCAGGTAATGTACCAATAAAAGCATCCCTTAGTGCCACCAGATGTTTCTGTGCACCAATTTTTGCGGCAGTTGGTAAGATATATTTTTCCATCCATGCCATTAATCCGTTCATTTTTATTCCTCCTGTATCCATTTATATTTATTAAAAAGGCAGTAGCCTCATTAAACGAATGAATCGAGCGTACAAAATAAAACCTTTGGTAACATGCACTATCCTTGTTTGCTATTCACTTTTCTTAAACCTTTTAATTCCTTATCCCATTAATGAGATTGCTTGATCTAAAACTTTTTCGCCATTCATCATGCCATAATCTGCCATGTTAATTACATCTAAAGGAATCCCTTTTGGTTGTAATTTTTGTTCAAATTGCCCTTTCATGAAACGAACTTGTGGACCTAAAAGTAAAACATTCACCTCTTTATTTTCCAAGTTTGTATCAGCTTCAGAAGCCGATACTGCAAAGATGTCTGCTTCCATGCCACGATCTTCTGCTGCTTTTTGCATTTTTGTTACTAATAAACTTGTGCTCATTCCTGCGGAACAAACTAACATAATTGTTTTTTTTGCCATTTTTTCTTCATCTCCTTAAAAGTTATGACGTTATACACTTTATTTATAGCAATAATTGTGCCAAGTTTTTTCCTCATTAAAATACTGATATAACAGCTTTTGTCATCGAAAAAAGCGTGCACACACTAAAAGAAAACGCTTACACACATGAAATTGTGTGTAACTTACAAAAAGAAAACATCAAGAAAAAAGAGAGCGTTTTCTCATTTCTTGATGTTTTTTTATTTATTATTGTTTACTTTTAATTTCATTTTCTAAAAACATTTGGGTAACATGCGCAACTTCCGCTTCTGGAATCGTCACACGATACGCCCGTTCAATTAACATAAAATTCGTGCGTACGACATCGATTTCTAAACGATGTGTTTTAACATATTCCGCTAAGTTTGGAAAAGTTCTTGTTTCTTCTCCTTTAATTAAAGCATCTACCAGAAAAGCCAAATGAATCATGATTCCGGCATCCACCCCTGGTTCAACAATAATATGCATGTCTGTTTGTATTTGATGAACTGTTTTTTGTAACATGAGAATTAATTTTTGTAAGGAGTCCACAGAAGTAATGACGCCACTTAGTGAATGAACAATTGTATCAATTGCCACTTCATCACTAGCAATCCGTTTCAATACATTTAATTTTTCATCATCAAAAATATCATAGACGGAAAAGAAGGGAATATTTTGATATTCAACATCCACAGTTCCCGCAATGGCCTTAATTTCATATTCTTCCATCAAGTTGTCGATATGCTTTTTAAACGTTTCTCGTTCAATAAATTGCATTTGAATCAGTTCTACTTTTGTTTCATCAATAACGGGTAAGATTCGTTGGTATAGTTTTGCGGCGACCCCTTCTCCTGTAAAGCACGTCACGATTACTGCTTTTTTTACGTTTTGACGTTTTTGCAGACTAGAGCGAAATTGTTCTCTCACAACGCTTTCAAAAGAAAGTTGAATATTTTGGTAAATGTCCTCTAAACTTCGTCCCACGCTTGCCATTCGAATAGCTTCTAAGACAATCATTGTGCTCGTCATTGTAATCGCCTTCGTTCGGATACCTGTTTCTTCAAACAACATATTTCCAAACGAATTTAATGAACCCATATCGGTCAGTAATAAAATCCCATTATTTAACGATTCTTTTTGCGTAATTACTTGGTTTCGTAATTGTTCATACATTGTTTGAACTTCCATCGTTAACGGCATATTCATCGCTGTTCCAATTGATGTTCCTAAAAGTTCTTGGGCGGTTTTCAACATACTTGAGGCAGTAGAATCCCCATGCATTAAGACGAACACACCAACATTATTTTCTGGAGTTCTTTCTTCTTTACCGACATTAATAGATAAAAACATACTAATAAAGCCAATTTCATCGAAAGGAATCTCTATGTTGTTCTCTTCTTCAATAATAGAAGATAAATCTAAGGCTACTTGAAATTCTTTTTTCATGTTTTTACGGACATTATTTAAATCAGGATGGACAATCACGTGACCTTCTTTGACACGTTCAATCGTACTTTGTAAATGAAGCGCAAAGGCAAAGCGTGCTGTTTCGTTGTACGTGTGTTCCAAACGCTCTTCTGCGATATCATAAAGACGATTCGTTAAGTCCCAAATAGCTTCTGGTAATAACTCCTTATGTAAAGAATGTTGGGTTAATTCTTCGACATAATTTTTAAAATACGCATTCATATCTTTAGAAATCAATTCTTCTAAATCAACATTTTCTAAGTCAGCTTCAGACAAGTCAGCGACTTTTTCTTCGATTTCATTGTAAACTTGCATGTCTCTAGCTGGATCTTGCGACCAAACAATTTTGTTGGTACCTGGTTGGAAAGATAAATAATTACTTTTACTGTCGACAAATTGATCCAAGCGCTCAGGTACTTCTTTAATTTTTAATAATCCTTTTTGGACAGGTAACGACAAATCCCGTTTACGGATAACCAAATGTTCTAAATTGTGCGTCCGATAATAAAGAAATGACTTAGCACAAACTAATTTTAAGTCCCGCTTCACCTGACCAATATTTCCTTCTGCATCGTATAACATGAACGCCAAAACTGCTTCGCGTTCGATATCAATTTGTTGGCCCAAACGTGTTGCCTCTTGCTGAATAAATAACGAAATGATGGCATAACGCTCATCTAGCGTCCGTGCATCTAAAGATGGTAATGTAATCGACATCGGAATCCGCCGATTAAAAGTGGTTAAAAAGTTTTCTGAGGATTCCGTTGTCGCACCAATAATTTGAACAGAGGCTTCATAGGTTTGACCACTTTCTCCTAATGGACGGTACACGCCTTTATCAATAAACGTAAAGAGCATTTCTTGACCTTCTGGCGGTAAACGATGAATTTCATCTAAAAAGAGAATCCCGCCATCTGCTTTTGCCATTAAGCCTGGACTATCTTCATTCGCACCAGTATAGGCGCCTTTTTTTACGCCAAAGATATGACCAAATAATAATTGTGGGTTTTGTGCATAATCAGCACAATTAAAAGAGACAAAAGGGGCATCTTCATCTAAGGTTTTTGAATCAATTGCAAAACGGTACATACATTCAGCAAAAAGAGATTTCCCTGTTCCTGTTTTCCCAAAAATAATCGTATGCAAACCTCTTGGTGGATATAAAATAGCCGCCTTGGCCTGCTGAATACTCACTTTTAAAGAATCATTGGCACCTACTAATGTGTCAAAACTAACAGAGGTGGACTCATCTACATGGACTTGTTCTCCTTCATTGATTGTTGGCACTGAATAGATAACAGGACGTCCAGTACTTCTAGTAATTTTCTTTTCTTTGAATAATTCATTTAAATAACGGCTGGCATTACTGCGATCAATCATTAACTGTTCTGCTACCGCTCCTGCCGTTAAGCCAGTTTCATTTTTTTGAAGTAACGCTAAGATTTCTTCCTTCCGAGATTTCATGGAATCCTCCTCGATACAACGTTCTGCTTGAAGCTCGTAAAGCGTTATTTCTTCGCTTTACGAGCTCCTTTGTTTTTCGTGTTTTTCTTTTTGTTTTTCTTCTTTTTGCGTGTTTCTTGTGGTTCTTTGACAACAGAATTTACTGTTTCTGGTTTTCTTTCTTTCGTACTCTTTTTTTCTGAATACGTATCTTTGACTACGTTCTTTTTTTCTAGTTCATCTTTGGCTTTTGGCTGTTCATGAAGTGCACCATCATATAAAAAGATTTCCTGATAAGGAATGGCCAATTGTTTCATCAAACGTTGATAATCCCTTTTGGTGCCATCGTTGATAAACGTAATCACTGCCCCTTGTGCACCCATCCGGCCAACGCGACCAGAACGATGAATATAGCTCTCTTCGGTTAAAGGAACATCTACGTTTACGACGTAAGGGACCCCTGTGAAATCTAAGCCCCGTGCCGCAATATCCGTGGTTAATAACAACTTCACTCGTTCTGCTTTAAATTGATCGATCGCCAATTTACGCAACTGTTTACTTTGATCTGAAGCCAGACCAATAGCCGGCACATTCTCATAAACTAATTTTTCTTCTGCTGCACCTAAATCAGCAACTTGATTGAAAAAGACCATGCTTCTGAATGCTTCTGTATGGGCCAAACGACGTAAGTAATCAGCTTTTTTTCTTGGTGCTAACCGAATAAAGTAGTGGGCGACTTGACCTGCTGAAGTATCTTCTTCCGTCACATCAATCACCTGTAATTTTTGGCTTAAAGATTGCGCTTGATTCACGACACGATCAGCAGTCGCTGAATAAAAAACAAGTTGGTATTCGGTTGGTGTGTGTGTCAAAATTTGCTTGGTTAAACTTAGCTCTTCCTCTTGGAAAAGTTGATCAACTTCATCCATTACAATTGTTTTTAACAACTGAGCTTTGACTTTTTTATTCTTCATTAACTCTAAAATCCGACCTGGTGTTCCGATTAACACTTCGGGACGTTTTTTTAACTTGTCAATCTGGCGTGAAACATTTGCCCCGCCGATTAACGTTTGAACCGTTAATTGAAGTGGCTTAGCCCAAGTCCGAGCAACTTCAGCAATTTGCATAGCTAATTCTTGAGATGGAGCAATAATCAACAATTGATTTCCCTGTCCTTTTTCAACAGTTAAGAGTAAAGGCAGCATGTAAGCAAGTGTTTTTCCAGTTCCTGTCGGCGAAATTCCTAAAACATTTTCTCCTTCGCGAAGGGGCGTAAAACTTTTTTCTTGAATTGTTGATGGTTCGTTAAAGCCAGAAACTTGCCACTGTTCTTGCCAAGCCTCTGGAAGTTGTTCTAAAAATCTCATATTGTTCCTTTCCTATCGCTTAATTCTTATTTATCAGCATCAAAAATAATGCCGGCACTATGACGTAAATCAGTGACTACTTTATTGACATTTCGAGCAAGCTCAACCCATTCTTCATACTTGGTGCCCCAATACTTATCTGTTGGGTTATTTAAAACTGCTGCAAAATCACGGGCTTCTTCAATCATTGGATTATCGGCTACTTGAATATCTAAGACATCACGTTCTTCATGTGCGCGATCATGGTACTCAGCCGAAGAAATAGCATTGACACTATCTAAAATCAAGGTCCCGTTTTCAAAGTAAATTTCGGATGGGGCAAAAGAATCACTAATTTTCCCAGTGTTTAACGTCACGTCAAACTGATCATAACGTAAAATAATTGTTCCTAAGCCATCGACACCTGTTGCAATTTTACTAGCAAAATAATGGCTTTCCTTTGGTACGCCAAACCAGCCCAAGGCTGCATAAACTAAATAAACGCCTAAATCTGCTAAGGCTCCCCCAGAAAAATGAGGAGAAAAAATATTTGGCTCTTTGCCTTCTAATACTTGATCATAGCGAGAAGAATATTTCATATACGTAAAATTCGCACCTAAAATTTGGTTTTTTAATGGCAATAATTCAGCAATTTTTTGGAAACTTTGCTCATGAATATTACGGGCCGCTTCAAAGAAATACACACGATTTTTATTCGCTAATTCAATAATTTCTGCCATCTCATCAGGCGTTGAAAAAGCTGGTTTTTCAACAATTACATTTTTTTTCGCTAAAATTGCTTGTTTCGCTTGTTCAAAATGTAATGAATTTGGTGAGGCAATATAAACCGTATCCATATGTGCAATACCAAAAAACGTCTCTAAATCAATTGCATATTCCACATCCCCATAGCGAGAACCAAATTCTTGTGCCGTTGCTAGTTTCCGAGAATAAACAGCCGTTAAATCGTACGCACCCGTTTCTAAAGCTGCTGCAACAAATTGATGACTAATCCAATTGGTACCAATTACGCCTAAATGTATCATAATCAAAAACCTCCATTTTTTGTTTATTTACTCTCTTTATAATAGTAATCTCTCGTACAAAAGTCACGTAATTACCCTGCCTTAAAGCGCTAGGAGTTCTTCAAGTTATTTATTAGGATCATCAAATGCCTGTAATAAATCAAAGGTTACCTGTGACTTAAGTTCAATCGTTGCTGGTGTTACGTGGCAATTGTAAGCAAGGACTTGCACACCTTGATCAATTGCAGCACCCACATTTTCAGCAAAGGCAGGTTGCATCTCTTGGTGAATCGTTGCTTGCTTAATTTCTTCAAATTGGACCACAAACAAAATGTAACAGCGGTAACCCGCTTTAGTTGCAGCCATTAGTTCAGTGACATGCTTCAAGCCACGAAGTGTTGGCGCGTCAGGAAAAGCACCGACGCCTTTATTTTCTAAAGTCATGCCTTTCACTTCGACAAAAGCTTGTTCGTCCGCATCCGTTTCCACTAGAAAATCAAATTTTGAATGTGCAAATCGTTGCTCACGTTTAACAGTTTGGATCGTACCAACTAAACCAGGAAGCACAATTTGACCATTTTTTAACGCTTCATTGACTAATGTATTCGGTACTTGACTATCAATATTAATCCAAAAAGAACCTTTTTTTACTGCAATCAAATCGTAATCTGTTTTTCTTTTAGGCGATGGTTGATAACTAAGCGCCACAACAGCACCTGGTAAAAAAACTTCTTTCCCTCTGCCAGTATTTTTGACATGTGTGATTACTTCTTCATTCGTTTCCATTAAACGACAGTGTGCAATAAACCGATTGGGTCGTTCGATAAAATAAGCAAGTTGGACATTCGGGTACTTCATACACAGACTTCCTTTCTTACACACTATACCATAAAAAAACAAGGAAAAGTATAGACCAAAACCAACAATTTTACTATCTTGTGTCAATCATTAAATATTTGTCAATTCTCAGCGATTTAGTCGAATATTTTAGACAAGTTCTATATAATAAAGGTAACGAAGACGAATAAATGAAAATGAAGGTTAGGAGGAATTTCTTTGAAAAAACATTGGACTTTCTTGGTTGGTGCATCTTTACTTACTGGATTAGCAGGCTCTATCCTCTGGAAAAAAAATAAACAGCTCCCTTCCCCACAGGAGCTTCAACACAACTATACTGGGCATTGGTGGTTTGTGGACGTGAAGAAAGCCACGCAACACACCTTAGAAATCACCTCATCTTTCAATGTTTTCATTGATGGCAAACAAACGCATGCCTTGCTTGTTGAATTAACCCCTAAACGCTTAGTTATCTTAGACAAGTTAGGTTACCATTTAATCATTCAATGTGAAAATGGTGTCCCTGCGACGCTTTACGATGAAGCCGACGACGAAACCTACACACTAGAACGGGCCATTTACAATTAATAAATCACCCATGACACATAAAATGAAGTATGTGTGGTGGGTGATTTATTTTTTTACATCCCTTGCAAAAGCATTCAGAAAGTTTTCTTACAACTTGAATATTATTAAATAGTCAAATGCGCCTTTTTCTGATAAACTTAGGATGATGTTTTTTTGAAAGGATGAGCCCCTATGACACCAAATCGCGAAGACTATTTAAAATTAATTTTTGAATTAGGTGGCGACGAAGTTAAAGTGAATAATAAACAAATTGTTTCTGGACTCGATGTTTCGGCAGCTTCGGTTAGTGAGATGATTTCAAAGTTAGTAAAAGAAGATTTGGTTGAGCATTCTCCTTATCAAGGGGTACAATTAACTGAAAAAGGCTTAAAAAAAGCGAGTACGTTAATTCGCAAACACCGAATCTGGGAAGTCTTTTTAGTAGAGCACTTAAATTACACTTGGAATGATGTGCACGAAGAGGCAGAAGTTTTAGAACATGTTACTTCACAGACGCTTGTGAACCGTTTAGCGGATTATTTAAATCATCCAGAATTTTGTCCACACGGTGGTGTTATTCCCGAAGATAATCAACCCATTCATGAGGAGAAACGACAAACGTTAACAGACTACCCTGTTGGCACAAAAATTCGGATTGCACGTGTCTTAGACGAAAAAGAATTACTGGATTATTTAGTTTCCATTGATTTAAATATTCAAGAAGAATATACGATTAAAGAAATTGCTGCATATGAAGGACCGATCACCATTTATAATGAAAACAAAGAATTATCCGTCAGCTTTAAAGCAGCAAACACAATTTTTGTTGAGCCGTTGATTAGAGAAAGTGAGGAAAACTAATGAATGAAAAAGTAGCATTATTTACTATTTTCGGGGGGACAGGTGATCTTGCCAAACGCAAATTGTATCCTTCCCTGTTCCGCTTATATAAAAAAGGATTATTAGCTGAGCGTTTTGCGGTGATTGGTACCGCACGTCGGGAATGGACAGACGAATACTATCGTGAAATCGTTCGTGAAACCATTCAAGACTTAAATCCTACGGCCGAAGAGGCAATTGAATTTTCTAGTCATTTCTATTACCAATCACATAATGTGAATGATACGGAACATTATAATACCTTAAAAGAATTATCTGATCGCCTAAATGAACAATACCACTTAGAAGGCAATCATGTTTACTATTTAGCTATGGCTCCTCAATTCTTTGGAACCATTGTTAATCACTTGAAATCACAACATATTATTTCGGAAGAAGGCTTTGATCGTCTAATTATCGAAAAGCCATTTGGTTCTGATTATGAATCTGCCTACGAATTAAATGAAGAAATTCGTGCTGCATTTCCTGAACAAGATATTTTCCGAATTGACCATTACTTAGGCAAAGAAATGATCCAAAATATTTCAGCCATTCGTTTTGCCAATAATATTTTTGAATCACAATGGAACAATCGTTACATTGATAATGTCCAAATCACCTTCGCTGAAAGCTTAGGTGTCGAGGATCGTGGCGGCTATTACGACCACAGTGGCGCACTAAAAGATATGGTTCAAAATCATATTTTACAAGTCGTTGCATTGCTTTCGATGGAGCCTCCTGTTGCCTTTTCTGAAAAAGAAATTCGGACTGAAAAAGTAAAAGCTTTACGTGCCATCCGCCTTTATTCTGAAGAAGAAGCCCTTCAAAATTTCGTGCGTGGCCAATACGGCGAAGGTCAGCTAGCTGATCAAACATTTGCAGCCTATCGTGATGAACCGAATGTGGCAGAAACTTCATCCACTGAAACTTTTGTTGCTGGTAAATTTTTAATTGATAATTTCCGTTGGTCTGGCGTCCCTTTCTATGTTCGCACAGGTAAACGATTAACTGAAAAAGGCACACGCATTAACATCGTCTTTAAACAAGTACCTATTAATGTCTTCAAAGATGATACGTGTGAAGAATGCGATAAAACCGATTTACCACCGAATGTTTTAACTATCTATATCCAACCAACTGAAGGATTTTCATTAACCTTAAATGGAAAAGAAATCGGTCAAGGGTTCAATACAACTCCAGTGAAACTTGATTTCCGTCAAAGTGCTGAAATGACTGAAAATAGTCCAGAAGCATACGAAAAACTTCTATTAGACTGCCTAAATGGCGATAGTACAAACTTCTCTCATTGGGACGAAGTTGCCCAATCTTGGCGCATTGTTGACATTATTCGACATGCTTGGGATAAAACAGACGTTTCTTTCCCTAATTATGCCGCTGGCACAATGGGCCCGCAAGCTGCCTTCGACTTATTAGAAAAAGATGGCTTTACTTGGGAATGGCAACCAGATAACTGGTACCGTGACCGCGGTCAACTTGATCAATAAATAAGCCAAAAAAGATCCGCTAGTTAACGACTAGCGGATCTTTTTTCTTGTTTATTCGAATCCTTCAGCAACCGCTTCTGGATAATTTTCTTCAACAATGTGTGCACAACGGCCACAAAGTGTTGGTAATTTTTCATCTGAGCCGACATCTTGACGAACGGAACGACAACGGTCACACGTTTCGCCTTCTGCTTTTTCAACTAAAATAGCCATGTCTTCAAATTGAACAGCTTCACTAGGTGCTACTTCTTTTGATACTTCAAAGTCGGAAACAATTAGTAATTGAGCAATATCTGCATCAACAGCTGTCATTAATTGACGAATTTGTTCATTTGGATAAACGGTCACTTTAGCTTCTAACGATTTACCGATTAATTTAGAATGACGAGCTTCTTCCAACGCTTTTAAGACATTGTCCCGGAAATCCATAAAGGCTGCCCATGTATCCATCAATTCTTCTTCATTAGTAAACGTTTCGTAACCTGGGAATTCAGCTAATTGCACATACTCTTCTTCTTCTTGTAAGAAACTCCAAATTTCTTCCGCTGTATGTGGAATAATTGGTGTCAATAATTTTGTTAATGAAACCAATGTTTGATAGAAAACAGTCTGCATACAACGACGTTGATAATCGTTTTCAGCTTCAATATAAACGACATCTTTCGCAAAGTCTAAATAGAAAGAAGATAAATCTACAGTTAAGAAGTTCATAACTGTCCGATAAATATACATGAAATTATATTTTTCATAACCATTTTCACGGATTTCTTGAATGACTTGATTTAAACGAACCGTCATGTATTTATCTACAGAACGTAAATCAGCATAAGCTACAGTATGCTCAGCTGGATTAAAATCACTCGTATTCGCTAACAAGAAACGCATAGTATTACGGATTTTCCGGTACACTTCAGATACTTGGTTTAAGATATCCATTGAGACACGCACATCGGCTTCCGCGTCAACACTACTTACCCACAAGCGTAAGATATCTGCCCCCATTTGATTGATAACTTTTTCAGGTAAGATAGTATTGCCTAACGATTTACTCATCTTACGGCCTTCGCCATCGAGAACCATCCCTTGAGAAATGATTGATTTATAAGGCGCTACCCCATTGATAGCAACACTTGTTGTAATACTTGAGTTAAACCAACCACGATATTGGTCAGAACCTTCTAAATACATATCTGCTGGGAAAGTTAACTCTTCTCTTTCTCGTAAAACTCCTTCATGTGAAGAACCTGAGTCAAACCAAACGTCCATGATATCTGTTTCTTTGGTAAACTCGCCATTTGGTGAACCTGGATGTGTAAAGCCTGCTGGTAGTAACTCTTTTGCTTCACGCATAAACCAGATATTTGATCCATGTTCTGCAAATAAATTCGCTACATGTTCAATTGTTTCTGGCGTAATGATGGCTTCCCCGTTTTCAGCATAGAAAATCGGTAATGGTACACCCCACGCTCTTTGACGAGAGATTACCCAATCACCACGGTCACGAATCATATTATACAAACGTGTTTTTCCCCAAGGAATTAGCCAGTCAACTTTCTCAACTTCATCTAAAATATCTTGACGGAATTTAGAGATTGAAGCAAACCATTGTGGCGTTGCACGGTAGATAACTGGTTTTTTGGTACGCCAGTCATGTGGATAACTATGCGTAAAGAAATCTAATTTTAATAATGCGCCTTTTTCTTCTAATAACTCAGTAATCATTGGATTCGCTTTGTCATAGAAAATTCCTTCAAAACCAGGTGCTTCATCTGTAAAGACCCCACGGCTGTCAACAGGAGAAATAACAGGTAAATCATATTTACGGCTAACGATATAGTCATCTTCACCATGTCCTGGTGCGGTATGAACTAAGCCAGTCCCGGCATCTAGCGTCACGTGGTCGCCTAGCATAACAAGTGATGTTCGATCATAGAATGGATGTTGAGCTGTCATACGATCTAATTTTTCACCAGAAAATTCTCGCAAGACTTCTACTTCTTCCCAACCAATCGCTTCTTTAACTGTTGCTAATAAATCTTTAGCAATTACAAATTTACGACCGTCTGCCTTCACTTCAACATACGTAAAATCAGGATTAACTGAAATACCTAAGTTGGCTGGTAATGTCCAAGGGGTTGTCGTCCAGATGACGAAGGCTGTCTCGTTATCTAAAAGACCTTTACCATCGACCACATTAAAAGCTACGTAAATAGAAGGTGATTTTACATCTTTGTATTCAATTTCTGCTTCTGCTAAAGAAGATTCACTTGAAGGAGACCAATAAATTGGTTTTAAGCCTTTATAAATATAGCCTTTTTCTGCCATCTTACCAAAAACACGAATTTCTGCTGCTTCATACTCTGGATCTAACGTAATGTATGGATGTTCCCAATCGCCTGACACACCTAAACGTTTAAAATCGTTACGTTGTTTATCGACTTGTGATAAGGCATACTCTTTACATTTTTCGCGATACTCAGCGACAGTCATTTCTTTACGTTTAACCCCTTTATTGGTTAACACTTGCTCAATTGGTAAACCATGGGTATCCCAACCAGGCACATAAGGAGAACGGAAACCAGACATTGATTTTGAACGAATAATAATATCTTTACTTATTTTATTCAAAGAATGTCCTAAATGAATATTTCCGTTTGCATACGGAGGGCCATCATGTAAAACAAAGGTTGGTTTTCCTTCGTTTAATTTTTGACGTTGTTCATATAAGCCTTTTTCTTCCCAGTCTTTTTGCCATTCTGCTTCACGGTTTGGCAAGTTCCCACGCATTGGAAAAGCTGTTTTTCCTAATTGCAATGTTTCTTTCATTTTCATATGCATTTGCCTCGCTTTCATTTTATCGATTTAATTGTGTTAGTTCATACTAAAGATGAACGATAGCTGATAAAAGTAGATAAAAAAAGAGTACTCCATCCCAAGGGACGAAGTACTCGTGTTACCACCCAAATTCAAAGTAGAGTTGCCCCTACTTTCTCTGAAATTGATAACGGTAATTATCCGGCAGTTCCTACTCAAGTGTTCAGAACTGCATCTAGGATAGAGGATCTGTTTAATGCCAGTGTCTGTCAAACTTTCACTATCATTGACTCGCTGCTAAGAATAAACATTAAACGTTCTGTTCTATCTATTTTGATTCTTCTTCAATTGTTTCTTCAGTGACTTCAATTACAGGCTTTTTTTCTACTACAGCATCTGTGTTCTCTTCAGAGTTTACAACAGTTTCATTTTCGTTGTCAAGGTCTTGTTCATCAAGAATTTCCTTAACTGCTGTATGTTTGTCTCCGACATAACTAGAAAAAGGCTTTAAAATCTCTTCCCACTCTTCACTCTTCACTTGCTCTAATTGAGTTTCAAGCATTAAGCTTAAGCGTTGATGGAAGACACGTGTTTTCTTCTTCAAGTCTTCTGTTTCCCCAGCTAATTGACGGGCACGTTCAATTGCTTCTGCTAAGATTTGTGTTGATTTCGCTTCAGCATCTGCAATCATTGCATTTGATTTACGTTCAGCTTCTACCAAGGTTTCTTTGGCTTGGTTATCTGCCGAAGTGATAATCATTTCTGATTCTTTATTGGCACTTGATTTCACTTTATCAGCGGTATCTTGTGCAACAATAATTGATTGGTTCAATGCATCTTTCAATTCATTGAAGTATTGTAATTTTTCTTCTGCGTGTTTTAATGATTTCTCAAGTTCACGATTTTTTTGTAATGCATCTTCATAATCACGTGTGACTTGATCTAAAAAGTCATCTACATCGTCTTGGTTATAGCCTCTCATTTTTGTTGAGAAGTCTTTGTTTTGAATATCTAATGGAGTTAATGCCATATTCCTTCACCTCTTTGGATTATTTTTGTAAAACCCCTTATGAACACATTCTCATACTAATCCTGAAATAGCAAATATCTTACTTTTTTTATTATACACAACTTCGTCTGAATGAACAGCCAAAATGGTTTTCTTAAACAAAAGTTCGAGATTATTTTCTCAATACCCCTAAGAGGACACGAAATTTTTCTTTCTTTGTTTTTCCTTCTAATTCTTGAATCTGAAGGCGCCCAAATCCTCGTATCGAAACAATATCTAATAAGTCTAAAGCAAAATCTGGTCGTGTCGTTTCTGTCCAATTGACTTTTACTTTACCAGATTCGATCAATTGTTTTGATCGTTGCCTTGAAATATTAAATACGGCGGAAATCACACTATCCAGCCGCAAAGAGCTCATAGTCGTTCGCTCTTCTTGCCAACCATCCTTCGGTATCAAAATTTGTGTATAATCCCGTTCTTCTAAGCGAACAGTAATTTTACCAATTTTGTCGACTTGGTTAACAACGAAGCCAGCTACTTCTTGTGCTATAAAAACCTGCCACTTATCACCATCGGAAATAATATCTCCAAAGGCTTCCCTACGAACCCCAACATTCATCAAGGTGCCTAAAATTTTCCCATGAGATAATGTCGCAAATTTAGATGGATAAATAATTTCAAATAATACAACACCAAAATCTGTCTCTTCTGGTATGTAATACGCTGGATAAATCAAGCAGCGTTTTCGTTCTGCTTGCTCATAACCACCATAAAAAGTAAACGATAAATCACTGTTTTGTCGAATCAACGTTTCCAAAATATACGCCTGTCTAGGATCAAGAAAGTCTGTCAAATAAGGCGCGTATTGCATCTCCACTTGCTCTAGCCAATCCCCGACAGTGTCAATAAAAGGATGTTCATCTTTGCGGAAATGTTGATACACATTTGCGTTCATAGATAAATCATCCTTTCTAAAAGTTATTAATAAACAATAGCTCGTAAAATGACTGCTAAGCCACCCGCTGCTAGGTTAAGGACAATAATCCCTACCATTACGTTAAATCCAACCATTCCAATCCTTAAATTCAAACGGTCAAACAAACTTAAGTATGGTTCACAAATTCTAGAGAGCAAACGCCCGAAAGCAGAATCATATGCTCCTGGAAACCATGAAAGTAGCGCGTAAATCACTAGTAATCCTGAATAGATTTGAACGCCTTTGTATAATAGAGTAATCAGTGTTGCGATAATAACACCTCCCTAAGGCTTAGAAATCAAAGAATTGTTTGTTGGCTAAAGATTGTGCTGTCGCACTATCAATTTCCATATTCGCTGGTGTGCATAAGAAGATTTCATTGCCAACGCGCTGAATATCTCCGTCTAAAGCATACACAGTACCAGTTAAGAAATCAACGATGCGTCGTGCTTGGTCTTCTTCTACTAATGTAAAATTAACTAGCACAGCTTCTTCAGCAAATAAATGTTTCGCAATGCTCATTGCTTCTGAATACACACGTGGTTCAATAATAGTAATTTTATGTGTTTTTGCATTGGCGGTGCTTTCTTGTGCTCGTCTTGTGTTCGTAGTCGCTGATTGATTAGAACTACGCATAGAAACCACTTTTTTCTCTGTGTAAGCAGCTTGTTGTGTGTCTCTTTCTTGATGCGCTTCAGCAGAACGATAGCGTGCAGAAGGTTTTTCAACTACAGGCTCACTTTGTTGTGTATAAGCTGGCTGACTGTAACTTTCCTGTTGTTGAACAGGGCGTTGTGGTTTAGGCCGAGCTGCACGACGCGGTGGTTCATTAACTGCTTTGCGCTCTTCATATTCTTCGTAGTTATCATAATAATCATCTTCTTCGCCAGATAAGCCAAAAAAGCTCGATAACGCATCCTTGTTAAAAATTGACATAAATTCCTCTCCTTTACGCATCTCTGAATAACGCTGTTCCGATTCGTATAAAAGTTGCACCTTCTTCAACTGCGATTGGGAAATCGTTACTCATTCCCATGCTAAGTTCTGTACAAGGAGCAAAAGATAAATGTTTCTCATTTACGGTCATTTGCAGCTCTTTTAATTCTCTAAATGTTGCATGTAATACTTCTTCACTTGCCCCAAAAGGTGCCATAGTCATTAGACCGACGATTTGAATTTTGTCCAAATCAGCAAGTTCTTGAATGAAAGGTAAGACGTCTTCTTTACGAAAGCCGTGCTTGCTTTCTTCCCCAGTTATATTCACTTCAACAAAACAACGAATAACTTTCGTTGCTCTTTTTTGAATTTCTTTGGCTAGACTCAGACTATCTAATGCATGAAAATAATCTATCTCATTAATAATTAATTTTACCTTCCTACGTTGTAAATTACCAATTAAATGCCACTGAATATCATTAAATTTTTCCAATCCAGCTTTCTTTTCTAGTAACTTATCTACTCGGTTTTCAGCTAAATTCTGGACACCAAGCTGAACAAGCTCTGCTGCTTCCTCAATTCCTACTGATTTAGTGACGCCAATCATTGTCACATCAGCAACAGAGCGCTGTGAGCTTTTGCATGCTAGCTGAAGTTGATTATTAATATTTGTTAAGTTTTCAGCTATCATTTCTAATCGATGCTCCTTATCGTTTTCTGCGGAAAAATGGTGGCGTACTTAATTCGTCATCATTGTGATTTGGTTCTTCACGGTGGAATGTGTCAAATTCTTTTTTGTCTACTTGTTCTAATGAAGATTCATCAACTTTTGGACGTGTATTTTGTTCTCTGCGAATATCCCAATCGCCAAAAGCACTTGCTTCTTCTTGTGATTTTGGTTGATCCATTTCCACAGATTGAGTTGTTTGTTGCATTGGTTGAACCGCTTGTCTTGTTTGACGGTGCGGTTTTCTATCCTTTTTTGATTCATCAATACCTGTAGCGATTACTGTTACACGAATTTCGTCGCCTAAATCTTCATTGATTGATGTACCTAGGATGATGTTCACATCACCTGAAGCAGCATTTGTAACGATATCTGAAGCATCTTGCGCTTCAAACAAGGTCATATCTAAGCCACCAGTAATGTTTAATAAGACTTGTTCCGCACCATCGATTGATGTTTCTAACAATGGTGAAGAAATAGCTTTTTTCGTTGCTTCAATTACGCGTTCTTCGCCGCTCGCTACACCAATCCCCATTAAAGCTGTTCCTTGGTTTTCCATCACTGTTTTCACGTCAGCAAAGTCCAAGTTTACGTAACCTGGTGCAGTGATTAAATCTGAAATCCCTTGAACACCTTGACGTAATACATTATCAGCTTCTCTAAATGCTTCAAGCATTGGCGTTTTCTTGTCAACGACTTCTAATAAGCGGTTGTTTGAGATAATTAATAGTGTATCAACGTTTTCTTTTAATAAGGCAATTCCTTCAGCGGCAAAACGACCACGTTTTGGACCTTCAAAACTAAATGGACGAGTTACTACACCAACTGTTAAAGCGCCTAATTCTTTAGCGATTTTTGCAACTACTGGGGCAGCACCTGTACCAGTTCCGCCACCCATACCAGCAGTAATGAAAATCATATCCGCGCCTTGTAATGATTCTGAAATCACTTGTTCACTTTCTTCTGCAGCTTTTTGGCCAACTTCAGGTTGTGAACCAGCACCTAAACCACGAGTGTATTTAGGGCCTAATTGAATCACTGTTTCTGCTTTTGAATGTTTTAATGCTTGAACGTCTGTATTGGCTGTGATAAATTCCACGCCTTTAACGTTTTCTTCGATCATACGGTTTACAGCGTTTCCGCCGCCGCCACCTACACCGATAACTTTAATGACTGCACCGTTGTTAATGTTATTGTCTAATGAAAATTCCATGATATCGTATCCTCCTGTTTATGTGATTAGTCGAAAATGTTCGAGAAGAAGTCTTTGATTTTGCCTGTCACTTTTTCACCAGACTCACGTTCGTTGAATTCTTCGTATTCTTCTTGAGGCTGTTCAGCATATGTGTCATAGCGAACTTCTTGTTGGACAGCGACTGATTGTGCTGGTTTCGATTTTTCACCAGGGATTGCATATTTGGCAATGTGATAAATATCGTTTAGTTGCGCTGAATATTCCACAATGCTAATGACATTAGCAAAGACTGGGTTACGTAAGCCCATGTGATTTGGTACGTATAGTTTTACGTTGGCTTCAAAAATCTCTTGCGCCAAATCGACAATACCTGGCATACTAGCGGCGCCACCAGTTAATACAACGCCTCCAGGTAATTCAAACGCATCAATTTCATCCAGAACTTCTTTTGATTTTCTCAAAATTTGTTCCACACGCGCTTCAATAATTTCTGAAAGGTAACGTTCGTCCACTCTTACAGGCTCTGACTTACCGATAACATCAACAGGAAACTCTTCGTTTGCTGAAGTTCTTTCTGGATAAGCATCCCCATAATTAATTTTTAAGGCTTCGGCGTTGTTAAAAGAAGTATTCAATACGATTGAGATATCTTTCGTGATGAACTCGCCGCCTTCTTGGTTAACATGAGTAAATTTCAATTGTTTGTCGTGGATAACAGATGTCGTTGTTTGACCGCCACCCATATCAATGACAATTGTTCCAAAGTCTTTTTCGCCATCTGTTAAAATTGTTTCCGTTAAAGCAAGCGGTGTAATCACTAATTCGTTAATTCCTAAGCCAGCTTTTTCAACACATTTACGGATGTTATGGATGATTGTTTTTGGTCCAGTATAGACAACGCCAAACATCTCCATGCGAACGCCAAGCATTCCACGTGGGTCTTTGATGCCTTCAAAGCCGTCGACGGTAAAGTCTTGCGGTAAGATTGCAACAATTTGACGTTCAGGAGGAGTTGAACGAACCAAAGCTGCAGATGCGACGTTGCGCACATCCTCATCTGTAATTTCTTTTGATTCACTGCTAACAGCTATCATTCCTTGACAGCTTTCTACTTCTAATAAATTCGCTGGTAATCCAACATTTACGCTTTTAATTTGAATGCCGGCTTTTTCTTCGGCTTGTCGAACGGCCCGTTGGATTGCTTGAACTGTTTGATCAATATCGACGACAATCCCTCGATTCAAACCGTCTGATTTTGCATTTCCAACGCCGATGATGTTCATTTGACCTTCAATATATTCAGCGACAACTACTTTGACAGAAGTTGTACCAATATCGAGGCCTACATACATTCCTGTTTTTGCCATGAACGGAATTCCTCCTCCTATTAATTCCAATATCTAAGCGGACAAAGGCGTCCGTTTAACTATCTCTTTTTTAGTATTATTCACTTCTTCCAATTTTACCATAAAAATGGGGGTTTTAGAAAGCAGATTATACGAATTTGTTCGTTAATTTTTGAAACATTTTTGTAAAAAACTTATTCTGCTTGTTGCACTTCTTGATTTTCTCCATTTGTCGGCGTACCGTTATTCGCTTCATCCGTTGCTACGCCTGCATTTGGGTCCGCAACTTCTTGATTTCCAACCGCTGAATCTTCGGAAACTTCACTACCCGTTTCTTCACTTTCTTTTTCATACGGATAAGAAAAAATGCCGACTTCCATATCAACGATTCCAGGTTTGTCCATTTGCTCGGCTACTTGTGAATAATAAGCCATTTTTTCACTTAAATCAGAAATATTAACAATCACTCGATTTCCATCATTCATATAGACATTAATCAAGTCTTTATTGGTTTTGGATGGTGCATATTTAATTTCTGAAATTCCTTGTTTAATTTCTTGAGGTAATTTGTTGTAAGAGGCCATTAATTCAGGGATTAATTTATCCTCTTTGAAATTCTCAAAAATTGGTTTGCCACTTTCAGCAGCTTTGGTGGTTTCCGCCAAAGTTTTACCATTCTCTAAAATCGGATGATAGCCGCCTTTAGTCGCAGCAAGAGCGACAATTTGATACTCTTGAATATCAATTTTAAATGAATTAATACCATTTAACTTAATGTTCGCCTTTTTTATAATTGGAAACTTTTTCTGAATATTTGCAGAAAAATAATTTCTATTTGAATACTGCTCCCATAAGCCACTGCCCGTTTCAAGTTTTGACTGCTGAATAATCGCTTGACTCTCCACACTTTTGTTGCCTGAAACTGTTACTTCACTCAATCGACTAAGAGGCGAAACAAAATACAATGCCACTAAAATGGCTGTCCCTAAACAAGTTAAAATAAAGGCTAAACGCCTATATAAGCGCTTGTTCCGTGTTTTCTTAACGTTCGGTAAACGATCTGCAAAATGCTCCTCTTCTTCCACTGTTTCTTGTGGAAGATGTTGTTGAGGCTCTTCTTGACTTTGTTCTTGTAAAGTGATGGTGACTTCTGCTTGTTCGTTTTCACCTTTTGAAGCAGCTTCTTCCGCTTGCTTCTTCAAATATTCTTGGTTTTGTTTTTGCCAAGGTGTCAGTTCAGGTTGAGACTCTTCCGATTTTTTTGGAGGTAATGGTTTTCTTTTTTTGAATATATCGTTCTCGTTACTAATCTTCCACACCTCCTATCTCAGACTAACGTTTTCACAACTTGATACAAACGATCACTTGCATCTGGGATGCCTTCCCCTTTGGACGCCGTTGCCATCTGTTGTCTTTTTTCATTGTTTAATAAAATATCATCAATTGCCGCAACTAAACGAGCGCCGGTCAATTCTGCATCTGGAATCATTTCAACAGCACCAACTTTTACTAAGCTTTGCGCGTTTTTCGTTTGATGATCATTCGTGACGTAAGGACTCGGAATTAAAATTGCTGGTAATCCTAATGCGGTGAACTCCGCAATTGAGGTTGCTCCTGCACGTCCCACCATTAAATCGGTATTAGCCATCACTTCAACCATTTTATCAATATACGGTTGCACACTTATGTTTGTCAATTTCTTTTCAGAAAGCTTTAGACTTTCTTGAAGTTCCTGATAATATCTTTCTCCTGAAGCGTATAAAACTTGATACTCTCTCTCTTCAAACAAAGGAAAGGCCTGTTCAAACGCTTGATTGATTTTCAAGGCGCCACGACTTCCGCCAAATAAAACCACCGTTTTCTTTGCTGGATCCAAGCCAAACTCTGATAAAATAGCTGACTTTTCCACCGTTACGACTTCTTGTCCCCGCGGGTTCCCTGTTAAAATTGTTTTTTCTTTCGGGAAAAAACTAGCGACATCTGGAAAACAAATCGCAATTTTATCCACATAACGACTTAAAAATTTATTTGTCATTCCAGGGATACTATTTTGTTCATGAATAATTGTCGGTATTTTTAATTGGTGGGCCGCATAAACTACTGCACCAGAAACATAACCGCCTGTACCAATGACCACATCTGGTTGAAATTCACGAATAATTTTTTTTGCTTTATTAATGCTTGTTAAAAATAAATAAATTGTTTTAAAATTTTGAGGACTCAGCGAACGCTTAAATCCTTGAATTTTAATCGTTTTAAATGGAATTTTCGCCTTTGGCACAATTTGACTTTCTAGACCATTTTCTGTTCCCACATACAAGAATTCTGTTGCAGGTGCTTCTTTTTTGACGTGTTCGACGAAGGATAACGCAGGATAGATATGCCCACCTGTGCCACCACCAGTTACTAGTATCTTCATTTTCTCACATTTCACTTTCTTTTAATTGTTGAACAGCTTGCATAAAGGCTTCCCCGCGTACTTCAAAATTCGGGTATTGGTCCCAACTTGCGCAAGCAGGTGATAGTAAAATAGTATCATCTTTTTCCGAATAATCAAAGGCAATGGTAACCGCCGTTTGAACATTTTCAGCAAATAAAATTGTTTCAATGTTCGCTTTTTTAGCAGCTTCCGCCAATTTTTCTTTGGTTTCTCCAAATAAAACAATTGCTTTGAGTCCCAGCAGAGCAGGAACCAATTCATCAAATGAGTTACCGCGATCCAAGCCACCCGCAAGTAAAAGTAGCTTTTGGTTGTCAAACCCACTTAACGCCATCTCTGTAGCTAAAATATTGGTTGCTTTTGAATCGTTATAAAAACGTCTTTGCTGAACTTCGCCAACAAATTGCGTTCGATGGGGAACGCCCGAAAAGTTTGTCAAAGTTTGTCTAATCTGAACATTCGATACATTTTTTAATTTAGCTACACAAATCGCTGCGAGTGCATTTTCAATATTGTGACTGCCAGGAATCCCTAGCTCATCGGCGGGCATAATATATTCTTCATTAAAATATAATTTCCCATCTAAAAGATAAGCCCCTTCTACTGCTTCTTTCGTTGAAAAAGGCAATACGTTGGCAGCTGTGGTTTTGGCTAACGTTTGAAGCTCTACTTGATTCCAATTTAAAATCAAGGTGTCATCTGCGGTCATGTTTTTTTGAATGGCCCATTTTGCAGCAACATATTCTTTCCGCGAACCATGATAATCCAAGTGTGCTTCAAAAATATTTGTAATTACTGCAATTTGTGGGTGAAACGTCTCAATTCCCATTAACTGAAAACTAGAAAGTTCCATCACAAGATCATCCTTGGCCGTTGCTTCTTGAGCCACCGTACTCGCTGGAAAACCAATATTTCCCGCCAAACGCGCCTCACCAGCCGTTCTGTCAGCGTTTAGCAGTAAACCAATCATCGTGGTCGTGGTTGTTTTACCATTGGTGCCCGTAATGCCGACAATTGGACATTCGGCAATTTGACCTGCTAATTCCACCTCAGTTATGATAGGAATTTTCCGAGTTAGTGCTTCTGCCACAAGTGGATTTGTATAAGGAATACCAGGATTTTTAACGATTAGTTCAAATTCTTCATCCAACAATTCAATTGGATGCCCCCCTGTAACAACACGAATACCCAAGGTTAATAAATCTTGGGCGTCAGGGTTTTGATCAAATTGTTTTGCGTCATTAACGGTAACGAGCGCACCTAACTCATGTAAGAGTTTCGCTGCGCTGACACCACTTTTAGCTAGTCCTAAAACCAACACTTTTTTGTTTTGATAGGTTGTTATTTTTTTCATTGTCAATTTCCCCTTTGATAGATTAGAAAAGAATCCATAATGTGATTCCTGAACAGATTAAACCGACAGACCAAAAGACAAAATCAATTTTCCATTCAGACCAACCACACATTTCAAAATGGTGATGAATTGGTGACATTTTAAAAATCCGTCGACCAAATAATTTAAATGAAGCAACTTGTAAAATAACACTTGCTGTTTCACAAACGTAGACAAGTCCAATTAAAAGTAGCGTCCATTCTTGATGCAAAATAATTGAAATTGCTGCTAACAATCCACCTAATGCTAATGAACCAACATCACCCATGAAGATTTTTGCTGGTTTTCTATTATAAGGGAAAAAGCCAATCAGCCCACCAATCACACTTAGGCAGATAATCACAACATCAAATTGTTGTTGTTTCCAGGCAATAATTGCATAAGTACCAAATGAAATTGTTCCTAAACCAGCAACTAAGCCATCAATCCCATCTGTCAAATTCACGGCATTAGAAAAACCGACTAACCAAAAAATAATAAACACGCCATAAAAAATACCTAACGGAACTTCTGCTACTCCAAACAAATCTAAGGTGTCTGAAAAGCCTTCACTTCGATAAACAAAGTAGAAAACCAACCCACCAAAAATTTGACCAATTAATTTTTGACGAGAATTCAAGCCCATGTTCCGTTTTTTAAAGACTTTAATGAAATCATCCAAATAACCTAGCAAACCGTATAACACTAAAATAAATAGAATAATTAGTAGAGACGGCGTAAATTGGTGGAAAAATAACCCCATTGCTAGCGAAGTAATCAAGCTGGCTACAAGGAAAACGACTCCACCCATTGTAGGGGTACCTGTTTTCACGCTATGCCAAGTTGGGCCATCTTCACGAGTAACCTGCCCTTGTTTTTTCATTTGAAAATAGCCAATGAATAGTGGCATTACGCTCACTGTAATGGCAAAACTCACCACTATGGGAATAAAAATCTGTGTCCACTCCATGTTATCTCTCCTAATTATTCTACGTTATTATTCTGTGCCTTCTAAAGTCACGGTTAATTTTTTCTCCGTAATTTCAGTTTCAGCAGCGATACTTTGTTTCGTCACATAGCCTTCACCTTTAAACTCGACAGTCAAACCTAATAGATCGCCAAACTTGGTAACATCGCTCTTCGACCAGCCGGTTAAATCAGGCATATAGTTCGTTCCATTTGTGATCAAAATCAATTTCTGATTAGGCATTAATGTTTGACCAGACGGCGTTGATTGTTTCTTGATTTTTTCACCATCACCGATAATCACAGGATCCACCCCGTTCACTTTGGCATTGGCCAACGCTTCCGCTGGTGTCATGTTTTTATAATCAGCAACTGTGACTTTATCAGAAGCTACTTTCGTTGTTTCCGGATCTGTCTCTTTAATGTCTAACGCTAATTTCATTAATGGATTTGCAATTGCCGCCATTGCTTCTGAAGGCGAACCTGATTTTGCTTGTCTCAGTGTAATATACAAAACATATTCAGGATTATCCGCTGGGACCATTTCCACTACAGAAGACAAGACTTGACTTGCTCCATCAACGTACCCTTTACCATCTGAAATCTGCGCAGTTCCTGTTTTGGCAGCAACATGATAGCCTGGCACTTTATAAATATCATACGCAATCCCGTAAGTCGGGTCTTCAACAGTATCAATCATGTACGTACGAATCTGTTGAGCTGTTTGCGCTTTGATTGGGGTTCCTACGATTTGTGGTTCCGTAATCGTTTCTTTTCCTGTATTTTTGTCAACAATTTTGCTGATGTAATGAGGTTGCAACATTGAACCGTCATTTGCAATAGCTGAGAAACCTTTCATCATTTGGAAATTAGTAACCGTAATCCCTTGACCAAAAGCTGAATTGGCCCGATCAACAATATTATTATCTGGAAGTTTCCCAGTGTGTTCTGAATTTAAACCTGAATGTGTGCTTGAACCAAACCCAAATTTTTTCAAATATTCGACCCACTTGTCGCCACCCATTCGTTGTTCCAAGTTCACCATTCCGATATTACTAGACCAAGAAATAGCTTGCCGATAAGTTAAAGACGTTTTGTCTTTTAAATTGCCGACATCATGGTCGTTAATCGTGGTGTCACCAACAGTGATACCACCTATACGGTTAAATGATTCATTTGGATTAAACAATCCTTGCTCAATGGCCGCCGCCGACGTAAATAATTTAAGCGTTGAGCCAGGTTCATACGGACTTTCAACCAATAGGTTCTGCCACGTGCCATTATTGTCTAATCCTTGTTTCGTTTCAGGATTAAATGTTGGCCGTTGAGACATGGCAACAATTTCGCCTGTTTTTGCTTCCATTAACATAGCAGTCATAGAAACTGGTTCATATTTTTCATTAACTTGCGTCATCAAATCTTCTAAGGTATTTTGCAAGCGACTATCTAGCGTTGTGTAAATATCTTGACCATCCACTGCTTTTTTCTCTTCCGCCACAGTTCCTGGTAAGGCATTACCGTAAATATCTTTTTCAAAATACACACGGCCATCGGTTCCGCTTAAAATATCATTATAGGCCTGTTCTAGTCCCATCGCGCCTACTAAGCCTTCTTTATCATCATCTGGATTGGCTGCTTTTGTATAGCCAATAAAGTGAGAAGCAAACTGCCCATTGGGATATAATCTGGCTGGATGTTCATTGAAATAAACACCTGAGATTTTTTTCTTTTTCAAATCTGCTTCAATTTTTTGGCGTGTTTCCAAGGTGATGTTTTGACCACCCGTACCAAATTCCACTTGATATTGTGTTGACCCATCTTCATGGATCCCATTATTCAAGTATTTCAATGCTGTTTTTTTGTCTAGTTTGGTATATTTCGCTAAAATTTCAGCAATATCATCGAAGTCTTTTTTCTCCGCATAAAGCTTTTCATTATTTTGTCCCGTATATTTTTTTGATAATACGACATATAACGAATAGGAAGTAGCATCTTCTGCGATTGGATTACCATATCGATCTAAAATTGATCCTCGCTTAGCTTTTACCACTTGGCTTCCTTCATATAGAGAAGCTGTTTTTTCCTTTAGTGATACACCTGCTACTTTGCCTGTTGCCACAATGTATGTCGTTCTAAAGGCAAATAAAAAGAACAATCCAATACTCGTAGCGAATAAAATGATGCCTACTTTTTTACGATTGTTCATCGGATTTAAGTTTTTCTTTTTCATGAATTGTTTAAATTTATGTCTTTTACTCATTATTTAACAGTCCTAACATTGTCGCCGTTATTTTCTAGTCCTTGTTTTTTAGCGACATCTTTGATTCGATCTGATTTAGAAAGTTCGCTTCTTTCTTGTTCCAATTTCAAAGCGTTATCTTCCTTTTCTTTAATGACTGTTCGTGTATCTGTAATATCGTTCATGGTTTGGACAATTGTCGTTCTTACTTGAATTGTCGCAATTGCAATACCAATCGTTGCACAAACTAATACAACACCGATTAATTTTTCTAGTAAAGAGACATTTTTTAGTTTCTTTTTGGGTAATAGAGCGGGGACAGGTAGTGTTTCCTCTTGCATTTTTCTGTCTTGCTCTGTTGCCACAGTTGGCTGATCCATTTCTGGTGCTTCATAATGGAAATCATTTACTTTCTTCAATTCAGCCATGTGTCTACCCCTCTCTCTAACTAGATTTTATTTTTTCGGCAATGCGTAACTTCGCACTTCGTGAACGATTATTCTCAGATAACTCACTGTCACTTGGTAAAATTGGTTTTCTAGTAATTACTTTTAATTCTGGTTGAAATTCTTCTGGTACCACCGGAATGCCTGGTGGCAAATCTTGTACCGTACTGTATTCTTTAAACATTGTTTTAACGATACGATCTTCTAACGAATGGAACGTAATCACACTGATTCTGCCATTTTTCGCTAGCAAATCAATTGCTTGTTCTAGCGACTCTTCAACTGCCCCTAATTCATCATTAACGGCAATGCGAATTGCTTGGAAAATTCGTTTTGCAGGATGTCCACCTTTGCGTCTTGCTGGAGCTGGAATCGCCGTCTTAATAATCTCAACGAGTTCACCTGTTGTTTCAATTGGCTGCTTTTCACGAACACGTTCAATTTCTCGAGCAATCTGTTTCGAAAATTTCTCTTCCCCATAACGAAAGAAAATTTTTACTAACTCACTATAACTATACGTATTCACCACTTCGCGAGCCGTCAAGGGTGCGTCTTGATCCATGCGCATATCTAAGGGCGCGTCTTGATGATAGCTAAAACCACGTTCTGCTTCATCTAATTGTGGTGAAGAAACACCTAGATCGTATAGAATCCCATCAACGTGGAACACCCCATGTTCTGCCAATTCTTCTTTAATATTTCTAAAATTTGATTTGATGAAGGTCACTTGACCTTTGTCTACATATTTCTGCAAACGAGTCTTAGCATGTGCCAACGCTTTTTGATCTTGATCAAAGGCATATAAATGACCGTGCTCATTCAATTGTGTCAGTAAGTATTCACTATGTCCGGCACCACCGAGTGTGCAATCTACGTATACGCCATCCGGCTTCACTTGTAATCCATCCACTGTTTCTTTTAAAAGAACAGTGTAATGGCGAAATTCTTCAGTCATCATTTGCCTCATTCCTAAAATCCAAAATCAATCATTGTTTCTGCTAATTCATCAAAGTTTTCTTCAGCTTCATCAGAGAATGCATGCCAACGTTCGTCACTCCAAATTTCAATTCGGTTAGAGACGCCGATAACAACACAGCCTTTTTCTAAACTGGCATGTGTTCGTAAATTCGCTGGAATATTGATACGACCTTGCTTATCAATCTCACATTCTGTTGCAGCGGAATAAAAGAATCGCACAAAGGTACGTGCATCTTTCTTAGCTAAGGGCATTTCTTGAAGTTTTGCTTCAAGTTGTGACCATTCATTTAAAGGATAACCAAATAAACAGCCATCCATCCCTCTCGTTACCACAAATTTTTCACCAAGTTCCTCACGAAACTTTGATGGAACGATTAGGCGGCCTTTGGCATCGATATTATGTTGGTATTCACCCATAAGCATAGCCAATACACCCGCTTTTCCACTTGATAGAACAAGTCTACCACATCCCACCACTTTCTACCACTATAAATCTAAAAACTTCTATTTTTTAACTGTTATTTAAAATTTCTGTAATATTTACAGGGTTTTATGTAACAAGCTTCACCCAACAAAAAATGTTATTATAACAAGGTTTTTACTATGTTTTTTATAAAATAACCCCCAAAATAACAAAAAAACCCCACGGAGTGGGGAGTTGTGGGGGACATTTTCCCACAGCGTATTTCCCCTATTGTCTCCACGCTTTATTACAGTAGATAATGACTGATATTTAGCAAGATAAGCAACACATACAACACAAACGTTAGTAAAAACGTCAACCGCCAAAACATCTTGAAATATCGTCTATATAAAATCTCTCCATAATAATAAGCTTGAAACAGGGCAACAGCGACTCCTAATAACAAAATAGAAATCACAAAATACGGCATAATCGATTCATCATAACTATCTTTGGATAACTCATGGATCCCTATGAATAAAAACGGAATGGCCAAATCCGGTGCTTTTATTTTCCAACGTTCCGTTAGGGAAAAAGTGGACACGAGAAAATTGCACGCAAAGAGCACAATTACCGGAAAAATATACCAAAATAACATTATTGCCGAAAACGACACCATTCTCTCAACAAATCCTTTCATTCCACCTGCTATAACTATACTTCATCAACGTTACACAGATGTTTCATTTCGTTTAAATATATGTGCTAAAAGCCCTTTTTGCTTGCTTTTTCATATAAAAAACGGATTACTTATCAAACCATTTTCAAAACGAGGCCTCACCTATCGCGGCCACTTATTTTTGAATGTTTTTTATAAGCTTTTCTTCTCGTATTGTGTCATACTTCTATTATAATGGATTTAGAACAAAAAATGTTGATTCGGGGTGAATCTTTTGATTAATTATTTATTATTGAAAAATGACTATTTTGAACCTTGTTCACCAGACGATGAAGCCCTAAGTTGGATTTCGGTAGAATCTCCTACAGAAGAAGAAATCGAGCGTCTCGTCAATCAATACCACTTACCAACAGATTATCTTACCGGCGTTTTAGATGATGAAGAAAATGCTCGAGTGGAAGGTTTCCGCCACGAAAAATTACAAACGCCTACGTTACTTTTATTTCGTTATCCCAAAGCTAGTATCAGTCCTAGTGGCTATCTGCAAGTAGAAACGGTGCCGATTGCTTTAATCGCAACCGTCGATAACAAACTAATTACTGTTAGCAATGGGCCTAACGACATCGTTCATGGGATTCAAAAAGAGGCGTTCACGCATCAAGATCTTTCTATTGAAAAGGCCTTAATTTTAGCCCTTTCATGGAAGATGGCCCTTTCCTTCAATAAAAACTTACAAGCACTTATCCAACAAACCAACAAACTTGAAGGAGAGCTCCAAGTAGCCACAGAAAATAGTCAATTGTATCAGATTATGGACATTCAAAAAAGTCTAGTTTATTTCGAAGCAGCTTTAACGGATAATTTAAAAGTATTAAAACGTTTATATAGCGCTGAAATTTTTAATCATCCAGAAAAACATTTGCCATTTTTAAGGGATATTTTGATTGAACTAGAACAAGGACTAAATACGACTAAAATACAACTAAAATTAGTTGATAACATTAGTAATACTTTTTCAGCAATCGTCTCAAATAACTTAAATAATGTCATGAAAATTTTAACATCCTTAACAATTGTCCTAACCATCCCGACCATCATCGGGGGAATCTACGGCATGAATGTGAAACTCCCTTTTGCAGAGCATGAATATTCTTTTTGGATTATTTTTGCTATCACTACCTTAATCTGCGTAATTAGTATTCGAATTTTAAAGAAAAAGAATCTCTTATAACTTTAGGTTGCTGTTTTCAGGAAAAGGTTGTACACTATTAGCAGAAATTAAAAAGGACGTGTCATTTATGAACGACAAAGAACAAAGTCGCTTTTCAAAAATCACGAAAGTCGTGGTTTGGCTAATGCTGATCGCAATTGTAGGTTCAACTGTTTTAACAGCGATTCTTAGTCTTTAAACTGGAGAACTTTTTCACACATTAAAAGTAAAAAAACAGCCCCTTCTATCAATTGAAGGGGCTGTTTTTTTTACTTGCTCAAATAGAGCGGCTATTTTTTCGCCATCGCCAATAGCTCTTGTGCATGTTCAATGGTTAATTTCGTAATTTCACTTCCTGCGAGCATACGCGCAATTTCGTTTACTCGCTCTTTTTCAGATAAAATTCGGACGCTTGTTTCTGTCCGACCCGCCACAATTTCTTTTTCAATAAAATAATGTTCATCGGCAACGGCCGCCACTTGTGGCAAGTGCGTGATACACAACACCTGCGAATTTTCTGAAATTTGATAAATTTTATCGGCAATCGCCTGTGCTACACGGCCACTGACTCCTGTATCCACTTCATCAAAAACAATACTAGTGATCCCTTGCGTTTGAGAAAAGATTGTTTTCATAGCTAGCATCACTCGCGAAAGTTCTCCGCCAGAAGCCACCCGAACTAACGGTTTTAATGGTTCCCCTGGGTTAGTAGTAATATAAAATTCTACTCCGTCTAAGCCATTTTCTTGTAAATGCTCAAGTTCTGTAAAACGGACTTCAAATTCCGTTCGCTCCAAATATAGTTCTTTTAATTCGGTTAAAATTTGTTGTTCGAGCTCTTTGGCTAGGCGCTTTCGTTCTTTTCGTAAAGCTAATGCTTGTTGATGAGCGGCTTGTTGTTTCTCTGCAAGCAACGCTTCTAAGTCACCTGTACCACCTTCCAAAAAATCAGCCTCTGCTAACTCTTTGGTGATTTCTTCATAGTAAGATAAAATCGTTTCGATTGAATCGCCATATTTACGTTTCATTTGACGGATTAATTCCAAACGATTTTCTACTTCATTCAAGCGGCCTTCGTCTAGTTCTAAGCCATCAATCAACCTAGAAAGATCTCCACTGGCTTCTTGTAGTAAGTAGTAAGCATTTTGAACAGTATCTGACAATGTTTTATATTCTGAATCAAGGGATTCAATCGAAGCGAGTTCATTCATACTTGTTCCGATTTTATCCAAACTACTATCGTCTTCACCATTTAGCGCGGCATAACTAATCGTCAGTGCATCAGCAATCTTTTGAAAATTGTTCAGTTTATTGCGTTCTTCTAACAATTGTTCTTCTTCGCCAGCGACTAACTGTGCACTAGCAATTTCATCACTTTGAAAATGAAGCATGTCCATTCTTTGGGCAAATTCTTTTTCATTTTTTTGTCGCTTTCTGACTTTGGCTTCGAGTGCGCGATACTCTTGATACACCTGTGTATATTTTTCTTTGACTGCTAAAAGTTTTTTCCCACCAAATTCATCTAACATATCAATATGGCGTTCACTTTGCATCAATTCTTGATGTTCGTTTTGGCCATGAATATCTACTAAATATTCCCCAATTCTTTTTAAATTAGTAATGTTGACAATCCGTCCGTTGACACGGCAAACATTTTTACCAGAAGCGGAAATATCTCGTTGAATCACTAAAGAATCTTCTTCTGTTTCAATACCTAATTCTTCTAATAATTTCTTTAATTCTTGACTTTTCGGCATTGAAAAAAGTCCTTCTAAGGTGCATTTATTTGCTCCTTGACGAATATAATCACTGGAGCCGCGTCCGCCTGTGAGTAATCCCATTGCATCAATAATGATGGATTTCCCCGCACCCGTTTCTCCCGTTAAAACGGTCATACCCATTTGAAACTCTAATTGTAACGAAGAGATAATCGCAAAATTTTTCACGGAAAGTTCTTGTAACATCTTGTTCACCTCATTCTTTATAGATAGCTTAACAGCTCTTTATGAAGTTTTTCTGCTGCTTCCTCAGTTCGTGCAATCATGAGGACACTATCATCATCGTTGATGACGGCAAAAAGTTTCTCTTGGTAATTCTTTTCGATTAAACTACCACACGCCGCCGCATTGCCAGGAATGGTTCGTAATACGACATATTTTTCCATTTGTTCTGCAGCTACAAAGGCATCTTTTAAAAGCTTTGCAAGTTTAGCACTCGTATTAGCTTGTGTTTCTAATGGAAGGCTATATCGATAACCCCCTTCTGCAGATGGAACTTTGATCAGTTTCATATCTTTAATGTCGCGAGAAATTGTTGCTTGTGTTACAGCTACGCCCTTTTCTTGTAAGTAGTTGACAAAATCTTCTTGCTTTTGAATATTTTTTTCAGTCAATAAACGTGTAATTAAACGGTGTCTATCTTGCTTTCTCATGGCGCCGCTCTCCTTTTCAGTTTACTCTTGCCCTCATCATAGCTTATTTTTATGCATTTTAAAAGATGAATTACTAGATTTATACAAAAAAGAAGCTTTCACCTATAGGCGTCCACTTCTTTCTTCTAACTTTTCTCATCATTCCGCTAATTTTTGATGCGCATGCGCGACAACTTCTTCAATGGATTCTGGCGCTTGATAGGATCCTTCCCCTTCAACAGAAACTAAATGTGCCAAAAATTCAATGTTTCCTTCGCCACCAGTGATTGGTGAAAAATCTAAGTTTTTCACATCATAACCGTTATTCATGGCAAAGCGTGTAATTTCCTCCACAACCATTTGATGGGTTTCTGGATCACGCACGATTCCTTTTTTCCCAACAAACTCTTTGCCAGCTTCGAATTGTGGCTTAATTAACGCCACCACACTACCACCTTTTTTCAAAATATCATGAAGAGGTGGCAAAATTAAGCGTAATGAAATAAAGGAAACATCAATCGTTGCAATATCCGGCACCCCTTCGGTGAAATCTTCGGGTTTACTATAGCGAAAATTGGTACGTTCCATTACCACCACGCGTTCATCTTGCCGAATTTTCCATGCTAGTTGGTTATAGCCAACATCTAAAGCGTAACTCAAACGAGCCCCATTTTGTAAAGCGACATCGGTAAAACCACCTGTGGAGGAGCCAATATCTAGCATTGTTTTGCCTTGAACGTTGATTGCAAAAACATTTAGTGCCTTCTCTAGTTTTAAGCCCCCACGAGAAACATAAGGCATTACTTGGCCCTTAGTATGTAAGGGTGTCTCCACAGAAATTTTTTCCCCTGGTTTATCTAAACGTTCATTTTTATCATTGTAAACCAAACCAGCCATCACGCTACGTTTGGCTTTTTCTCGTGTTTCAAATAGTCCTTGATTAAACGCCAAGACATCGACGCGTTCTTTTTTCATAAGTGCCTTCTTTCTATCTCAATTGTAACTGAGTTAACAAGTTTGCTAAATGTTCTTCTGAAAAGTTGGGAACATTTGCTTTGATTTTTTCTAAAACAGCGCTGCCTTCTGCTAATTGATGTGTTAGCGCATCTTTCGCGCCAGCAATCCCTAGAAGAGCTGGATACGTACTTTTATTCAACGCTTCATCTCGGCCTACTTTTTTACCTAAATCTGCTTCTGTACTTGTGGCATCTAATAAGTCATCACGAATTTGAAAAGCCAAGCCATAGTGATGCGCAAACTGTGTCAGTAAACCAATGACTTCTTCTGTTTGATTGGCTAATACGCCCCCAGCAATTAAGGCGAATTCAATTAGCGCTCCAGTTTTCTTTTCATGAACAGCCGCTAACTCTTCTAAAGTCAAGCTGACTTTTTCTCCTTCAATATCCCCCATTTGGCCGGCAACCATGCCTTGATTCCCCGCTGCCTTTGCCAGTTGTTGCATCAGTAAAACTTTTTCACTTAAGCCTAATTGACTCAAAGAAAGTAACTGAAATGCACCTGTTAATAAGCCGTCCCCTGCTAAAATGGCAGTCGCTTCACCAAACACTTTATGATTGGTTGGTTTGCCACGACGTAAATCATCATCGTCCATTGCTGGTAAATCATCATGAATTAATGAATACGTATGAATCATCTCTAAAGAGGCAGCCACTTGATAGTCTTGTGTTTCCATCTCTTTTTGAAAAGCGGCCACTGTTGTTAACACTAATAGCGGGCGTAATCGTTTGCCACCTGCGTGTATTGAGTAGAGCATTGCTTCTTTCAAACGCTCATTTTCAGTATATTCTGCGATAAAATCGACCATGACTTTTTCAACCAACGGTAAATGCTGTTGACTAAAATTCGTCATTACGCTTCCTCGCTCTCTTCAAAAACAATTTCTTCATTGTTTTCTGTCATCATTTTCGTTAAAGTTTTTTCCGCTTTTTCCAATGTATCTTGACATTGTTTACTTAATGCCATGCCCTCTTGAAAGGCAGCTAAGGCTTCTTCCAAAGGAACATCTCCTCGTTCTAAGCGCTGAACGATTTCTTCTAAGGCATTTAATGATTCTTCAAACGTTTTTTCTTTTGCTGGCATGTTAAAACTCCTCTTTTTTCGCTGTTATTGTTTCGACGTTTGCTTGAACTGTACCGTCAGCATAATGAATCGTTAATTGATCTGCTGGCTGTAACTCGGTAACAGTTTTAACGACACGGTCCTCTTTTGTAGTATAACTATATCCTCGACCCATAATTTTGAGTGGGCTGAGTAAGTCTAATTGTTGAACAGCAGACGTGAATTGCTTTTGTTTGTTTAGGAACAATTGTGTCATTTGTGTTTGCAAGTTTCGTTGTAAAAATGCCAATTGTTGCTGACTTTCTCTTAATTGTCCCTTTGGTGTCTGTTGTTGCAATTGAGCGATAATTCCTTGGGCTTGACGTTGTTTTTGGTGATGAATCGTTGTCATTGCTTGGAAAAGACGTTGCGTCATTCGATCTAATTTAATCGTTTGACCTTCATAAAGTCGCTCAGGTTGCTTAAACACATAAGAATTTTGTAGTCGTTGGAAACGTTCTGTTCGTTGTTGCAAGAGATATAAAAAGCTTTGTTCTAAACGACTACGCCGTTCACTAATTCTTAATAGTTCTTCATTTAAAACTGGTACCGCTAGTTCCGCTGCTGCCGTTGGCGTTGCTGCACGAACATCTGCTACCATATCGGCAATTGTCACATCTGTTTCGTGCCCAACCGATGAAATAATCGGTGTGGTGGCAGCATGAATGGCCCGAGCCACTTTTTCTTCATTAAATGGCCATAAATCCTCGATTGAACCACCGCCACGTCCGATGATCATCGTATCAAAATCGCCTTGCGCATCGGCTCGCTGAATGTTCCGCACAATGTCATCCGCCGCCTGATTGCCTTGGACCAAGGTTGGAAAAAGGACCAGTTGTGCAATCGGATACCGTCTTTTGACTGTCGTAATGATATCCCGAATAACAGCACCACTAGGACTTGTAACCACAGCGATTCGTTTGGGATAACGAGGCAACTGTTGTTTAGGCCCTTCAAAAAGTCCTTCTTTTCCTAGTTTTTCTCTTAATTCTGCCAATGCTTGATAAAGTGCACCGACACCATCTGGTTCCATATGTTCAATATAAATTTGATAGGAGCCGCTGTTTTCATAAAGCGAAATCCGCCCCACCACCATGACTTTCATGCCTTCTTTTGGTTGAAACTTCAATTTTTGAAAGGCTGATTTAAACATAATTGCAGAAATCTTCGCATGGTCATCTTTTAAACTGAAGTACTGATGCGCGTTCGCTCGGAAGCGAAAGTTCGAAATTTCACCTGTTAAATAGACACGTCCTAAATAAGGGTCTGCATCAAATTTACGTTTTAAATACTTCGTTAAGGCTGTTACTGTTAAATACTGTTGCGTCATTTTTTCACCTTACTTTTGTTTTTTTGCTGCCTCGACTGTTTGATACATTAACATGGTAATCGTCATTGGGCCAACACCTTTGGGAACCGGCGTGATATAGCTTGCAATTTCAGAAACTTCATCGAATACTACATCACCAATCAGTTTTCCTTCTTGATTGCGATTCATACCCACATCAATCACTACCGCACCTGGTTTCACGAACTCTTTGGTGACAAAATGCCCGCGTCCAATTGCTACAACTAAAATATCCGCTTCTTTTGCAACTTCTGCTAAATGTTCAGTTTTAGAATGGGCAATCGTCACGGTCGCATTTTTCATTAACAATAATTGTGCCATTGGCTTGCCAACAATATTACTTCGACCAATAACCACCGCACGTTTACCTGTTAAATCAATATCATAGGCTTCAAACATCTTCATAATTCCATACGGCGTGCAAGGAATCATTTCAGGTTTGCCTACAAACAAACGGCCTAAATTCATTGGATGGAACCCATCTACATCTTTTTTGGGATCAATTGCTAATAAAATCTTTTCTTCATCAATATGTTTTGGCAAAGGTAGTTGTACAAGAATGCCATGAAAGCGTGAATCTTGATTATATTTGTCAATCTCAGCCAATAATTCTTCTTCTGAAATAGTTTCTGGCAGTTTTTCGACCTTTGACAGAATGCCAATTTTGGCTGCTGCACGTTCTTTATTTCTCACATACGTTTGGCTGGCAGGATTTTCCCCAACTAATAAAACAACTAATCCTGGTTGGATGCCTTGTTGTGTCATCTTTTCTACATCTTTTTGAATCTCTGCTTGCATTTGATCTGCTAATTCACGACCGTTAATTACTGTACTCATTCCTTCGCTCCCTCTATTGTTTCTTTACTTCTTTAATAGTATTTATTTTAGCATATAACCCAGTATCTTACACCAGTTAGATAGTAAAAAAAGATTCAGAGCTTACGCCTCTGAATCAATTTCTTTCATTACATTCGATAACACACCATTAACAAATTTACGTGAACGGTCGTCGCTGTATTTTTTACTTAACTCAACGGCTTCATTTAATGCCACAATGTTTGGCACATCTGAAACGTATAGCATTTCAAAAATAGCTAAGCGTAAAATAACAATATCTATTTTTGCTAAGCGTTGCATAGACCAGTTATTACCTAAATGGTTCGTAATCACTTCGTCTAGTTCTGCTTTGCGGCTACACACACCGCCGACAAGTAAATCTAAATACGTAGGGACTAGGTCTTCGCCATCTTCACTGACGATTTCCCGATTATCATAAGCCAATGCATAATCAATGGCATCTTGTTTGGTTAAATCAGCATTAAAATCTAAAGGAAAAAGGGCTTGGAGCGCTTTTTCACGAATCTCGTGACGGGTTAATTCTGTTTTACTCATTCTCTTCTCCATCTTCATCTTCTGGGAATAATTCATTTAAGTCTGGTTGAGGGATTTTTTCAGGTACTACCGCTACAACATGAATATTCACTTCAACTAAATCAATATCTGTCATAAATAAGACTTGTTGTTTCACACGGTCTTGCATTTCTAACGCAACTTTTGGTACAGAAACACCGTAGTTCAAGTAACAATAGATATCGACTTTTAAGCCTTCTTCTTCTGTTCGTAAATATACACCTTTGCCGTGTGCTGCACGGCCTAATAATTCATTCACATTATTGGCGAACGTGCCACGCATCCCATAAACACCCTCTACTTTTGAAGCAGCGATTCCGATAATTACTTCAATGACTTCAGGAGCGATCACGATTTCTCCTAAAGAATCGTTTGCATTGATTACAAGATTTTTTTCTTCTGACATTTGGTTGTCCTCCTTATCTATTACGCACAAAATCGTTAAATAAACGATTTATTTGATGAATCACTAAGTCTCTTAAGGATTCTCTTTTAAGCAACGGATGATTCTTAAAAATTAAAACAACACTGGTTTCTTCAGTTAGTTGTGAAAGAACGTCCAAATTTTGCTTATCAATACTCGTTCTTAGTTTATCATTAATTAGCCTATTTCGCTACCAGAAAAGCTAAGTTCTGACTAAAAGAACAGATAATTTCTTGTCATAAATTTCTAATCCAAGCCTTTAGACGTAAAAATAAGAAAGACCAAGTAATTTTGGCTTTCTTATTTTTACGTCTTTATTCTTCAGGATAACGTTCCATTAGTTTCGTCCGATGCTTTTGCATAATCATTTCCAAAGAGATGTCATATTTATCCGCTAAAATAAATAAATTATCCAACACATCGCCTAACTCTCCCGTTAAATTTTCCAGATTCTCTTCATCCGCCAAAACTGTTTCATCCGGTCGATCACGGCCAATTTCAATTGTCCGAATGGCCCGACACACTTCGCCGACTTCTTCTGTTAAAAAGTTGGAGCGAATAAACGGATCATATTGATACCAGTTACGTTTTTTATAAAACGCGCTAATAAACCGCTGATACTCTTGGATATCCATGTTCTCCCAACCTTTATAAAATGATTAATTCTTTTGGCGCATGTGTTAATACACGATTACCTTCAGCAGTAATCAATAAATCGTCCTCAATACGCACGCCACCAATTCCTGGAAAATAAATTCCAGGTTCGTCCGTAATCACATTCCCTGGTACAAACTGTTTGTCTGCTCGGAATGAAACATTTGGTCCTTCATGAATTTCTAACCCAATGCCATGACCAGTGCTGTGACCAAACGCATCGCCATAGCCATAGGAAGCAATATGATCCCGTGCAATCGCATCTAATTGAATGCCCGTCAACCCAGGTTTAGCTTCTGCTAACACTTTTAATTGTGCTTCTAAAACAATATCATAAATTTCTTTTAGTTTTGGCTGAATACTACCAATAGCGAATGTCCGTGTCATATCAGAAACATAGCCTTCATAATAACAGCCGAAATCCAAAGTGATTAAATCACCTTTTTCGATGACTTTATGGCTAGCAACGCCATGTGGCATCGCTGAACGTAGACCGCTGGCCACAATTGTCTCAAAAGAAACACCACTGGCTCCTTTTGAACGCATGAAGAAATCTAATTGATTAGCCACTTCAATCTCTGTCATTCCAGGTTTAATCATCTCTAAGACAAAGGCAAATCCTTGATCCGCGATGGCACACGCTTTTTCAATAATCGCTACTTCTTCTTCATCTTTCACTTCTCTTAATTCTTCAATCAAACCCATTACAGGAACTAATTCACATGGTAAAATTTCTTCCAATAAGCTATAATCAGCGAAACTAACTTGCGTTTCTTCAAAAGCTAAATTATCTAATTGCAAACGTTCAGCTAAATCTGCTACTTCGTCAAAAATATGTCCTGTGTTTTTAACGATAGTAAAACCAGTTGCTTGTTCCGCAGCTTGTTCCGTATAACGAAAATCCGTTACAAAAAAAGCTTTATCTAATGTAATCATTGCCAAGCCTGTTGTCCCAGTAAAATTGGTTAAATAACGTAAATTATACGGACTTGTCACTAAAAATCCTTGTAAATTATTTTCTTTCATTAACTCCCGTAGCTTTTCGACTCTTGCCATCATTGGTTCGACCTTCTTTCTTTTTTCTCATTTTTCATTATAGCAAATTTACTTCAGAAAAGCATGAATCACCAAAAAACTTCATCGAGAAAGTTTACTGAAAATTTTACCTTTCCTTATTTTTTGCTTAACACTTTTGTAGTAAACTAATTTAGCGACTTCAAGGAGGAAATTATGAACGTTTATTTATTTCTGGCACTATTTTTCATTATTATCGGCATTTTAAGCTATAGTTTTTTTATTGAACCTAACTGCTTAGTCATACACAAAAATCAAATTAAAGTAACAGAATCAGGTAAAACTTTACGGATTGTTCAACTCTCTGATATTCATTTAAAAAAGAATTATTCTGTGAAGGCCTTAAAACAGATTGTTGAAAAAACAAATACATTACAACCAGACATAGTCGTTTTTACAGGAGACTTATTTGATGATTATGCCCGTTTCGGTATCGAAATTCAGGATGAAGTGAGTCAACTTTTCCGTAAAATTAACGCCCCTTATGGCAAATTCGCTATTTATGGCAACCACGAGTATAGCGGGTTAGATACCAATTTTTACGAAACAATCTTAGAAGCTGCCGACTTTACCGTACTAAAAAACACGGGCAAATTACTGCCTGTTTCACACCACATCTCCTTGTACGTCGCTGGTTTAGAAGATTCGTTATATGGACAAACCGACTTAGCTGCGGCTTTAGTCAACCGCCCTACTGGAACGCCCACTCTGCTACTAACCCATGAGCCAGATGTCGCAGACTCAGCAGTCAACAAAAACATTGACCTCATTTTAGCAGGACATAGTCACGGCGGACAGATTCGCTTGCCTTTTTTCACTTACAAAAATCAGCTTGCTAAAAAATATACACATGGGCTTTATCATTTAGAAGATGAAACGCCGCTAATTGTTCACCCAGGAATCGGAACCACTAAAATCAGCGCACGCTTCGGTGTCTTACCAACAATTGAACTGATTGAGTTAACTATTTAACTATGCATTAAAAAGACCGCCCCACGTTAGAGAAAAATTCTCACGTTGGACGGTCTTTGATTATGTTCGATTAATGATGAAAATCTTGCTCGTGATCTTCTTCTACTTTCGCTTTTCCTAGCGTATAAAATTTGCTGCCATTTAACCCGAGAATAAATAGCACAACCACTAGTAAAAGAATTGATAAAGATAACAATAAGGTCTGCAAGCCATCGCCATGTGCAACCATTAATTGACGTAAAATTGCGGTTAAACAAATTAAAATCAAATAACGAATCGGAATATGGTGTCCTTCTTGAATATAGCGAAGAATCATCATAATAAACTCAAATAACATAAAGAATGAAATAATTTCTTGCATGATAACTGAAAAATTATCCGGCGTCATTGGCTTCATGAGATATGTAGCGAGGTCAACTAAATAACTAGCCATAAATACTAATAAGAAAACTCCTAAAATCCCTAATACAATATCCAAAATCAAATTCACGTACTTCTTTACTACACTAAAATTCTTCTGCATAATACCCTTCTTTCTTTTGACTCAATTATTTTATAACATGCTTGTTATTACATTAAATATATCATCAATTAACCTTGTCAGACAAGCAGTTAAACCCAATGTGAGATTTTTTTTATTTTGAGATGTTTCTTCATTTTCCGGCTAACCCTTTATGCAAGACAAAAAAAGCTGAATCCGCAGATTCAGCTTTTTAATCGTATTAGTTAGCTACTGGATAAACTGATACTTTAAGATTTATTTTTTCTAATAATCCCTAACTTTATTCAACGCTTATAAAATAGGCATTTGTATTAAGTTCTATATTCTGATAATTCCTATATTTTCTTAAAAAGTATGGTCAAAGTATGGTCATTTCATACCTAGACGAATAAAAATAATCTTAATATAATATAGTTAACTACTAGCAAGGAGTTGATTTCTATGAAACCAAATTATGTAGGAACAATTCATAAAATTAAGGTATTAACTACTTATCCAGAAATGTTAGTTCGCTTTTCTTTGCAGACTCAAAAAGAGACTATCAACTGCATTATTTCTAAAAAAGAATTAGCAGATGAATTACTCATGTTACCTGATGGCACAGAGCTTTCTGTTTATGGTCACTTAAACAAACGAAAGCAACTTGTAATTGATAAAATGCTTGTAAGGAAATCTTTGATTAGCGCATAAAAATAAACCTTATTCTAATTAAGAAAACGAAGCTTGTTTTAATGTAGAGTGTTGAAACGTACGTTCTTGTTGATATATTAGTATTTCAAAGTGTATAATTTATTTATTACAATGTGGAGGTTTCAAATGAATCAGCAAGAAGAGTTCGACATGCTATTTAGTTGCTTAAAGATAATTGACGAAGACAAACTTAACTTTCCAGAAGTTGGATCACAAAATTATCATAATTTATATAAATATCAGAACAAAGAAGAAAAATTCAAATTATTAATAAATAGAAAAGGCCATTTAAATAAACAGAATCTAACATATATAATGAATTCCCAACGTTTAAAAGGATTATTAGTTCGTTTAGATATGACAGGTCCGCCTCATATAGGTATAGATGGCAAAAAAATAGATACTCCGCATGTTCATATATTTGATAAAAATCATAACTTTGGATCAATTGTTGAACCTCTCTCAAGAATATCTAACATTATTATTAAAAATGAACTTCGTGATAGTTTGGAAGCATTTTTAGTGTATAATAATGTTGATTTGAAGAATAAAAATATTCCCCATTTGTAAATATTACACAGAAAAGGAGCTGATCAAGTTGAAAGATAGCAAAACTTTCATTTCTGATTATGTAAATTGGTTAAAACAAGAATACTCTTTCAATAAACTTGATCAAGCAGATGAGGTTATTACTCCATTTGTTAACCATATTAACGATCGTATTAGAATATACCTTCAGTATATGTCTAATGATAAAATCAGAATATCGGATGATGGAAATACTATAAATGAGTTGGAAATGCTAGGCATTGATTTAAATACTAAAGTCAGAACAAAACTTATCGAGAACGTTTTGAATAACTTTTCTGTTAATCTGGAAAACGATATTTTATTTATAGATTCTGATCCGTCAAATTTTCCTACTAATAAACACAAGTTAATTCAGACAATTCTACGAGTTTATGATCTTACAATGACTCAAAAGAAGAACATCATAAATCTTTTTAACGAAGAAGTTCAAGAATTTCTCTTCGATCATGATTTTGCTGGCAACGTTGGAGCAAAATATACTGGGGGATCTGGAATAGATTATCAAATCGACTATTCCTTAGGACCTACAAAAAAGAGGCCTGAGATTTTTATTCAATTCATTAATAACTTTAATTTTAACTCAATAACAACTGAAAGTTTTATTTATGATGACTTAAAAGAGGCTCGTTCTTCTGATAAAACAAAATTTAGTTACAAAATAATAGCAAATGATGATGAACAAAAACTTTCTACAAAAGCATTAACCGCAGCTCGTGCTAAAAACATCGATGTTATCCCGTGGTCTGATAAAAAAACAATCCTCTCTTTAAAATAAATATGAAATAAAAAAAGACCAGACGAAAAAAGCTTGCTCTCAATTAAGAGCAAGCTTTTTTGTATAATCTTCCAGACTATCTAGACTATATAGGTGTAAAAATATTTTGCTTTAGGAAAAGTTGTTGATATAAGCTTTATACTAAATTATTTAGAAAAATCAAAAGTAATTCAAAAGAATTGACTTTTCATAATACTGTTAACGTGTTTTATGGACCATGATGGATTCGAACCATCGACCGAACGGTTATGAGCCGTTTGCTCTAACCAACTGAGCTAATGGTCCTGAAAAGAGCCGCCTTTGGGAAGGCGACTCAAGAGAAATTTAAATAAGTGTAAGTTTATTCTAAACTAAGGGTTACAGAAAATCAAGCTGTTCTTAATATCCAGTACCCCAAGTGTTTGATGGATTGCCATCATTTGGACCAACAGGAATGTAAATTCTAGTTCCGTTTGAATCAGAACCACCTAAAAAAACATAGCCATCTGCTACACGAACTGAATCATACTTAAAAGTAGAACCTTTCGGCCATACTCCGTAAACGGGCGCTGACAAGCTCGGCGCACCGTTGCGAAGAACAATGCCTTCATTTACGCCAATGGTGAATGTTTTAGCTGGTGTTGGTTTGCTACTTTCCCACAATTCCGCAATATCACCATCGTTTGCATAACCTAGTAATTTGCCGCTGTTTTCGATACGATATAAATTTTTACGACCGTCTAGTTTTTGTGTAATTGTTCCAACTTGCGTCCACAAACTATCTGCATTGATATGTTGGCTAATTGGCGCATCTGGATTTTTGTAGATTGTTGTGAAGCGAACGTGTTGACCTACTTTATATTTTGGTGCGTTCGGCTTTCCAGGGTTCACAATCGTTTCTGAGCCATCTTCTGGCAATCCTGTTTGCAAATCTTGGGCTAACTGTGCCTTATTGATGCCCCACTGCGCTAAATATCCGTAAGGGTCTGTATGATCACCCCACCAAGTTTTAGACACCCAATCGTGCGATACAATTCCGTATCCTGTACCATCATCTAAATCAAATGTTGCGCCGATTTGAGTTGCTAAATCGCGAATCAAATTAACATAGGCTGCATAGTCTTTCTTGAACGTTTCTTTGTTATTCGTTCGTGCTAATTCGATTTGAGCATAAGCTTTTGCATTCGCTGTTGGTCCTGCGCCCCATTGAATTTGTCCTGCTGGTGCTAACTGTTTCACTCGACCACCAGAACCAACAAAATATGAAACATACGCATTTTGCCAATTCCGTTTCATATATGCTGTTTCATTATCTAAACTGTTTGGACCAACATTATTTCCATTTCCTGACTCATGCAATACAATCAATTCATTGGTTGCATAACCGGGAAAATAGCCGCCAAAATTGATTGGGTCTTGTTCAATTTGATAAGCATTTGCGCCAATCGGTAACATCAAACCTAATGTCATTGCACCAGCTACTAATAATTTAACAGTTTTTTTCATAAAAACACCTTCCTAAAATTAATAATAAAAAGGTATAGCTTAGAGCCATACCTTAATTTAATTTCTCATGAATTTTTTCTACCGTCGTTTTAATGTCTTCAACATCTTTTAACGAGTCCGCAAGCTTTCCAATTGTTTCTTGATAATTACGCTCACGATCATTATTTTGTTTCATCACCCAAATAAATAAACCAACAAATAGAGTTGTAAATGTTACTTGCTCTGGATTTGTTAATAAACCTCTTACAAATTCTTCAATCAAAACTACTTACCTACTTTCCGATAATTTCTTTACACTTCTTTTTCGACGTATTAATCAAGTATAGTAACAGTTCCTGTTCCCAAACTACCACTTTTTGGAAAAGGATCAGCAGTGCGCCAACTACCATGTACATAGTGATTTCCTTTTCTATCACTACCAAACCGAATACCTTTCGCATTCATTTCATATAGAGCTCCATAATTCCCTTGGGGGAAAGTATATTGAACTGTCGTTAATGCAATATTCCAAAAATCCTCTCTTAATGATTGGTCAATTTTAAATCCTTCTGGAATAATAAAAATTGGTACCATAGCAGTCTTTAGTTTAGTTGCATCTGCCACATTTACACGCAAATAAGCCTCTACTTTATCGTTTTCACGAATAAGAAGAATATTTGTTTCTTCTCCAAACGCAGTTTTGTACGCGGTTTCTACTTCGCTAAGTCCTGATTTTTTGTAAACATATCTTTTTTTAGCTTGAATTAATTGTTCTACAATTTCAAAATTTTCATTAATAGGTTCATGCCACAACGGATCCCCTTCGTTAATTTTTATAATCTCATTCATTTAATTTCCTCCTAAAATAACTTCTATTGTTTTTATTCCTGAAATGAATCTATGATGATACTCATCAAGCTTTTGATATTTAGGATTCACTAGTCCGAAATCAACAGGTACTTTTACTTTTAAAGAATTTCTACTTAAATATTCTATATTTATTGATAACGTCTGCGGATGTCCTCCACCTGCACCTGTTGTTTCTTGACCGACAGGAACAACACCTGCTCCATAATCCCAACTTAAAGCTCTAACACTGGGAAACCCACCTAATTTATGATTGATAGTTCCTAAATCAATAGTTGCAGTCAATTTATCAATTTGATTTTGCAAATTTGCAGCTTGATTTTTATCTAATAAATTTTTGAGATTATCAAACCATGTATTGAATAAAACAGACATATCATTTAACGATTGAGACATTTCTCTATTTTTTTCATCTGCTGAAGCTGAAAAATCATTAAATACTTGCTTTAACATTTCTTCATATTGCTTCTCCATTCCAGATACCGAAACATTTTCAAATGGTGTAGAATAGCCACAAACTTTCTCATCTGAACGTTTATCTATAATTAAATCTGCTGTAATAGCTGTGCTATTTCGTGGAACTCGAATAGTAGCCAATTGTATTTCAAAAATATCTGACGTGCGCTCAATTGCTATATTTCCTTTTTTTACCGCTACATATGATCGTCTAGCATTTAAATCATGCCGAACAACTATAGAATCAATTCTATCTTGTGTCGAAGAAGCGACTTCAATTGGTAATGCAAAAGCTGTTGTGTTTATATATTGATAGCCTTTTAAGCATGCTGAACCAGCTTTAACAACTACTCTCATTCCGACTGAATCTGCTGGCGCTATTCTCAACGCTTCTCCAATAGACATCATCACGCCATTTCGAAAAATATTCTCAAAATATTTTGCCCAGTCTGCCGAGGTATACGCACGATCATACTTTCCATTATCTTGTAGCACACCATCGTAAAATAAACTTAATTCTGCCAAAAACAAACACCTACTTTCTTTTAATTACATCAATAATTGTTTTACTCTGATTACCAAATTCACCGTCTATATGGTAACCTTTCTCATCCCAAGTTTGAGTTACAGAATTTAAAACAACAGTATCTGAATAACCAAAAGAAGAAATACGTTTCACTCGGTCTCCTAATCTATAATCTCGACCATAAACAAAAAGACTATCATTTAAATTGATAGTCCCATTCAAAGCAAGTACCGCTGGTTGTTCAGCTAACTTTTCTTTTCCTCTGGATTGAAGCGTTGCAATATACTGAGAATCAGACATTTTCACATCATTCACCGTTTGTTGTAAATCACGAGCATCTACATATATCTCTTTTCGTTCGAGGCCACTCAAATTGTTGTTTACTTGAGTATGCTTACGAGCTTTACCTTCTCCTTCTCCATAAATAAGAGCTGTAGTCGCTTCATCATAATTGTTTTTTTCAAGAGATTCATTTGTAATATTTTCAAACGTAGTACTAAATTGAATAATATTTGAGCGATTTTCACTTTTTCTAAATCGAATAGTTGTTCCAACTTTTCCTGATTGATAGGGAACTTCATCGAAACCAAAACCATAACTTTCGCATAACCCTTCAATTTCTTCTTCAACATTTCCATAACTATTTTGATAACTAATTGTTGAACTAGTAATCGCTGGTGGCTGTTCTACAGATAAATAATCAATTTTTCTCTTTGAATCTGAAGGAGCAATGACCTCATTTCTTAAATGGTCATAACAGATTAGTTCTGGTCTTTTTGTTTGATTATAAATACGATACACGATCCGTTTGCCAGTTTTTCCAAAAAGTGATTTACCAGAAATAGTGATTAACCCACTACTAAAATCATCACAAATAATAGAATCAATATAGTAAAAGCAATTATTAATTAATAAAATAGTTTCTTCTTTCAACATCTCTTCTGGCATATAATCAATCAAAAGAACGGCTTCAAATGTATTTGACTTCTTGTAGTTTTCCGTAATACTTAATGATTTCCAAATATCTAGGACTGAAGAAGATTCGTATTGAAACCCTGACTTTCTTCTAAAGATTTCTACAAATGGTGACGTAGCAAAATCCATTATTTACACCCCACTTACTAACGGTGTAAATTGCATTTCACATGTAATACCGTTTTGTGTATTATTTGCTGCTTTTAGCTGTAAATAATTATCTCCTTTTGATAATCGAAAGAAACTACTTCCTTCTAGTCGTTCTGGCACCGCATTTGTCTCTTTGCCATTTATAATTTTTTTAGCATATAAATTGCCACGCACAGTTGAAAGTTCAAATCTCGTTCCAGATTCAAATGTTCCTTTAAATCCAAAAAATGTTTGTTTCGTTACATCATAAATTTGTGGATTAGTCACAGTTGTTACACATTTCATAAAAAAGACTGCTCCAACTTGTACGTCTCCATTGTTTACAATTTTTTCAATATTTCCTGATTCAAAACGCCCGAACGTGTGCTCTTCACCTTGAACAAATACCATAGGAAAAATAAGTGTTGGATTTAATGTAGCTAATGGGACTAACGAATTATAAAAAGATACATCACGAAAATACGAATCAAATGCTTCAAACTGCAATGAAAATAAATTCCATTCATCAATTTTAAAAGGACTATCTTCATAAAGTTTGAAGCTAGGCGCTTGAATAGGTAACACATCTGTTTCATATTCTTTATCATAAACTTTCAATGTTAATTTACCTGTTTGTTTTAAATCGATTTTTTGAATCATATCACGTCGTAATTGATAAATTTCTTCTTCCGTTTTACCGATTAAAACTCCTTCTATTAATGGTTTACGGGTACTTAATCGAATTCCTACAACTTTAGCGCCGTCATCACCGAACACTTCTTCTGCTAAAACAACATTTTCAGGTGCTTCTAATCCTTCTACATTTTGCAAAAAATAAGGAGCTGATTCGTTAAAAACGAGTTGCTCCCCATTTTGATTTGTATACATTAATTCTAACTTCACTATTTAAGCCCCCTTGCTAAATTCCTTAATTGACGTTTATTTTCAATAGCTGCTTCACGAGCTGTTTTAGTATCAGATACAACAAAATTTTGATTAACTTCCATACCATTAAAATTACCGCTCTTCATATATGCAAGTAATTCACGCATAGTTGAAGCTAATTCTCCAAAATCAGTTGATTCCTTCGATTCTTGCACAGCAATTAAATTTTTAACAACCGAAGAATTTCTCGGAACGCCTACGCCGTTTTCATAACGAGGAATCAGTTTTTTTGTTTCAGAAGCTTTAATGACTTTTGAACCTCTTGGCAAATCAGGAAGAAAAACATTTCTTCCTTCTGGAATAAATGGCACACCGCCTTTAGGAATAACTAATTCTTTATAAACAGGTCCTCTTTGGTCATTAACAATCGCTGGACCTCCAACGTGATAATTTGTTCCTGTTTCAAGTCCTAAAATTTTTGCCACTTTTCCGCCAATATCAGCAACAACTTTTAATGTTTTAGTTATAACTGAAGGTCCTGAATTAAAATCATTTACTGCATTTTTAGCTGAACTTGCTGGCCCAGTTGCCTCATCTCGTGCTTTTAACAACTTCTCTACAGGATTATTTGCAGCAAAAACATTTAAACTACTATTACCACTAGCTGTTGCACTTACTACTCCTGAAGCATTACCTTTTAAATTCTTGCTAGCTGGATTATTTGCTTTATAAATATTTAAGGCACTACCCCCAGTTCTAGCAGCATTTTGCGCACTTGAAGAATCACCTTTTAAAAGTTTCATTGCTGGATTGTTTGCATTGAATGCATTTAAATTTTGAATACCTACCTGTGATTGGTTTGATACATTTGAAGCATCACCTAGTAATTTTTTTAAATGTGGTTTAACTTGATTATATGTTTCAACACTTAAGCTACCTTCGGCTATCTTAGCTTTTAAATCTTCGTTATTACCTAACATTTTTTTTACTGGATCAGGCAAAGCTTTCCAAGCATTCATACTTTCTTCTGATGCCATAACTTTTGTTAATAAATCAGTATTATCTCCAAGCATTTTTTTCTGATCAGCTGGTAACGCATTCCATTGTTTTAAACTAGTATCAGAAGTCATAATTTTTTGCAATACATCAGAATTATTAGCCAGAAGTTTTTTCTCATCATCTGGTAAATTTTTCCAGCGATTATATGATTGTTCTGATCCATATATTTTTGAAAGTAAATCGTAATTATCACCAAGAATTTCCTTTATATCCACTGGGACTTGTGACCAGTGGATAATTTTATCTTGAGATTGACTTAATACCTCAAGAAATCCTTGATTTTTTACTTTTAATTCTTTAACTTGTGGTTGATACTCTTTCCACAATCCCAAATTAAGCATTGTTTCTGCCATAACTTCTGGAGTATTTGAATAAAGAACTGCTTTCTTTTCTTCAAAGCTTAGTTTTCCCCAATCACCTTTAGCTTGCAATGCTTGTGTCATGGTTTTAGTAACATTACTCTTTAGCAAAGCTTGTTGTTCAGTAAAGGTCATCTTTTCCCAACGTCCATTAGCTATAGCAGCTTCCGCTATCATCAATTTGGCATTACTTTTTAAATCCGCATGTTTAGAAGCAAATAATAACTTATTCCATCCTTGTTCAGATTTTGCAGCTTCTGTTATTGCTTCTTGAGCGTTAGTTTTCACATGTCCATCTTTATCTTCTAAAACTAAATCATTCCAAAAATCAGCATATTCTCCACTTTTTTCAGACATTAGTTCAACTTTTTTTGCGTTATCTTCTGCTGCTTTGGCAGAAGTATTAGTCATATCTGTAAATGAAGAAGCTAGTTTTTTATTTTGAGTAATTGCAGCTTCTGATGCATCACCCATTGTACTTATCAATTGACCATTAGCTAAGAAAACTTCATTAGTTAATTCTGGATATTTTGCAAGAATTGTTGACATCTGATCATCAGTTATTTGTTGAGCAGAATCGCTACTTTCTTTAAGTAATTTAAGCATTTCTTTAGCATACTTACTATTTAAATCATATCCTGAATCCACTAATTTTTCTTTCATATCTTCTTGCATCTTTTGATATTCAAGAGAAGATTCTTGTCTTTGTTTTCCTAATGACTGCAGCCATTCTTTAGCTTGTGCTTTTGAAGCAACACTAACATTACCAGTCATTGCTTCCAGAATTTGTTTTGATTCTTTTTCACTTTTCCCCAGTGAATTTACGTATGCTTCAGCACTTTCTTGAGCATAAGCTTTTATCCGAACAGTTTCTTCATAGCTAATTTGTCGATTATTATTTGAAGCAGTTTTTTTGATTTGAGTAATTTTAGCATTGTTTTCTTTTACTATAGCAAGATATTTTTCCTGATTTGCTATTTCATCTTCTGTTAATTCATTGGCAGCTTCTTTAATATCGTCTGGTAACTCTTTAACTATACCTTTCAATGTTTCAATTTTTTTAGTTAGTGTTGTTTCAATTGATTGACCCATTTTAGAAAAATTATTTACAATTGAACCTGTATTACTTGAGATACCTTGTTCTAATAAAGAAAATTCTCCACTAGCACCTCTGCTATAACTTTGAAACTTAGTTAAAGCTTCATCAGTGGCTTTTCCTACATCGGTTCCCCATCTTTGTGTTCGCTGAGAACTATTCCAAGCTTCCTCACCCCACAACTTCCAAACAGCAATTCCTGCTCCAACAGCAGTTGTTATTCCTAACACCCAAGGATTTAACAAACTAAAACCTTTAGTTAGTGCGCCTATTTGGGTTGTAGTACCACCTATTTTAGCAGTTAAGCCGCCTAGTGCTGAACCAGAAGAAGCAAGATTTTTTCCAAAATCAACAGAAACTGAACTTCCTTTAGCAAAAGCTTGCGTAACATCTTCTATTGCTCTTTTTTTAGACATAGCTGCCATTGTATCTATGAAGCCTTTGCCGAGAGTACCTATACCTTTTGATAAAGTACCTGTTAATTTAATAGCTGGACCCATTGCTGCTGTAAGAGCGATCATTTTAACAATTGTTTGCTGCGTTTTAGGATTAGCATTTGAGAAAGATTCTGCTAAATTAGTTACCGTTTTAATCATCGGTTTGGCAGCTTGTAAAACATCTCGAAGCGCTTTAACTAAAGGACCTCCAAAAGTGATACCTACATCTATTGCTTCATTTCTCAACATTTTTAATTGAGATTCTGTGGTTTCATAACGCTTATTAGCTTCTTCTGTTAAAGCGGTATTTTCACTCCATGCTTTTGTTCCGCGATCAACCGCACTCTTAAATACATCGCTTGCACCAGCAGCACGAAGAAGACTATCACGGAGTCGAACCTCTGTGATTCCCATATCATCTAAAGTCTTAATAGCAGATGTTCCGTGCTTTTCAGAATCTCTTAAGCCTTCGATAAACTTCATAATGGCGCCAGAAGCATCTTCTTTAAATGATTTTGAAAATTGTTCAGCTGTCATTCCTGCTACGTTTGCAAAATCTTCTAAAGTCATGGCACTATCTGAAGCTTCTTTATGCATTGCTTTTAATTCTTTTCCAGTTAATCCCATAGCTTTTGCAGTATTTTCTAGTTCTTTACCACCATTTCTAACGGCATTAGAAACTTGCTCCATAGAAACGCCTGTTTTTTGACTTAAACTTTCTAATCCTGCAAAAGCGTTTGTTCCACTTTCAACAGCTAATTGCATTTGAATCATTACTTTAGAAAATGCAGAACCACCCGCTTCAGCTTCAATACCAACAGAACTCAATGCAGCTGCGAATCCCATAATTTGAGCTTCACTCATTCCAACTTGATGCCCAGCACCAGCTAAACGTAAGCCCATTTCTGTAATTTCTGATTCAGTTGTCGCGAAGTTATTTCCTAAATCAACAATCACAGAACCTAGCTTATCAAATTCCGTCTGTGGCATTCCTGTGATATTAGCCAAACGAGCTAAAGCAGTTGCAGCTTCATCTGCACTCATATTTGTTGATTCTCCCAAATCAATCATAGTCTTAGTGAAGCCAACCACATTTTCAGTTTTAATCCCTAACTGCCCTGCTGCTTCAGCAACATTAGCAATTTCAGTGTGGCTTGCAGGTAATTCTTTTGCTAAACCACGAAGCCCATTTTCTAAATCTTTGTACGAATAAACAACCTTACCTGTCGAATCTACAACTTCATCATTAGTCTTTTTTACCCCTGCGAAATCTGATTCCCACTTAACAGCGGCCGTTGTTACTGCGGCAGCTCCTGCTAAAATTGGCATTGTAACGCCTTTAGTTAGTGCTCCGCCCATTTGTTCCATACGCTGACCACTAGAAATCATCTTTTCACTAGCCTTATAAATAGCTCCAGTTGCTCCAGTAGTCTTAACTTGCATTTCTGCCATCTGTCCAGCAGTTTGAATCAGTTGAGAACGATAATTCGCAAGTTTGCCGTTAGCGTCTTGTAATTGAGTGGCTAGTCTTTTTGTGGATTCCGTCGCTTTGCCATCTACGAAAGATTCATCATAGGCTTTTTTTAATGCAGCCACTTGTTTTTCTTGAGCATTAATAATTTTAGTCAGCCCATCAAAACGAGTACCTAATTTCCCCATTTTGTTACCAGCCATATCAGCAATTTTTACATTGGCTTGCATTTCCTTAGCTAAATATCGAACTTCTTTCTTAGCATTTGCAGCACCACGCCCAAAATCAGAACTATCCAAACCAAGTTTTACAACCATATTTCCTAATGGCGTTCCACCACTCATTTAGTTAACCTCCTTCCTTTCATGCACCGCCACGCTTGACTAATTCGCTTAATGGTCGCACTTCTTGTTTTTTCTTTTTAGATTTCTTTTTCTTAGGTGCTTTCAATAAAATTTCATCAATATCCAAACAATCAGTATTCATGAAATCTCGAATCGTCCACCCTAAATTAGTGATAGCATTACGGACAAAATCAACTTGTAACTCATAAAGTTCATCCCAAGTTAAATTTCCTCCGCCATCGCTTTTTTTACAGCTTCATCATCTTCTTTTGAAAACCCTAAAACACGGTATCGAATAATCTGCCAAATTTTATCAACATCTAATGAATCCAATCCGTCTGTAATCGCTTCTTTAGTAACTTCTTTATCATCAAATAGATCAGCAACAAACTGAATTTGCATGTCCAAATAATCCTCTGGGCTTGGTTCTTTTCCATGTTTCTTCGCTGCTTCTTCTACTTCTTTTTCTAAACGAATATAGTCACTACGTTTTGAAAATGGTACAAAGTCTTGCGTAAATGTTTTTTCTTCACCGTTTATTCGCAACGTTAATTCAATTTTTCGTTCCATTAAAATTTCCTCCTAATAAAAGAACGACTAGTAAAACTAGTCGTTCGGTATCAATGCTAATAAATCAGCTTTCAATGTTTTTCCTGAAAAATCTATATTATGTTTAGTTAACCATTCCTTAATTTCTGGTACTGTACTATTTTCTGTTGGTTTATCATTAGCAGCAGTATTTAGCCCTCTTGCTTCTTGAACGGTAAATCCTGCAATATTAACCTTTTCAGATTCTCGCTCTCCTTTAACACGAGTTGCTTGATAATCACCTTCATTAACTACTGTTCCAGATGATAATCCTGTAATTGCTAACGGACTTGTACCTTCAGCAATTTTTTCTCCACTCTTCTTGTAAATTCTGAATGTATCAGGCATTACTTTTCCTCCTTTTAAAACATCTCAATTGTTGCCCCATCTGTTGTAGGTGTAATCGTTCCTACTGTGGGGCTTGTAACTTTTCCAATTCGTGTGTTTCATCTCCAAATAATTCTTTCTTCAATTCTTCTAATGCTTCAGAATTATCAGCAAAACCAACGGTTACTTTTTTATCTCCTACTTGGCGAGAAATAGCAGAATAAACGTACTCTCCCGGCTCTGGTGTAAAGTCATCATCATTTAACGTTTCTCCTTTGATACCATCGCATGAAAATGTTCCTGCATACATACCAAAACCAATTTTTTCACCATACAAATCTTCTGATTCAATGAGAACTGCATAATATGGTGGCTCTGTATCTTCTCCAATGTGATAAACTTTACTTTCTTCCGTTGCTTTTTTATGTCCTAAAATTTCATGTTCAATAGTTGCTGGAAAATCCAAAATACCTAAATTAGCTGCAATATCTCCATGCCCTTTGCGAGCTACATAATATGCAATATTTGAACCAAATACTTTTGACGGTTCTTTCTTCAAACCAGTAATTTCAAAACTTGCTGCTGCACCTTCTCTTGGTTTACCTTCAACAGTATATTTTTTTCCATCAACTGGATTCAATTCATTATCTAATTGTTTAATTGTAATTCTGCTAAAACCATATGTTTGCATAATTGTTTTCCTCCTAAAAAATAGACACCAATTAATAATTGGTGTCATGAATTTGTGTATTTTTTCTGTAGCGTCTTGCATCTACAAAACGTTTTGTTTCACTAAAATATTGGTCTAATCCGCCTTCAAGGCGACCAAAGCCAATTTGCCTCATTGTTTCTTCCGCTGCTTTAGAAATTCGCTTGGTTGTCATTCTATCCATACTTTCAACATTGATTTGGTAATTAAACCGAATAGATAATGCTTTATTATTAGCAAAATAAGCATTGGTTTGTGGACCAAGAAAATTATCAATAACAATAAAAGGCTTTGTCATATCTAAATTTTCAGGTACTTCATAAAATTTGATTCTTTGAGGTGTTACTAACTTTTTGATTGTTTCATTTTTAATCAGCGCATCGTAAACCTCCATCATCATGTCTTTCATTTTGCTAATTCCTCCATATCCGATTTCATTTCTTTAAATGCTTTCGCTTGGATTTCATCAGCTGCTGCTTGAAGTTTTCCCATTCCACGAGGGCGCACATAAGTTCCATGACGTGTGTAGCCAAATTCGTTTAAGTGAACGATAGGTGCACGTTCTTTTGAAGCCCAACCAGTCTCCACTCGCTTAGGATTACTTTTTATACCACTAGTTATTACTAAATCATGTGTTTTCCCTGAATCCATATAACTGGCCATGTATTTCTTAACAATCTGTTTGTTTCTTTCACCTTGTTTTCTCAATGCTTTATTGGCTATTCTGTTGACTCTGGCAGCTCCGAGTTGTGTTTCCATATTTTTGAGCGTTTCTTCTAAACCGATTATCTCGCTCATGATGTAGCCCCCAATACAATTTTAATAAAGCGGTTATCTTCAAAATCAGGTGAAACATCTACAATCTCCCATTCTTTCCCTTTAGGTAACACTCTGTAATCATCAATAATTACTTTGTGTTTATTAGTTGGGATATAGTCTTGATGGGGATCACGGATTTTAATTGTTAATCCCTCATTTGTTCCTTTGGCATTCAAGATTTCCATATCTTTCATTGAGGGATTGTAGGCCAAGCAAAAACATTCATATAACTTTTCCCTTTTTTCTTCCATTGGTTCTGGTCCATCGTTTGGAACAAATCTCCAAAATTGAACAGGCGTTCGAAGATTTCCACTATTAATTTTGGGCGTTTTATAACTCGGATGTATCATCATCAGACACCTCCGCATATTTTAAAGAACAAGCTAAAATATCAGATTGATAATTTGTTTCAAAAAACTCTAAAGAATCGTTATAAACATAACGACTTCTTTCAAAAACTAGCTCAATGAAAGTTAAATCATTTTCGGGATTAGTTGGATAAATTAGCGAATTAAGTCGTAAAAAAGAAGCGGCTAAGATTTCTTTTAACGAATCATCTTCCGATGATCCAAAAATCTTCATCCGCTTCTTGAATTTTCCTAACTTTAATTCGGCTAATTTCAATGCTTCTTCGTTAGTCATCAAATCCCTCCTTTAACTATGTCAATTCCACATTAGCCCCATCTGTCGTAGGTGTAATTGTTCCTATTGTGGGGCGTTTTACTTTTCTAATGTACTTACTGATAATGTCCAAACTGCCGCAGCCTTATCATCTTTTGCTTTTCCAAAATAGAAACCTTTGGCTGTATATAAATCTAAGTCTTCAAGAGCTAAAGTTTGGTCATATTTTTGAATACCCATAGAACCACCCATATAGGCATCATATCTTCCGACTACAAATGACAATGCTTTACCAGTAGGCTGTGCTACAGATTCAATAATATTTAAATTAAATGGTAATGCTGTAACATATACTCCATTAGCATTTAAAAAAGTATATTGTGCTTTTACATCCCAAGCATCTGCTGGATTCACCACTAAATTTACTTTGCCTGCTACAGCTAAAGATTTACCGTTTTCTTTTGTTGAATGATGCTTAAATAGCTCTTTCAACTCATTAACTGTTGTTTTTGAATCGGCAAAAGTTAATTCTCCTGATGGTTCTTTTTCTGGATATTTCCCGTCCGATACAGGAGTTCCTTTCGCCACTTTACGATTCAATCCTACAGGTTGGTTTTTCCCATCACCAGTTAAAAAGGCTAATTCTAAGGCTACAGAAAAAGCTTCTTGAATTTGTAATCGAATAAAACGCTCAATCCATGATGGCCCATAACCTTTTAAATCTTTTGGTAATACGACAAATGCGGTTAATTTGTTATCAATTGTTTCTTCTTCGCTGAATGCTGCATCTAATTGTCCTTTGATTTCTCCAAAAACGTTTCCCCAAACAGCTACTCCACTTGTATCAGATTTCAAAAATTTCAATCTTAACCCTGCATTGCGTAAGCCAATTGCAGACAATAACGGATGTTCTGTCGTTAAATCATTAAAAATTTCATCTACTGTTTCTTCTGGTAACAGCTCTTCGTCTTTGTACCCTACTTCTTTATTAATTTCATTATAAAATTTGCGTGTTTTAGCATCCATGTTTCTATCTTTACTAGAAACTGCCGCAATTGATTCTGCGCCTTTTTCTCCTGCTTTTTCCGCTTCTACTAATAATTGATCAAGCATTTCGCCATACAATTGTCCTTGTTTTTCAATAGACTCTTCATTTTGAACAGCATTAATCCAATTTAATTTTGCTTGTTCAAATTCTTGCGATAATTTAATTGTCATAATCAATTCCTCCTAAAAATGTGTATTAAAATAAGAATCTAGCAAACGGTGATACGTTTGTTGATTCTTTAGATTCAATAGTTTGTTCACTTGTAATTTCCTTTTGTTTGGCTTCAATGATAGCTTCAGCAATCATTTCCTTTAATTCTTCTTTATTTACCATTGTCACCGATTCATTTTGCTGATTTTTTAGTTTTTTCACTTCATTGATAATATCTTTTGAAATAAGACCACTTCCAGCATCAGCAACTAACAACGGACGTTCAATATTTTCAAACATGATTTCGTCTACAAAACCATTTTCAACAGCCTCTTCTGCGGTTAACCATGTTTCTTTGTCCATTAACGCTAAGATTTCTTCTTTCGTTTTTCCTGTTTTCGCAACGTAAGCATTAGCCAAAGAAGAATTAGCCTTTTGTAAAATTTCGCTGGCTTTATCCATAACATGATAATCTCCACCAGCACCCATGGCTACATTATGGATCATAATTTGTCCAACAGGGCTAATCGCTACTGTATTTCCAGCCATAGCAATAATGCTTGCAGCACTTCCTGCCATAACAATGTTTACTTTTACATCGCCTTCATAAGAACGCAATGCTGTGTAAATTTCATTTCCCATATCTACAAGACCACCATAAGAATTGATGGTTACTTCTACAGATTCATTTTCTACTGGCAGCAAATCCAAAACATCTTTTGGACAAGTTGCATCCATATCGAGCCAATCATAAAACCATTTATCATCATTAGAAATAATCGGTCCATTAATCTTGATTTTCACTGTCATTTTCTTCCTCACCACCTTTCAGTTTTTCATAGTTTTTAGTTATATGATGTTCATTCATAAACGGTTCATCAGATTCATCGTATTCAAAATCTCTTAATACTTGATTTGGTGTAAATACACCTGAAGCAATTAATTTATCAATCTTGACTGCTTCTTCATATGGATCACGTTTAAGAACATTTTCAATAACAATTCTTTGGCCTTTTTTATATTCACTTTTTTCAAGTATTTTATTATTAAGCTCAGACTGTAACTTATCTTTTAATTGCATGATACAAAGCTTTTGATAGGCTTTAAGGTTAAACTCTAAATCTGCCATTTCTCCATGAATTAAAGCAGAAGGAACGCCTATTGCTCGACAAACGTCATTAATTAAAGTCTTTTTCAATTGTTCTAATTCTTCTAACGATTGATTAGAAGAATTGGTTTTATTTGTATATTCTTCATAGTCAAACCCTTTAAGCTTTGGAACAATTGCCACAGAATTTGTTTTAAACGATTTATAAATCTTATTTACAAATTTTTGTAGTTTTTCTTGAGTACTTCTTCCGTTTTCATCTTTCTTATCTCCATAGCTACCCGTTTGATCGATTGATACAGAAGCTCGAATTTGATTATTTCGCATAGCTACTTCCAGAATACGACCGAAAAGCTTGCCATAATCATTAAATAAACCATCCGTAAACTTTTCTAATTTATCGTTATTGTATTGAAGATAAATAACATCAGACATTTTAAAATTTCTCTGATAAGTATATCCTTTTACCGTAACGCCCTCAAAAACATCTTCATATAAAGCATACTCATTGCGATAAAAACTATCTGCAATTAACAATTGATCATCATCTGATACAATGACTAATACTTCATTATTTTTCAGTAAAGTATAAAAAAATCTTTGCCAAAAATCATTTGCTGACATATCTTTATTTGGGCGAACATTTAATAAATATTCCCATTCACTTTTTGTACCATCCCTTATTTGAATTTGCATCGTTGACATAGTTCGGGCAACAAAATTCAATACAGAATCTAGTGCTAAACGTTTTAAATAGGCTCGGGTGGATACCTCACTTATAAATTCAAAATCCAACATTTCTTGAATTGCTCTATTCTTAGCTGATGTACTTTTTAAAAGATCGAATAAACTCATTCGTTCACCTCCTCTCTCTTATTAAATAATATTCCGAAAGGTTTTTATCTGATTTTCCCTAAAAAACGACGTCCAGATTTATTTATTTTTTTCTTTGGAACAGCCCATTTAAACCCATTACTCTTAACAATTATTTTTGAGAAATATGCAGCATTACTTCCATAAGCAGATTTTTCTTTTCGTTCTATATTTAAGTATTGGGGTTTATACATCATGATCACCTCTTAAAATTCTAATTCATCCAACATATCAAAAGCTGATTTATAATCAACACTTTCGTTAATCCAGTCTCTTTTATACAAAGCTGCTAAAAATGCATGAAAGCCATCTGTTTTTCTCCGAACAGGTTCTTTTTTCAAAAAAGTTCGATTACCTTGTCCATCTTCTTTAATATACGTATTGTTTGTATACCATCTCATCAATGGATCATCTCCAAAAATAAAACGTTCATTAGCAAAACCATCTTCGATAATTGGTGCTATTTTGGCTTGAACACCTCGTGGATTTCTCAAAAACTCGTATTGATAATCATTTTTTTCCAGCAAAGGCTTTAATAAGTCCATGCGAAAACCATCTGCACATACTAGCTCAATAGAATACATTAACCGTTGTTCGTTTAACCAATCTACTAAGTGTTGAGGATCAATTGAAGGTTCATCAACAATCGTAATCAGTCCTTCTCTCTCCCATTCTTTTATAGGAGCTTTCAATTTAAAAGTGTCCAAAAACTGCTTTCTTGCAAAACTATGCTGTTTCCAAACAAAATTTCCATCAACTTCAAATAACAAACCTACACTTGCAAAATCTCTGATACTTGCATAATCAAAACCTGCGACACAACTTTGACCGCTTGCAATAGCATAAGTCCTATTCGTTGCTTTTAACTTCTCAATCGTAGTTACATCTTTTTCTTCATTTCCTTCAATCAAGTTCATTCGTTTCGTTACAAAGGCACGTCTGCCACTTGGTGCTTTTAACAAAGCCTCATATTGACTCCGAATTTTTCTTAACAATCGTTCTGCTCTTTTAGTTAATGGTTTACATAAAGCAGGATTTGCTTTTTCCCACATTTCTTCATTGTCCATTTCTTTAATATTGTCCAATTTACAAATAAAAGGAAAAATTCGTTCTGAACTTTTCCCTTCTAAAACTTCTATGCAACTTTCCATTAACAAATCATAGTATCCTTCTCGAACAAAACCATTAGTAGAAATAAAAAATTCTCGTGGATTATCCACTTTACCAAGACCACCTGAAAAAACATCTACAATTGCAGAATTTACCATTTCATGAATTTCATCATAAATAACACAGCCTTCTCGTCCCCCATCTTTTGTTTTAGCATTACTTGTCGCAAATCTAAAAACGCTGTTTGTTTTTTTTCCAATAATTTTTGACCGACCATGTTTAAAATGACGACGTAAAGTTTCGCTAGCATCTATTTTATTAAAACATTCATCAAAGGAACGTTTTGCTTGTTCTTCTGAATTAGCTACAATAGTCACATCATAGTTATTTATTCCATGTAACGGACTGATAAAATAATTACACAAGGTTGAAATAAACCCGTTTTTTCCTCCTCCACGTCCCAAAGTTATGAAAAAACGTTCGAAAAACACTTCATTTGTATCTTTAAAATACAAAAAAATAAACGGAACTATAAATTTTTCCCATGGATCAATTTCAAAATAATTCTTTTCAGAAAATGCAATATATTGCTCAATTTGTTTTTCATCAAAATACAAATCATTGCGACACAATACCTTTTCTTTAAGATAATCTATTAATTGAATTCTTTCTTTATTTAATTGTATTTTTCCTTGTTCCCACATAGAAAAATATGCTTCAACGTATTTATTACTTAACAAATTAAATCACTTCCATCAGAAGGAGGTGATTTTCCTGCCGAATCTTCCTCTGTAGATTCTTGAATTAAATCTGTTAATTGTTTTATAACTCTTTGATAACTAACATCTCTTGAATTATATAACTTGGCCACTGGTCTTTCTCGCTCATATGGTTCTTGTTTCTCTGATTGAGAAAACATTTCATAATCGCCATTTTCTGATATATCTTCCCACATTTCATCGAGCAAAACACGCAATCTAGCTGCTTGAATTATCAAACCTTGCACAGCTTTTTTCTTATTCTCTGGTATATTTTTAAATAGCCTCATTAGCCTATTTTTTTCTTTTTTCACGAGTTTATCTCGTTCTTCTAACTTCGACATGAACTCACCTCTTTTCTAAACATTATGTAAATAAGGGGGGGTTGTACGTGAGAACTTCTATTTTTCTGGACAGTTGACCCCATCCACCGGTTCCCGCTGTCCCCACTTTAGGGCAAAATATTTCGATGGGGGGGTATGTTATCCCCCCACTTTTGGTTGATTTTTGCAAATTATTTCCCACAACTTCGTTTCTCTGTTTTTTCCATTTACAAGTTGGAAAAAACACTTCAGCTCGTGCTATGTATCTCACACCTAGCCTTTCATTCATTTCATTGTGTTGATGTTTGTTAGTCATGCAGAACGCAGATACTCTTGCTTCTTCCATGCTTACCACCATTCATCATCCCACTTTCTTTTTCTTTTCGATTCTCTATAGTTAAATCTTCCGTGTCGTTTGTTATGACAGTCTTTGCATAAAGTTCTAAGGTTGTCTATGTCTAAGGCATACTGTGGATAATGTTCCAACTCTTTAATGTGATCCACTTCAAGAATAGAATCATATTGAGTTGTTAGCTTGCCTTCTTGTTTGCACCACTGGCATTCGTAATGGTCCTTCTCTAAACACTGCTGTCTTAATCTTCTCCACTCTGATGAGCTATAGAACTTTGCTCGTGCTTGTTTGGATGATACATCAATCATTGTTGGCAATATTAGAAAGGTAAGTGTTAACCAAAGCACGTTGAACTTGTAACACTCCTTCAATACCTAGCGACTTAACATCGAGTTCCAATCGTTCGTTTAAGAACTGTGCATTGTGATCTGCTTCAAGTGTTTCTTTCTGAACGTAATAAAGTAATGCTGATGTCTCATCCATCTTCAAGCCATATACTGAAATGATTTCGAGAAACAATTCTGCGATTGCATCTACATCTTTCTCTTCACGAATCTTCTTCATAATTTCTAAAAACTGCGCCTGTTGCTTTTTAATCTGTTCTTTTTTACTCATTTGTTATCACCTCACGTACTTCTTTATATTCTCTTGTATATGCTTATCTTCCCAACTACCATGACCACAATAAACTAGCTTACAAGAATCAATCTCTTTCGGTGTAGCTTCTCTCGTCATTTCGACAATAGATGCATTCTTCTTTATCTGCACAGACATTACAACACGTACTGAATCAGTTGAACGGTTCGGCTGTGGATATTTATGTGTTAACGATACATACCAATAACTTTTCATGTTCTCTCTCCTATTAGTTTTTTTATATCTTTTTTCTGCTTAATGACTTCAAATAACTTAAACACAACAATTCCTCCAAACAAAAAGAGGCACTTGCAAGCTAGTGCCTCACGTGAATGTAGCAGAAACATCTATTGACGATTCTTTTATTTAAGTAGCAAAGCTACCTATTGGCGTGACAGGAATCGAACCTGCCTCTTATCTCGCTATATGCTCGTTGCATCCCAGATGCTACACGCCAACCGAAAGGATTTTTATACTATGCCATTTTTGAGATTGCCTACCACAAACTCAATATCGCTGGCAAGGATTTGCACCTTGCATGATTAGATTTACCCGATGGGCCAAAGCCCTACATATGAACTTATACGTTGTTCCAATGTCTAATCTCACGTACGAGCGTCTACCTATTCCGCCACAGCGATAAATCACTCACAAACCTGTAGAAAAAGAGAGAGGAATTACACCCCATTCTTTTATTTTTGAGAACGTCTGATTTGTGAGTGATCATTGCAACTTACATAGCGCTATCTTGACGAAGGCTTTCAGCGTACGTCTACGTGTAAGCTTCATGCCAAGTTTATTGCAATATTTGCTACCTATGACTAAACGAGACAGAAAGAACTGGACTCTCCACATCCTTATTCTTTATTTTTTTGTAGGTAACCTCAAAAGATAAGCGAAACGGAGCTAAGATAGGTAATGCATGCCTTACCTCGTTTCCTTATCTTTCGACACTACCATAGTAACATCTACATATTGATAAAAACCGCCAACTTTCCGCCAAAAAACCGCCAAAAATTATTTATATGCAATTATTTTGCCGTTTCGGTAAGCTTCCGCGAATTCAATCAAAGCTTCTGATTTCATTCTTTGAATACTTCTTTCAGAATAGCCGACTTCTCTTGCGATTTTATAATTAGAGTAATGGTCCTGCACACAGAAACTATAATGCAAAATTTGTCTGCTAGTTAGGCTTAATGCCATAAGCGCAGATAAAATTGCGTCTCTTTCTGCTTCTGCATCTGCTAATTGTACTAGCGCATCTTCTGCTTTGTTCCCATGACTTTGGCTTTTAGGCATATCTGTAATAATTGGTGATTTTAAATCTATCAAAGAGCGACCAGCTATTCGCTCTAAACGTCTAAAATTCTTCAACACATTTCTAGCATTCGCTTTTGTTTGTCGAAAATCTACTTCTTTTAGCAATTGAATCAAGTGGAATCGCTCCTTTTGTGGTATAATAACTATGTCGAAAACATTACTCACAGTCGGAGCGATCCGGCTTTTTATTTTTCCATTTATTCGTCCTCTACTTCCGAAATATAATAAAACATGTGGTGACTTCCGTAATCAATAGTCGTACGATTTCCAGTGTTCCAGTGCCGAATGTAACGTGTAGTAAATTCATTTTTGTCCCACCAATCATAAATTGATTGTAAGGCGTCTTGCAATGTCTCGAACGTTCCATGTATATTTATTTCGTTTGTTAATTTGTTTTCCCAGCTAACCTGGTATTTCATTTATTCTTCCTCCACCTTCACAGCAAACGGCCAATAGCGCTCGTCAACTGCTTTGATTTCTTGTTCAGTATATTTTTTTGCTTCTTCTATATTTTCTGTAACAGGTATACAAAATCCAAATCTCATATATCCAATTTCTGGCAACTTCACATAATAAAGCGGCTCTTTCTTGACTTCGTAGCCGTCAAGCCATGCACGAGCAAACACTTCAGTATTATTATTCATCCAAGATTCTAAATCAGGCTCATTACATGACCTTAAAGCTTTAATGATCGCAGCACCTAGACCGCCTACTTCATAATCTCTTTTTCTTATTTCTATATACTCCGCCACGAAATTCGGCACCACAGCTTTTTTCGATTCTTTTAGTTGTTTTGCTAAGCTAATTGCTTTTTCAACAGCATAGTTAGCACCTCTCAAATAATTATAGCTATCCGTAGGAACTTCTAAACATTCTAACTCTTCAATCAATTCTTGTTTATTCATCGCTGTTTCCCTCCTAAAGCAAGCTACCATCGATTAACAATACTTCGCCGTTTTCTTCAAGATTTTCTAAATCTTCAAAAGCTCTTTCAATTCCTGTCATTTCCTGCTCTCCCACTCTGCTGTCAGCAACCATTTTCAACGCTTCGTATTTATCAATTGTTTTCATATCATCAAAAAATTCTTTTTCGTCTTCTACTTCGCAAACAATATCCTTGTAAAGTTTTAAACATTGTTTTTCATCTTTAGCAGCGATTAATGCAAAATAAGGTTCTTTAATTTCGTAAAATTTCATTTATTTTTCCTCCTGTTCCCAAACCCACTGGCTAAATGACTGTAATACTTGAGCTAATTCATCATCATTTAAATCACCATATGCATAAGCTACTTGCTTATACTTCATTTTTCCACCAGTAGTTGATAAAAATCCCATGATTTCGATAACTTCACGTAATCCGTGTAATTTGCATGATTCTTTCAACCAATCCAGCACAATCTGCTGATTTTCGTTGAGCTGCGGTTGCTTCATTAATTTTAGATATTCAATATATGTTATAATTTCCTGATTATGCCTAGTATAATCAGGTGTTGGTTCGCTTACTGTTAATTGTTCTTCAAGAAAACCAATTAATTGATTCAGTTCACTCATTCTGTTCCCTCCAATAGTTCTGGGTTATCCCATACATTTCCGATGACTAATAGTTCAAAAAGTGGGTATGTCGTATTTGGATCTCCTGAAAACGCCCCTAAAAAAGTGTCATAGTAATCTACACCCTCACTTTTAAACACGAATGAACAGTCTTCCCAAATAACATCAGTAATGTATTCTGAAATACCTTCATTTGTTACTTCTATTATTTTCAAAATATCACCCTCAAAAATTTCAACGCCGTTCTTGTCTTTCAAGCCTGTTGATTGCATGATGACATAAGGAAATTCATCCCAATTAAAAGTTGTATCATAACTTACTATCTCTATTTTAGACGTACCAGGACTGCCTTTAATCTGAAAATCCGTAATTATGGCCATCATGCTATTCGAGTCATCAAACAAAGGTGTAACATTTTCTATCATTTCTTTCTCGTAGGTATCCCACGCTCTAAATTTTGGAATCATTTTGTTCACTCGCTTTCTGGTAATAAACATTCAAAAATCGCTTCTAAAACAGGGACTACAATACTGTTTCCTGCTTGATGATAAAGTGTCGTATTTTTGTACTTTTCGTTTTTTCCAGGATTTGCTTTTTTAGCATTGTTAAAATCATCATCATCAAATCCCATTAACCTCCAGCACTCTTTTTCAGTTAGAATTCTATATTTGTTCTTCTCATACTCAATCAAACCGCTATTGGGACATCGATCTTGTCTCGTGGTAATCGTATAAACAAAATCGTTTACGACTTCTAATCTGCCACTGAAACCATTTGCTAAGCTACTTTTACTTCTAATCTTTGATAACATGCTAGGCTGTGTCACCAAATATTTTTGATCAGTGGTGACTTCCAGAAAATCCCCCAGTGGTTTTAGTGGTCTGTGTTTAAGTAGATCAAAGTTGAATGGTTCACCATCTAATTTACTAATAGCAAATACTCTTTTTCGTTTTTGAGGAATACCAAAATCCATTGCATTTAAGATTTTATATGTTGTGAAATATCCTAGCTTTTCCATATCACTTAAGTATTTTTGAAACGCTCCAACTAGTTTTTTTGAGAATACATTCGGAACATTCTCCCAAATTACTACTTGAGGTTTCCATATACCAAAGTTTTCTATAATTTTAAGTGTCTCAAACATCAGGCTACTTCTTGTTCCATCTTCAACATTACCGCCATATTGCTTACCACCAATAGAAAAATCTTGACAAGGGCTACCATGCACTAAAATATCTGGCTTCAAATTCCATCCAACAACAGATTGCGGTTGATATTTTATTTCTTTTTCAAACATAGCGTTATAACTTCGTACTGCTTTTTCATTCCATTCAACATAATCAATTGATTTGTGAGGAATTCCTAAATTTATTAATGCTTTTCTCGGCGCACCAATGCCGCCAAATAGTTCTAAAATTTGTATCATAATTCCAAAGGAGTAAAGAATTCTTTATGGTCGACCAAACCTCCACTCCTCCTTCTACTTAAAAATTATCCCAACGATCCTCATCGTCTTTTTTATCCCTTATAAATGGCTTTAAGAGCAGCCACGTTATCGTTAACGTGACTACTATTCCTAAAGCAATAAATATCTTAATTAGAAAAAATGCCATTTTAGTTTCCTTCTTTGACTACTGTATTGGCTCCATTTGTTGTAACCCAGCCATGTTTTTGTCGAGCTTGTGCTTCTGTATAGCGAATCAATTCATCTGTTACTGATTCAGCTACTTTTTTGTTCGCTTCTGCCTCTGCTTCGGCTGCTTTAGTTTTCTTATATGCTTCACTGTCTGCTTGTGTTTTTGCTGTCTCAGCATCTAATTTTGCTTTTTCATTTTCTTGACCAGCTCGGATAATCGCATCAATCGATTTTTGTGTATCAGTATCTACTTCTGGTACACCCACTGTGACATCTTCCACTTCAAAACCTTTGCTTTCTACAGCTTTAGAAAAGTTTTCCAATAAAGCAGCTTCCACTTTTGAAGAATCGCCTGATAAGACACTAAGCAAGCTATATTTTGAATAAACTTCACGAGCTTCTTTCTGTAGCTTTGATTTTAACCAGCCTTTTTCAATATCTTCACTGGTAATATTGCCAAATTCTTTGTACATTTTTGCAGCTTTTGTTGCATCGATTTTGTAATCATATTTAATATTTACCGTTGTTTTTTTACCATCAGATGTTGAAACTGAAACATCTTTTGCTTGGATCGTTTGTAAGCGAATTGGATATTGAGTAACTTTATCAAGTCCTACAAATTTCACGCCTTGCGTAAGTACTTCATCACGGACACCGCCATTCATTGAGTAGCGGACACCCACATAGCCATTATCAATTTTTTCAAAGAATTTAAACGCTCCTACTGCCCCTAAACCTAATACAACAACTGCACCAATTCCTAAACCAACTAATTTGTTTTCGCTCATAATAAAATCCCTCTTTCTACTTTAATTTTTTTATCTCTGCTAACTTTTTCGCAACACTTTGCCCGCTTTTGTTGCATAGCGGACAAGAAGTTGCTTTTGAATGACCGAATCTATCTTTTTCCCAGACAATCATCTGTCCCTTGCATTTTATACATACCATCGCTTTTACCTCGCTTGCTGTATGTGCTGTTTGCAATAGCTTTTTCTTTTTGTCTACGTTTTTTCTTTTTGATTTTAGATTTAGTTTTACCCATTCACTTTGACCGCCTTTGTCAAATCCTAAAGCGTTTGGATGATCTTCAACTTCTTCTGGTTTTACATGGTAAACATCTGTTTCAATGTTAAAGCCTCCAACTTCGGCAGCTTTTCTTAACACATGACCATTCCAGCTTTTTCGATAGCCTGTTTTTTTATTCACTTTAGGACTTACACAACTTCTTGCACCTTCCGCAGTTGCTTCACACGGCAAAACAAATAACGCTTTGTTTTGTTCGTCTAAATACAGTTGAACCCATTCTGGTTTGTTCAATCGTTGAACTACTGGACCACTTAAAGCCAGACCGCTTTTTGAGATCGTTAAACATTCCTCTGCTTTCACTCCAAAATTTCCTGAAATAAGTAACATTGCTGTATTTAAATTAAATTTCATGTGTTTTGTCTCCTTTACTTTGTTATTTTCTTTTCGCTTAATTATGTTTTCTATGCCGTTTGCCTTTCGCCAGTTTTGAAATGTGGTTGTTCCAAGTCCGAGAGCTTTCTTAATATCGTTTACTTGATAACCTAAGTCTAATAAGTGCTGATATTCTTCTTTCGTCAGCTTGTCAGGCTCTAATTTTGGTAATGGCCGCTTATCGTTTATAAGGTTAGAATTCAATTGCTTTGATAATCTCTGGACCTCTTCCACGATTTCTGGATTATTCATCCATGATTCATCATCACCAGTCAAAAAAAGAATTCTCTGACGAATGGCTCTTTTTGTTTCTCTGAGTTTGTTTTTCGTCATTCCTTTTCCTCCAAACTCATAATTTCAATTTCTGTTCGTGGTCGCATACTGTACAACTTTTGGCAAATCATCACAGCAATTTGACCATCATAAATATCTTAAGTTTCCTTTATGAGGTGCAAATGCCCCAAAATATTTATTTTCTGCATTTATTCTTGCTTCTTTAGCTTCTTCAAAAGTATCAAAAGTTCCTAAAGCAATCTCTTGTCTATTAACCATGATTCTTGCTCTGTATCTCTTGTTTGGCTTCTGTGAAACTCCGGGATAACCTGTAGTATTGTTTTTACGTAAACGTGCATTCCTAGAATTTTCTTTTTGAGAAACTATTCGCAAATTAGCTTTTCTGTTATCTAAAATGTCGCCGTTTATATGATCGACTACATAACCTTTTGGGGCATTTATTAAAAGTCTGTGTAACCTAACAATTTTTCCTTTTCGTCTTGAAACTAGATATCCTCCACTTTTGTTTCTACACCAAGTTGATTCCAAGACAAGTTCTAAATCTTCACGATCAAATATAAATATGTCATTTTTAAAAGTTTCCATAATGACCATATCGCCTATAATCTTATATGGATTATTTTTCTTTTTCTTCATCGCCACTCTCTCCAATTTCGTATATCTCTATTTCAATTCTAGGATTGTAGCTATATTTTTTCTCAGTAATTATTTTTGCTACTTGGCCGTCATCAGAAAAAAGTATTTTGTTACTTGCATCAAGTATTGCTTTTAGGTAATTATCCAAGTCACTTTTCTTGTCGCAATATTTCCGCTCTAATTCCACTTCTAAGCGTTTCTGTTTATTGCTTAGAGCTGATTTAGGCGGATGGATATAAAACGTCACATGTGCAAAAATTGGCCCTTTTTCAATCAACTTTGCTCTTGATTTACGCAGATAATTCTTTACTTGATTTTTGTATTCTTTCATCGCTCGATCTTCGTAGGTTTGAACATAATTTCCACGCCTTGCGAATCTCGGGCGACTTTGTGGCTTTGGTTCAATCGGTAGAATAATTCGCATCTCTTCCACCTCGAACCTTACAAATCGGCTTCTTTGACGAATACTCCGTTTACCATTTTCCCTTGGCGATTTTTGATTTCGCTATATGCTTGATTTAAGCATTCGTGTAAGTCCATGTTATTTTGCATAGCGAGAATAATTAACGTCACAACCACATCCCCAATACCATCTCTTAGGTCGTTTTCGTTGTTTCTTGCTAATGCAGCGCCAACTTCTCCGACTTCCTCAATCACTTTTAGCATTTGCTTTTCAGGCTCTGCTTTATCTAAACGTTTTTCTTTCGCCCACTCTTCCACTAAATTAACTAATTCATCCATGTTTTTATCCTCCCAACAATTCTTGCATTTGTCTTTCAAATTCAGCTTGTTCTTCTGGTGATAGTTTTTCTTCTTCACCGTTCGCTTGATTCATCCATTCAGGCACCTTTTCTTGCCGAACAGGTTTATTTTGATATTGCTTATTTTGTGTTTTTTTATCTGCTCGTTCTCTCTCGTTATTTAGATAATCAGCATATGTTTTTACACCATTTGCTCGCCAATTTTTCAAAATACCAGCAAAATAGCTATATCTTCGTTCATTATTTCTAGCACAGATATTAACAGCCTCTTTCAATAACTCGAGGTCTCCGTCAAAATCAGCAAGATCATATTGTAAATCAGTGATATTAACAGGAGTAGCAGGACTTACATTCTGTGAATAATAGCGGATTAACTCCGTTAGCTTTTCTTCACCTAACGGCTCTTCAAAGAATGCTTTTTCAACCGACGTTTCAGGTGACGACGGATTGATGCAACTTTCTGTTTCTTTTTTGTTTACTTTACTTTTATTTACTTTACTTTCCTTTTCTTTCCTTTCCTTGCTATTTTTTTCTTTAGCAATCGCATTAGCATTTTTAGCAATGCTATTTTCATCTAATGGCATTGCTATAGCTTTGCTATTTTGTTGCCATCTTTTAGCTGCACCCTTTTTTCCTGCTTCTGATCGCTTTTTTGATTTTGCATCTTTATACTCCATGCGCTTGTTGAATCCTTCGGAGTAAAAACACTCACCATCTTCGGTGAAGGTAAATAACCCAAAATCTTCAACTATAGCCTTTATTTTTGAGGTATCTACACGAAGATCAAAGGCTAACGTATTGTAATCTCTGATACTCATGTAGTTCTTCTCTTCACGGAGTCTTTCTAAAATCATAAAATAGATGCCATATCCTTCTGCGCCATACTTCATTCTTACAGGAATTAATTTATCTGAATTTCTTGCATTGCTATCGTGAGGAAAGTAACTATCATTCATGTTTTTTCCTCCATCGTTCGAATTCTTCTAAAGTCTTATCCTTTTTTTGTCTATTGCATTTTCTGCAAGCACAAACTAAATTATCTAATTCATCAGAACCACCTTTAGAAAATGGAATAACATGATCTACTTCAAGTATTCCTCCAATTTTGCCACAATATTTACATGTATAAGCATCTCTTTCAAAAACTTCCTGTGATATTTTTTTCCATTTTTTAACATTAGTTTGATACATTCGCTTAAACTTAATATTAAAAAATGTTTCATTATCAAATTCTTTTTGAAGTTGTTCAATGTCTTGCCAGCCATAGTATTGCATTACAAGGTAACAAAATCTTTTAAAACTACTATAATTAGTTGAATATTTCTCCTCTAACTCTGGATGTTCAGCTAACTTCTTTTCTACAAAAAATTTATCCATCGCATCATACCAATATCGCGGAGCTTTTTTCATAATTAAACATCTCCTTCTTTACTCTAATGGTGGATTTTTAGTATCAAATAAATCTGTTTGATTCAATGAATCTGAATCAGCTTCATTAATTACTTCTGCTGTTTTCATCGTAGTATTTTCTTCTACTTCCGTTTCGGAAATAATATTTCCATCTTCTTGCATTTGTTGAACTTTTTCATCTGAAGTTGTCGCTTCTTGCATTTCTATGGATAAAATCCCCCATTTTGATAACATATTTCTTAATACTGTTTTACGAGCCATCGCATTATAATCTGTAGCCCAGACACCGCTCAATTTTGTTTTTTCTTTGTCTTTGCTATTTGCGATTCGATGAGCTTCAATTTCTTGTTTGGTCCAATAAACAGTTTTCTTGAATCCATTTAATAGTTCAAAATATCCAACATATCCGATTACATCGTCTGATTGTCTACCATTTGGATCAAATTCAAATTCTTCCGTTAACCTGTTCCAACTCAGTAACTCTCCTTCGTAGACTTCAATAACATTTAATGCTTTATATTTACCTGACCGTTGAGCCAATTGAATATACCCTTTATATCCTAAAATAAATTGGGCTTTCCTCTCCCATTTGCCAGTCTTCTTATTTTTAGTATTAAATGGTACGAGATAGGCATAACCTAGATTTTTATCTAATCCTAAATTTAATGTAGCAGCTGTTAAAGCCCCGCTTAAAATAGACATTGGCTCGCTTTCTGCCAAGTAGCTATCATTAGAAACTAAGGTCATGACATTTGACATAAAAGCATTAGCATTGTCATGAAGAACTTCCTCAAATTTCCGCTTCATAGTAGGAGTATTCATTAATCCTTTTAAACCTAATTGATTCGCAGGAACTTGTTTTTGATTTTGTTGTGATAATTGATTTTTTAAGGTTTCGTTTGTTGCCATTATTATTTTTCCTCCTTCAATTTCAAACCACAAATGGAACAATACTTCCAATTTTTATCTCTCACTTTACTTTTACATCTTGGGCATACTTTACACATCTACTTAATCTCCTTTTCTATTAATCTTCGTGGCGTAGTAACCATATATATTTCTTCATCTTCTGCAATTTGAGGATATTTTTCAGCAAACTTTTTACTGCTCAATCTTTTAGTAGGTATTTCCTTCCATTCAACAATATGTTTTTTGGTAATACCAATGCTTGCATTTCTTTTTCCCAATTCGCTTTTTATTTCATTTTCAATTTTTCTAATAGCTACATCCAACTCTTTTTTGGTTTTCTTCATTTCATTTTTTTGATCTATCAATTCGTCAAACGAAGCAGGTAAAGTAGTTTGCGTTTCTTCTATGTCGCTATACTTATCCTTTAAAAAGTCAGCTGTTGCCTTACTTCCGTCAATAATAGGTTCAACGCCTTTGATTACGTTATTTTCCCAAAAATCAACTAATTGCTCGGTCAGTACATCGATTAATTCCTGATCACGTTCTACTCGTTTCCAAATAAATTTCTGACCACCAATTAAAACTGCAATATAACAATAGTCTTTATTCAAAACATTCATATAGTGCTGAACTTGGCAAAGATAACTTAGCGGCACTTCGTCTCTTTCCCATTCCTTCGCTAAAAATTGATTTGCAGTTTTGCATTCTAGAATGGCATTTTCTCTAACCACTTCTCTATCAATATTTGCTCTTAAAAAAGGATGGAGCGAATGTTCGAAGACTTGATTTCTACGACGAACTTTTTTTCCTGTTCTTTCTTGGAACTCTTTCGCAACAACTTCTTCTAAAACATTCCCCCAATAGGCTGGCTCGCTTTCTGTATCTTTCAGCTCAACTTGACCTGTTTTCTCTAGCCATAATTGATAAGCTGATTTATATTGATTCAAGCCTAAGATTGTTGCAACGTCTGATCCTCCAATTCCTTTACGTCTATCCTCAAGCCATTCTTGATGGCTCATGGATAAAGTAGATTGAATCATCTTTCGTCTTCCTCCTCATCGTATTCCCACGTTGGCTCTAACACTTCTTTTTCTTCGGGTGGCTCTTGTCTTGCCCCTAGCGAATCAAATTCAGGCATTACAACCCCTCCCAAAATAGTTTTATTTTTTCATCTTCCAATTCGATATAATCGACACCTTGTATTTGTAATTGATCTAAAAATGGTTTTGTAGCTCCTTTACTGCTTACCACACAACTTGTATTGCCATAAGATGCAGATGTCCGAACAGATTGGACAATGTTATTATGTGCGTTTGCTAACATTAATTCGTAAATGTCGTTACCTAAACCTCTTACTTCAATCATTTCAACTCACCTCGAAAAATCTTCGATAATATATCCATCAAATCGTTTGGATCATCTGTGACAAAAGTATGTGTATTTTTAGTCGTAGTTTCTGTTGCAATACCGTACATCTCCTTTAATAAACGATGTTTTGGACAATCACAATCTGATTGTTCCAGTTTTTCTTTTGTTAGTGTATATTGGCTATGTGCAGCAATGGCTACTATCGTGCCTTTTCCAACTTGAGATATTGCCATCTCTCCTTCTAAATCGATAGCTGCCAAAGATAAACCTACATCTTCTTTCTGGCATTCTTTTGCTAGTTTTTTAATTAATTTTTGAATTTTATCGTTCATTTTGATATACTCTCCTTAGTTCATTTTGTATGTGTCCTAATCGTTGGCAGACGATTGGGGCTTTTTATTTTGTCTTTTTTTGAAAATGCTGATACTCCGCTTCATCCCAGTTGAAAAACCAACGGATAAAGAGGGGTACACTTAATGTTGCCAAAACTGGCACTGAAAAATGGCTTTTCAATAACACCCCTAGCGCAACCATCAATAAAAATGCGCCTACTAATCGTGTTTCTCGGATTGCTTTCATGTTGTTATCCTCCTATAAATGAATTCTATTTTGAATTTCTAAACCTCTTAAAAATTCAAGCTTTATTTTCCGTTAATTGTTCAGATTGTCTGAGTGCTGCTCTATCATCTTGAAGCTGTTTACGTTCTTTTTTGATTTGATTAAGTATCCAAGCTTCTTGATCAATCGTATAAGCCATAATATTCTCCTTATATTACGTCGTTTAAGTCTAAACTCATTTGTCTTACAACTGTTTTTGTTGCTGTGGACGGTTCCCAATCGTTGATATATTCAATTACGATTTCATAATGTTTTTCTCTTAATTGAGAGCGAGACCCTACACCAGTAATTTGCTTAATGCCTGAATTAATATCTTTGTATAGCTTGCTACGCTGTTCTTTTGTGATTTTTCCAAATCCTTTCGCCACTTCTGCAACTCTCTGATGAACTCGTCGTGATAAATAGCTATAATCACCCGCATCTATTTTTTGATTGTTTTTTAAGTCAGCTACTTCTTTTTCGATTACATCTACACGTTCGTTTGTTTCTTCGTTTGCTGATAAAGCTAGTAAAGCTAATTCTCGCTTTGAGGTTGGTAATTTAGGCTGTTGAATTTCTTTTTCCATTTGGTTAAAAGCTTCAATGTATTTCAGTTTAAATTTAAGAGCTTTTTGACCAGTGAATCCCATTGCTAACAGTGTGAATCCGTCACGGTTCATAATGATTTGTCTATATTTTTGTTTATTTTGTGGATGAATATAGCTATCTTCGTAAAATAGGTCTGCGTAATTTTCCGCAACCCCCTCTTTTAAATCATCAATCGCTGCTAAAACATCACGATGATTTTTATTAAACGTTTCTGCGACTTGTAAACTAGTTGTTACTGCTTGTTGGTTTTTCATAATTACTAGATTCTCCATTTTCTTTCCCCCTTTAAATTTCAAAAGTTTCTTTTAGAAATCTTTGTAATTCAGATCGTTCAATCCGAATATCCTGATTACTCCATTGTTGAATTTTTAAACCTTTTGAAATCCAATTATTCAATTTTTCATCGCCAATCTCTAAAATCTTTCTTACTTGCGATTTGTTAGGATATGGCGGTAATTCAATGGTTTTAGTCAATAAATTCAAACGATTTTCAATTTCTTTTAATACTATGAAAGTAATGTTATTTGCTAATTCGTTTTGAACCATTTCATCAGGAATGTTTAGCTGCATAAGTTACATCTCCTAAGCTAGTTGATTTGTTACTTTTCTATTTCTAAATTAATACCCAAAATCTCTTCAATTTGTTTTAATCTTTCAATCGGTTTACGATGTTCATTTAAAATATCTTGTAGATAAGCCATTGAAATTTTCATTCGACGTGCCAATTCTCGTTGGCTCCATTTCTTTTCAATAAGGGCAATTTGTACTTGTTGTTTTAAAGTCATTAGTAGCCACCTCCTTGAAGTTGAATATTTTACAATGTTTTTTTACATTTCCATTGACTTTGAATGCAAAATATTGCATAATGTAAGCATAAGAAATACAGCACACAAAAAGTGAGCTTTACTTATGTCTGGGGAGACGATTTAGTTTTTATTTCACTTTTTGTATGCCATAAATAACTTGCTTACAAACATAGTATAATGCAAAATTTTACACAAGTCAATAAATAATCTAAAATTTTGCATCGTTTTGTTTTGTCAGCATTTCGGAGGTATAAAATGCTTTTAGATAGAGTTGATTTATTAATAAACGAGAAAAAAATGACTCGAGCAGAACTCGAAAGAAAACTAAATTTTAGTGCTGGTAGTCTAAGAAATTGGAATAAAAATATGCCATCTGTTGACAAAATTCAAAAAGTAGCTGATTTTTTCGATGTCAGCGCAGATTATCTTCTAGGTCGTACAGATAAACGTCGATATTACGATTTAACAGAAAAAGATGAAAAAGACATCCAAAGAGAATTAGAATTGATTATTGAAGATATGAAAAATTCTGAAGCAATTGCTTTCTCTAAAGATACAGAAGAACTTTCTCCCGAAGCACGTGCTGCAATTCTTTCTTCAATTGAAGAATCTTTACGTATTGGAAAAGCTCTTGCCAAGAAGAAGTTCACTCCTAAAAAATATCGTGATAATCAACAGTAACAAACAGGAGGATTTGTCATATGCTTTTATCAGAAGTGCCGTATAAAATTGAGAAACTAAAAAAACAATATGGGACCAATGATCCATTCAAAATAGCTGAAAAGAGAGGCATTACTATTCTATATGGCTATTTTGGTGATGAAGTATATGGTTTTTACACCAAAAATCATCGATGTAAATTTATCCATTTAAATGCAGAATTACCTTATCAAAAAATGCTTTTTGTTTGTGGCCATGAACTGTCTCATGCTATTTTCCATCCAAATGACAATACAGCACAAATGACTGCAGACAGTTTTTCTTCTACTTCTAAAATAGAAGCTCAAGCAAATTGCGGAGCTACACACCTTTTAATAGATGGTTCACATTTAAACGAATTATACTATCCTACTAAATTAGATATTTTAAATTACTATGGATTACCATTAGAAATGGGAATATATTTGTAAAAATAAAAATCAGTTTTGTAGATGATTTTTATATAAATATTTTTAAGAAACGAGGAATTATTTTTATGAACAAAGAAATTATTATTAAATCTCCTGGAAAAACTATTATTAAAGTTGGAAATGAGTCATTAACAATTTGTAGAAAAGGCTTTTTAAATTTTTCAAATATGGGATTAAAAGGAGATAAAACCATTTCCTTTCGTAATATTTCTGCAATTCAACTAAAAAAACCTGGTGTTACTAATGGTTATATTCAATTTACTATATTAGGCGGACGAGAAAGTCGTGCAGGTATTTTTGCAGCAACAAAAGACGAAAATACAGTGATGTTTGCCAGAAAATATTATAAAGAGATGCTTAATTTAAAAAATTATATTGAATACCAACAAAAAACAATATTTGACAATTCTGCTTCTAACCAACTTTCTCCTGCAGATGAAATTTTAAAATTAAAAACATTACTTGATTCCAATATTATTACTCAAGAAGAATTTGAAGCGAAAAAAAGAGAATTATTAAATTTATGATATTCTGTAAAAAAATTTTAACTAGAATTTGATGAATAAAAGATGGATGAGTATGGCTACGATAAAAAATATACAAAGAAAAACAAATTTCAAATAATGGATTATCTAGGTTTACCTCCTGAACTTAGAAGATATTTGTAATTAGATTTAATAATAAAAAAATATCTTCTATATTCAGACAACAAACCTATTGTTTAAACTAACACATAAACACGAATTTAGAGTCGTTGGAAAAGTGGTTTTATAAATTAGAAAAGAACCACCCAACCATTTTGGCTAGGTGGTTTTTATATAAATATTTTTTAGAAATGAGGAATTATTAAATGAAAAAAGTTTCTTTAGTATTTTTATCATTATTACTTCTTACTGCATGTTCTGGAAACAAAGAAGAGGAAAAAAATTCTAGTAGCTCATCTACTAAAATAAGTTCTGTAAAAAAAGAAGCAACTATAAAAGAAAAACATACTAGTAGCTCGAATATTAATAATACCAATATTACAAAATTCCAGGAGTACCTTCAAACAAATCCACAAGATTTTGAAAGCTTTGTGGATCAGTATTATTCAATTACTCCAACTACAGACCAATCGAAAGTATTTTCAGAATTAATTAAAGGAAAATCTTTTACATTCACAGGTACCGTAATTGAACCTATGGGCAAAAGAGTTGCCGTTATTGCTAATAATAAATTTTCTAATGAAACATGGACTAATTCAATTTCTTCTAGCCCTTTAGCTTCTTATGTAATATTTGTAAAAGATCTAAATAATACAAAAGATTTTAAAACTGGTGATAAGGTAAAATTCACTGGAATAATGAGTTCTGCTGGTGCAAATCTTAATTCTGTTCATGCTCAATGGGATATGAATAACGGAACAATGGAAAAAATATAAAGACTAGCCTCCGGGCTTTTCTTAAAAAAATAAAAACGAACGCACGTTCTTGAAAAGAGGTTTTGTAAATGGCAATGATAAAACAATATCAAAAGAAAAATGGTGAAAAAGCATGGTACTTCAAAACATATCTTGGTACCGATCCGCTAACTGGAAAAAAGAAGTATACAACTAAGAGAGGATTTCGCACTCAAAAAGAGGCTAAAATTGCATTAGCAAGGTTAGAAATGGAAATTCAAAAAAATGGCATTCCCTCTTCCACTAATATAACATTCCAAGAAGTAGCATTTATGTGGCTAGAAAATTATAAAAATACCGTAAAAGAAAGTAGCTACTCTCGAACAGAAATAATCTTCAGAAAACACATACTACCTTCATTTGGAAAAATTGAAATATCAAAAATTTCAACTGCTTATTGTCAGAAAATCGTGAATACATGGCATTCAAAAGGTAGTTCAAAACAATATCCCCTTTTTATAAATTATATTAATCAAGTCTTCAAATTTGCTATTAACATAGGAGTTACCAATCAAAACCCAGTGATTAATGTAATAGTTCCTAAAAATCAAGATATTATTACATCAGAAAAGAAAATTAAATTCTATACAAAAGATCAACTTCAAATATTTTTAAAAAGTATTGAACAAAGCGAAAGTACCTACATTACAATAAGAGATTATACATTATTCAGATTATTAGCTTTTAGTGGATGTAGGATAGGGGAGTTGTTAGCTCTTACTTGGGACGATTTAAACATTAAAACTGGTGAACTACAAATCAACAAAACAATTGCTAAATCTGACCATTATTATGTATCAAATACTCCAAAAACAAAGAAATCAAACAGAACACTAATATTAGATGCAAAAACAATAACTATCTTAAAAAAATGGAAATTAGAGCAAAAAAAATATCTTCTTAAACTTGGTTATACACAACCCTCACGTATTTTCACCAATGAAGAAAATGAATTTACAATAAATCAAGCTATTACAGATAGATACAATATTTATCGTAAAAAGGCTAACTTACCAAACATTGGGCTTCACGGATTTAGACACACGCATGCATCTTTATTATACTATGCTGGGGCAGATCATAAAGAAGTTCAGGAACGATTAGGACATGCAAACATAAAAACAACTTTAGATACTTATACACATCTAACAAATGATGGAAAAGAAAAAACTACCGAAAAACTATCGAAATACATCGGCTTTTAACTAGTATGGTCAAAAGTATGGTCAAATATTTTTCAAACCAACAAAAAAAGCCCAAACCTTTGATAAACAAAGGCTTGAGCTATTACACTAGTTAGCTACTGGATAAACTGATACTTGTTTTTTGTCGCGGCCTTTACGTTCGAAACGTACCACACCGTCAACTTTTGCAAATAACGTATCGTCGCCACCGATTCCAACGTTCACACCTGGATAAATTTTAGTTCCGCGTTGACGGTATAAAATTGAACCACCTGTAACTGTTTGGCCATCAGCACTTTTAGCGCCTAATCGTTTAGATTCAGAGTCACGGCCGTTTGATGTAGAACCGCCACCTTTTTTATGGGCAAATAATTGTAAATTCATAGTCAATAACATAGTCTGCACCTCCTATTTCTCAGTGATTGTTTTTATTTGAATAAATTCAGTATTTTCGTTCTCTATTGATTGTAAACCTAATAAAAGATTTTCTAATAGAATTTGGGCAATATTTTTTTGTTCCTGATTGACAGTTGTTAACATCTCGACATAAAGGTAGCCACCTTCTACATCGTCAACTTCGACAATCGGTTCAAAACCTGCTAAGGCATCAATCCCATTGACTGTGCTAATTGCTAAGGCAGAAACTGCCGCGCAAACCACATCGCTGCCATAAGGACCTGCTTCAGCATGCCCGGTTAATTCGAATGAAACGATTCGGCCGGAGCCTGTTCGTTTAAAAGAACCTTTAATCATTGATAGGCCTTCTTTCCTGTCAACAAGAGAGATTAAGCGTTGATTGCTTCGATCATAACTTTTGTATACGGTTGACGGTGACCTTGTTTACGGTGAGAGTGTTTTTTAGGTTTGTATTGGAAAGTCACGACTTTCTTTTGTTTGCCGTGTTTTTCAACAGTTCCTTCAACAGTTGCGCCTGCAACAGTTGGCGCACCAACTTTTGTAGATTCGCCACCTACTAAGATAACTTCGTCAAAAACAACTTTCTCGCCAGCCTCAACGTTTAATTTTTCAACGTAGATTGCTTGACCTACTTCAACTTTCACTTGTTTACCACCAGTTTTGATAATTGCGTACATGCTATACAGCACCTCCTTCTTCTAGACTTAGACTCGCCATCCCAAGTGATGATTACTCATGCTTAAAAACTTGTTCTGTGCGGTTGTAGCTGTGGAGACCACAATTACAACACTAACTATAATAACAGAACCAGAAAACCTCGTCAATATAAACTCTCTATTTTCTTCACTTTCTCTCTCCAAAAAAACTTCTTCTGTTATTTAAATTTCCGATTGACTTTCTAACACTACTTCCATTATAATTAGCTTTGTTGTGTTACAACTATTGTCATAGTAGCTCAGCAGGATAGAGCATCCGCCTTCTAAGCGGACGGTCGGGGGTTCGAATCCCTCCTGTGACGTAACAGACTGACAAAGACAGCGTTACCTTTAGAGGTGACGCTGTTTTTTTAGAGTTTATCCAATTCTTTTCGATATGTTCTCGTCCATTCACGTTCTTTTTCCTCTAATTGTTGTCTATAACGATTTCCTTCTTGACGTATCAGATGATCACTTTGTTCCATTGCATGGTAAAATTGCTGTTTGTGCCATTGATCATTTTTCGTTAAATAATTGACTTTATCTACCAATTGTCCAGTTTCTCTTCTAAAGTTTACTAATTGATTACTCAGCACTTCTTGTTGGCGGTGAATTTTATTTTTTTCTTCATAATATTGTTCTTCTAAATATTGCCGTTTTCTTCGCTGTTCATCCATTTGTCGGTCACTCTCCCTTGACAGGTGTTTTTAAATTTGGTCTCTGGCTTCCTTTTAAAAATTTTCCTGCTGATTCTGCACTTTTCCCCTGCAAAGCTCCGTTCAAGGCATTAGGTAGGGCGCTATTTGTTTGTTGAAACATGGCTTCTGAAAGTTCTGTCAAACTTGCGGTTGTGTTTTGTTTGGTTGTAGCAATTCGTGTTTTTTTAGCAGTAATTACTGTCTGGATTGCTACTCGTTCACGAGCTTTTTGTTCTATTTCTAATTTTTCTTGAAATTCTCTTTCACCCATAGGAAAACCCTTTCATTTATTATTTTTGAAATAAACTACTTCTTGCTTGTTGATCGTATGCTTGAATATTTTTAGCAACAGTTGTTAATTTTCCGCTAAAATCAGTTAATTTTTGCTTGTATTGCTTGGCTTGGTTGCTAGTATTTGTTGCTTCAGCGCTATCCCAAAGACGACTTTTTTCGTAAGGAGCAATCATTGCTTGGACTTCTGCATAGGATAGATACTGTCGGATATTCATTGCACTTTCACGAATTTCCTTTGAAACTGTCTGGACTTCATCTTCTGCTTCTTGGAGGATATTTTTCACAAGTAGTTCGTATTCTTTTCCAGCTTGCTGCGCTTGTTTTGCAACTAGTTCTGCTAATTCACTACGTAATTCAATCTTTTGACTACCTGAAGCACTGGCTAAACTTTTCTGAATACGACTCACTTTCCCTTGCCATTGGCTGGCAATTTTTGCTTCGTGAATGATTTTTTCATATTCTTTGATGATTTTCTGGCGATTTTCTTCAGATAGCAGACTTAACAAAAATTGGAGACTGTTTTTAGCTAAGGATTCACCTGAAGCATCCATGATTTTCCCTAAATATTTATCAATAAGTTTGGAAACTTTTACTCCTGCCGCAAAAATATAGCCATGTTCCTTTAGATTGGCTTCTTTGGGAGTACCATCAGGATTTAATTGATACTGACCAAAATCATGACTAGAACCGTATTTGTCCGTCAGATCAAAAGTAGTGGTGAACGTTTTCGGTAATAGATAATGCACCCGACCAATTTCATCTACCCCTTTTTTATTTCGATTCAACATGGAGACAATATCAAACGCATTCACATAATAATCGATTTTCCCTTGTTCTTCTAATTGTTGAATATTTTCCTGAGCTTGTTGAGACATTTTATTAATGCTTTCTCGCGCATCAGGCCCTTGAAACAATACTACTTTATCAATTTTAGCGAGATCTGCTTGGGGGAGATTGGCCACCGCTTGAATAGAAATCATAGTTCCTAAAGAATGACCTGTAATCGACATAGTCGCATTAGGGGCTTTAGCACTCATCTCCATTATCTTTTGATGCATGGCTTCATTGGCTAATTTTGCTTGAGGCAAATAGGCATTGAATAATGTAAAGGATCCATTATTATTGACCCAGTCATTCAAATTATTCCCTGACCAACCTTTTTTCACGTCCATTGAAACGCCGTCACTACCGCGAGTGGTAAAATATGTATGCTGCGTTTTTGGACTCAAGGTCGGCGTATCTGTTACATAATAAGAATTATAACCAGCTTTCTCATCTGTTAATAACCCTTTTTTATAAACCTTTTCCCTACCTACCCAGTTTTTTTCTTTGATTGTTTTTACAGTGTTGTCGGGTTGGAGGTAGACAGTACTGGCGTCATTTCCGTGGGCGTCTTTGGCGTTGGGGAAGGTGAATGGAACAGCCTCTTTATTTCGGTACTTATCTAATTGTTTATCATTCCATTTCTTTGCACTATACGGAAATTGTATGGATCTGCCATTATAAGTTGCCTGCGCTAAATCCGCGTATAAATTACTATATTTTTCTAAGTCTGCCATATTATCCTCCTTCTGTATAGTAATCGTAGTCAGCATTAATCGTATACAGTTCTTTTATTTTAGTAGGCTCATTCCAATTATTTGGTTTTATTGCAAGTCCAAATGAATTTATTTTATTGTTATTATTATCAATAATTTGTATTCGGATAGATAGAATATCTCCTGCTCCTTGTGGAAGACCATTTCCCACTGACTCTTGTTCTAACGATTCCCAACAAAACGCAACTTTAGCAATCTTTTCATTTTGCTGTTTTACATACTCCGTCATTTCTTCTTCATGCTCTTTTAAAAAAGCAATTTGTCTTTCTTTTTCTGTTGGTTCAGTCATCTTCTTCACTCCAATCGTTCCAATTATGGCTAATGCTATTATTGTTGCAATTAACACACCAAATTTTATTCGCATTTTATTTTTCACTTTTTCACCTCCTTAATATGTATGGGGAAGAGTTGCTATGTGATTTTTTCGATTTTGATTGTTTTTGATTGACTTTTTCTATGTTGATAATCCTTTTTTATAAACCGTTTCCCTACGTACCCAGTTTTTTTCTTTGATTGTTTTTACAGTGTTGTCGGGTTGGAGGTAGACAGTACTGGCGTCATTTCCGTGGGCGTCTTTGGCGTTGGGGAAATGGAATGTAGCATGTTCATTTAGCTTAAGCTCTTCTTTTTGAACTTGTGTCAATTTAGCAAACATAAACCCTTCTTTTCGACCGATGTATGCTCCTTGGGCTAAATCAGCATAAATATTAGTATACTTTTCTAAATTTGCCATTAAATTTCATCTCCTTAACTATTCAATATTTTTTATTTCAGTTGGATTTTTTACATTATCTGGAAGCACATATATTTCAAACCCATCTAATTTTTTACCAATACCATCAAAAATAGATACTTCAACAGCTATAGTTTTTGGGCTAAAAGCCATACTTCGAACTTCAATCACTGATTGCCAACTATAGGTTACTTCTTTAACATCATATTGTTTTAAAAGTACATATTCACTTTCATACTTTACATACTCCGTCATTTCCTCTTCATGCTTTTTCAAAAAAGCAATTTGTCTTTCTTTTTCTGTTGGTTTATTCATCTTCTTCACTCCAATCGTTCCGATTATAACTATTGCTATTATTGTTGCGATTAATATACCAAATTTTATCCGCTTTTTATTTTTCAATTTTTCACCTCCTTAATATGTATGGGGAAGAGTTACTATGTGATTTTTCTATTTTGATTGACTTTTCCTAGTTGTCGGGTTGGAGGTAGACAATTCCACTATTTGGGAGATTTTGACCTCCTTTAGTTAATTTCCCACTAATCTTCTTATCTTTTGAAAAGTCAAATTCCCTTTCTGTTTTCATCTTTTGATAATTAGGGAACGGATTAGGTCGGTTATTATAAGAACTTTCTGCCAAGTTAGCATAGATATTATTGAAATTCTCTAAATTACTCAAAAATCTCACCCCCAATATACAAAGAACTTAGCAAGCCTACCGTATCTAGCTTAGGCATTTTTTTAGTATCAAGAGCAAAGCTTACTATAAAATTAGATTCTTTTATATTATTAAATCCTCCTTTAATAGTCAGTAAATTCCCAGCTCCTATAGGTGTCCCGTTACCAATAGTTCCAACCTCTACACTTTCCCAATCATATTGAACACTGTAAATCTTTGAATTTTGAGATTTTACATACTCCGTCATTTCTTCTTCATGCTCTTTCAAAAAAGCAATTTGTCTTTCTTTTTCTGTTGGTTCGTTCATTTTTTTCACTCCAATCGTGCCGATTATGGCTATTGCTATTATTGTTGCGATTAATATACCAAATTTTATCCGCTTTTTATTTTTCACTTTTTCACCTCCTTAATATGTATGAGGAAGAGTTGCTATGTGATTTTTTCTATTTTGATTGTTTTTGATTGACTTTTCCTATGTTGATAATCCTTTTTTATAAACCGTTTCCCTACATACCCATTTTTTTCTTTGATTGTTTTTACAGTGTTGTCTGGTTGGAGGTAGACAGTACTGACGTCATTTCCGTGGGCGTCTTTGGCGTTGGGAAAATAGAATGTAGCATATTTTTTTATCTCCATTTCTTTCAATTGATTATCGTCAAGTTTAGCTAACGATTTAGACTGAGGTCGCCCTTTATACGAAGCTTGGGATAAATTGGCATAAACATTATAATAATTTACTAAATCACTCATATATATTCTCCTTTAATTTATGTTACTAATTTTCTTAGGATCTCTCACATTGTCTACAAAAATATTAATCCAAAAACCATTTATTTTTATATTTCTTCCGTCATAAATATTGGTTTTAATTGTTAAAAATTTTTTTGTAAATGCCATGCCTTTATCTGATTTAACCGTATTCCAAAGGTACTCAACACTGGCCACTTTATCTAACTCTGATTGTTTAATATACTCCGTCATTTCCTCTTCATGCTTTTCCAAAAAAGCAATTTGTCTTTCTTTTTCTGTTGGTTCATTCATTTTTTTCACTCCAATCGTGCCGATTATGGCTATTGCTATTATTGTTGCGATTAAGATACCAAATTTTATCCGCTTTTTGTTTTTCATTCATTTAGTCTCCCTTTGTATCTACATACAAGAATTAATCTTTCGCTTTCTCCTTTTATTCCATTGTTTTATCGAGATTTTTACAGCCAGTTTTTCTTTGTTTACAGTTTATCAAAAATCAATCTGGCATTTTCTCAATTTTTTTAACGTTAGAGTAATTATTAGAGAATAATGCTGTATTTCTATGACACACTGACTTTCTATCTCCAATTTTTTACTGTCTTGTTGATCACTACAGGATCATTAGTATTTTACTTCTATTGTAAAGTAAAAAAAGAGCGTGGGACAAAAATCACTTTGGATTTTTGCTCCACGCTCAAAAACTAATAAACGGCGGGAACAGAAGCAACTCCTTCGGAAATAAGCCGAAATTCTCCAAAAATTAAAGAACAATTTTCGGAAATTCCTTCTTATTTCTCGGAGTTAAACACTTCTGTCCCGACCTCTCCTTACTACATTTCTTTTTCTAAAATTTCTGTTCGCTCTTCATAATTTAGTTCTTGGTTAATTTGATGTACCATCCACATGTAACCAAATGGATCAACAAATAACGAATTTTGAATAGCTCCTTCCATCATTTCTGTAACTGGTTGCATCTCAATGCACTTATTTGCTAAGGCTTTTTTATGAGTTTGCACAATATCTGCTACCGTGATATTGAACCAAATTGTATTGGGATGTTCTGAATCTGGTGCTTTTAAACCAAATTCTTCATTAGCATCTAACATATGGAACCGAGTATCATATAAGTTAAACACTACTTCATTCCTTCCAACAGGATACTTTGTCGCTTCAACTACATGGACCTCAAAGATTTCTTTATATAAAGCTAATGCCTTTAAACTATCACTAACAATAAAATCAATTTCTGTGCCTGTAATCATTGATTGTTCCTCCTTAAAATTTTTTGCAGCAGAAAACTACTTTTTATTTCTGTTTTCCGCAAACCCTTCAGAATTTCTTAATACTGGCTATTTTCCACTTCATTATTCTTTTTTAGAAGTTCTTCGATTCATTTGTTTCAACACTTATTTTTCTGGCACTGGATATTTCACCGCATTTTTCTTCAACTTTTCTTCGATAATTTCGTCCAAATCAAACCCTAAATTATCAGCCATCATGTAGGAGTAAATGAGAACATCAGCCAATTCTTCTTTGATTCGTTCTTCTTGTTTGATGCCTTCTTCTGCTGTTTTCCATTGAAAAAGTTCTAACAATTCTGCCGCTTCTAAACAAATTGAGAGCGCCAAATCTTTTTCATTATGGTGGGGGCGCCAATTTCTTTCATCACGAAATTGATTAATTTTTGCCATTGTATCCATCTGTTCCCCTGCTTTCTTATTCATTTGATGGCAACTGAAACCCATCGAACGTTTCACCATCATAGTATTTTAATAACTGTTCTGTAGACAATAATGAGGAGGTTATTTCTTCCTCTTCAACAACTGCTTGATTCTCTTCTCTATACAACAAATAAGCCTGTAAAAGCTGTTGGTAGAGTTTTTTTCGTGAAGAGGCTTCCGCTGAAAGAAACGTTAATTCTTTTAAGTGTCCGCGATAGACAGGCAAATCATCAACGAATTCGATTGGTAATTCTACTACAGTTAACTGAAATTCTTCAAAGACTTCTTCGTACATCTGCCATTCCCTCTTTCTGTCGATATTGTTTTGGGGTCATGCCCATTTCTTCTTTAAAACGTTTATAAAAAAAGGCTTTGTCTTGATAGCCGATTCGTTCAACAATCGTTTGAATCGATAAATCTGTTTGCTTCAAGTAGTTTTTCGCCAATTGGATTCGGTAGGCTAAGACAATTTCCGTAAACGTTTTGTTTGTTTTTTCTTTTAAAAAATTCGATAAGTAATTCGGATGAAAATGAAATTTAGCGGCGACTTCTGCTAAAGTGACATGCGCAATCTGTTGCTCAATATACGCTAAAATCACCTCAACACGTTGATGATTCGACAAATAATTATCTTGCATCTTTAAAGCTTCTCTAGGCAGTTGACCTAGTTCCACCACTAGCAAAACAAAGGCCGCTTTGGTCACTTTATTATTAAAATAGGCCATTTTCACAATTTGTTTCAGTAATAATAGCGAATAGACGTGAACATCCGAATTTGGCTGGCTGGCAAAAACGAAATATCGAGGAATGTTTTCAAATTCACTGCTAGCAATTTCTGTAAAAAAACGATACATGACTGGCTCTTCCGCCAGCTGATTTAAGAGCGTATCAAGAAAATAGTGCTTTTTAAAATAAAATATAATCATAGACATTCCTTGCCCCTGATAGCTAACAGAGGTGGCCTCATTGACAATCATGACTTGGCCAGCCGAAACCGAACACCTTTGTTGATCCAAATAAGCATTGCCATCTTGCTCTAAACAATAGAGCATCCGAATAAATCCTTTCGGAACGTCAATTGTTTCCGAAGATGCCAGCATAAAGCCCGCAATTTCTCGATGCGGATTTTCCTTAAATTGCGCTACTTCATTCTCAAGAGCATTGGTAGTGGTTAAATAACAATCTAAGGTCTCTAAAAACTGATAAAATGCTGCATATTGCTCTTCTTTGCTTGCCAATTAATCACCTCATAATCCAACACTTTTTACTTTACTCCCTCTATTTTTTTCTTTGGCGTTTCCTTCTATACTAGATACATGGTAACACGAAAAAAGAGATTCAACAGTTTTTAGGAGGAATTTTTTATGAAAATTAGTTTTATCGGTGCTGGAAATATGGCATCCGCCATTGCCAAAGGTGCGCTAAAAAAGCAATTTATTGCCGCAGAAAACCTTTATTTTTATGATATTCAAGTCGAAAAAACCGCCGCTTTTGCACAAGAAATTGGTGCACACGCGGTTGCTTCACCACAAGAAGCCATTGCAGTAGCTGACTTAGTTATTTTAGCGGTGAAACCGCAATTCGTTCAAGCAGCTTTACTTGAAGCAAAAGAAGCAATTTTAGACAAGCAACCGTTAATTGTTTCCATTGCAGCAGGTACGACTATTGCAGAATTGTATCAACTGTTTGAGACTACCCAACCGCTTCGCCTTGTTCGTGTGATGCCCAATATGAATGCGTTGATTGGCGCGGGTGCAGCAGCTGTCTGTGGTAACGCTTTTGCATCCCCTGAAGACATCCAGACTGTTTTATCGTTGTTTCGAGCAGTTGGCCAAGCCTGGGAATTAGAGGAACAGTATTTTTCGATTTTTACTGCTATTGCAGGTAGCACTCCTGCGTATGCTTTCTTATTTATTGATTCGATTGCCCGAGCAGCCGTTAAAAATGGTATGAATAAAGAGTTGGCCTTAGAAATTGCCACACAAGCTGTACTAGGCAGCGCTCAAACTTTGGCAAATAGTACAGAGAATCCTTGGACTTTAATCGACCAGGTCAGTTCTCCTGGCGGAACCACGGTTGCTGGGATTGTCGAATTAGAAAACAATGCGTTTATTTCAACAGTCATCAAAGGGATTGAGGCCACCATCCTTCGGGATCAAGAATTAGCCAAACAAGACTGAGAAGAATAATTACATGAGCGAATAAATAAGAAAAAGCGCTGAAAATTCAGCGCTTTTTCTTATTTTAGTTGAATGAGTAAGCCAAAATGATCACTGACTATCGGTGTTTTCCTACCATCAAAAATTACTTCATATTTTCGTACGTGCCACTGTTTTGGAACAAATGCGTAGTCAATCCGCAAGGCTGCTTCATTTTCTTCCCAGCCATCTATTTTTTTCTCTACTGTCGCTTCACCGCTTGTCTCTTCCGCTACAACAAATGCATCTTGAATCGGCAAGTAACTATTTTCCACTAATTGATAGCCAGTTGTACCAGCTGGGTTGTTTAAATCGCCTAAAATGACTAACGGTTGTTGCCGCGTCGCTAAGTATTTCTCTAATTGTAGCCATTCATAGGCAAAACCTGTACAGGGTGTTTCCCACCAAGAAAAGTGACCAGAGACAACAGTAAGCGTACCTTTTGAACTCTCTGTCTCCGCTACTAAGATTTTTCTTGTTCGATAATTCGTTGGTTCTTGGCTTTCTGAAATAAGGAGAGCTTCACTAGTCAACGGACATTTCGAAAGTAGTGCGTTCCCTTCTTCATAAATAGCATAACCAATGTGGCTCATTTCCCAACTCCAATAATAGTTTTGGCCTTTTTCAGCTAGATATTGAACGATTAGATATGCAAAATTATCTTCATGGACCGGTGTTTGGGTCGCCACGGGACAAAAAGTAGTTAACTGTTCTAACGGCACTTTCTTGGAAGCGACTTTCTGATTCACTTCTTGTAAGGCAATTATTTCACTTTCAGAAGATAAAATCACCTTGGCAATCTCCTCTAATTTTTTTAATGGTTCTTCTTCTAACCAGCTATGAGTATTGATTGTTAAAAGATTCATCTTTTCACCTTCTCTTACATGTGATTAGGTCTGTGAGTGGGACAAAAATCACTTTGGATTTTTGCTTCACGCGCAAAACCTGATAAACGGCGGGAACAGAACCAACTCCTTCGGAAATAAGCCGAAATTATCCAAAAATTAAAAAGCAATTTCCGGAAATTCCTTCTTATTTCTCGGAGTTAAACGGTTCTGTCCCGACCTCATACCTAATCATTTAAATTTCAATCTGTCCGATCACAGTCCCCGCAGTGGTGGTTCCTAGTTGATTAATAACTACTTGTTCCACTTTGTCGCTATTTGTAAAGGCGACAATAATCGTTGTTTCTTTGCCAGCTTGTTCAATCACATCCAAGTTCATTTTAGCTAGTTTCGTCCCAGCTTTCAATGATTGTCCTTCTTTAACAAAAGATTCAAAAGCAGGAGTTGCCATTTCAACTGTATCAATCCCCATATGGACAAGTACTTCGATGCCTTCTTCTGTTTGTAGCCCAATCGCATGTTTGCTTGGGAAAACACTTAGGACTTTCCCCGAAATTGGTGCCACCACCTCTCCTTCTAGAGGCTTAACTGCAAATCCATCCCCCATCATTTTTTGTGAAAAGACAGGATCATTGACTTGCGCCATTGGAATAACTTCCCCTGTCGCCACAGCCACGAAATCTTTTTTCTTGCCTAAGAAATTCGTTGCTGGCACTCCTGTTGTACTTTCTGCTATAACTGGTTCTGGAATGTCAACGCCGGAAGCTAGTAAATCTTCAATATCGGATTTTAAAACATCGGCTTTTGGTCCATAAACGGCTTGAACGCCATTATCTTTCACAATCAAGCCCATTGCGCCTGCCCGTTTCCACGCCTCTTCCGAACCGACTTTTTCTCGATCCTTTACACTGACACGTAAGCGTGTCATACACGCATCAACTTCTTTGATATTTTGTTTACCGCCAAGTAAGTAGACAATTTGCGCGATTTGCTGATCGACGACGCCTGAACCAGCCGCGCCAGATGCGATTTCTTCGCCGTTATCATTGTCATAGTTTCCATTTCTTCCAGGTGTTGCGTAATTGAATTTTTTAATTAAGAAATTGGCTAAGAAATAAGTGACAACACCAAAAATGATGACCATTAAAACAAAATTGATTAAATCGCCACCTAAACCAGCTTTTATTGCTAGCGGTGTTCTTGTTAACAATTCAATATTTCCAAACGAATGCACACGCAATGGTAAAATATCAGCCATTGCAAAAGCAGCACCTTGGATCACCGCATAAATTACATAAAGCGGCACTGCAGCAAACATAAACATGAATTCTAGCGGCTCTGTCACACCAGTTAAGAAAACAGCTAAAGCAGCAGAAAAATACATTGATTTATATTTAGCTTTTTTATCTGCATCGACATTACGATACATCGCCAAAGCCATCCCCATTAAAATCCCTGAAGAACCAATCATTTGGCCAACTTTGAATCGAGCTGGTGTCCAATTTTCTAAGACAAACTGATACTTGCTCATATCACCAGCGCCTTTAAGATTCACTAAGTCTGTTGCCCAAGCCAACCATAAAGGATCTTGACCAAAGACTTGGGTTCCAGCTTGTGCGCCAGATAAAATTTCATACGTTCCACCTAATTGTGTATAGTTGATTGGAATCGTCAACATATGATGTAACCCAAAAGGTAATAACAAACGTTCCAACGTTCCATATAAGAATGGCGCTAAAATAGGTGCACTGTCTTGAGATTGCGCAATCCATAACCCAAAATTATTAATTCCCGCTTGAATATTTGGCCAAATAAGTGCTAATACAATTGAGACAATTGTTGACCACAAAATAACGACAAATGGGACAAACCGTTTACCATTAAAAAATGATAGCGCATCTGGTAATTTCCGATAATTGTAATACTTGTTGTAAGCCATCGCACCGACAAAACCAGCAATAATCCCTACAAAAACACCCATATTTAATGCCGGAGCTTCTAAGACACTTGTAAAGAATCCCTTCACCATAATCTTGGTGCCAAATAAGGTATGCGTGAAAGCTTGTTCATCTGCCAACATTTCATTTGTTACACCAAAAATGGCTCCAGTAATACGATTGATTAAAACAAAAGAAATCCCCGCTGCAAATGCGCCACCTGCACGATCTTTGGCCCAACTGCCACCTATTGCTAACGCAAATAGTAAATGTAAGTTGCCAATAATTGCCCAACCGATACTCTCCAGAACTCCGCCTGTTGTTACTAACAAACCTAAATTAGGATCGATTAAGGGAAGCGATTTCCCAATACTAATCATTAAACCCGCTGCGGGCATTACTGCCACAACGACCATTAAAGCTTTCCCGAATTTTTGCCAAAACTCAAAACTAAACATTTTTTTCATTCCTGCCACTCCTTACGCAATCGGTTTCGTTATGTTGCCATTATATACTCCTGTTTCCTTTTTGTAAATGCTTTAATTTCAAAAATATTGTGGAAAACAACTCCCTACTACTTAATCCTTTTTTATTTTGTCTTTTAATAAAGCAAATAAAGCTCCTTCTATCCTACCTTTGTTTCAGCTTTTATTCATAAGATTACACTTTTTAAGCATTGACTATTGACTAATGCAATCGGTTGCGTTTATGATAGACCTATCAATAAAATCACTGAGGGGGATTCTCATGAAACAAATCAAACGTTTATTCCAAATTGATCCTTGGAAAATCCGTACTACACACTTAGATAAAGAAAATTTACGTTTACAAGAATCATTAACGAGCATTGGCAATGGCTATATGGGGATGCGGGGAAATTTTGAAGAACACTATTCTGGCGACCACCATCAAGGAACCTATTTAGCAGGTGTTTGGTATCCAGACAAAACACGTGTTGGTTGGTGGAAAAATGGTTATCCTGAATATTTCGGCAAAGTGATTAACGCAATTAATTTCATCGCAATGGACTTACAAATTGATGGACAAACAATTGATTTAGCCACTACACCTTACGAAGATTTTTCTTTAGAATTAGACATGCAAAATGGGGTCCTTTCTCGGCAATTCACCATCCAAACACCGAAGAACAAAGTGCGCTTCTCTTTTGAACGTTTTTTAAGCTTAGAAAAAAAAGAAGCGGCTTACATCCACTTAACAATTGAAATGCTGGAAGGTACAGGCACAATCACTCTTCACTCAAAATTGGATGGCGATGTTCAAAATGAAGACAGCAATTATGAAGAACATTTTTGGGAAGAAATAGCTATTGAAACGCAAGAAACACTTGGCTTTGTTACGACTAAGACCATTCCTAACAACTTTGAAATAGAGCGTTTTACAGTGACTGCAGGCATGCGCCATTTCATCGATGGAGCCTCTGTTGTGCCTACATATACACAACAGCCCTTGGCTTTAACCGCAGAATTGACAGTGTCTTTAAACGAAGGCGAAACGACCGCCATCACAAAAGAAGTGCTTGTCGTTACCAGTCGTGATGTGCCAGAAACGCAACAAATCACACGAGTAAACGAATTATTTGCAGAAATGACTACCTTGTACCCTGAAGCAAAAGCTGGGCAAGCTGCCGCTTGGGCAAAACGTTGGCAATTAGCTGATGTTGTTATTGAAGGAGATGACGAAGCCCAACAAGGCATCCGTTTTAATCTTTTCCAACTTTTCTCAACCTACTATGGTGAAGACGATCGTTTAAATATCGGACCAAAAGGCTTTACTGGCGAAAAATATGGTGGTGCCACATATTGGGATACTGAAGCATATGCTGTCCCACTTTACTTGGCGTTGGCTAAGCCCGAAGTTACTAAAAATCTACTGAAATATCGCCACAATCAATTGCCTCAAGCCATTCATAATGCCCAACAACAAGGGTTAAAGGGTGCGCTTTACCCAATGGTTACTTTTACTGGTGTGGAATGTCATAACGAATGGGAAATCACTTTTGAAGAGATTCACAGAAATGGTGCGATTGCTTATGCGATTTATAATTATGTCAACTATACAGGAGACGAAGACTATCTCAAAGATGCTGGTCTAGAAGTACTTGTGGCAATCGCTCGTTTTTGGGCAGATCGGGTCCACTTCTCCCAACGTCATAAACAATATATGATTCATGGCGTAACGGGGCCAAATGAATATGAAAATAATATCAACAATAACTGGTATACCAATACCATCGCTGCGTGGGTTCTACGTTACACCCGTGAGTCTTATTTAAAATTCCAAGAAGAAACAACGCTCAAAATTGCAGACGACGAATTAGCTAAATGGGCAGACATTGTAGAAAATATGTACTTCCCAGTGGATAACGAATTAGGCATTTTTGTACAACATGACACTTTCTTAGATAAAGATTTAATGCCAGTTTCTGATTTACCACTTAGTGAGCTGCCTTTAAACCAACATTGGTCATGGGATAAAATTTTGCGGTCTTGTTTCATTAAACAAGCCGATGTTCTTCAAGGAATTTATTTCTTCAATGACGCCTTTTCTTTAGAAGAAAAACGCCGGAACTTTAATTTTTACGAACCAATGACTGTCCATGAATCTTCCCTTTCACCAAGCATTCATGCTGTATTAGCTGCTGAATTAGGCATGGAAGAAAAAGCAGTGGAAATGTATCAACGAACAGCGCGCCTTGACTTAGATAATTACAATAATGATACAGAAGATGGCTTACACATTACCTCAATGACTGGTAGTTGGCTAGCGATTGTGCAAGGTTTTGCCCAAATGAAAACGGACCATCAACAACTAAAATTTGCACCCTTTTTACCAGCGACATGGACAGCCTACTCGTTCCACATTAATTACCGGAATCGTTTACTATTTGTTGAAGTTGCAGCAGACCAAGTGGCCTTCACTTTACTCGACGGCCCTGCAATTCCATTAACTGTTTACGATCAAAAATACACATTAAAAGATCGATTAGTTTTACCGATCAGAAAGGAAGAAGTTCATGTTTAAAGGCGTTTTGTTTGATTTAGATGGCGTTATTACTGATACAGCAGAATTTCATTACCACGCTTGGAAAAAATTAGGGAACGAAATTGGAATTTCCATTGACCGTGTTTTCAACGAACAATTGAAAGGTGTAAGCCGTGAAGATTCTCTGCAGTTACTGTTAAAATACGGAAAAAAAGAAGGCACGTTTTCTTCTGAAGAATTTGCCCAGTTAGCGCAACGGAAAAACGATTATTACTTGGAAATGATCCAAGCGATTACACCTGAAGATGTCTACCCAGGAATTCTTTCTTTATTAACGGAATTACGTGAAGCCAATATTAAAATCGCCTTGGCTTCTGCAAGTAAAAATGGGCCTTTTCTTTTAGAAAAAATGCAATTGACGCCCCTTTTTGATGCCATTGCTAATCCAGCAGACGTCCAGGCAGGTAAACCCGCTCCAGATATTTTCATTTTAGCTGCGAAAGAAATTGATTTGACACCAGCAGAATGTCTTGGCATTGAAGATGCCAAAGCTGGGATTCAAGCGATTCTTGCTAGCGGAGCGCAACCTGTTGGCGTTGGCCGCAGAGAAGAGTTAGGCGAAGGGTTGCCCATCGTGCCAGAGACGAGCGCTTTAACGTTTGATTACTTAAAAAAAGTGTGGCTTGATCATGAAGGATAATCGTATCACCGTAACCGATATTCCAAACACAAACTTAAAAAAAATTACTTTGAAGAACGACTTTTTAGAAGTCGTTCTTCTCAATTATGGCGCGCGCCTCCATCAACTTTTGATGCCAAACAAAAATAATCATTGGGAAAATATCCTTTTATCGTATGATTCGTATCAAGATGTATTAAAGGATCAAAGCTTTTTTGGCGCCACTGTTGGACCAGTTGCTGGACGCATACGTAATGGCCATTGGCAAAATGGAATATTAGAACAAAACAGCGACGGTCATCATATCCATGGTGGCTCAAAGGGGTGGTCTTTTCAATATTGGACAGTCGAGCCCTTTGAAAAAAAGGATATCATTGGCGTTTCCTTTCATTTAACCGACACCCTTTCTGGCTATCCTGGACCAATTGAGGCCACCATCACCTACCAGCTAGAGGATAATCATTTACGAATGATCAGTACTGGACGGAGTAAACAGGAAACACTTTTTAATCCTACGAACCACGCCTACTTTAATTTATCTGGCGATGGAAAGTTAGACATTCTGTCACATTTGCTATCTTTGAACTGTCAAGGTATGTTAGAATTAGACGATAATAAGCTGCCTACTGGACGGATTTTACCAGCTTCTGAACTATCCATACGTTTTAATGAACTGACACCTATCGAAACAATCCTCCAACGCTATCCAACTGGGTTAGATGATGTTTTCTCCTTAGTTGGCTCTGACTTAAGACAGCCACAATTATGCTTACAAGAACCTACTTCTGGAAGAAAAATGACGATAGCAACAACGAACCAAAGTATGGTATTATTTTCTACGACTGGTTTTGAGGCTCCTTTTTCTATTAATGGACAAGCTATGCATTCAAACTATGGCTTAGCAATTGAACCACAAGAGTATCCAGACATTGTTCATCATCCTCAGTGGGGCTCTATTTTATTACCAGCTAATAAAAAGCAAACCTACCAAACGGTTTATCAATTTAACCTTCTATAATCACTAAGAAAGGCGTGGCAAAAATGGCAATTACAGTAAAAGATGTCGCTAAGAAAGCGGGGGTTGCAACTTCAACCGTTTCGCGTGTCATTAACGATCATCCAAGTATTTCTGAATCGACAAAAAAGAAAGTGCGAAAAGTCATGGATGACTTAGGCTATGTGCCAAATATGACGGCACGGAATTTGGGTAAACGAATTTCAAGTGCCATTGGCGTAATTTTACCTCCTTTAGATTCGAAAGAACGGTTAGGGAATCCATTTTATTTAGAAATTATGGAAGCCATCAACGAGGAAGCCCGTCTTTACGATATGACTACTGCTATTGCAACTGCCAAAAGTTTTGATGTACTATTGGAAAACGTTAAAAGAATGCATCTTCAAAAACAAGTGGACGGTTTTATTCTTGTGTATTCAGATAGTAAGGACCCCGTCATTGATTACTTATATGAAAACAACATTCCCTTTACTTTAATTGGTCAACCTTACCAACATGAAACGGAAATAGTTTACGTGGATAATGATAATCAATTATTAGGGAAACAAGCGACGGAATTTTTAATTGAAAACGGCCATAAAAATATTTTATTTGTGACCAATACAACGCATGAAAGTTTGTACTTTGAACGTTACTTTGGTTATCAAAAAGCAATGATGATGCAAGGATTAACTGTTTTACCAAGCGTTGCGTTAGAAAAACCTGAAGATTACATGGCTTTCGATGATATTCTTCATCAAAATAATGCCACGGCGTTGGTGGTGATTGATGATATCTTTGCTTTGCGGACGATGCAACTTGCGCAAATCTATGGTTATCAAGTTCCTGAAACGTTATCCATTATTAGTTTTAACAACTCAATCTTTTCAACATTGACACATCCTTATCTAACAAGCATTGATATCGACACGTCAGAATTAGGTCGAATGGCGATGAAAAAATTATATGAATTAATCCACGAAGAATTGACAAATGGTGTCCGTCTCGTTATTCCTCACAAATTAATTAAGCGTGAAACAGTTATTCCTGTTCATTAAAAAAGAAGCGTAAGCAGTTTAACACTGCTTACGCTTCTTTCTATGTGTACGCTCTTATTCGTATGTATTACTTTTATAAAATAACTTTTTGCGAAATTTTTTTCCAAAACGTTTCTTCTTTTGCATCAAATTGAGCTGGTTCCCCGTCAGACAATTTTTCATTTAATAATGATAATTTTTCTTGATGTTTTGTATACTCATCTTTTTTTATTAGCTCTAAACGATACGCACGATCCAAGATCGACTCTCGATAATTAACATTCATTTTCGTTGCCTTCGCCATTTCTTACATTCCTTCCCAAAATAAATTTTCATTTTTTCGTTAAATTCTTCTATAATTATAACAAAAATATCAGAAAAATAAATATGAAACAAACGATAATTGCGAAAATTTTGTTTTTTCATGCAATTATCGTTCGATTATTTAAGAAATTAAAATTATTAACCAATAATTAATCAATCAGCAAACGCATTAAATGAACATCTAAAAATTCACCTTGGTCTGTTTTGGCGCCTCGAGGCATAATTGCTTCTGTTTCAAACCCTAATTTTTTATAGACGTGAATCGCTCGTTGATTGCGATCCTGTACCGTTAATTCCAAGCGACGAATAACATGACTTTCATGCGCCCAGCGAATAAGTTCTTCCATCAGGATACTGCCCAGTCCATAGCCCCAGTACTGTTTTAAAATACTAATGCCAATTTCACCAATATGCTCCATCCGCTTTTTAGAAGAAGCAGACACAGAAGCGGTCCCAATGATTGCTTCTCCCGCTAATGCCACCAATAAAACATTATTTGGCGATTCATAGAGTGTTGCTAGATTTTCAGCCAATTCTGTTGTCGACATGGCCATTCCTCGCTCATCCATTACCAAATAGGGCGTTTCACTCCCAATTTTTGACATCACAGATAGTAATTGATCCGCATCAGTAGGCACTGCTTCTCGAATAGAAAATGTTTGTTCAGTCATATTCGCGAGCCTCCCACGTTTTCAGAATCTCTGCTATTCTTTCTTCTGCCAATGGACCAGTTCCACGGAATTCAAGAACTCTCTTGTCAGCTTCTTGAGAATCTTTATTTAAAATAATTTCTAAATAATCTTCTGGCAATTCTTCTTCAATCAAGCTGCCCCATTCTACAACGGATAGCCCATCTCCTTCAAAATACTCATCTAACCCTAATTCATCCGCACCCTCTTCAACACGGTAGACATCCATATGGTATAACGGAAGTCGTCCTTGTGGATATTCGCGGATAATCGTATAGGTGGGACTTTTAATCATTTGGGAAATGCCTAATCCTAAAGCAATCCCTTTCGTCATTGTCGTCTTACCGGCCCCTAAATCACCAGTCAGGACAATTACATCACCAGCTTGTGCCTTTTGTCCAATGATTTTAGCAATTGCTTCTGTTTCCAATGGATTATTCAGGACAATGTTCATTTTTTTGCCTCCCATCTGCAAGAATCTATGTATGAAAGTATACCGAAAATTCAATAAGTTGACTAGTGGCAGCTTCAAAAAAATAAAGTTGAGGCCCAAGTGTCCTGGGAACCTCAACTTCTACTTTGCTTATTTATCATGCTTCGACATAGTTAATTAGTCGTTCATTAATGTTTGAGCAGCTGTAATGATTGATAATTTATAAACATCTTCTTCGTTTGCACCACGTGATAAATCAGAAACTGGTTTGTTCAATCCTTGTAAGATTGGGCCAATTGCTTCAAAGTTACCTAAACGTTGAGCAATTTTGTAGCCAATATTTCCTGATTGTAAATCTGGGAATACAAAGACTGTTGCTTCTCCAGCAACTTTTGAGTTAGGCGCTTTTAATTGTGCAACAGAAGATACATAAGAAGCATCAAATTGTAATTCACCATCAATCGCATATTCAGGTGCTAATTCTTGCGCAATTTTTGTAGCTTCAGCAACTTTTGTTACTTCTGGTGCTTTTGCAGAACCTTTTGTTGAAAAACTTAACAATGAAACTTTTGGTTCAATGTCAAATAATTCAGCTGTTTTGGCACTATCAACAGCAATTTCAGCTAATTCTTGTGCAGTTGGGTTCACGTTAATCGCGCAGTCTGAGAATAAATATCTTTCTTGGTCACGACCACGAATCATTAAGAAGGCACCACTTGTACGGCTTACGCCTGGTTTTGTTTTAATGATTTGTAACGCAGGACGAACTGTATCACCTGTTGAGTGGATAGCACCACTAACCATACCATCAGCAATACCCATGTAAGTTAACATAGTACCGAAATAGTTGACATCTTTTAAGATTTTTTCAGCATCTTCTTTAGTAGCTTTTCCATTACGGCGTTCAACAAATGCTTCGACCATTTCATCCCATTTTTCATAATCATTTGGGTTGATAATAATAAAGTTTGATGTGTTGATTCCACGAGCCATAGCAGCATTTGCGATATCTGTTGGATCACCAATTAAGATTGGTTCTACTAATTCATCAGATTTTAAGCGGGCAGCAGCACCTAAGATTCTAGGATCTGTTGCTTCAGGGAAAACAATTTTGATATTACGGCGTACGACTTTAAATTTTAAGCTATCGAATAATTCCACGATAAACCCTCCAGTTTTATATTTACAAAATCCATCATACACTATTCTCAAAGAAAATAACAGTTTTTTCTAGCTGTATTAGTCAAAAAAACCAATAATCCGATAAACTTTTCACAAACTAACTCTTCTACACTATAACAGCATACACTGTTACATTACACTGTTTCAGGAAGTTGCCAATCAATCGGCGTTTCCCCTAAACGTTCTAGAGCGGCATTCGCTTGAGAAAACGGACGTGAGCCAAAAAAACCACGATGTGCTGACAATGGACTTGGGTGTGGCGATTTGATAATCACATGCCGAGTCGTATCAATCATTTTAATTTTTTCTTGAGCAGGACGTCCCCATAAAATGAAAACAACAGGTTTTTCACGCTCATTCAACTTTTCGATAATGACATCTGTCAGTTGCTCCCACCCTTTACCTCGATGGGAATAGGCTTGACCTGCCCGAACGGTCAACACAGTATTTAATAATAACACGCCTTGTTTAGCCCAGCTTTCTAAAAAGCCATGGTTGACGGGTTGGTATCCTAAATCAGCTTGTAATTCTTTGTAAATATTCGCAAGAGATGGCGGCACTTTCACACCTGGCTGGACAGAGAAACTTAGTCCGTGTGCTTGATTGGGTCCATGATATGGGTCTTGTCCCAAAATTACTACTTTTACTTCTTCAAAAGGGGTCAGTTCTAACGCTGAAAATAAATGATACATATCTGGATAAATCGTTTGTGTCTGATATTCTTTTTTCAAAAATTCCCGCAATTCTTGATAATACGGTTTTTCAAATTCAGCAGATAAAACGGTTTGCCAACTATTGTGAATAATTTCTTTCATAATGCTCACTCCTTCGCTCTCTAAGCATAACGAATTTCTCCAAACCTGACAAGAAATTTCTGGGTACTTTCTCTTGGAAAAACGTGGTAAACTATAGGTAAGCTTTAAATAGATAATGAGGTGTAGAGAATCGATGATTAAATTAATTGCTTCAGATATGGATGGAACACTTTTAGATGCAAAAATGAGCATCACAAATGATAACGCTTCAGCAATTCGCGAAGCGGAACGTTTAGGAATCGAATTTATGGTTGCTACTGGCCGCGCATATACCGAAGCGAAACCCGCGTTAGAAGAAGCTGGAATTGACTGCGCCATGATTACTTTAAACGGCGCCCAAGTGTTTGACAAAGATGGACACTCACTTTTCACGGCTGGGATCGAAAAAGAAACAGTAACAGAAGTACTAACTATTTTGAGTCAACACAATGTTTACTATGAAATCTCTACAAATAAAGGTATTTTTTCTGAACATCAAGAAAAAAGAATTGAAAACTTTGCCGCTCATATTGCAGAATCCATGCCCCATTTAACTTATAAAGTAGCGATTGCCATGGCTTCAGCACACCTATCTTTATTGCATATTACCTATGTCGATCGTTTAGACGACATTCTAAAAGATGATTCGATTGAAGTCCTTAAGATTATTGGCTTCAGTATGGATGGGCCGAAAGTATTAGGTCCTGCTGGGATGGAAGTAGAAGAACTAGATGATTTGGTTGTTACCTCTTCTGCGCTTAATAATATTGAAATTAACCACCGCCTAGCACAAAAAGGGATTGCGGTTGCGCGCGTCGCTAAAGAACGTGGGATTCCCGCTGAACAAGTCATGACTATTGGTGATAATTTAAATGACGTCAGCATGATTCAATGGGCTGGGGTAAGTTTTGCAATGGGCAATGCCGAACTGGAATTAAAAGAATACGCTAAATATGAAACAGCCACTAATTTAGAAAATGGTGTTGGCGAAGCCATCCTGCGTGCAATAAGAGAAGATTTGTAATAAGCACTACCAGTTACAGCACTCATTTATATATAGAAAGGAGATCGTGTCGTGTCTGAATTTTTTATTCAAGAACAACAGTTAGGAAAAGTTACGCGAACCATCGTGAAAGACCAAGCAGGCCGTTCACTTTTTCTATTGGTGGGGCGCTGGGGCACACGAGGAGATGCGCTTTCTTTATATGCAATGAACGGAGAAATTTTAGCCAGTATTAAACAAGTTTCTTGGACTTTTGGTACACGATTTGAGTTATATCAGCGTTTTGAAAAAGTGGGTACTCTACGAAAACTGTTCAATTTGAATGCTGATTTCTATTATGTTCAAGGCCTTCACTGGGCAGTTGTTGGTGATATCAAAGCGCATCAATATTCAATTTATCAAGTCCATAAAAAAATTATGTCAATGGATAAAACCATGCTTTGTACAGGCGACTATTTTGTTTTAACTGTTGCCAATGATGAGGACGCACCGTTGTGCATCTGTATAGCAGCTGTCCTTGACTACTGGTTATATAATAAGAAAAAACAAAAAACTTCCGATGATTTTGGATTAGATTTTGATCCTTTAACGGATTAATGAAAAATAGAGCCTGGGACAAAAATCACTTTGGATTTTTGTCCCAGGCTTAAAAATTGATAAACGGCGGGAACAGAAGCAACTCCTTCGGAAATAAGCCGAAATTATCCAAAAATTATAGAACAATTTTCGGAAATTCCTTCTTATTTCTCGGAGTTAAACGCTTCTGTCCCGACCTCTATTTTTACACTTCTTTTTGCATATGATTGTATAAGTGACCACTAATAGTCATTGTTGTGACATCTTTAAAGCCTTTGCTTGCGTATAACTTTCTCGCCCCTGGATTGTCAAAATCAACATTTAGACCCAAGGCTTGCTTCCCGCTAGCTTTGGCTACTTCAGGTAAAGCATCTAATAACTTAGAACCAATTCCCATTCCGCGGAAACGTTCATCCACAGAGATCGTGTCTAAATACCATTCATTAGGCAAGGTTTCTTCTTCAATAAATAGCCGAACATCTTCTGCTAAGCCATGTTTTTTAAAGACTTCTCTTAAAGGTTCATCAATAATCTTTTCATCTTCCGCAGGATAGCCGACAGCAATCCCTGCAACTTCACCTGCATGTTCATAAACTAAAATTCGTTGATAGCCATAGCGATAGGTTGGATACGCCGTTGCCTCTGCTAACAGGTCAATCATTTGTTCTTCTGAGACTTCTTCTAAAATTGGTAACTCCATATCTTTTAAAATAACTAAGACCAGCCGAGCAATCGCTTGACCGTCTTCTTTTGTTGCCGAGCGAATCATTGTAATTCTCCTTTACATTTAACTAAAAAAGAACTGGCTACTATCATTACTGACTTAGCCAATTCCTTTTATCTTGTCTTTAGTATAACAAATTTATTATTGAATTTCTACTGTAACCTGACGTCGTCCCCAAGCAGTACATTGCTCTACTGAATCAAAATGAACATCAACAATATTTCCTTGAATAGCGCCACCTGTATCTCCAGCAATAGCAAAGCCATAACCAGAGACTTTCACTAATGACCCCAGAGGAATTACGCTTGGATCGACTGCAACTACATTGCTTTGTTTACTTAAGTCAATACCAGTAGCACTTAGATTACTTGCACCTGGCTCACGCCAAGAATAAGCAGTTGATTCCATCTGAAGCACACGACCAGAGCCAGTTCCTGGTGTTGATGATTCGCCTGTCGATGATTCTGTCGTTGATGACGATTCGGATGAACTAGCTGAACTTGAAGATTCAGTGCTACTGCTTTCCGTACTTGTAGAAGAGCTTGATGCTTGACTGCTTGACTCTTCAGCAGCTTCGGCTTCTAGTTTAGCCGCCGCATCTGCTTGCGCTTGTTTGTCGGCAGCTGCTTGTTTCTTCGCTGCTTCTGCTTTGGCAGTTTCTGCCGCACGTTTTTTCTGTGCCTCAGCTGCTGCTTTTTCGCTGACTAAGCGTTGTTGCTCTTTTTGTTTGTCTGTCGAAATTTGAGCCAATAATTCTTCATTATTCGCCATTTTTTCTTTTAACTCAGAGACTTTATTATTCATTGAAGAAGCTTCAACTTGTAATTTCTCTTCATTTTGTTTTAAAGTTGTTTGCGTATTTTCAACTTTTTCTTGTAATGCAGCTAACTTTTCTTTTTCGCTAGTTAAGCTTTCAATCTTTTCCCGTTCAAAGTTTTGTAAAACGGTCATGGCGTAGGCCCGATTAAAGAAATCTGATAAATTTTCTGCATCTAATAAGGCTTGCCAAGTACGTTGGTCGCCATTTAATTGAATATCCTTCATACGATCGCCAACAGCTTCTTTACGACGAGAAATATTTTTTTCTGTTTTTTCTATTTCCTCTTTCGAAGTTTTCAACGTATCTTCCGCTTTTGAAATTTGCGTTTTTAAACGTTCGATTTCCGCATATTTAGCATTTACATCGTCTAAGGCTGAATTGATTTCTTTACTAATTAACTCCCCAGATTGTTTCGCTTGCGCTTCTTTTTCTTGCAACGAATCAAGTGATTCTGCTGCCGCAGCGACTGGAAGTCCAAAATTGATAAGCATCATTGTTGTTAAAAATGGTATCAACTTTTTAACCTTCACTAAATCCAACACCTTTCCTAACTTATCTAAAACACCTACTCATTATACTAGTCAGGAGGGCTTGTTTTATTTCAATCGTGTTACAATTTGTTACAATTTAAATGCAACTCTTTTTTTATCCTGCGTTTATTCATTAGTCCATTTCTATCTCAATTCTTTAAGAATTTCTTAAGACGGCTTAAAAACTAGCTTTTGACGATTTTTCTTTTTTTCATCCCATTAGACCATTGATTGAAATATTTTGTAATATTTTTTGTTAATTATTGGCCCTTTTTCTTCAAATCTTCTAAGAGATGCCGAACTTCTTTGGAATTTTTAATGTTTTTTAAAGTTAGTTTTGGGTAATTGTTAATAAAACGACGTTGTTGGAAATTTAACCGATTTTGGAAATGCTCTTTTTTGGTTCGTTCTTTTAACTTCTGCCAATCAGCTGTAGCGATTTCCATTTTTGTGTTCAGCCGTTGCTTAAATTCTTGTTGGTTCGTTTCCAACGTTTGGCCCATCTCGGTAATAAGTTTTTTGAAACCTTGCATGTTCAGCAACGTATAAATTAAGTCAAGCCCCATTACAATCACTATGCAAAGGGCTAAGTAGTTGCCAAAGGTTGCTTGTAAAAAGCTGACAACTTTGGCGATTTCTGGTTGAATAACTTTGACAATCAAGACACACCCCAATCCCCAAAAAAGAGAAACCGGTAAAGCCACGCGACCGTTTAAATTAAAAGGTACATCATGATAATCCCACCAAGAGGCATGGAACAATTTTTCCAAGCCATAACTAGTGACATATTCTAAAATCGTCACTAAAACAGCCGATCCGACATACAATACCAAGAGATTGTTCTCAAAGGGTTCCACAAAATAGAGAACGCTTAAGACCCCAAATCCATAAATAGGACAATAGGGCCCTACTAAAAATCCTCGATAAACAAATTTTTTGGCTTTTAATGAACAATACACCGTTTCCCATAACCAGCCGATAAAGGAATAAATAAAAAATAACAAAATAACCTGACTCATTTTTTCCACGTTTCTGTCACACTCCACTTCTTTGCTCTTTTCTTCTATTTTAACAGAAGTTGAGAAAATGTAGCGAACAACTTTCTTTCATTGAAAGATTAGGCTACAATGAGAGCAGCAAAGGGAGGAATCTTATGTTTGGTTTATTGAAATACGCAAAAAATTATCGAAAACAAATTATCCTCGGTCCAGTCTTCAAATTTTTAGAAGCTTGTTTCGAGTTAGTCTTGCCCTTATTCATGGCTCACTTAGTCGATGTCGGTATTCGTCAAAACGACCGACAGACTGTCATAGAAATGGCCCTCTGGATGCTTGTTATGTCGTTAGTTGGTTTATTTTTTGTCATGATTTGTCAATATTATGCTTCAGTCGCTTCGCAAGGTTTTGGGACGGAGCTAAGAAATCAATTAATGAAGAAAATTAATCAGCTTTCACACAAAGAATTAAATAGTTTTGGTACAGATACCCTCATCACCCGGATCACAAACGATATCAACCAGCTTCAATTGGCTTTAGCGATGTTTATTCGGTTGGTCATTCGGACACCTTTTTTAAGTATCGGTTCTGTGGTCATGGCTTTTTACATTGACGTGCAGATGGGCTTTCTTTTCCTATTACTTTTACCAATTTTTAGCCTTATTCTCTTTATTATCATTAAAGTGACTGTGCCTTTATATCAAAAAGTCCAAGAATATTTGGATCGGTTAAACCGTCAAATTAGTCAAAATTTAAGCGGTGTCCGTGTGATCCGTGCGTTTGCTAGAAAGGAAACAGAGCAACGACATGTTGATAAAGCTTCAGATGATTTAGGCGATATTTACATTCGTGTATCGAATGTCTCTGCTTTATTAACGCCTTTAACCACTTTGATTATGAATGTTGGAATTTTATTTTTACTTTATTTTAGTGGCTTAAAAGTTTCTTTTGGTTCCTTGCAACAAGGGGAAGTTTTAGCATTGATCAATTATATGAATCAAATGATGCTCGCTTTAATTGTTGCTTCTAATCTCGTGGTAATTTTTACGCGAGCCGCCGCTTCCGCAAACCGTGTCAATGAGGTTTTAACTGTAGAAAGCCAGTTAACAGATACACCAGAATCAGCAAAAACATCTCCACAATTTGGTGATATTACCTTTGACCATGTAGATTTTCGCTATGAACCAGAGGCCGGTTTGGCTTTGGAAAATATCAATTTTACGATTCCTAAAGGCTCAATTCTCGGCATCACGGGACCTACCGGCAGCGGGAAAAGTACCTTAACCCAACTCATTCCCAGATTTTATGATGTGAGTGCAGGAAACCTTTTTATTAATGGTGTAAATGTGCGCGATTGGCCGCTCTTTACTTTACGCCAACAAGTTGCAAGTGTTCCACAAACTGCCGTCTTATTTACAGGGACTATTCGAGAAAACTTACAATGGGGCAAACCAAATGCAACTGATGAAGACTGTTGGGAAGCATTAGCTATCGCCCAATGTAAAGAATTTGTTGAACAATTAGACCAAGGGTTAGACACGCCTGTTAACGAAGGCGGAAAAAACTTTTCTGGTGGACAAAGACAACGGTTGACCATTGCCCGTGCCTTGATTAGGAAACCGCATTTACTTATTTTAGATGATTCCTTGAGTGCCCTCGACTATCAAACAGATTTGAATCTGCGCCGTGCTTTACAAAAAGAACGAGCAGAGACAACCGTTATTTTAATTTCACAACGCGTGAGTTCGATTGCTACGGCGAATCAAATTTTAGTCCTAGATAGTGGAAAAGTCGCTGGCCTTGGCACCCACGAAGAATTACTTACTTCTTCTAAAGAGTATCAAGAAATCGTTGCGTCACAGGAGGAGGATACCCATGCAAACTAAAAAAATTCATTTTGGTGCCTTCTCACGTTTTAAGCCGTATTTACTACGCTATCCAAAAGAAATTATCGGCGCCTTAATTCTAGGAATTCTCAGTGGTTTTTCGACTGTCCTCATGACTTATTATATAGGTAAATCCGTTGATACAATGGTTGGTAAAGGACAAGTCAATGCTGCGCAACTCATCAAAATTTTAGGTTTATTAGCAGGAATTTTACTCGTAACCGTTCTAAGTCAATGGCTGATTCAACGTCTCGGTAATCGCGTGTCTTATTTATCGACCACACAGCTGAGAAAAGACGCCTTTGCCCATTTAAATCAATTACCGTTAAGTTATTATGACCAAACGTCACACGGAAATATCGTCAGTCGCTTTACCAACGATATTGACAATATTTCAATGGCTTGCTCGGCTGTCTTCAACCAATTATTTTCTGGCATGGCCACCGTCGTTGTTGCTTTGCTCTTTATGATTCGGCTAAGTCCCCTGCTCACATTAGTGGTTCTTATCAGTACGCCGATTATTTTTATTGTAAACTGGCTTGTTGCAAAAGCTTCACAAAAAAACTTTGCTGCACAACAAACGATTGTTGGTGAAATTTCCGGCTTCGTTTCAGAAATGGTTGGCAACCAAAAAATTGTTAAAGCCTTTCAACAAGAACAAGCTACGCAAGAAACATTTGAAGCATTGAATCAAACGTTGTATGAAAAAGGACAGAAGGCTCAGTTTTCTTCCTCCTTAACCAACCCACTTTCTCGATTTATCGACCATTTATCTTATTTATCGATTGGATTAGTCGGTGGCTTGTTAGTTTTAAGTGGCAATCCTTTAGTCACAGTTGGTGTTATTTCCAGTTTCACCATTTACTCTAGTCAGTTTTCTAAACCTTTTATTGAACTCTCAGGAATCACCAACCAAATCCAAGCCGCCTTAGCTGGATTGGAACGTACTTTTGATATGATGGATCAACCAGTTGAACGTCCTGATGCCCCGAACGCAATTGTTTTGAAAGAAGCGCGAGGCCGTGTTGAATTTAAAGACGTTGATTTTTCTTACACGCCGACGCGACCTTTAATCGAAAACTTTAATTTAATTGCTGAACCAGGAGAAACAATTGCCATTGTTGGGCGAACTGGTGCGGGTAAATCAACATTAGTGAATTTGTTAATGCGCTTTTACGAGGTCGACCGTGGCCAAATTACGGTTGATACTCACGACATTACTCAAATTACTCGGGATAGCTTGCGAAAAAGTTTTGGTATGGTTCTCCAAGATACTTGGCTATTCGATAGTTCCATTCGGGAAAATTTAACGTACGGAAATCCTGAAGCCTCTGACGAAGAAATTATAGAAGCCATGAAAAAAGCCCATATTTTTGATTTCGTCATGCGTTTACCTCAAGGACTAGATACTCAGATTGGTTCCCAAGGCGTTAAAATTTCTGAAGGACAACGACAATTAATGACTATTGCACGCACGATGATTAGTAATCCGCCGATGCTTATTTTAGATGAAGCGACCAGTTCAGTTGATACATTGACCGAGCAAAAAATTCAGGATGCTTTTTTACAAATGATGACTGGCCGGACCAGTTTTGTTATTGCCCATCGCTTAGCAACAATCAAAAGTGCTGAAAAAATTCTAGTTATGGACAATGGTCAAGTAGTTGAAATTGGCACCCATGACGAATTATTGCAAAAAGAACAGGGTTATTATCGTGACCTTTACGAAGCACAGTTTAATCAAAAAGCACAATAAAAAAGAGTCACTTTTCTGGGATGATGAAAAGTGACTCTTTTAATTTTAAATTTATTGATCTAATTCAGATAATGGTTTTCCAAATAAACGTTTAAAGGGAATTTTATTGCCTAAATAATAAGTGGCAATTACTTGAATAGGAAAGAAAATAACTGTTTTAATTAAGCGTGGCACCCACCAAGCAAAATTTGCTAGATTGACGCCATACATTAAACTTAACCACAAAGGAGTTAAAATGATATTAATTAAAACGGTGACCAACAATGTCGCCAAAATCACTCGTTGCCATGTCATTTCTTTCTTATAATAGAAATAACCATAAATAGCACCAGCCAAAAAGGCATTTAAAGTAAACCCAGGAAAATAGCCTGCTTTTGGAAAAAGCAGCATTCCTACTACATCAGCCACCGCCGTGCCGATTCCAGCCCAAAAAGGTCCGAAAATCATCCCAATCAATGATTCTGGGATAAACGTGAAACTGATTTTTAAAAACGTTGTTTCATACGCAAAAAAGCGTGAAAAGACAACGACCACCGCAATGAGTACGCCCATTAACGCAATGGATTTTGTGCCAAATTTTTTCTTTGTCATTTTTAGCATCTCCTCTAAGAGCTGCTACATGACGAACCATGCAGCGAATGCGAAAACAAAACCGCGAACATTAAAAAGCTGAACGTGTTGTTCTGATGATAAGCAAAGTAAGAACCTTTGCTTTCTAGCAACACACTGTTTATGTTCTTCGTCCAAAAGGCAACATCCCATCCTTTTAGCACTTAACGCTTTGTCTCCTACTCTGTTATTTTATTTGGACAAAAGTCCTCATAAAATATACCACAAAATAGTCAAAATAGTCAAAATAACCATTAAGGTTCTCTAAAAAGCTAACGGTCGACGATCCCCTTCATGGATAACCTCACGGAAGTCCGCAAACCCCGCCTCGACACCTCTCAAAAGAATTTCAGCACTGCCGATATTGGTCGCTAAAGGAATTTCATAGACATCACTTAGACGAATCAAAGCCGTCACATCTGGTTCATGCGGTTGCGCGGAAAGAGGATCTCTTAAAAAAATAACTAAATCAATGTTGTCTTCTGATATCATTGCGCCAATCTGTTGATCCCCACCTAATGGCCCCGATTTAAAGCAATGCACGGGTAAGCCAGTTGCTTCCATCACTTTCATGCCTGTCGTCCCTGTTGCATACAATTCATGTTTTTCTAAAATATGTTTATAAGCGGTTGCTAGTTTGATCATTAATGTTTTTTTACGATCATGAGCGATTAAAGCGATTTTCATGTTATCTAACTCCTGTCTTTGTTATATTATAACAAAAGTTTAGCGATAAATCCGCTGAGAGTGTTTGCCCTTTGTCACCTTGACGAAAAAGTCTTCTTTTTCTTGTGCAACTCTCCCTTGCTGAAAGATAGCGTTTTCATTTAAACTATGAGTAACAAATCAAAAAGAAAAGAGTGACGTATCAAATGGTGGAAATGGCGCTTAGAAATGTGTATAAAAAATATGACAATGCAGAACATTATTCTGTTACAGATTTTAACTTAGAAATTACAGACCGTGAATTTATCGTCTTTGTCGGACCTTCTGGTTGCGGTAAATCAACAACATTGCGAATGATTGCTGGCTTAGAAGATATTACTGAAGGTGAATTATCAATTGGGGACAAAGTCATGAATGACGTTGCACCGAAAGATCGTGATATTGCCATGGTTTTCCAAAACTATGCGCTTTATCCGCATATGACTGTTTTTGATAACATGGCTTTTGGTTTAAAACTAAGAAAATATGATAAAGCTGAAATTAAAAAACGGGTGGAAAATGCTGCGGATATTCTGGGCTTAACAGAGTACTTACAACGTAAACCTGCGGCGCTTTCTGGTGGACAACGCCAACGTGTTGCACTTGGCCGGGCAATTGTCCGTGATGCCAAAGTCTTTTTAATGGATGAACCTTTATCAAACTTGGATGCAAAATTACGTGTAGCCATGCGTGCTGAAATCGCTAAACTACACCAACGTTTAGAAACTACGACAATTTATGTGACACATGACCAAACCGAAGCGATGACCATGGCTGATCGAATCGTAATTATGAAAGATGGCTTTATTCAACAAATTGGTTCACCAAAAGAAGTTTACAATACACCAAAAAATATGTTCGTAGCTGGGTTCATCGGCTCACCTGCCATGAATTTCTTCAAAGTTACCTTAAACAATGGGGTTATTTCTAACCAACATGGCTTAAAACTAGCAATTCCTGAAGGAAGAAACAAAGAGCTTGTTGAACATGGTTATGAAGGCAAAGAATTAATTTTCGGTATTCGTCCAGAAGATATTCATAGCGAACAAGTGGCTTTAACGGCAATGAAAGATGCGGTGATTAAATCTGAAGTCGTTGTTTCTGAATTATTAGGGGCTGAATCCATGCTTTATACAAAAATTGGTGATACAGAGTTTATCTCAAAAGTAGATGCTCGTGACTTCCACCATCCTGGTGAAATGATTGACTTAGCTTTTGATATTAACAAAGGACATTTCTTCGACCCTCAAACAGAAGAAGTCATTAAATAAAAAAATCTCGAGGCATCCGTCGCAATGACGGATGCCTCGATTGCTTCTCTTTATGCTAATTTAACCTTATTCTTTATCACTTTGGGTTGTTTCGCTTCTGTAAAAGTTGGAATATCTACATGTTTACTTAAGGTACTTGCTAAAAAGTAAGCAATACTGAAATCCACCAAACTATGAATTAATCCACCAACGCCCATCAAAAGAAAAATAGAATACATGAAGCCGGCTGTATAATAAGTTCCTGGCAAGTTGCCCATTGTGTAAAATACAGAAACAACCACTAGCTCGGCAGCGGAATGAATCACTCCAATTCCCACGTTAAACAACTGTAATTTCCCATTTAATAAAGTGAATTTCCCCTCTTTATTGATTAAAATTTCTGGATGCTTTTGTAAAATCACTGCGCCAATGACTGCAAAAATCAAATGAGATAAGGCCCGCAAAGCAATAATCGGTGTTGCGGATAAGAAAAAACCAAAACCTGTTCCTAGACTAACCGCAATTGCCACCACTGGAGAAATAAACATGGCAATAAAAACTGGGACGTGACTTGCTAACGTAAAACTGGCTGGACCAATGGTAATTCTTGGCATAACCATTGGAATGATAATCCCCATTGCAATTAAAAGTGCTGAAATTGTTAAACGTTTTACTGAGTTTGTTTTCATTAAAACTGCCTCCTGAAGGTGTCATGACACCTTTTGTTTTTCTCAAGTGTAGCTGAACAGCCGCAATGTGTCAAGACACATAAAAGAACTTTCTGTTATTTCTCATAAATAACAGAAAGTTCTTTTTTATACTGGTTTATTTTTTTCTAAAGCATTACTTAGACGAGCGAATTCTTCTAAAGACAATGTTTCACCACGTCTAGAAGGATCAATTTCTGCTTCAGCTAGGCTCTCTTTTAGCCAAGCTACCGTTTGTTCATCTTTCCCATAAAAATGCGTTAAGTTATTCCACAATGTTTTGCGTCTTAATTGGAAACTGGCTTTGGTTAATTTGAAAAATTCTTTTTCATTGGTCACTGTCACCGCTGGTGTAGCACGGCGCGTCAATTTAATAATCGCCGAGTCAACATTGGGTTGCGGCACAAAAACTGTTTTTGGCACAATAAAGGCGACACTTGCTTCCATAAAATATTGGACAGCAATTGATAATGAGCCATAAGCTTTCGTTCCTGGTTTAGCAGCAATTCGATCAGCGACCTCTTTTTGCATCATCACAACCATTTCGGCTACATCTAAAGAAGATTCTAAAAAATGCATCATAATTGGCGTAGTAATATAGTAAGGTAGGTTAGCTACCACTTTAATCGGATACTTCTCTTGAAAAACTTGGTTGGTTGTCTCGACCAAATCAGCTTTTAAAACATCCTGATGAACCACTGTCACATTATCATAGCGACTTAAGGTATCCGCTAAGACAGGAATCAAGCGATCATCAATCTCAAAAGCCACAACTTGTGCCGCGTTCATCGCTAATTGCTCTGTTAATGCACCAATTCCAGGCCCGACTTCGACAACATTTGTCTGCTGATTAATTCCCGCTGTTTCTACAATTTTTCTTAAAATATTAGGCTCTGTCAAAAAATTTTGACCTAAACTCTTTTTAAATGAAAATCCATGTTTTTTTAGTATTTCTTTGGTTCTGGATGGTGTGGCAATTTCTTTATAGTCCGTCACGCTTGTTCCTCCATGTAGTTATTCTTCGTTTGCAAGTTCTTTTAAAATACGTGTCATGCTTTCTTTCAATTCTGCTTCTGTAATCCGAAACATGCTTAACCGTTTGACTAACTGTTTGCTATTTGTATAGCCAATTCTTAGGTCATCTCCTAATAATTCACGGTATTTTTTGGCATTTGCTCCCGCTATTAAACCATATTCAATTAGTGTTTGTCTAGGAATTTCTTGATAGTCTTCATCAGCTTGAACAGGTGTTACGACTTTTTTTAAGGCTTCAATAATTGCTTCATCACTAGCATGTTCAACCCCTAGGCTACCGCCATTTTTTTTAGGCACTGCAACTTTTCTTGATAAAAAAGCATGCTTTGCATCAGGAACGACTTCCATTATTGTTTTACGAATTTTTTCGCCCGAATAGTCTGGATCTGTAAAAATAATCACGCCTCTCGTTTCTTGTGCGTGTTCAATTTGTGTCAAAATTTCATCATTGATAGCAGAACCAATCGTTTCAATCGTATCCGCTTCAACTACCTCTTGAATGCGGCGTGTGTCGTCTTTTCCTTCAACGACAATGATTTCTGCAACTTTCATTTTTTCCTTCATTTATCTATCCGAAACAAGCGATGAGCGTTGACTCTCGTTTGTTCTGCCACTTCTTCAAAGGTTAGTTGACGCAATTCAGCAATTTTTTCCACTACGTATCGTGTATAGCCTGGTTCATTCCGTTTACCACGATAAGGAACGGGAGCTAAATAGGGTGCATCTGTTTCCACCAACATTCGTTCGAGTGGTACCGCCATCGCCGCTTCTTGAACATCCAATGCCTTTTTAAACGTTACGACTCCACTAAAAGAAATATGCAAACCTAAATCTAAAAATTTCTTCATCCACTCAGCATCGCCACTGAAACTATGCATGATTCCACCAATATCTGAAATTTTTTCATCTTTTAAAATTCGATAGGTATCTTCTAATGCCTCTCTCGTATGCACACTAAACGGTAAATTCATTTCCCGAGCAATCGCAATTTGACGGCGAAAAACTTTTTCTTGCACCTCTTTAGGATCCTCCATCCAGTAATAATCAAGACCGATTTCACCTAATGCGACAATTTTTGGCAACGTTAATTGTTCTTGTAATCGTCGTTCAACCTCTGGCGTATAGCTACCCGCTTCTGTTGGATGCCAACCAATGATACTATAAATATTGGCATATTCCTGACTAAGTAAAAGAGATTTTTCAATCGTTGGTTCATCAAAACCGACCACGGCCATCTCTGTAACACCCAATTCTTGGGCATGTGCAATCGTTTCTGGAATATCATCATTAAATTGTTCTGCATTCAAATGTGTATGTGTATCAAAAATCATTATGATTGCCTCCTTTATCTCCTCTCTACTTTATCATATTTCTTGAAAAATCTGAATGACTAGGCGATAAGATTCGCCATTTCCTCATAAACAGCGCTTGCATTTATGCTAAAAGTAACGTATACTATTCAGTCATGTTATTAAAAGGAGGAATCTCCATGACCGATGAAAAAATTTATGAACAACAGCATTTAACAACGGTTTATCATGAGCTGCAAGCGGCTAAAAAAGTTTACGAAGAGCAATTGGCGAACACAATGAAAGATGGCAAACATATGCTAGAAGAATTTGGTCGCGATTCTAAGCTGAATTTTGATAGTTATGCCGATAATCTAGAAACGTTTGCCATGTTGGAAATGAAGAACCGTGAAATTGATCAATGGAACTTAAAAAATGAAGCAACGGCTAAAAATTTAGACAAAGTGAAACGCCTATTACAAGTTCCTTATTTCGGCAAAATTGGCGTGACTTTTGAAGACAGCCCTGAAGAGCCAGAAAATTTTTATATTGGCGTAAACGATTTTACTTCTTTAGAAGAAGAAACGCGCATTCACGATTGGCGCTCACCGATTGCTTCGTTATTTTATGACAATGTTTTAGGGAAAACAGCCTACATGGCACATCAACAAACCATTCCTGTACAACTTGATTTGAAAAGACAGTTAATTATTGAAAAAGATCAATTAATCAACTATTTTGACACAACCATTGCGATTCAAGATGATGTGTTATTGCATTCTTTAGAAGAAGATGCGTCTCCTTATATGAAGGACATTACGACAACCATTCAACAAGAACAAAATCAAATAATTCGTGACGAAACGCAGCCACTCCTACTAGTCAACGGGATTGCTGGTAGTGGGAAAACGTCTGCGATTATGCAACGGATTGCTTATTTACTTTATCAACATCGAGCAGAAATTACAGCGGATAATATTTTATTACTTTCACCAAATTCAACATTTATTGATTATATTTCTCAAGTTTTACCGAATTTAGGCGAACGAAATCCCTTGAATTTGACTCTTTTACAATTTTTGCGCTTCACTACCAAAGAAGCATGGCCAATGGAAGAAGAAACGGACTATTTCGAACGCATTACTCGCTCTGAGGCAACGGAGCAAGAGCACGTTATTCGTTCAAAAGAATTTGCAACGTTTCTTTTAAGCAATCCTGAAAAAGCAGTTGTGCAGCCACATTTTTTCCGTCCTTTAACTTTTAAAAAGCAGACCTTATTTACTTCAGAAACAATTTTTAAACTTTATCAAGAAACACCAGCTGACTTGAGTATTCGCCAACGAATTTCAGCCACAAAAGAAAAATTAACCAGTCTTTGGACACGGTACTTATTAAAACAAGCCCATTCTAAAAAAATGTTGGATCAATTCCAAGATTTAACAGAAGCTGAACAAATTCGTTATTTTGGCACAGTGATTACCGAAGATAATGAAAAACATCTGGCTGATTTTGCTTTAAAACGTTTGAAGAAAAAATATCGCTCTATCACTGCCGCTATTAAAAATGATGCTTGGCTAGATCAATGGGCCTTTTTTGAAACGTTTTATTCTTTATTCACTGAAAAATCGTATCAAAAAGAGACAGCTGTTTTCACAGCCGATGAAATTGTGGCCCTTATTTTGGTGAAACATGCATTTATTGAAAACCTCGCCAACCAGCAAATGGCTTTTATCCTAGTCGATGAAGTCCAAGATTATACAGAAGCCCAATTATTATTACTGCTGACACTTTTCCCTAAAGCTAGTTTTACTTTAGCTGGTGATGAAAATCAAGCCATTTTTAATACAGCCATTGAATTTTCTGAAGCCCATGATTTATTGGTTAACGAAACTAGCCGTTCTGTTGGAACCTATCAATTATTAAACAGCTATCGTTCAAGTAAAGAAATTACACGACTCTTCCAAACATTAGGCACTCAACCAGAGCAATTAACCATTGTGCCCATCCGGCATGATGGAGAAAAGCCGACATTTATTCCTTGTGACTCTGCGTCTGACTATCTTAAAGCAATCGTCACTTCCATTGCAACTTTTGATCCGAAAGAAAGCACCGCCATTATTACTAAAACTTTTGCAGAAAAAGAACAATTAACAAAAGAACTTAGTGCTTCTCTTTCATTGGAAGAACATCCGTCACTGCAAGTTTTATCAATTGATATGGCAAAAGGTCTAGAATTTGATAATGTAATTCTTCATAACCCAAATGTTAATAGTTATTCCGACAATAAACGAGATAAAAAAATCCTGTATACTGCTATTTCTCGTGGAATGAAACGGGTCGTTTTACCTTATACCGGCACACTTTCTGAATGGTTTACACTTTACTTGGCAGCCCAGTGACTGAGACTTAAGGCGGATTTTATTTTTAGAAAAACCACTTATAATAGACGAGTAGGTACTGCTTTTTAATTAGCAGACCTACTCGTTTGTTGTCTCTTAAGTTGAGAGGAGCGTGATAAGGTGAAACAATCACCTGATTTAGAAAATTTTTTAAAAACCTCTATCCAAAAAAATGTAACTATTGAGCGAAAACAACAAAACCAAACCATTTGGCACTGGCTACTGCTTATTTTATTTGGCTTGCTAACCTTTGGCTCACTGACACAGCAGTTACTCCTAATTGGCTTGTTTACACTTATTGCCGCTATTGTTAAAGGTCCCTTAATGCTCGTCTGGGGAACCATCTATTCGGCGTTAGTGGCTTTGTTTCCACCTTTTGCTTTAGTCCTATCTTTACTTTTTTTTATAATTAATTTAGGCACCGTTATGAAAAGTTGGCGTATTACTTTAACAAGTGCTTACTTTTATCTAATTCCTTTAGGTTTTAGTCTCTTGAAAACGACCGACTGGGTATCAACGCCTTATTTCCTGACAGGCTTGGCTTTGTTAAGTATTTTAGGGCTGCATTTTATATTAGAGTGGCTCTATAAAAATAATAGCTTAGGCCGCTTACTCACGTGGCAAATTATCAGTGTCCCTTTTTCACTCTTACTGATCATTTTACCAAGTCGCCTAACGAAAGGCCGTTTTGGTAAAAAACGAATACCTAAAAAAGTGAAACTCTAAAATAGAAAAGCCTAGGAAAAATCGCAAATGATTTTTTCTAGGCTTTTCTTCGATTGTTTTAATTTAAAAATTCGTTGATTTTTGATTTTAGGACGTCGATAAAACTGGAGAAAGAGAGTTCATTTGTTTGTGAATATGTCCAATGAGCCAATAACAGAAAAACTAAAATAACCAGTATCGCAACCACTAAAAAGGTTCTAATTCTTGCCCTTCTTTTTCTACGTTGAACTGTTAGCCGTGCTTGTTCCCTTACTCTCATAGCTTCTAAATAATACGGACGCCATTTAGGATCATTTTTTCGTTGCTCATAAAATTTAAATTTATGATAAGCCATCAAACTTCCCCCACATCAAATCACTTTTCTTCTAGTATACAAAAAAAGTAGTAAAGATAAAAGGTTACAATTCCCTTTTATCTTTACTACTTATGCTTTTATGCGATTCCTGCACCATTTGGCATTTCTTTTGGTGCTTCAACAATTTGAAGTTTACCTTCTGGTGATTCAGCTGAAAGAATCATTCCTTGGCTAATTTGACCACGCATTTTTCTTGGTTTTAAGTTAGCCACAATGACTATTTTTTTGCCAATTAGCGCAGCTGGATCTGGATAAAATTCAGCAATACCTGAAAGAATTTGACGATGGTTTTCATCTCCAGCATCTAAACGGAATTGCAATAATTTATCTGCTCCTTTGACTTTTTTACAGTCAATAACTTCGGCAACTTTTAATTCCACTTTATCGAAATCATCGTACTTAATTTGTTTTTCTTTCGTTGAAACTAACGTTGTTTCTTCTGGATTCCATTTAATATCCTCTTCTGTAGCACTTTCGCTTTGGGACATTTTCTTTTGAATATACGTTACTTCTGTTTCAATTTCTAAACGTGGGAAAATAGGTGTTCCTTTACTTGTTACTGTTACGTCTGTTGGGAACTCACCAAAATGAATATTTTCCATGTTCATTGTTTCTGGATCTAAGCCTAATTGTTCGAAAATTTTCCCTGGTGTTTCTGTCATGACTGGTTGCAATAAGATTGCCACAATTCGTAAGCTTTCCGCTAAATGAATCATGACACTTTCTAATTCGTTGCGTTTCTCTTCTTCTTTAGCCAATACCCAAGGCGCTGTTTCATCAATATATTTATTGGCACGAGAAACTAGCGTCCAGATTTCTGCAATGGCCGTATTAAATTCCATTTTTTCCATTGCTTCATGATATTTTCCAATAACATTCGCCGCAGTTGTCGATAGTTCACTATCAAATGGGGTAACTTTTGAAGCATAGGCTGGTACTTTGCCATCACAATATTTATTAATCATCGCAATTGTTCGATTCAACAAGTTTCCTAAGTCATTAGCTAAATCATAATTTAAGCGAGAAACGAAATCTTCTGGTGTAAAGACGCCATCACTACCAAATGGAATTGCTCGTAATAAATAGTAACGTAACGCATCTAGACCGTAGCGCTCTACTAACATTTCAGGGTAAACAACATTTCCTTTAGATTTAGACATTTTTCCGTCTTTCATCAATAACCAACCATGTCCAAAGACTTTTTTCGGTAATGGTAAATCCAAGGCCATTAACATAATTGGCCAATAAATCGTATGGAAACGCACGATTTCTTTCCCAACCATTTGCACGTTCGCAGGCCAATATTTTTGGAATAATGAATCATCTTCTGAGCCATAACCTAGTGCTGTAATATAGTTTGATAACGCATCAATCCATACGTAAACCACATGTTTTGGATCATTTTTTAATGGAATTCCCCAAGAGAAAGTCGTTCTTGAAACGGCTAAATCTTCCAATCCTGGTTTGATGAAGTTATTTAGCATCTCATTTTTACGAGATTCTGGTTGAATAAATTCTGGATGTTCTTCGTAATATTGTACCAAGCGATCCGCATATTTACTCATGCGGAAGAAATAGGATTCTTCTTTAACTAATTCGACTTCGTGACCACTTGGTGCTTTCCCACCAATGACATTGCCTTCATCGTCACGATATACTTCAGCTAATTGTGTTTCAGTGAAAAATTCTTCATCAGAAACTGAATACCAACCTTCATATTCTCCAAGGTAGATATCTCCTTGTTCTACTAAACGATCAAAAATTTGTTGCACGGCTGCCATGTGATAATCATCCGTTGTCCGAATAAATTTATCATAGCTGATATCTAATGTTTTCCATAATTTTTGAACATCTGCTGCCATTTTATCAACGTACTCTTTTGGTGTCACATTCAACTCAGCAGCTTTTTTTTCAATTTTTTGGCCATGTTCATCCACACCTGTTAAATAAAATACATCAAAACCCATTAAACGCTTGTAACGGGCCATAGCATCGCAGGCGATTGTTGTATATGAATTCCCAATATGTAACTTCCCACTTGGGTAATAAATTGGGGTGGTAATATAAAATGTTTCTTTCTGTGACATACAGAAAAAACCTCCTTTAGTCATTTTCCTAAACCCTCAGGATTTACTCCTAAACAGTATACCATAATTAGACATTATTAAACTATATTTCTTGTCGGTTTTCTCTTGAAAATGAAGAAAATGCCAGAAAGAAAAGAGAGAAACACCTGTCTATTTGACAAGTATTCTCTCTTTTTTCGTTCATTTTTATTCTTTTGTCTCGAAACGAACGATACTATGGTGTCGTCCATAAAAGAAATAAATAGCCAAACCAATCACTACGGCTACGCCAAATACTTGCCAAGTAGCTAAAGACAATTGGAACATTAGAGCCGCGCAAACCACGATTGAAATTAATGGTAGAACCGGCACAAGCGGCACTTTAAATTCACCTGCTTGCGGTTCTCCTTTCATTGTCCGTAATTTGATAATTCCTAAAGCGAGAAACATCAGATAAAAGAGTGTCACGATATTTGTAAGTTCAGCCAACATCTCCATTGGAACAACACCAGCAAAAACCATTGCTAAAAATCCAGCTACATAGGTTGCATTCTTAGGTGTGTGCCGCTTCTCATCAATTTTGCTCATAAACTGCGGCAGTAATCCATCTTTACTAATCGCATAAATCACACGGGCTAAACTGTACATCATCGCAATCGTCACTGTTAATAAGGTTAAAATAGCGCCAACTGAAATGATTGTCGCAATTGCGCCATGATTAATGAAGCGCATCGCAAAAGCCACCGGATCTTTGACCCCTAAATCCGTAAATGGAACAATTCCAGTTAAAACTAACGTAACAACAATATATAACAATGTTGAAATAATAATGGAACCAATAATCCCTTTTGGAATATCTTTTTTCGGATTCTTCACTTCCTCCGCGGCCATGCTGACCGCATCAAACCCTAGAAAGGCAAAGAAAACTAAAGCAGCACCACTGAAAACGCCTGAAAAACCATAAGGAATAAATGGTTGCCAGTTCGTTGGTTTCACATAAAAGATCCCAACGAGAACAAATAATAAAATAATCCCAAACTTCACGAAAACCATTAAGTTATTTAAACGTAACGCTGTTTTCGCTTCTAAAGATACCCAAAAAGTTACGGCTACAACGACCAACATGGCAATCAAATCAATATATGTACCATTTGTTGGATTATAAGCGCCACTTAACGCTTGCGGTAAAGAAAAACCTAAGCTATCCAAAAAGCCATGGACATAGCCTGACCAACCTGAAGCAACGGATGAAACCGCCAAGAAAAACTCACAAATAATCATCCAACCAGTCATCCAAGCCACAATTTCTCCAAAGACCACATACATGTAGGCATACGGCCCACCAATGACCGGAATACGTGATGCAAATTCTGCATAGCATAAACCAGATAAAATAATCGCGGCTGCTGCTACCAGAAATGATAAGACGAGCCCTGGACCTGCATAGCGTTCCGCTGCGACACCTGTCACAACAAAAATCCCTGTTCCTACTACAGCCCCAATTCCTAGAAAAATTAAGTCCATCGTCTTAAGATTTTTTTTCATCCCACCACTGTCATTGACAGGCACAGTGATTTCTTTTTTTCTGAAAATAGACATGTGTTTACCCCCGTAAAAAAAATAAGCGTAAATAAACTATTTACGCTTTCATATACCCTAAAAGAATACCACCTAGAATAACAAAAATGCAACCAAAAATAACATAAAACATTTCTTTTTTTGATTTTCTTTCCCCTAAAAGGAAGATGCCCCCAAGAGTCGAAATAATAATCCCCATTTGTGATAAAGAGAAGCTAATAGCTAAGCCAATTTCACGCATGGTTAATAACATACAAATATTTCCTAAGCCCCAAAGCAGACCCGTCGTCATATTCATCCAAACAAAACGATCAACTTTGACTTTTTTGAAGGCAAAGAAACTAGCCCCCACCAACATACCAATACTTTGTGGCAAAATAATTCCCCACGGATCTAAACCAGTGGCATTAATAATGATGGTATAGACACCATACCCAACTGTTGAAAAAATCAACGCCCGAATCCCTTTATTAAAATCTAACATACTGTTTGAGGTTTTCGGTTGACTATCATCATCTTGTCGAGCTGTTAAATACACCCCAAAAACTAAAAAGGCTAAAGCGATAAAGCCCACAACAAAGTCTTTTGTTTTTGTCCATTCATGGAAAAAAACAGCCCCTGCAACGGTATTAACAACTAACTGCATCCCAGTTGAAATTGGTAAGCCAACTGAAACGCCCATATATTTCATGCTATGAAATTGTTGATTCTGTCCCAAACTCCAGAATAAACCAGATATAAATCCAACAATTAATGTGGCTGTCGTCAACGTAGGCTGGATGACAAAAAAGACAACAATTGAAAATAGTAATGCGCCGATTGTCATACCTAACGTTTGTTGATTGGCGCTTCCACCAATTTTACCGCTGACTAAACCAATACTGCCCCACGCAATCATGGGCACTAAAGCGATAAGTAAACTCATAATATTCTCCTAACAAATTTATTTCATTTCATTCTAACAATAAAAACGTTTTCTAAACAACTAAGAAGAGTAAGAGAAGTTAGCAAGAAAGTTTTAATAAATAAAAAAAGGCCTATCACCTCTTTAGTTTGCTGATAGACCTACTTTTTATTTCACTTCATTATAATAACTGAGGGAAGGGAAAAACAATGTCATCGTCGTACCTTGCCCTTCTGTCGATTCGACTGTTAAATCATGACCTAACTTTTTCGCTAAGCTATGGGCCAAATACAGGCCAAGACCAGTCGAATGCTGTTCACTTTTCCGCCCATTTTCACCAGTAAATCCTTTATCAAAAATGCGTCGTTGATCTTGCATCGGAATGCCAATCCCAGAATCTTTTAAAGATAAATAAATACCTTGTTTATTTTTGGAAATTATGACCGTAATCGTGCCGCCTTCTGGCGTATACTTGACTGCATTACTTAATAATTGGCGGAAAATAAAAATGACCCATTTTCGGTCGGTTAAAACCGCTTCATCTTCCCCTTCAATTGAGAATTGCAATCTTTTTTGGATAAAATAATTTGCTTGCGTACGAACAACAGATTGCACAATTTCTTTTAAAGAATATTCTTGGAGTAAATAATCTCGAGAAAAGCTGTCCAGTCTAGCATAATATAGGACTTGCTCGACATATTCATCAATTTTCCCTAACTCATTTTCCAATAGATAATATTTTTTCTCTGGAATATCATCTTCGACAGATTGTACCAGTAACGTGATAGCCGCTAGGGGGACTTTGATTTCATGAACCCAAGAGTCAATGTAATCTTTTTGGTCCTGTTGGTTGTTAATTGCTTGCTGCATGGTTTGTTGGTGCTCTTGCAATAAACCGTTAATATACGTTTGGACAAGTAGTTCTTCTTCTTTTTCTGCTGTATTCAAATATTCTTGTAAAGAAGGCGGCTCTTTTTCCGTTGCCAACGAAAGCCACCACTTACGTTTTAAATAATAATCAATTGTTAAAAATAGCGATAAAAAAACACTTTGCAGTAAAAAGATATAGCCAACCACTGTCCAATCTAAGCGGACATTAGGAGCCAACCATAAAATAAAACAAGTTAAGAACAGAAAAAATAACCAACCAATTAGTAATAACCAGCGATCTTTTAAATACTTTAGAATGGTCATTGTCTACTCCTATCTAGGGCACCATATAACCGACGCCCACTTTGGTTTCAATATAGCCAGCAATCCCTGCTTGCTCAATTTTTTTTCGTAAACGATTGATATTTACCGTCAACGTATTGTCATCCACAAAACGTTCATCGTCCCATAAAGCGCGCAATAGTTTTTCACGTGTTAAAATTTTTCCGTGCTTTTTCATTAAAAGATACAGTAATCGGTATTCATTTTTACTTAAATCGATCATTTCGCCTTTGATTTCCATTCGTCCATTGTCCACATTTAAAGTAATGCCATTATGTGAAAGCACTTCACTATCCGTATCGGAATAGTTATAAGAGCGGCGCAACAAAGCATTGATTTTAGCAATTAAAACATCTATCTGGAACGGTTTTGTAACAAAATCATCCGCGCCCATGTTCATCGCCATAATCATATCCATATTGGTACTACGACTCGAAATAAAAATAATTGGTACTTTAGAAACTTCACGAATTTTTTGACACCAATAGTACCCGTCGTACACAGGTAAATTAATATCCATCAAGACTAATTGAGGATTCTCCTCTTGAAAATCATCCAATACATCATTAAAATCGGTTGTTCCAATCGTTTCAAATTGCCATTTTTGTAATTCCTCGCTAATTAATTCTCGAATGGTTGTTTCATCTTCGACAATCATGATTTTAGCCATGCAATCCCACCTCTTTTATTTCTAAATTTTCATCTTTCTTATCCTAACAAACTTCATTCTTTTTGGATATAGGACTTTATGATGATTTTTACACTATTTCAAAAATAGGCGCTAATAATTCCCATTCTGATAACATGATGAATTTGCCAACGAAAGCAAAAATACCATCTAATAATAACACAGACATATTAATTCCTAATACAATAGAAGCTTTTTCGACAATTGGCATGGACTTTTTATTTTTCAAAATAAGATATAAAACAAAGTTCGTTCCATAAGTAAAAACTGTTAACAACACAATTAACTCAATCATTTTACCACTTCCTATTTTGGACTTTTCATTTTTCCTTCAATAATTTACTACTCTTAATTATAGCATAATCTTATAAAAAAATCGGCAGAGTCCTAACCATTAAGTAAACAACATAATAGAAGTGGCTTCTTTGGAACTCGCAAGAATCGAGCCTTTTTTAAGAGTTGAAGGTCTTGATCCTTAAAAGACAAGTCCTTCAACTCTAGTATGTTCCATGTATTGGAATTGATACCAACGTAACGAAGTGTAGTCGATCAGACAACCTCAGTTTTTCTAATGATTATATTTGTCATACACTTCTTTTAACTGGTTTAAATCTATTTTTTTCATTTGGTACAATTTTTTGGTCACTTCATTTGCTCTAGCTGGATTTGAGTCAGATAAATAACGTTTCAGTTCAGGATTGCCTGTTTGCCAACTGACCCCAAATTGATCTTCCATCCAGCCACACGGCCATTCTTTCCCTTTAGCAGTCACTTGTTGCCATAGCCGATCTATTTCCTCCTGATTTTCACAATCTTTTTACTTCGTGAAACTGAATAAATTTGTATGTAAAAACCTTATTAAACAGGCTTTTCCATTATTTTATTACTATCTTCAAAACCTCTGAATACCACTAATTTGGTAGTCAAATGGTAGTCAATTTCATACCTAGACGAATAAAAATAATCTTAATATAATATAGTTAACTACTAGCAAGGAGTTGATTTCTATGAAACCAAATTATGTAGGAACAATTCATAAAATCAAGGTATTAACCACTTATCCAGAAATGTTAGTCCGATTTTCTTTGCAAACTCAAAAAGAGACTATCAATTGCATTATTTCAAAAAAAGAATTGGCGGATGAATTACTCATGTTACCTGATGGCACAGAGCTTGCTGTTTATGGTAGGTATAATCAAAAAAGGCAACTAGTTGTGGTGAAAATGTGTGTGCGGAAAATACAAAAACTATTCCTTAAAAAGGAATAGTTTTTATTTTTACATATATTGTTCTACATGTTCAATTTCTTTTTGTAATTCTTTTTCATCGTACTTATCATACTTACCAGCTTCATGTGCAATCTTTTTAATTTCATGCATAGCTCTTTTCTCAACAAGCCATTTTTTCATACTATGTTTTTTTGCATCTTCATTTAGAGAATCTAACTCTTCTAAATTTGAATCCAGCTTGTTCAAAACATCTGCAATTTTCACTAATGCTTTTGCTTCTTTTTCTTCATAGTTTGACATAATAGATAACACTCCTTAAGCATTTGATACTTTAAGTGTACTCCTCTATTATTTTATTTGCAAATAAAAATATATGGACCATACAGGACTCGAACCTGTGACCGAACGATTATGACCCGTTTGCTCTAACCAGCTGAGCTAATGGTCCAAGTAAGAACCACCTTATTGGGGATAAAATAGTTCTTACTGGTTATAGCTTGATATATAATAATTTTACTTTACTGATTTTCAATTTTCAACAAAAAACGACCACCTTATTGAGAAAAGGCGGTCTGCGTGAAAAAATAAGAGTTTATATGTATAAATATTTTACAATATCTTTTTTTTGAGTTCAATATTTTTTATGTAAAAAGATGCCGCCTCATTGGGGAGAGACGGCAAGAGGTTAAAATGAAAAATAAAAATTGTTTGGTGAATATATTTTACCACTTTCTTTTCTATATTTCAATAAAAATAAGACTCTCTATATAAAATAGAGAGCTACGTGGAAATTAAGAACCCAGGTGACCTTTATCAAAAAGGTCTACTACTATTCTATACCAATGTTCACTATACTTCAATACAAAAACACTCCTATCTTTAGGACTTGGAAAAAGATAGGTGCACCCTTCTTTTACTCTCATAAAAGAAGGTCAAATATGGAAATATCAAAAGGTAATTATATTTTAAATCAGATATTTTTTATTTTCAACCGATTTTGCAAAAAATCAATAGCTCAATGTTTGACCAGGATAAATCAAGTTAGGATTTGCTAATCCGTTTAATGCAGCTAAGGCTTGATAATTAGTGCCGAGTTTGGCTGCAATACTAGATAAATTATCGCCGTATTTAACCGTGTAGACATTACTTGTTGCCGATCCATTGACTTTCAAAACTTGACCAGGGTAAATTAGATTTGGTTTAGCCAATCCATTTAATGCCGCCAACGTTTGATAATCTGTTCCGTATTGGTAAGCAATACTTGATAATGTTTCGCCGTATTGTACTACGTGTGTTGCTTCTGGTTGCTTATCAGGAACAGTTACCGCATCTGGCAATAATTCAATATCGCCTTTGCTGATCCATGACAAGATACCTTCAAGCAATACTCTGCTCTCAGTTACTTCTTGTACTTTATAGCTGTTTCCTTTTACCCATTGCGGAATAGCTTCGCCAGTTGCCCAAGCATCAACACTAAATTTCACTTTAACAGTGTCGCCCACTTTAACATCGGAACTTGGCGTATTTTCTACTTCTTTACCTTCCTCAATAGCTGGTGTGTTTGTTGCTGGTTGGTTATTCTTTGTATAACCATTATCAGTAATACCTGTTAAATCAACGTTACCATCTAGCCCTCCTGCAACGTAGGTTGACGTGAACTGAAAAATACCGATATTTTCAAATGAAGGAAAATAATTGTAATTTGGATAAGGTGTCACTTCATAATCTGGATATTCTGCCATCCATAATTGATACTTCTTTGCAATTCGTGATAAATCATAAGATGAAGTAAGATACCCTTTGTATCCGTAAAGCATCGGTGTATATCCAGCCTCTTTGATATAGTCTAACGCCCATAGCGTTACATCCGTCGATTGAACGCCGTCTTCCGCATCTAAGGCGACAATTGATCCCTTTGGTGTTTGAACTTTAGGTAAAAAGTAATCTAATACTTGCTTTGCATTTTCGTAGGTAAGGACGTTTTGCCACCATACATACGTATGCGCTCGTTTACCTTGAGCAATCGTACTAGCTACTTGACTAGAATAAGTAACTTGATCATAAATCCCATAGTTGTTTTGCCCACCAATTTGTGAAATTGAGAATTTATCATGTGCATAACCAAATGTTGCTTGATACCCATTCCAAATAGACAAATCAACGCCTTGGTCTCCTTTTGCAGCAAATGTGCTAATTGGTGATACAAAAAATAAGACTACCAGTAACGTTGCCAATAGTTTCTTTTTCATTTATTTATCTCCTTTCCTATCTGATAATCCAGGTGTTGTGGGATCTGTCACAATACCTAGAATAGTTAGCACAACAAATAATGCATTAACAACATCTAACAGTTGCTTATTAATCATTTCAATTTGAAATTTATATCCAAAAGGAACTGCTACTACTTGAATTAATAATAGAACTGCTGGAATAATCGAAAGCCAAAATTGTTTGTTCTTTATTCTTGATTTCCAATTAATCATTTTTATTTCCTCCAATCCCTCTAAAGAGGGTTTTATTTTGCTCTTCCAATCGGCTAATGCGTATTTCATGGTTATTTAAACGTTCAACAGCTTCCTTTAGTTCTTTCATGCTATCTTCTAATTGAGAAAAGACATGATAAAATTTCATTAATGCGAAAATAATTCCCCCTAAGAATGTAATCACTGCTAACCATTGTTCTACTGTTAAGTTCATCCTGCACCTACTTTCTACTTACAAGAAAAACCGCTTAGCTTTCGCTAAACGGTTCTCCACAAATTTTTGTATATTCTTCTTTTGTTAAGCAATTCATATTCACGTAATCTACTAAATCTTGTTTTGTATAACAATTCCAATCATACAACTGTTTAATATTATCGAAACCTGGAAAAGCATTCGTTTTCATCTTATTCCGCTCCTTTCGTAAGTTCAGCGACTTGTTTCATCAATTCGCCAGTCATTCTTTGTGTTTGTTGAATAACTTGATTCTGCTGAGAAACTTGCTTCATTAATTCCGCATTTTGCTTTTGTAAAAGTTCCAATTCCGTTGGTGGTGCTGGCTCTGGGTGTGGTGCATTTTCTGGATCATGAATCAATTGTGCGCCATCATAACGCCAATTCATAAAATCAAACGGTTCTTTTTTCACTTCAAGCTCAACATTATCTGGTTGTTCCATTGTAGAATAACCTTCTAAATAGCCAATTCTATTTTCAATCCAAATTTTCATAGCTAACTTTCTCCTTTCTTAAATTGCATACACCCGTGTCAATACAAAAGTTTTTGAAGCAGTATTATTATTTTTATGGCCTAAAATTTGCGTATTGCTTATATAAATATATTTGTTGTATTTTGCTCCATTCAATGTTTCTAAATGATGAACAACCGCACGACCTCCAAATTCCACTATATGCGTTTTTGGAACAAATACATAGTTCAAATCCCAATTGTCTCCTAGGCTTGTACTTGTGTTATATGGTTGATATAAAAATAACCAGCCAGAAAGACATTGATCCAATGGTAAACTCGGATTAATTGATTGATTTTCCCCCATATACCATGCTCCTGACCAAACTTTTTTACCTACATTTAAAATATTTGTTTCAGATAACTTATTTAGTAACTTTTCAAGACTATCAAAATTTTCTTCAATAGCTTCTGCTCCGTTCTCCATCCCTCGATAAATTCTGGTTAATTCCATATTCTCAACATCCTTTCTATATAATTAAATCAAACACTATGGATCGACTATTTTTTTCATCTATAAGTAAATATTTATATTCATTAATTTTTACTGGTAAAAATTCCGTTGTATAATCCAAAGGAATAGATACAATGCACTCTGAAGAATTAACATGTCTTACAGTGCTTTGAATTGATTGAGAAGCACTACCGCCAAATAACCCTGTTGGTTCTGTACCTAAAGGCAGTACACCTATACCATGTGTCCAAGTACGAACATTAACGACTGGTTGAGCTCCTAAATTGTGAACAATAGTTACATCAAAACCAACTGGAATTACAGAAGCAATAATATTTTCAAAATATTCTAGCCGTTCATCCAACGTTTTAAAATTCCCCAAACGTTCACTACTTCGAGCATCGATAACTTCGCTATCTGTTGTAGCATTTGCGATTACATCTTTAAAACGTTCCTCTAAATTGGTTTGACGTTGTTCTACTTTAGATTGGCGTTTTTCTGTATTTTCAGAAATAGCCTTTATTTTATTAAATAAAACACTGGTATACTCCATCATACGAGCTAAAGATTCTCGAACATGTCGTCGATACATCTTTGTTCGAATCCACAAAGCGAACGTTTGAGAAATAGGATCAATCACACCGTTTTTTATTTCATCTTGCACCTCATCGACATCGGTCGGGTCTTGATAATCAACTGTTGTATTTGGTTCATTTGTTGGTCGAGTATCCTTAAATTCTTGTGCCAACCGTCTCACCTCTCTTATTTTTCTAATTTCTCTACGCGCTTAATTAAATCGTCTAACGCCTTTTTCATCTCAGTTTGAGCAGTACCTACAGATTCGACTGTATTTGTTAAATCACTTGCTAATTGTTTAAAGGCTTCCGTCGATTCTGTCACGGTTGTTGATAATTCACTGGTTAAGTCTTCCAAAGAACTAACTTTACTACTTTGAACAGATAAATCATTGTCAAATTCTTCCTGTCTTTTTATCAACTCTGATATGTTTTGAACTCCTGCCGTCGCAAATTTTTTTACGTTTACTAAATTGGATTGAATAGCTTTTATTTCGTTTTGATAATCGGTCAGTTTTTTCTTTTTCGAACCAATAGTCAAAGTAACCTTTTGCGGTTCTAAAATACTAAATTTTTTCTCAATCACTTGTAATCGTTCTACAGCATAAATAAATTGATTATCTACTTTATAACTGTTTCCTAAAGTGATTAATTCATACCGTTTATCCAATAGCCCTAACTCAATGGCTTCAACTGTCCAAGTTACCAGCATCAAGCTTTGGTCTTTTAGCCATTGCAACCCTCGACGTTTTAAAATTGATGGGTCTTTGACATTTGAAAATTCTACAATGCCCGTGTTTAATCCAAATTTTTTCATTAACGCTTCATCATCAAGGTAATTCTTACCGCCATTTACTTTTTCGATGGTGTATTTAGGTCGTGAAAAATCTGTTCCCACTTCAATATCAGTATTTGACGTATCTTCAATATCTTGACCGACGGGCACAATCCTTGTAAACAATTCAGAAATATCAATATCTCGAGTAGCACTTTTTAGATTTTTGATTAACTGTAAAGGAGTTTCACTGTTCACACCATAATTAGATAGATAATCTAAATAATTTATATTTCCAACGCGTCGAAGTGTTAACGTACCGCCCAGCCTATCCAACAATTTTTCTTTAATGGTATCAGCTGTACTTTGATAGCCTAATCCTCTTAGCAAGTCCCCATTATCTACAACATTCACTTCACCAAGCCGAAACTGCTTATGCGCTTCAACTTGTTTATTGTGTGCATCGAGTATTTTTTGTAAATAAGCAGATACAGTCATCCGTGTTGGTTTCATATAGGTTTGAACAGAATCATATAAAAAAGCTTTCTCATCCTCCGCTAAAAGAGTTTGAGAAAAGCTTCCTGATGCTTCCATTTTATTCGTGATTTTAGCAACTCTACCATAAAAAATTTCTTTATTTCTTGTAACATCCAGAATCTGGATAAAGTGAATAATCGGCTCAATCTTTTGATAGTATTTATTGTTAATATTAAAGGTAAATTCAAAAGTAGAAATTCCTAATCCGTTAAGCGATAAATATACTTCACTATCTTTGATTTTCTCACCATAGCTATATGGCTCATGAATAATCTTTGGATTCTTTCTGTTCGGATTATCAAACAATAATACTCGATACATTAGACCATCACCTCACTAGACATAAAGAAAGAGATATGACCTTCGCCATAAATAGTTAAGTGGTTGGTCCCTCTTTTTAATTTAAAGAAATAATCTTGCGATTCGCCTTTCGGAACTTTTATTGTTGTTCCGTCATCAGTAGTTAATTGCATTGTAGACGTTGCCTTTATTGTTGGACTAGAAGCATTCGCTCCCATATTGATAAGAAAAATTTCTCTTTTTCCGTGAATATAGTAGCCTGTCCAATTGTCGGCGCTATCGTCTGTGAAATAGTCCTCGTCAAAGACATCGGAATAAGAAATATTTTCCCTTAAAGCAAAAGGATACACGTCAAATTCTACGGTTAACGTTAATGAATTACTTGACGAGTCATCTTCTGCTTTCACACTTTTGCATTTTCCATACCAGCGAAGCCCTGAACGTAACCAAGAATCATCAATGTAATCAATTCCATCCATCATCAACTCTTCTTTTACTTTCGCCTCTAATGCCTTTCGTTCTTCGTATGGCGTATTAGGTCGCCAAAAAGTAACAGTGACAATGCGATTACTAAAAATTCGTTCTCCTGTAAGCATGGAAAAATCATACTGACCTTGCATGAAAGGGATCTGTTCAATAATGTAGAAACCATGTTCTTTGCTATTAAAACGACCTTTGGCCATATATTCTACAATTTCAATCAACTACGATACCTCCCATCTTGCTTTTGTTGTTCTGCTAAATTAAGATTCATTGGGCTACCTAGCGCTCCTACTACTTGACCAGTATCCATAACAACAGTTAAATGTCGTATTTCTTCTAAGATTTCTACCATTTTTCCCATTGGTGTATTATCTATAGAATGTTTTACCTCAATTGCATTTGAACGTTTCATCAAACGGCTACCCGTAATGGATTGATGGATACTTGAAATCATATCTTTTGCACTTTGTACGGCAACTGACGTATCTTCTCGAATACCTGCAGCTACACCTTGTGCAAGGAAAACACCAACATCATATTTCAATAGGCGTGATGGTGATTTAATTTTTGCTTTTTTCTGTGCTTCTGCATTAACTGCGGCTACTAAATTTTGCATAGCAGCCACTGCTTCGCCCTGACTTGCACGAATACCAGAAGCAACACCTCTAGCCATATTTGAACCTACAGGGCTCATATCTACAGAACCTGCACCCTGACTTACCGCATTTCCTAAAGACCTTCCAGCATTATTTGCAGGGGGTAACTGAGTTAAATATCCTTGAATCGTTGCCGCACCTAGCTGACTTCCAGAATTCTTAGCATTTCCTTTTTCAGAATTTATTCCAGCATTTGTCTGTTGAGCATTGCTTTTACCAGCATTTTTATGTTCATTACTTTTACTTCTTGTTCCAGAAGCAGCTGCACTACTATTATCAGCGGCAGCTTTCTTAGAATTAGATTTTTGCGAAGATTGACCACTATTCATCGAAGACATCAATTCTTTACCAACATTATTAAGTTGTGTTTTCCCAGAGTTTAATCCATCAATTAACTGGTTTTTTCCGTCTTGACCATTTCTAAATAAGTCAGGAGGCAACGCTTGTAAAGTATTCACAATGTCAGCTCTTGACATATTCGCCCACTTCGTTGGATCATTACTTTGTAATCCCTGAACTAGTCCGTTAGAGCCATCAATCCCTCGTTGACGTAGCATTCCTGCCAATAAAGCCATTTGTTGGTCAATGCTAGCACCATTATTTACATAAGATTGATAAATGCCTAAAAGCTGTTGGTCTGTAACGCCTTTAAGTTGTGCTAAATTATCAGCTGTCACTGCAATTTTATTTGCACCATTTTGTGAAATAATCGATAGAAGTTGAGCTCCTTGCTCTAATTCACTTTGTCGTATTTGAGCATTTTGCGTTTGTAATTGTGTAATTTGATTTTGGAAAGCTGCTTTTTCAGATTCTGTTTTTGCTTGGTTCTTTTGTGTTTCTAGTTGCTGAATTTGGGCGTTATTTTCTTGCACTTGTTGCGCTTGAATTTCCCCAAGCGTTCGCAAGCTTGTCAAAGTTTGTTCTTTTTCTTGCTCGCTTAATGCTTGTTTATTAGCCAACTTATTCATACCAGCCTCAACAAATTGTTGGTTCTGTTGTAATAATTGATCCCGAATAATATTCGTTTGATTTTGTAAAGTAGCTCTTTGCTGTTCTGTCAATTCTTGACCCTCTACTGTTTTATTATTCTTCAATTGGTTAGAATAATCAGTATATACCTTCAATAAATCACTATTATTCGTTTGAACAGCTTTCATATACTGGCTTGAAGCATTGGCAAAAATCTTTTGCTTCTCTGCTTCTGATTTTCCTTCTGCCGCTTCAATTTGCTTGTTATAGGTTTCAACAGCCTTTTTCTGTTGTTCCTTTAAATTCGTAACTAAATCAAGTGTATTCTTGAAATAAGTTTCTACGCCAGCAGTACTACCATTTTGCTGTGAGAAAAGTTCAGTCATTGCCTGTTTAGCTTCATCAAGTTTTGAAGAATAATTTTCAACACTTGAAGAGGCTTCTTCCATATTTAACGAAATTGCTTTCGTAGTGTCTTTGGACTTTTCACCTAATTCTTCGGTGCTTTTAGCAGCCTTTTTTAAGGCAGAATCAGAAAACATTGTATCCCAATCTTTTTCTATATCAGATAAGCTTTTCTTCATATCTTTAAATGCTTTATCAGCACCTTTAGAATCGCCTTTTAATCGTTTCCAAAGTCCTTTTACACCGTTTGAAATTGCCATTATTGCATTTACTACCGTTTTTCCTACAGTAACGATAGCACGTAATCCATCTACAAAACCTGCTATTGCAAAAGTGACACCAACAATTGCTCCAGTACCTAACCATTTAAAGGTATTTCCTAATCCTTTTATTGTTTTAGTAACACTCGAGGAGCTAGGAAGTACACTTTTAAACGATTTTACTATTCCGCTAAAAGCAGTTTTCACGTAGCCTTGAATGTTCATAAAATTGGATTTCCAAGCTTGCACTACACCAACTATCGTAGCGGTTATTGCTACTAAAATTGCTGTTATGGGATTGCTCAACATAGCTCCTGTTAAACTAGCTATAGATCGTATACCCGTTACCGCAAATGTTCTAAAACCTCCACCTGCTTTTGAGGCAGCTACGCCAAGCCCTGATAAAACCGTTCCCGATTTGCCAGCTGCAGAGGATAGGTTTCTTAGCGACCCTACAGGATTAATAACAACAGAGGCAAATTTCGCTAACTTACTGTTAGATAATTGTAAAGAAGCAGAAAAAGAACGAAAAAAGTTAGTAACTTTATTCCCTTCTCCTAGCATATTTAGCTGTCTTTGGCTTGCTCGTAGATTTGCTCTAAATGTATCTAACGTAGGAAAAAGACCTGAAATAGTCTCTCCTAACGTGGTAAATCTTGTTAGTACATTTACATTAACTCCCGCATTTTCAAGCCCAACCAGATTTGCTTTATATTTAGAAACAAACCCTTTTACAGCTTGTAATGCGCTATTAGAACCCCTAATAATAGGATTATTGATAAATTTCTTCCACTTGCTATCGATATTTCCCGCGGTTTCAAACATTGTTGAAATTGTTTTTCCAAAAATGCTTGTCATTTTTCCAAAGACTTTTAACACGGGACCAACTGAAGCTGCTAACGCAATCATTTTCATTATATATTCTTGAGTTTTAGGATTGGCCTCTGAAAAAGCTCTTGCCATCTTTCCTAAAGTTTCAACTAAAGGTTTAGAAGCCTGTAGTGCACTTCTTAATGCATCTACAAAAGGACCACCTAAATCTATTCCCATATTTACGAATTCATTTTTTAACATTCCAAGTTTTGCTTCAGTTGTCTCGTAACGCTTACCAGCTTCATTTGCTAGAGCTGTATTTTCTTTAAAAGCTGAATTACCTCGTTTTACAGCACCTTCAAAGACATCACTTGCATTAGCCGCACGTAATAAACTATCACGTAATCTAACTTCTGTAATTCCCATATCATCTAGCACTTTAATAGCTGATATTCCGTGTTTTTCTGAGTCTTTTAAGCCCTGGATAAATTCAATTAATGCTTGAGATGGATTGCTTTTGAATAATTGTGCAAACTCTTCTCCAGTTCGACCTGTTACATTCGCGAAATCTTCCAGACTACCTGAAGCTTTGCTGGCTTCTTTATACATTTTTTTTAATTCTGAGGTAGGCATTCCCATTTGCTTAGAAATTGCCGTCAGTTCTTTTCCACCCCAGTTTACAGCATGCACAAAAGATTCCCAAGACACGCCTTGCTCCGCTACTGCTTGTTTCAGCGGCGCAAAAGCTTCAACACCTGTTTCTGTTGCTAATTGCATTTGAACCATTAACCGAGAGAACGCTGAACCACCCGCTTCGGCCTCTATACCAACAGATGATAACGCCGCCGCAAAACCTACAATATCTCCTTCAGTCATACCAATTTGTTTTCCTGCACCAGCTAAACGTAAGCCCATCTCTGTAATCTCTGATTCGGTAGTCGCTAAATTATTCCCTAAGTCAACAATCGCTGAACCAAGGTTGCTAAATTTATCTTGTGACATCCCTGTAATGTTAGCAAAACGGGCTAAGGAAGTAGCTGCTGAATCGGCTGACATGTTTGTTGATTCGCCCATATCAATCATAGTTTTGGTAAATCCTACAACTTTATCAGTTTGGATACTTAATTGCCCCGCCGCTTCCGCAACGTTTGCAATTTCTTTGTGACTTGCTGGCAATTCTTTTGCTAAATCTCTAAGGCCTTTTTCTAAATCATCATAAGAATAAATGACGTTACCGTTAGAATCGACCATCTCATCGTTGGTCTTTTTAACTCCAGTAAAGGCGCTTTCCCATTTTACCGCTGCGGTTGTTACTGCACCAACGGCGCCCGCAATTGGAAGTGTGATACCTTTAGTCATAGAGTCGCCGACTTTTTCAATGCTTTGACCGATACTTGCGGTTTTATCACCGAAACTTTTCATCGCACCATTCACTGTATTCAAATTACTAGGAATATCAGAAGCATTTGAATTAAGTTTTTTTAGCGAAGACACAGCACCATTCATCGCACTGGTAAAATTGTTATCACGTGCTGTAAGTATAGCTGTTACCGTTTTACTTTGTGTCACGTTGTTTCCTCCTTTCCTCAACAATTTTTCTTGCTTGTTCTAATCGACGAGCGTTTTCTTCTAGCTCACTTAGCTTTTCCACTTCTCGTTGCGAGATTTCCCCTCGCACATCGCGTTCAAGCTTTTCAAAGTCATAGACATCTTTCACTTCGTTAAAAATATAGCGTTGCCCCTTTTCATCTGGTGTTGTAAAAATACGTGTAGCTAACGCGTTAACGTATAGTTTCCTTTCTTCGTTAATTGCACGTAAATTTACAGCTTTTATCCGTAAATTAAATTCATAAGGAGTCATACGCTCAATTTCTTTTAAAGTGATATTGGGGAAATGTTGAAAACAAGTGACAACTATTTCGTCATAATCTAGGCTGTCGTTTCTTGTTGATTGGCTTGTATCTGTTCCATGTAAGCCATGATTTTTTTGATTGCTTCTAGCGCTTTTTTCGTCCGAAGAGCCGTTAACGGTGCTTGCTCCAAGAAAGAGATAAAATTTTCAAACAACGTTAAAGCCTCATCTGACGTTTCTAAGTAGTCGTCAATTTCTTTCGTTGTTAAGTCATCATAAGTAATTAATGCTGCGTGTATTAATTTTTGAAAGGCAAAAGCGTCGCCATCTTGTAATCCGCCAACCAATTGAACGAAGCCGTCCACTTCTTCAACGTCAGGTTTTAATGCGTTAATTTCGTTTAAAAATTTAAAACCGAAAACCAAAGGATATTTTTTTCCGTTAATTGTTGCGACAGGTTTTACGTTTGTTGACATGTAAAATTCCTCCTAAAAAAGCGACAATGCCTTCACATTGCCGCCTACTTCCTGATTTTTAATTATGGTACTAATGCTAATAAATCTGTTTTCGTTGTTTTTCCTGTAAAATCAATACTGTGAGCAGTTAACCATTCTTTGATTTCAGGAATCGTATTTGCTTCTGTTGGTTTATTTTCCAAAGAGCGCCCCGCCAATACAGTAAAAGCTGGAATAGCTACTTTTTCAGATTCTTTTTCATCTTGCACACGTACAATATGGTACGTTCCTGCTGCTACTTTTGCTCCTGCATCAAGTCCTGTAATAGTTAATGGACTTGCTCCTTCAACCACTTTTTCACTACCTTTATAAATACGATAAGTAATTGCCATGATTATTCTTCCTCCTTCACTTTTACAACGGCGCCATCTGCTGTTGGCGTTACACTTTCAACTTTAGGCACTTCAATTGTTTTTGGTGTGTATTTTTCTACAGGTTCTTCTGGTTCCGCACCAGCCACTGTGTCGTAGAAGAAAGCACGTGCAAGTTCTTCGTTTTCGGTGTCAACCGTTGCCCATCCTTCCACTAGGTCACCATTTAAAACTAGGGTTGGTTTAATGCTTGAATTAGAGTCAGATTCAGCAGAATCTCCGAATGAATCCAATAAACCTGTGCCAAATTCTGCTTCGTATTTTCCTGTTTTTGGGTCTTTTTTATCAAAATTAATGCGCCATACATCAATTTCTAGCCCGTTACGGTACGCATATTTCAACATGTTGTAAGTTTCTGTGCCTGTCCGTAAAAATTCCATTTCGATGGAAGCTGACGGCATTCCAGAAGTTGGGACATTCCCATCTTTTGTTGATTGCGTATCTGTTTTTGTTTCTGACTTATATTCGTGTGAAATTTCTAAAGCTAATAACTTCGCTGCTGTTGTCGCACGTTCACGTGTTAATCGAAACATTAACTTGATTTTTTTACCTTGGATTGCTTTCTCCATTTCTAGTTTCCTTCTTTCTTTATTCAAATTCTAACGTGATGTCAAGTACACCGTGTGCAAGGCTCGTACCAAAATTAGTTGTATTTTCGTAAATCACTTCTGTACTACTTTCCGTTACTAACCAATTAAAGTTCTCAGTTTGATGCAATTCATGAACGATTTTTCGTACATCGGCTAATACTTGATTTAATTCTCGACGTTTGTCGTCATGATCATAAACATGAATCATAATATTGGTTGAACCTAACGTTCTTGTTTTTGTTTGTCTATCCTTAGACCATTGTTCACCTAAGAAAACAAACGGATAAGAAGCCTCATCATCTGGCAAATGCGCATAGATTTCATAGCCTGCTTGTTCCAAAGTGCCAAATAAGGCTTCGTAAAGCTCTGAATACGGGTCTTTAAAGGTCATTTTACTAACGCCTCCATATTATCAAGAAATCTTTTAGCTGCTGCTGTATGCCCTTTTTTCATATAGAAACGTCCGTACATATAACGCGTTCCATATTCTACATATGCTGAATAGTCAGCCATCGCTTCGACTTCACCAGTCATTCCATCATCTTTAATAGAAGGTGTCTCACTTCGTTTTAAGTATCCACTTCTGACTGGTGTTTCTTCTGCAATTTGATTTGCCATATAAGCAGTATCATTTTTGACGACCTCTTTTACATCGTCTAGCTTTTTCGCTTCTTCAATCGCTTCGATTAAATCATCCAATCCTGAAATATCTACTCGGTAAGTCATCGATATTCACTTCCATAAACCGAAGTTCCTTTACTAACACGCAAATTTTTAACAACGGTAAATTTTCGATTTTTTTGTTCTTCTTCGTCGTAGTATTCAAGAAAACCTGAACGAATGGATAAGCGGTCTCTAAAACGAAAAATGACCATCTGCTCCTTTATGTTAGGGAAAATGGTCATTTGTTTTTCCGTTCCGACTTCGGTTACACTGCCTATCAGTTTTTCCGAAATCAGCTCGTGCTTTTTGTTGTAGTAATTAATGCAGATTCTCATAAAAAGGACACCTTCCTTTTACGAATCAAGCCTTGTTCTTCAAGATAATCGTTAATCTCATCTTGAAATTCCCCGAAGTCGTCCAAATTATAAGAAATTGTTTCTTCTGATTGAGAATGCTGTTCCATGCCTTCAAAACCTAAACGGTTGTAACGTTTCACTACAATTGATGGAACAATATAGTCCAATTTTTCTGGTATCTCATCTGTTTTTAGCTTTACTAGCAGTTGCTTTTCAGTAATGTCCCAGATTTTGATAATTTTTTCCTCATCTTTTTTGTAGGTATCATCTGAAATATCCAGCAATACACGATATTCTGAACGAAACATTTTCTCACCTACTCTGCTTCAATAACTGCCCCATCTGCCGTTGGTGTTACCTTTTTAACGGTCGGGGCGCTTACTTTGAATCGTAAGAAACGTAAATGGCAGGGCGAGCTTTTTCAGTTACAATAGCATCGTAGTAGTTCAACCCTTTAATAGTGTCTCTGTAGCCGTCACGGTCTTGTGAAGCTGGAATTAGATCAATAGAGTTGTATTTTTCAACTGGCGAACAAACCATCAAAGGCACAAGAATATAATTAATTTTCTTCGTAGAATCAACTTGTAAGCGAGATTTAGCTACTTTTTGAATAATAGTATCGGAACCGTCTAACTGCGCAACTTTACGGTTAATACCTGAAATTTGTTGCTCGTTCGTAGTAAATGTTTTTGAAACACCTTTTGCATTTTTTAATGCTGAATAGTAGTCAGTGGATGCAAACATAATAAACGGACCGACAATTTCTGCATCTGTCATATACGCTTCTGCCGCATCATATGAAGCCAAAGCATTTTCTGTAGTAATGGTTTCTTTTACCGTTTTTCCAACGTATTTTCCTTCGCTATCATCATCCGCTGCTTCCGCAAATGCCGCTTCCAATAAGCGTTGTACCGCAACGCGATCTTTTTCAGGAATCGCAACTAAACGAGTGTGTTCTTCCACAATCGCTTGAACTTCATAGGAAGCATTTTCTGATTGATCTAATGTGTCTAAGTCATAACCAAACCAACGTTCTTTCTCTAGTTTGACCGTTTCTTTTGCCACATCAATTTTAGAACGTTTATTGTCTTCGTTACGTTTATAATCACTAGCAGTAAAACCTTTCATTTTGTTGATGCGGACTTCTTTTGCGCCTACAAAATCTGCTTTTGTTACTGCAGCAGCTCCACCTTTCAATAAATCCCAAACTTGCGAGCCTGCGGCAAATTCTTTGTCAATTGCTTTTAAATCTTTGCTATCTAAAATAACTGGCATAATTTTTCATCTCCTATTTCTTTTCTAAATTTTTAGTCAAATTGCTGCGCCAATCGGTCTCTTTTGTTGCTGTAGCAACGTTTACAGTTTGACCTTTCAGCAATTCTTTTTGGATACCATCTCTAGCTTTTGAAATAATTTGTTTTAATTCATCTACAGCTTTCTTTGTATCCTCGTCCGTATCTTTCACAAGCAATAAATCGGCTTGTGCAGCACTTACGTAGTCGGAAAGACCATTCTCGGATAAATCGTTACGAACAGATTCGGCACGCGTTAAACGATCGAGACGAGCTTGTGCTTCCTTTTCTCGTTTTTCCGCTAAAGCTTCTTTTTCTGTAGCTTCTTGTTCTTTCGCCTTAACACGTTCTTCCGCAGTCATTTGCTCGTAAGATTTTTGCTTTTCCCAATCGGATTTTGCTTGCGCCACAGCTTTTTTAGTTTCTGCTGCGACCATCTTGGCAACATCATCACGGGTAAAAGTCTTTCCAGTTTCTTTTCCGTCTGGATTTTCATTTTTTGGATTTTGAGAATCCTTTGTCGATGAATTCCCAGATTCGTTTGAATTATCAGAGTTTGGCTCATCAGAATTTGGCTCATCTGCAAAAAATTGTAAATCCATCGGTAATAATAAGTGTTTTTCTTCGTTCATGTTAAAACCTCCAACCATTACGTGGCTAATCGAAATTAATAGGTTACGCCTATCAATCGAAACAGCTTTCTCTTTAACGCCTGTAAGCAGTAAGAAGGCAAATAAAAAAGCCTAACTTTCGCTAGAACTTTTTGTCTTTATAAGCAGGTGCAGTACTACACCGACACCAGTTGTGAATAGGACTTGCATTGATTCCTGGGCTCATTTCAGAAACCTTATGTGGATTTGCACTTGCTATTCCTACACAAATAGGACAAGCGCTTGGTTCTACAATTAGGTTGTATTCTTCATACCCGTATTTTTCGTAGCTTTGCTTTTGTACTTCGCTTTGTATTCTTGCAGATTCACTAATCATTAGCCGACGTGCGACATAATCAGCCGTTTCCTTTCCTCGCAAGCTGTCAATCACAACTAATTTGCGTAATTCCCTAGCTAGAATATCTGGATGTTTGCCTGCTGATAGACCAACTGTTAACAAGCGATCGATACTTGCTTTCAAAACATCTTGATTCACCCACAAACGTTGAGAAAATGTCGCGTTATGAAACGACCCCTCAATAATCGCTTTAGCAAACATTCGGTAGGTTTCTTCGGAAAGAATGGACCCGCCTAATATCCCTGCCTGTCGCACAAACTCCGCTATAGCTTCCTCTGTTAACATTGTCGTAAAATAGGTCTGTAGCTGATTCGTATTGTCTGTTAAATACAAACCTATTTTCGATTTTAAAAGCTCTAAACGATTAACCTTCATCGTTAAATTGTATAACCTTAATTGCTCGTTAGCTTCTTTTGAAAAATCTCTTGTTTGTACATAACGTTTCGCTTTTTCCGCGAAAATTTGTACGTCATGTTTACTTGCACGTCGTTTCGCTTCATCAATGCTAATCTTCTCTTTCCCTGCATAAGCGACGTAAAACTGCTGAATTTCTGCTTCTATCGTTTTCCATAACTGTAAATACCGTCTATGAATTTCTTGTTCGTAATTCACATGTCGTTTCAGCATTTCTTCGATATGTTTTGCTTCTCGTTCCGCCCAATAATTACTCATGTTCTTCGGTCACCTCTTCCGTATTTCGAGTAAATTTACCGAAATCAACTTGTGGATTTAAACGTTCGTCCGTTTCTTCGTCCTTTATGCGTTCCATTTCTTGAGTTACGTCAGGAACAATCGATAATACGCCTAATTGCGTTTCTCTTGAAACAATCCCTTCAAGTTTTTGTGCAGTTTCCGCTTCGTCTTTAATATTGCGCGGAATATTAAAATCAAAAGTGTATTCTAAATTAAACCATTCCTTAGCTTTATTGGCAGGTACATTCGTAGGTAATGAAAAAATCATTTTGTACATTTGCGCATATGCTTTTTTAAACTTCCTAGCTTTCGCTTGTGCTAAATTCCTAGGATTTTGCATTTTAAATTCTAGCGAAATTCCAGAAGCGTTATTGCTAAAACTTTCATCGTTTGCATTATAAGTCATAGACATTTGATAAATTAACCGCTCTAATCGGTCTAATAGATTTTCTTGTGTTGTATCTGAACTAGGTTTATCCAAAAAATTAATATCTACCGATTCACCTTCATTTAAAGGCTCGGCACTGTTAATCACTCGGTTATCACGTAAATAGGCAGCGACGTTTTCGTCAGCTAAATCTACCCCTATCATTTTTAAGTAGGCATCCGCAAAATAACTCACATCATTCGCTTTTTCTGATAGAGCTTCGTTGTAATTATTAATCAGCGACCACACAGATTCGATACGTCCTTGTCGTTCGTCGTTTTCCATAAACTCAATCATAGGCACTTCACCGTACGGATTAGCGATTGCCTCTTTTCCACCTAGCAAATAAGACAAGGCTTTCTGAAAAACGGTCGGTCCTTGTTTACTCTCTAACCGTTTAGAAGTCTTGTCTTGTGTAAAAATAAACGTTTCTGTGCTGTTTTGTGGATAAACAGTTGCTGTTAGCTCGTCGTTTGTCATTTTGTTGTAAAGCACGGCAAACATAGGCGCTTTTAATAAATCATCTGCGTAAACAATAAATCCTTGTGTAGGTTTTAAATAAGTCACGCACGTTTCCGCTTCTTCGTTTTGGTATAAAAGCTTATAAGCATGCCCATAAATAGCAGTTAACTTAGAAAGCTCCGCGTCGTTGTCTTCTTCATCGTTTCGTTTACGGAAATCTTGAACAAATTCCTTTAGCTCTTCGTCTGGATGAGTAATTTTTGTTGGTTTACCGTTAAAGAAAGCTGCAGAACTATCTACAACATAACGGGCAAAGTTAACCGCGATACGATGGTCGGGCTTTCCAATCCCTTTGCCTTTTTGATAATAAATATCGTGTTGACCGTTGTAGAGCTTTTCTAATTCTTCGTAAAAGCCAATTAGTTTCCGATGCTTATTGATGTATTTATCCACCAAGCGCTCGTCAATCTTTGCGTTTTTATCACAATAAAAGACACGATTTCCTAAAAGGTCAACAAATTCTCGTATTTTACCTTCCGTGTTCGGTCTACTTACTCTGTCTGTCATCAAATAACCCCCTTCACACTTTGTAATTTAATTCCACGTGCTTTTTTACTACGATGTTCAACTGCGTATCGTAAAGCATCTATCACGTGATTATAGCTATCAATAGGTTCATTGGTGTACTCCCCTGTTTTCTTGTCTTTAGCCCACGTGTAGTTTTCTAATTCCTCAATCAGTTTTACGCAACGATCGTCTACGATTAGCTCGTATTGCAATAAAAAAGAAAGCCCCTGTCGTATTGAATCAGGACCTTTCTTGGCTGCACGTATTCTAGTAATTCCGTTCTTCTTGATTTCTGCAATAGATTTCTTTTCAGCTGAATCCGCAGTGATAACTTCTTTTGCATAGCCTAAATCTTTAATAACCGTTGAGATTTCATCATTCAGCAAGCCTTTTTTGACGTATTCTTCAAGAACATAAATACGTTTGTTCTTCTCGTCTACCTTTGCATGCACAAAAGCGGAAGGGTCGTTTACATACCCAAAGTCTAAGCCGAAATCTGAATCAATCTGTCTTAACAGTTCGTCGTACTTGTCTAATCGTTTTCTCTGATAGTTTGGAAATACAAGTTTATCTAGCGTAGCAAATTCTCCTAAAGCATATATGCGATAATACGCTGGGTTTCGTTTGGCTAAATCCTCAATCACCTTTTTATTTTCACTATCAAGAAACCGATTGTCTTTATAGGTGCTGTGATAAATACCCGTTCTTCGTTGATCGACTTCTGCTTCCTCATCAAAGAAAGACTTATACACCCAATTCAGTTTAGAAACTGGGTTAAACATTAAAAAGATTTGACGTTTCACATGCTTACGTTCACGTAAACGTAAAGTAAGCTGCGTATAATCTTCTAGCGTAAATTCTGTCGCTTCTTCCATCACGACATCGGACAACCCTTTGATGGATTTTATTTTCTCTGGGTCGTCCATTCCCTTGAAAAGGAACTCTGCGCCGTTTGGTAACGTGATTCTAAAATCAGTGTTATTTACTTTACACTTGTCTAGCAGTCCCCAATCAGAAAGACACGCTTTCACATCCTCAAAAATAGAATCTTTTAAGCTACGCCCTACTTTTCTTGTAAATAAAATCTTTCTTGGTTTCTTCCATCTTTGACAGGCTTTAAAAACGACCTTTTGAACGACACCGTGACTTTTGCCAGATGAAGCGCCGCCCCAATAAACCTCGGTGAATTTAGAATAATCCACCAATCGATCATAAAACGATTTGTTAAAAACTCTTGACGGGAAGTTAAACTCTAAAACGATATTACGTTTCTTCGTCTGCATCCCACTCACCAACCTTAATCACAATATCGCCCGTTTGTAAATCGACTTTATCAGTGAACAGCGCATGACGTTTACCAAGAAGCTCGGCTGCTTTTAAACGGTCTTTTGCGCCCACATCGATGTCTACAACGGCTTGTGCGCCTTCGCCTACACCAATTAGCGTTGCTTCTTTGTACTCACCGCGCATAACAGCTGTTAGGTACTCTAGCACCTCTTGGGCATCGGCTGTTCGTTCGTTTTTCAGTTCTGCGAGGCGTTCGTCTATATAAGCTCTGAGGTCAGGTTTAGTCAAGTTTTCCTGTCCTATCTGCTTTGCAGTCTTTTCGCTATATCCCGCTCTGATAGCAGCCTCTTTGGCATTTCCTGTCTCGATGTAAAAGTCACAAAATCGTTTCTGTTTCTCGGTCATTCGCATGTTATTCACCACCTTTCTGTATAAAAAATAAGCTAAATCAATCTTTTTAACGTTTTAAACGTATCACTTAGTAACCACATGTTGTAAATTTGCGAACAATCTTTTAAAAACGTAGTGCTATTTTTTACCCCACGTTTATCTTCGTAATAGACTTTAATTTCGTTTTCTGTGATGGTAACAGAGGTTACACCATCCTCAATGTGTTCGGCTTTCTTTGTTCCTTCTTCGTTCAATCGCATTGCATATTGTAAAATCATAGCTATTCTTCCTTTCTGTCTAAAAAAGACACCCTCCCATTTTTTTGGGAAGATGCCTTTTTGTCTCTATTTACTCTTATTTCACACTACCATAATAACACAGAAACACCGTTAATTTTTTCAACATTTTTTTAACATTAACTGAAGTCAATTGCCTCTATACCAAACAAAAGGACCGACATATCTTTAATCGCTAATTTTGTATCTCGGTAAACTGTCCCCTGCTCTATATGAAATTCTTCGCATAATTCTTTGACACTTAATTTATTTTCTATCAAGTATCGTTTTTGAAGTACTTTAAATCTTCTTTGTTCTTCGATTGATCCTTTGGCACAGTTCCACTCATAAGCAGTAAGCATTCGGTCAACATGATTCAGCATTTTAAAAGTTTTTTTACGGTATATACTTAGGCTTTCTAAAGTTAGGTTTTCTAAATCAAATTCAGGATAATCCACGGGTATTTCTTCTTGTAAAGTCTCATTACACAAATCTTTTAACTTGGTGTAGTTCTTTAATAACAAGCCCGTATTTCGCAAATTTCGCTTTTTTGCTTCTTTTTTCACACGCTTATGTTTTTTCTCATAAGCTCGGATTGCTTCCGTTGTGGCGGCACTAGCGATAATTTCAAGCTGTTCTTTTGTTAAATGGCTTTCCATTGCACTTATTACCTCCTGTACTCCTCAATTTTGGCTTTCACTGCAGCCATTAGCGCTGATTGCCCTTGTTCTTTTGCTTGTAAAGCTTTGATTACTTGTTCGTCAATAGTTCCTTTCGTCACTAAGTGATGAATAATAACAGGCTGTGTTTGTCCTTGGCGGTCTAACCTGGCATTGGCTTGTTGATAAAACTCCAAAGACCACGTAAGCCCAAACCATACGATAATGTGCCCGCCTTTTTGTAAATTTAGGCCGTGCCCTGCTGATTGCGGATGGGCTAAAAGCAACGGAATTTTTCCCTCGTTCCATTTCTCAATATCCCCGTCAGACACATTTAAAGACTTTGCTTGTTTAAATCGTGCTTGGATTCTTTCTAAATCATGTTGGTATTGATAAAAGACTAAAACCGATTGCCCTTGTGCGTCCTCTATAACGCGTTCTAGCGCATTTAACTTTTCTTGGTGTATTTCCCTTCCGTCGCCGTTTTCGTCGTATACAGCGCCGTTAGACAGCTGTAAAAGCTTGTTTGATAGTGTAGCCGCATTACTAGCTACAACGTCTGTTCCTTCGAGTTCTAACACGTATTCCCGTTCTAGCTCTTTGTACTGTTTCCAGCTTGTCGGGTTCAAGTCTAGCTCGATAATATTTTCCGTTCTCGGTGGGAGTCGCAAATAATCTTTTGCTTTCATACTCACGCATATATCGCTTATTTTGTTGTAAATCGCTTCTTCTGCTCCTGGGATTAATTGCCAAGAATACACGATATGCCCGTTTTTTTGTGCGGGGACAAAATATTTATTACGGTATTGTGTGATAGTTTTTCCTAGCCGTTCGCCTTGGTCCAATAAATACATTTGCGCCCACAAATCCATCAAGCTGTTTGGGGAAGGTGTTCCTGTTAGCCCGATAACACGTTCCATCTTCGGGCGTACTTTTCGTAATGCTTTAAATCGTTTGGCACTACTTGACTTAAAACTGGATAACTCGTCTATAATCACGGTTTTAAAGGGCCAGTTTCGTTGATAGTAATTGACTAACCACTCCACATTTTCACGATTGATTAAATAGACATCTGCCTTTTTGAATAAAGCTTCTTCGCGTTGCTTTGGGTTTCCTAACACTTTTGAAAAAGTGAGGTGCTGTAGATGATCCCACTTTTCGATTTCATCGGTCCATGTCTTTTCTGCAACTGATAACGGGGCAATTACTAACACATTCTGAATAATTTCAAACGTGTGTAACAACTCGTCAATAGCTGTCAAACTGGATAAGGTTTTCCCTAGTCCCATATCTAACAGCAAAGCACAGTAAGGATGATCAAGAATAAAATTCTTAGAGTATTCCTGATAGGGATGTAACGTTGCTTTCAAACTCAATCACTCCTTTTTATGGGACATATCAGGCATAACTCTTGCTATACCGCTTTGCATTGCGTAGATTAACGTATCCACTCCTTGCTTGCTGTCAATGACAAACACTGGGATAAGCTGCTCTTTGAATTTCTCTATAATTTTTAACTGGTCTTTTCTTGATTTACCTCCAGGCCTCTTTAATTCAACGAAAAACACGTTGCCTTGATATAAAATAATCCTGTCAGGAACACCCCTAGTTCCTGGGGAAGTGAATTTATAACATAAAGCTCCTGTGCGTTTTACCTGCCTAACCAGATACTTTTCAATGTCGTTTTCAATTTGCATTACTTCGGCCTCCCATCCGATAAGATATTGGTTGATATGTTCCATCATTTCTGTTTTCTTCAACCTCCGTTTAAAAATACCGTGTCACATGTAACACAAAAATTCTTCAACTTATATATATTTCCCATGTACATATATACATATATAGTGCGTATATGTATATTAATTATTTCTATATATGAATAGAAAATAGTGTTACAGGTGTTACGATTGTTCTTCATTCTTACTCTCCCAAGGTGTAATAGCGTAACACTCCCTGTAACACCAACGGGAAATAAGGTGTTACAGGTGTTACAGTAAATATTTTAGGTGTAACACTCGTAGCTTTTTTAGGTGTTACACCTAACCCCGCGTCATTACTACCTTTTTGTTTTAAGGTGTAACACGTAAATAGGCTACTTGTACTCCATACCCAGGGCCAAATCTTAAACGTCCTTTATTACCTTTGCTGTTTTTCTCCCAACCAGATAAATGGCTTAAAACTTGACGAATTTCTGCCGCTTTTGCAGGATGTATGTTTTTAGAATCACCGTTGTACAATTCATTCCAAACCTCCGCAATACATATTTTGTTTCTAACAATCTCGCCTTCTTCCTGAATATCCGTCCCCCACCCCTGAATATACTCTCGTCTTTCTTGCTTACTTCGTTTGTACCAATCTTCCGTTATTGGGATTTCCAAATATTCAAGGATTTCGCCTTCCATGCTAGAGGTTTCCGTGTGCATTTCTTGGGCTTCTAGCGCTAGTTTTTCTTGTTCGTCTGTTAAATACAAAGGTTCTCCTGCTTGCCACAACTTAACGGCTTCTGCCCATATCTGGTTGCGCGTTTCGTCAGTCATTTCCCACACCTTATTTTTAATCGGTTGAATGCCAACATCTACTGGCCAAAAACGCCGATTTCCTGTTTTATCTCTTAGAAACTCGTTGTCGTTCGTTGTTCCCCAAAAGACACAACGGCGTTTAAAATAGGACTTATGCCGACCGTAAGCAACGCGGAAAATGTCTTCTTGCTTGCTAATAAAATGCTTGGTGGCTTCAATGTCTGCTTTTTTTGTCGCTGACAATTCGCCCATTTCCATGATCCAAACACCTTGCAACGCTTCGTAAGAGTCTTTCCCCGTCACACCTTCTAAGCTGTTAGAAAACCAGTCTCCCGCCAATTTTGCAGGCAATAGTGTTTTTCCTATTCCTTGCGGACCGCTAGTCACTAGCATGTAGTCAAACTTAATCCCTGGCACAAAAATACGCCCTACGGCAGCTGTAAGAAATTTTTTCGTAACTACTCGATTGAACGGTGTATCTTCTGCACCTAAGTAGTCTATTAGCAAAGTTTCTACGCGAGGCACTCCGTCCCAGTGCAAGCTCTCTAGGTATTCTTTTACAGGGTCATACGAGTTTCTTTCAATTTCTTGGACTAGCGCATCATCGATTTTGCCACGATTCACAATACCGTAAATTTTTTCGATGTATACACGTAACCCCGCATCGTCGCTGTCCTTCCACATCTTGTTTCGGTCTAATTTTCGCCAAGGTAGATTTTCTTTCACCTCAATACGATTAGAAAAACTGTTCATAAAAATTTTCTTTTTGAGGTTCGGGTCGTTCAGCATAATGACTTCTAAATTTTTCGCGGAAGCCATAATCTGACCGTATTCATCAATTTCGAGGTCCAATTTTGTAAACCAGTCTTTGTCGTCCTCTTCCAAGTCATCTAATTCGCCGTCAAAGTCTTCTAGTGCTTGTGACAGCTTTTCACTCTGAATCAAGGTCTTAACTTGCTTGTCTTCCATTGCGAACTCTCGCATCGCTTTAAACGATGGATAACGGTCAATCCGAGTCGTCGGTTTGACATCCTCATCTAAATCGCCAAACAAATGAATGCGGACAAGGTCAAACGCGTTCACCAGTTGATCGCCTACAGGATCCGTACCGTGGTGAGAATAAGCGAACTTATCATCATAAATCACTAACCCACCACTAGTAGAACCTTCTAAAAATGTCCAACGGTCTTCTCTTCCTGTTGGTCCGTAGATGTCAGGTAAAAAGGTTTCAATCGCTGAAATGATGTCATACGTGCGACAAAACGCCCCGACAATCCCTTTTTTCTCTAAAGGATCTCCTGCTTTTTTTGCTTGTCTTTCACGAATTGAATGCCCTCGTGAACTTTCTGGCCAAAAACTTGCATCTCGCCAGTCTTCGTATTGGCTTAGAATTTCGTCAGGAGCGACCCACGGCAAATCGATGTTATCGGTGAAATATTCCCCGTCTATCGAATGACTGGGCCAATACATCAAACGTTCTGCCTGATAGGTCGTATCATCGAAGTTATCCATGCCGAAAAACTCCGCAAGCTTTCTCGCTAGGGGCTCATACTCTTCGGCGGTCACTGGGCGACTTAACGGAATAATCAAGCGATAACGCGGACCTTTCACTAAATGGCTGTGTGTCGTGTAGACAGCTGCGGCATGGTCAAATAACAGCTGTATATCGTCCCAAAAGTCTAACGTCGTGCTGTCGGCATCTAACGTAACAAGGCTACGCTGTTGCGTGTTTCCTCTTTTCCGTCGTCCTTCTTTTAACCAACCACCAATAAACGCTCCAACGTCTTTGACCTCGCCCTGCTTAGACTTCGGCATTTTTTTGTAGTCTTCGACAGTCTCTTGTGTCACTGTCGGAGTCTTTAGCCGTTGAATAAAATCAGACCAAGACATCTGCCGATTTTTCCATTTTTTCTCGGTTTTTGAAGCACCAACTGCAAGATGGATTTCACCATCATAGGCTAATTTGATGTTTTTTTCTGGCTGTTCCATCTTTCCGCTTCCTTTCTTTTATTGTTTAAGGATGAAACCTAAACAGTCAAGCCATCCTTTTTGATAATCACTTGTGGGTAATTCCCGCTCATAATTAAGCGAAGCGCTTATCGCTTTCAGGTATTTACGAATGCCAACAAAATAGCCTAACAAAAAACAAATCGCAAAGCTTGCTAGTATAAGTATGTTGTTTTCCATTTATTCGTCATCCTTTACATATTCGTATTCATGAATTAGATCAGTTAACCAGCTATAATCTAGCTCTTGCTCTTCGTCAAACTCCTGTTCGTTAACATAGGCGGCAAAATCTACGACATTTTCGATACGTACCTCATCATAAAAACCCCAACTCCAATAAAAAGCTTCGATGCGAACGAGCTCGCCGTTGTCTTTTTCAAAAACAAAAACGGGCTCATTAACCATTGCAACTCTCATACAAAATTCACACGTGCCTACTTCTTCTTCGTGAGGGTTAGTTTCAACATCAACTAGTTTTAGTTTCATTTTCTCTCGCTCCTTTTTCTAACAACTCTCTGATTCTTTCTTCCGTTAAACAAATGTTTTCATCGTTATAATAATCGCTAAACTTGAAACTCATTTTTAATCAACCTTTCTTCGGTCTGCGATATATCTTCAAAGGTTATACACTCAATAGCCTTGATAGGAATAAGCGACATTGATGGTAGATTACCTATTGAAATCCATTCACTCTTATCATCTAAAAGCCCATCCAGCCAACGCTCTATTGTTTCTTGATCTATATCCAATTCAAGGTAAGAAATAACTTTGCCGCTTCTCAAATGTATACTTATTTTAATTTCCATCTATTCTTCCTCCTCACTTAATACGACCGCATTTTTTACATTTTAAATATCCGTGACTGTTGTATATTCCATAAGTACCTTTTTGCCTATAGTCATGTACACAGAACGTTTCTTTAACTACCTGTCTTAACCACAAAATAAAGTCTCCTATCATTCCGCTTCCTCCGTCTAATCTTTCATATAATATTTCGTTTCAAATCCTTCGGCATTCAACGGTAAGCCTTCTGCCCAATCAGGAACTATAGACATGATTTCGTTCATTTCTTCAATGGACTTTTCACCATCTGGCACTTCGGCTACTGCCTCATCGTGCACGTGAAAAACGATAGGGTATCCTGCTTTTTCTAAACGGACCATCGCTTCTGCTAAAACATCTCTTGCCGTTCCTTGGACAATGTTTTCCACCAATTTACCGCCGTAAGTTTGCTGTTCCGTGAAAGCGACTTTATCGCCTTGCCCTTCATAAAAAATAGCAGGACCGTAGTCACCTTCTTTTAAATGCGCTTTTGCATACGCTAGTTTTCGTCCGCTTGGTAGCTGAATAAACAAGAATCCTGCTTTTTTGTAGAACTTCAACCCTCGAGGGCCTTTTTTGATTCCGCCGTTTTGCAGGCAGTCAATCACAGCTTTTTGGGTTTCATGCCAAAAATTCTTAATGCGTTTATTGGCTGTACGCCAGCGGTCCACAATGTCTTGTAATTCGTGTTCTTCAATACCATTTTCTAATGCGCCCATCGCTTTAAGCGCCCCTGGTCCGCCTTGGTAACCAAGCGCCAATGTCGCCACTTTTCCACGTTGGCGCATGTCTTTGCCTTCGTGACTTTTCCAGTCGTAGTCTGCTACTTCGCCTAAATGGAACATCTGCGCCGCTGTTGCTTCGTAAATTTTGCCGTGTGTGCGGAATACTTCTAGCACCCAATCTTGTTTGGCGTACCAAGCAATCACTCGAGCTTCGATAGCTGAAAAGTCAGACACAATGAAACGGTGCCCTTCTTTGGCCACTAACCCTGTTCGGATAAGTTGTTTCAACGTGTCTGGTACATCTTCATACATTAGTTCGATGCCTTCGACATCTTTTGCTTTTACAAGCTGACGGGCAAAATCAATTTCACCTAAATAGTTTCTAGGCAAGTTCTGTACTTGTAATAATCGCCCCGCCCACCTTCCTGTGCGGTTGGCACCGTAAAATTGTAAAATGCCATGAATGCGATTATCTGAACAACGTGCATTATCCATCATCAAATATTTTTTTGTACTTGAATTGGATAAGCTAAGGCGCAATTTTAGTACTTCCGCCACGTTATCAGGCAAGTTTCCTAATGATAAAGCCTTTAACACAACCTCTTTTCCTAACTTCTCGAAAGGCGTTCCCTGTTCTTCTAGCCACTTTTTCAGTTGCGCTAAGCTGTTAGGATTTTCTAATCCTGTTAATTCCTTCATTTCGTTTAATCCCGCTTCACTTAAATCGGCCATAATGTCAATAGCGGCAGTTGCTAACTCGTGGTCAATTTCTGCCCCTCGGTCATTAATTCGTTGATCCAGTGTGTAAAGCTTCCACTCACTTTCGGGGACAGGGAAGCGATTCAACTTATTCGCGATAGCCATTTCGACATTGACGTCTTGAATACAATACTCTATAAACGTTTGCCATTTTTCGGGAGCGTGTTCAGGTAAATTTCTTGTGCGCATACCGTTTTTCTTTGTTGGCTTACATGGTTTAGAAAAAAAGTTAATCAGTTGCGTACCTCTCGTATCTTTTTGCTGTTCGATGTTTAAATATTTCGCACACTGACCTAACGAGGCAGGCAACCCTAATTCGTTTGCGTGAACCATCGTACAGTGCCATTGTGCAGGGTCTAGGTAGTACGGAACACCTAAATACTTAGACAAACAAACGCGCTCAAATTGGGCATTAAATGCAATTTTAAGCACGTTCTTATCTGTTAGCGCAGTCACTATCTCGTCAGGTATTTCGCTAATTGTTAAGTCCTCACATTCAACGGGCTGCCCATCAACTGAATAAGCAAAAAGTAAAATTTCAAAGTTGGGGCTATCAGCGTATTTATAAACCCCAACTTTGGTTAAGTCTTCATCCGAATACGTTTCAATATCAATATTTAATGTTTTCATTTGCTATCAGCCGTTTCAGATGGTAACCGCAATTTACTTTTATCAACGGCAATCATGGGAAGCTGCGCTTCTTCCTCTTTAAAAACATCAACATTGAATCCTAGTTCTTCAAGATAAGCCACCCCTTGTTTAGCAGGCACTCTTTCTACATTTGCAACAATCGCATTGTACGTTTCTCTTACCTCTCGGATTTCTTGATCGTAAACAGCTTCTACTTTCGCAAGCCCTTTTATTGAATCGTACCGAAGTTTGTCAAGAAACCATTTCTTATAGGTTTCAAAATCTCTAGCATCCGTATCACGATAAAAGCTCCACATTTCCAAACTGTTTTCTTCTAACAAATCGACAAGTTCATTTTTTAAGTTTTGGCGAATCTTGAGTGAGCTGAAATATCTACGTAATTTCTCAAATTCGGGATCAATTTTCAGCCACTCCGATTCAATATGTGCACGAATAGCCTTCGTCTTTTTTACTCTTATTTCTTTTTCCACTGAATTTTTTAAGGTATCCACATAGTTTCTTAAACGCGCTTTAGTTGGTTTCATTTTTTCCTACCTCCTGATCTTCTACTGGTGTATATTCTTGTTTGATATAAAAATTAATATTTTTAAGGTCTTCAAGACTAAATTCTCCATTTGCAACATTATCCAAACAGCCACAGTTTTCAAAATACAGATTTTCTACTTCACCATTTTCAATTAGTTCAAAAACATCGTGTAATTCGATCGGTAAATAAATTGGCCGTTTACTCATTTTGTAACCTCCTCAAAATCCATAGGTTGAACTTCAATGTTAGATAATAAAGCTTCGGTTATTTTTCTGGGTGATACTTTGTGCTTATTGGCTAAATATTCAACAATCATTGCTGCGCACACCATATTTTCCGCATCGTCTGCATCCACCCAAGATTGTATAAAATTAGTTCCGTCTCTCTCCACCCATCTGAAACCTGCAACTACTCTCTTACTCATTTCAATTTCTCCTTTCAAAAGAAAAGGGGCATTTTAGCCCCTTATTCAATTTTTAGCTAAACATGTCGTCTTCTTCGTCTTCCCATTCTAAATCACCAAAATCGGATTCAGCATTGGCGCGACCACCTAAGAAGTCCCCTTTACATAACGTTAAAATGTTGTTTAGCCCAGCGGTAACCCCTTTGTTTCCTGCGGTACTGTAAGCATAAAAGTTAATAGAAACATTCGCATAAACACCTGAATAAACTTCGTCTGGATCGTCTGTTTTTACAAGCACGCCATCTTCGCGTTTTACAACTTGTGGTTTCGTTTTACTTGATACATTAATAAACATTGCGTTTTCAAATTCTGGGCGTTCTTCGGTATCCATTTCTTCATCGCCATCGCGTAAGGTTGTTTTTAAACGGTCAAATTTAACGCCTTTTAATTTGTCCCCTTTTGCGCCTTCATAGGCGGTTTTGATTGCTTCTTTCATCGCTTTAAGTGTTTCTTTATCGTCTTTTGGAATAATCAACATGCAAGAATATTTTTTCTCTTGTCCTTCTTCCATTGCGTGAGGTTCTAACACATGCACAAAACTTAATCTCACTTGATTTGTAATTACTTTCGTTCCAGTTACTTTTGCCATTTTAAATTCCTACTTTCTTATATTTTTTAGTTGAATAATTCGTCTTCTTCTAAATCATCTAACGAATTAGAAGCTTGTTCTGTAAAATACTGTTTAATGTCCGAGATGATTTGTTCTTTCATCTCTAAAATAGATTCTTTATAGGTTTTTAGGTTCATTGTCCACGTTTCATCTACAAGCAATGAGTTAGTAACTAACGACGATAACGCCGCTTCAATCGTGTTAAAATATCCTTTAAATAACACTTTATTCTCACTGAATACATAAAGCCCAACATTGCGTGTATCTTCTCTTGTGATGTAATAACCTTTCCCGCTAAAAATCACAGGCTTTTCTTTACATGCTTTTTGAGGCATTTTACTCAACCCCTTCAAAATCATTAAGCGCATTTTCTACGCTGTTTAACGCTGGTCGCTTGTCACTTTCAGGAACAAGGACAGGCTTTCCTTCTGGTTTGATAATGAAGTCTGCAGCTAATTCCGCAAATTTTTTCTTGCCAACAACTTTTTCTAGTTGCCCAATGGCTTTCAGTTCCTGCGGTTTTAAAATGTCTTCATCTTCAAACCCTTCGGCTTCTAAAACCATCAGCAACCCTTCATTATCTGAAATTTTTCGATTACTTCGTCCAGCAACTACTTTCCAACCAGGGAACTCTTCGCCTTCGTCACGTGCTTTCTGTAAAGCGTAGGTTTCCACATGTTCCAACCATTTCTTAATTTCTGGTGCACGTTCTAAAATTTCAGCAATTTCTTCATTGGTTAAAAGCGGTGCTTCTTTCAGCTCGTGCTTGTCAATCAGCTGAAAATTTCTCTCCGCACGCGGTCTTAGTTGGGCACGAACTTTTGAAAACTTCACAACGTCGTCTGTAATCGTCCACTCTCCTGTACCTTCCCAAGCCTGCACTGCTCGAGGTGCCACGTAATTATCTGCCCAATAAAGCAACTCTTCTTTTTCAATTTCAAAGGTTGAAATATTGTCTAAACGAGGTTGAATAATCGTCATTCGTACGGTTTCAAATTCGTAAATGATGTCGTACTTATCCACCGCGCCAAGCGCGTATAACATCAGTTGAGGGTTTAAATACGCATCAACAGGAACACCTTTGCCGTATTTCAAGTCGATAATTTCAATCGTCTTATCTGATAAGACAACCACGTCCGAAGTTCCAAATCCTTCTGGGACCCATTTTGAAAAATCTACTTTTTGTTCTAATTCGACTGTGGCATTTTCGTATTGATTGACACGTTCTTCTACTAAATCGCAATAAGCAGCGACGTATTCTTTCATAGATTCATCACAATACGGATGGTCTTGTTCAAAAAATTTCAATCGAGAATTAACCGCTCTAGCGGTTAATAGCTTAAACCGCTTCGCCAAATACAACTCTGCTAATTCATGCGCAGTTGTTCCCTCCTCCGCATAAGAGCTGCCGCGATCTTTTACTTTTTCTTCTAGTCGTGCCAAAGGTGGGCATATTAGCCACCGATGCGCACTACTCGCCCCTAACAAGGCATGACTTCCTACTGGCATGCTTATTCACCTACCAGCGTTTCTAAGTCAGTGATAAATTTACCGTAATGTTCTTCTTTCAAGTCTGAAAGTTTTTCTGCGTTGTAACGGCCAAAGCACATTTTAATCCGATCACGATTGCCGTTTGCCATTGCTTTTTTCATTGCTGCTTGCACATCTGCTTTTGTGGCCCCTGGGTGTAAATCGGCTGTTGCTGATACTTCTTCTGTTTCTGAATCAGTAGGCGCGACTTTCTCCCCAGTTTTCGATGGTTCGGTGTCTGAGGTTGAGGCCGTAGAAACTTCTTCTTTCTTCTTCGCAGTTGCTTTTTTCTTTTTTGCAGGTTCTTTCTTCGCTGCTTTTTCCTTATTTATGAATTCCTCATACTGTTCTTTTGTACGAGGATCAAAACAATCTTTTTCTAAAAATTCTAATGATTCCCCTTTTTCAACTTTGATAAATTCGCCCGAAGCATCATGCTCAAAGTACATCGTTTCAGTTGCAATATTTTCAGTTGGTACATATAAAGATTGCGTTACTTCTACAACGCTTCCCGTTGCTAATTGAGATAAAATTTCTTTCATTTCTGTTGCTGAATCTGCTTCAATTGCTAAGTTAATTTTTGGCATTTTTTATTCCTCCAGTTGTTTTTAATCGGTTAATGTCTTCATCTGTTACATTGAAAATCGCTTTAAAATTTGCGTGATAATGCAACGGTGGATCTACGTTACGTTTTTCATAAACTTTTATCAGCTTCACAGGAAGTAGCATTCTTTTTGCTAATTCTTCTTGTGACATGCCCGCTTTTCGCCTAATTTTCTTGTACGGTGATAACATGAGTTGCTACACTTCCTATCTGAGCCAGTTCTAGAGTTAGGCACTCCCACGCTTCAAATGCTTGGATTCCCTGTTTTCTAAGGCAATTAACAAGTGTTGTTTTTCCCGTAGGCCCCTGCGAACCTGTCACAATGATTGGTTTTCCCCATTTATATGCTTTTAATATCTGCTCTTTTTGCTTCGATGTTAAAAAGTCAGGAAGGATTATCTTTCTATTACTCATCAACTTGCACCGCCAATTTCCGATAAAATTCAGGTACTTTTTCTTTTAGTTCTGTTTCTGTGAAACGTTGTTTTAGCCAAGTATGTTTTCTACTAGCAAACCATTTTTTATCTTTATAGCTTAGATACTGAACTTCACCATCCGTTGTTTTTAAACAAGACAAAGGAATTTCATACATCGGTTCTTCTTTCACTGTGTAACCATCAAGAATCGCACGTGTATGCAGTTCTTTGTTTTCATGTACTTCGTTCGTCCACTTGGAGCCTTCCGAAGTAAACAACAGTTCATTTGTAATAGGATCTTCCAACCAGTGACCCCATCCCATCTTATTAATTTGCCAAATACACCAGTTCTTATAAGAATCGTTATATAATTCTTTGACCTTCTGTACCCACTCATCAAATTCTTTTGAGACTTCAATTTTCTCTTTTGAAGCAACTGCTGGCCATTCAATCAAACTTACACCGTCAATTTCGATAATTAGTTTAGATGTATGAGTATCCATATACTTTAATTTCTTTTTCTTTCCGTCTACCTCTATAACTGTTGCCGCTTCAAGTTTATGAAAAATATCAAATTCCGTTGGCTTGTCGCCGGTAGTCCATCTACACCCTAACGTTTCCAAAATAGCCATTAAACTATCGTATGCTTCTTGCGTTTTTACGTGATAATAGTTTTTCATTTGCGTTTCTCCCCCTAAACCTTTGACAACTTAATCGTTGTTTGTACTTCGTAAACTTGACCACCCAATTGTTCTGCTACAAAATTGGCGTACTCTAGTCCGTTAGAGCTAACAACTTGAACAGTTCTTCTGTCGTATCGTTCATTTTTTACAGTTGTAACAGGTTCATCTTCGTAAAAACGTTTTGCCTCGTTTACGTCACTGGTAAACCCAAAGCCTAGGTACTCACGGCTATTCCCTTGATAACTTCTTTTGATATAAAGTTTTCCAATTTTAATGACAAATTCTTTTTCCATGTGTTACACTTCCTTTGTATAGAATATTTATTTAATGGCTTACTTCGTTGGCGGACGAGGTAGGCTCTTTTTGTTTCAATACAGCAATCATCAACTAACACCCCACTTCGTTGAGCATTTTTTGATAAGCAACTTCGTAACGTTCTAACTCTGCTTGAAAATGCTTTAGCGTGCGGAGGTCCTGCATTGTCGGATGCTTTGCACTTTCGTGACGTACTGCATCTCTTAACGTTTCAATCTTTTCTCGTACTGCTTCGCGTACTAAAAAAGCTTCATTAGCTGTTAACATTTATTTCACCTCTTTTTGATATTTCACTTCGTCGTGATGTACCCACAACAACGCAGCCACAGGTCCGCAAATTAGTAACAGAATATTTAAACTTGTACTTTCCCTTGCGATAATTCCAAAAAGAAATGCGGCAAATAAGGTCAACGCCAAACGAGATTGATAAACTTTTTTCAATGCTTTCACCTCCCTAATACCATCACAGAACCGTTAAAATTTCGAATTGCTTTTGCTTCTGGTAACCGTTCATCGCCGCCGACAATTTCATTCGTTCGATGGTTATACACTCGTTTTTGCCCTTTAAACAACACAACTGAAATGTTGTCATAGGTGCTACAAGTCTCTTGCACTTTTAAATCTTCGCCTTTGTAGCAAATAATCATTTTGAAAAACCTCCTTAAGTAGTTATTAATAATCAGGTAATTCGATATATAGCCGTTTTAAAAACGGTCTAATGCGTTCAGCATCAAACAGCCATTGTGCATTTACACTATCACTTTCTTTTTTAGCTAGCTTATTCTTTTTTACATATGGATCATCAACAATGTTTTGCATAATCCACGCCCGTTTATGTCGAGTGATTTTTTCCATATCTGACATTGTGTACCATTCAGGCTGTAAAAATTTTCTACAATAGTGTTCAACATATTCTTTTAGATGTTTATCAAGATATTGATTATCCACTTGTACGTTAACCTGTACTGGCACTTCGGGTTGCGAAAACATAGTTACACCCCCTATCTAATTTTGTAGTAAGAAATAATATCGGTCATTTGCTTCAAGTGTTTTTCTGGATTGTTTAGAATTTTTCGCAAATACTGTTCTGTGATTCCTAAAGCAGTTGCTACATCAGGAATCTCCCATTGATTTTTTTCAAAGTGATCCAAAATTTTTTGACGTGTTTCTTCGGCCTTCGCCATAGTTGCAAACCTCCTTTTTCTAAATTAGTAAACAAGTTTATCAACTATTTTCTAAATTCAGTTGACACAAATAGAGTTTTATTCTATAATCAAAGCGTAATTAAATAAGACATTAAAACATTGATTTATAAGCTTTCTTGGCGGTTAGCATTTATTTATCAATAGCGTTTTTTGTTGTCTTTTTAGTTGATTAACTTGTTTACGAAATAAAGTATAGAGCTTTAACTCTAATTTGTCAACCGAAAATAGAGTTTTTTTCTAAACTTTTTTTGTAAGCATTCAGAAAGGTTGTCAAATCAATGAATACTTATGAAATAATAAAAGAATTGGCAAAAAGAAAAAAGATGTCCATTCGACAATTAGAAATTACTCTAGGCTACTCAAATGGTTATTTTAGCAAATGGAAAAAGGTTTCCCCGAACTCAGAAGGCCTACAAAAAGTAGCAGACTATTTTGATGTATCTGTAGATTATCTCTTGGGACGTACAGAAAAAAAGAAATACTACGATTTAACTGATAAAGATGAACGTAGTATACAAAAACAATTACAATCATTAATAGATGATTTATCTAACGATGGCGCTTTGGCCTTTTCAAAAGAAGATGGGGAAATGAGCGAAGAAACAAAAGAGGCGTTAATCAGTTCCCTTGAAAATGCTCTTAGAATTTCAAAAATAGAAGCGAAGAAAAAATACACGCCTAAAAAGTACCGTAGCTAAAAGGAGCTGTGTTCTTTATGTATTTACCACAAATTGATGAAAAGATTAATAAACTGGTTAAATTATATCAAACACGCGATCCTTACAGACTTGCAAAAGAGTTAAAAATACTAATTTTAGAAGAACCTTTAGGTGAAATATACGGTTATTATAGTATGTTTAACCAAATAAAAATAATTCATATAAATTCAGAATTAAGCGATACCGAAAAGCGTGTAACTTGTAGTCATGAACTAGGGCACTGTATCTTCCACCCTAAAGAAAATACACCTAAGCTCTCTAAAAACACGCTTGTTTCTGAATTAAAGATTGAAAAAGAAGCAAACTATTTTGCTACCCATCTAATTTTAGACCCTACGACAGAAGGGTTTGAATACATGACAAAATATGAAAAACTTATCTGCTTTGGATTACCAAATGAGTTTGACAGATTCTTGTGAATAATAATACAATGATTGTTATGTTGCGTAATAAAAAACACTATCTAGATAGATTGGTGTTTTGAAAATAAATATTTTTAGAAATGAGGATTATTACATGAAGAAACTTTCACTTACATTTTTAGGAATTATTTTTCTTTCAGCTTTTATCTCAGGATGCAGCACAGCTTCTGACCAAACGTCAGAAAGAAGTTCCGAAGCCAAAACTTCAAGCTCCCAAACCGATATTACTGAGCCATCAAATGAGTTATCAGTAACTTCAGAAACTGCCAATAATACAGAGCCATTACAAACCAACTCATCCAATAGCAATATTGATAGTTCAGCCTACTCTTCCACTTCAAACGAAAATGAGTTTGAAGCCAATGCAAAAAAATACCCTGCTGATTCTGTAGCTACTTTTGAAGGTGCTAAATTTTCAGGCATGAAATATCTATATTCAGGCAAAGTGTTAACAAAAGTAACTGCAAATTCTGTTAGTAATTTGATTTCAACTTCATATTTAGTTGAAAATGATCGCGGTTATAGAATGTTAGTTACACCTCCCTATGAAGTAGAAATACCTGACGGAGTAACTTTAGAAGTAAAAGGTACTCTAAACGGAAACGTCTACGATTTAGAAAGCGCTAGTCTAAGTGGAATTAATAAAAAAGCTGGGTTAATTAATGGGAGTACAATAATTATTAACGGCAAAACCTTAGGGATTGATTATTTTTCTCCAAGTGATTTGTAGCATTTTTTAAGCCTTCGGGCTTTTCTTAAAAAGCAAAAAACGAACGTAAGTTCTTTAAGAAAGTGAGGTAACTAAATTATGGCAAGTATTAAACAACAACCTAACGGAAAATGGCGCTATCGCATTCGATACAAAGAAAATGGAAAATTTAGAGAGGTTTCAAAAAGTGGTTTTAGAACTAAAAGAGATGCACAAGCTGCAGCAAACGAGCTAGAAAGAAAGCTAAATTCAGGACTAGTTGTACAACACAACAAGGATATTTTAGTTCAGGAATATTTGAATAGTTGGATAAAACTAAAAGAAAAACAAGTAAAAAAATCAACCTCGGCAAAATTAAATAGAGCAATTCGTTTACACATTCTACCCAAATTTGCTTATTATAAAATAACAGAAATTCGTCGTATAGATTGCATAAATTGGGTAAACGAGATGTGTTCTCATCTATCGATTGAATCAGCTAAATCCTATTGTTCAACTTTTAATAGTGCTTTAGAGGATGCAGTTAACGACTTTAAATTAATAGATTCTAACCCTATGAAAAATATTAAATATCCTAAAACAGAAAAGAGAAAAACAGCAATTCAGTTCTTTGAAAAAAGAGAGTTACAAACTCTTTTAGTCACTGCTGAATCTTATAAAGGGACAAAGCCTTTCATTAACTATCAATATTATGTACTTACTTTTTTACTTGCTCGAACTGGATTAAGGCTAGGTGAAGCGTTAGCGTTAAAATGGGAAGATGTCACAGAAGATAAACTCACAGTGAGCAAAACTCTATACCGTGAAAACAATCAAAATTTTATTACCACACCCAAAACCATATCAAGCTATCGAACAATTATGCTTGATAAAAAATGTATCGAACTCTTGAAAAGCTTTAAAATAAAGAAAATTGAACACTCTTTAAAATCAAACGCTTTCATATTGAATAAAGAGTTTTTATTCACAGATTCAAAAGGTGACTTCTTAAAACAGTGTAATTACAGAACGTATTTTACGACAATATGTACATTAGCAGATATTTCTAAATTATCCCCGCACGCACTAAGACATTCGCATGCTGTGCATCTTTTAGAAAGTGGTTCTGATATAAAATTTGTTTCAGAACGCTTAGGCCATCACACAATCAATATGACCGCAAACGTTTATCTACATGTATCTAAAAAAATGGAAACAGATTCCATTTCAAGATACGAAAATTTTTTATAATTTTTTTGTGGCAAATTTGTGGCAAGTAATTTAAAACATCGATACAAACCTTTATTTATAAAGGTTTTCAACGATTTACGCTATTCGGTTGATGAACCTTGGTTACAATTGCAACAGTTCACATTCTAATATGGAAAGTCAAAATAGTCAATGAAAGCCCTGTTTTACTTTGCACTTATTTGCAGTTTTCACCTCTCATGCATTGTTTCGTGCCTTTTTCTAGTCATTTTTTACTTTTTTAAGCAATCTTTATTCGCAGAAGTTCCTCCCTCTGGTATAATGGACAATAGCGATTCAAAGGAGGAGCTCAATGAACATTCACTACTATCTTATTATCAACGAGCAGGCAAGTAGCGGCAATGGCCGAAAAGTCGCTAGAAAAGTGATTCAACAACTCAAGCAACAAGAACTTAAATATACGGCTCTTTACACTGATTACGCTGGACATGAAAAAGAATTGACGAAGGAACTTGCAGAAACAACTTTACTTCCTTGGTCTGAAGACTTAGACGTTTCAACTTTTCCAATCCTAGTCGTGCTAGGCGGCGATGGCACACTACATAATGTCATTAATTCATTACTTCCATATGATTCAGCTATTCCTTTAAGCTATATTCCATGCGGCTCTGGAAATGATTTTGCACGAGGGGTGGGATTATCAAGGAATATTGATAAAGCATTGCATCAAATCCTGCGCACCAGACGACCAAAAGAAATTCAAACGATTCATTATGTAGAAGCCAACCAAGAAGAAATCGGCTTAGCCACCAATAATGTTGGCTTAGGGTTAGATGCGGCAATCGTGGAAAAAACCAACGAATCGTCATCAAAAAAAGCCTTAAATAAATTTAAGCTTGGCTCGCTTTCCTATATTTCTTCAATCATTCATGTCTTTTTTAAACAAAAAGGCTTTCCAATTTTAGTTGAAATGAATGGTAAACAATACACATTTAATCGTGCTTTCCTATGTACGGTCACAAATCATCCTTATTTTGGCGGGGGCGTATCAATTATGCCGACGGCCAATCCTCGCAAAGCAGTCGTGGACTTAGTTGTCGTGGAACGAATCAATATTTTTAAAATTTTGTGGCTTATTTTCCTATTGCTTCGCCAAAAACAAGGGAAATCTAAGCATTTTCATCATTTTCAATCAAGCAAAATTCGAATTGTTTCGACGATTCCACAAACCATTCACGCAGATGGCGAGATTTTAGGCAAACGAAGTATTGATATGGTTTATACCACACAAAAACGTTTGTTTTGGTTTTAACTGAGTCCCTTAAGGTTGAAAAAGAGCCTGGGACAAAAATCACTTTGGATTTTTGTCCCAGGCTTAAAAATTGATAAACAGCGGGAACAGAAGCAACTCCTTCGGAAATAAGCCGAAATTCTCCAAAAATTATAGAACAATTTTCGGAAATTTCTTCTTATTTCTCGGAGTTAAACGCTTCTGTCCCGACCTCTTTCCTCTTCTCACATAAATTGATAAGGCGTCGTATCCTTCATTCCAATCATTGGATCAACAGCATTTGTTTGAATAATTTCGACTGTTAGTCGTGGTTCTTTTGGTAATGATTCTTCGACAACTTTTGTCGCTTTATTTACTGTTTCTGGGGTTGACTCTTCCCCTTCATCAGCAAATAGTGAAACTTCTTGTACCGTTGTTTCAACTAATTGCTCGTCTGTTTCTTTTATCTGATCGGCTTTCGTTGATTGCTGTTCAGTTTCATAAGAGACAGCTTTTGTTTCCTTTTCAGTAAATGGATGGTCTGCCGTTAAACCTTCTTCATAGGCTTCTAACTGAGTTCTAGTCGTTAAGGTCATTTGTTCTGCGTTCACGATTCGTTCTTTTAGCATCGTCATGCGACTAGCCGATTCGTTTTTGACACATGTTTCAAAAGCAGAAACCTCACCTAGTAGAATTAATAATTCTTTACTACGTGTCACTGCTGTATACAGCAAATTTCGTTGCAGCATTCGGCTATACTGATGAACCATTGGCAGTAACACCATGCGGAATTCACTACCTTGCGCTTTATGAATCGAACAACAATACGATAGCGTAATTTTATTCCATTCATTTCTTTTATACGTTACTTCATTATTATCAAACTGTAAAACCAACTCGTCCACTTTGTCCTCTGAGTCTTTGGCTAAAGTAATTCCGACGATTTCTCCCATATCTCCATTGAACACATTTAATTCTGGCGTATTGACTAGTTGCAAAACTTTGTCCCCAATCCGATAGACGGTGTCATTCCATTTGACTTCTTTTTTCTTACCATCATTTGGATTGAAGATTTCTTGCATCATCTTATTCAAGGCATCAATGCCGGCTGCGCCACGATACATTGGCGCTAAAACTTGGATATCTTGTGGCGTAAACCCTTTTGCTTTTGCCTTTGTGACGATTTGTCGAATGTATTCTTCGATATGACCAATATCACTTGCAAAGAACGAGCGATCCTTTTGATTTTTTTGAAAATCAGCAGGCAACTTTCCTTCTTTAATTTCATGGGCAAGAGGAATAATACTTGAACCGTCTCCTTGACGATAAATTTCGTTTAGCTCACATTTGGGAATTTCGTTAATTTGCAATAAGTCATGTAAGACTTGACCTGGACCGACAGACGGTAGCTGATCCTTATCACCAACAAAAATCACTTGCATGTTTGTCGGAATAGCTTTTAATAACGTATTGGCTAACCAAGTATCCACCATTGACATTTCATCTACAATTAGCAAACCGCCTTCTAATTCTTTGGCGGTTAAACTCGGATTTTTTTCACGACCTGTCAAGCCTAACAAACGGTGGATGGTACTTGCAGGTAAACCTGTCGTTTCGTTCATGCGTTTCGCTGCTCGCCCAGTTGGCGCCGCTAGCAAGATTGGAAACATCTCCTGCGTGTAGTCTTTGAGATCTAATGAAAGACCATTTAGTTCCGCAAACAACGAGACAATCCCATTAATAACAGTTGTTTTCCCTGTTCCGGGCCCTCCAGTTAAAATAAATAACGGCGATTTAATCGCTTCTTCAATCGCTGCTTGTTGCGAGTCGCCATACTGAATATTTAAACGTTTCTCAATCATTCGGATATTTTTTTGGACTTCTTCTTCCTCGTAATGAATTTCTTTTTTACGAGAAAGTAAACGTTGAATCGAAGTACCAATGCCCCATTCAGAAAAATAGAGACTGTTCTCAAAAAGTTTAGTCTCTTCTTGTTGGATTTTTCCATGTTCGACTAACGTAATGATTTCATTGGCCACTTGATCAGGTGAGATTTCCACTGGGCGACTTGCTTCCAAGGTCCGAATCGCTTCTTCTAACAAAACATCTGCTTGAACATACGTATTGCCTGAGCGAATGGAGTGTTCAAACACTTCATGTAAAATCGCTGCCCGAATTCGAACAGCAGAATCCGCCTGAATGCCGATTTGTTCAGCAATATTGTCCGCTCGTTTAAATCCGACTCCCTCAATATCTTCAACTAACTGATAAGGATTTTCTTGAATCACAGAAAGGGTTTCTTCTTGATAGGTTTGATAAATTGAAAAAGCTAACTGACTACCGAAGCCGTATCGATTTAGTCCCACAATCACTTGCTCCATCCCGTGATTCAAACGAATTGTTTCGACGATTACTTGACGTTTTTTTTCATTTAAAACAGTAACTTCTTCCAAAACACTCGGGTCATCAATAATTCGGTCAATCGCACTTTCCCCTAATACTTCAACAATTTTTTCAGCGGTTCGTTTACCAATGCCAGGAAATTTGTCACTTGATAAATAGTTAACCACCCCACTAGCCGAAGTCGGTCTTTCTTGCTGATAACTATCCACCTGAAACTGTCTGCCATAACGAGGATGGTCCACAAAATGACCAAAGAAACGGTAGGGTTCCTCTTCTTGAACTTGGCCAAAACTTCCAGTTACTACAATTTCTTTTTCTAAATAATCTGTATTTGTATCGGTCACATTTACAAGAACGACTTTATAAAAATTACTGGGATTTTCAAAAAAGATTGCTTGTACAGTCCCAACAATAAAGGCTTTTTCTTCGTCCTCACCAAAAAGTGTTACCACTACAAGCCCTCCTTTCTGTTGTGCGCTTATTGTACTTTTTCTTTAGCTAAAAAAGACGTATCATTCCATAACGTTAAGTCGTACGGCATGTTCCTTGATGTCTCTTTGGTTTCAAGGATTGAAAGGCTATTGTTTAACAGCCCGCCCATTGTCCGTAATTCTGATAATGGTTTACCAGCCATCGCTTGGATTGCCGCCGTCAGCGCTGCTCCGTGTCCGACAAATAGAACTGGACCTTCGTGCTGTTTCGCCGCTTCAGCAACTGTTTCTGAAATCCGTTGAATCGCTTGCTCGATTGGTTCACCATCAAAAATTGTTGGATCATACAAATCTAAACGATGCCGTAAATGATCTAATTCTTCTCCATAAAAATTACGCATTTCTTCAATATATTGTCCTTCTAGACGCCCTAAACCTAATTCTTTTAAGGTATCTGTATAAACAATTTCAACTGGATGATTCAATTCTTGTTGAATTCCCCGCGCAGTATTTTTGGCACGTAATAGCGGACTCGAATAAATTTTTTCAAACGGAATATCTTGTAAATATTGGCCTAATTGTTTAATTTCGTCATAACTAGTTGGTAATAACGGCGAATCTCCTGTCATTCCTTGAAATCGTTTCTGTTGATTCCATTCAGTTTTTCCATGTCGTGTAAAATATAATTTCATGTAACTTCTCCAAACTTCTTTATCTCTTCATATGTCTTTCTAGTTTATCACTTCCCTGCGAAAATATCCATGGAAGTTTCTAGTAATCCAAGCAAAATAAGCCTAGAACAAAAATCTAAATTGTTTTTTGTTCTAGGCTTGGAAATTGGCCAACAGTATAAATAAAACCACTTTCTTCTGACATTTTTGAAAAAAGCGCTACTGTCTTAACTTTTTTTAATCCAATTTATCATTTTCATAATGATGCGTCAGTTCTAAGTTCGGAAAATTTTGCTGACGTAAGGCTTCATAAACAATTAGTGCGGCAGTGTTAGAAAGATTCAGTGAGCGCACATGTTCATCATTCATAGGAATTCGGATACACTTTTCTTCGTTTTCTCGCATAAACGTTTCTGGTAAGCCCGTTGTTTCTTTTCCAAAAAGGAAATAATGGTCCTCGCCATCATTATAATTGACCTCGCTGTATGTTTGGTGAGCAAATTTGGTTACTAAATGCAAGTGTTTGCCTGCCACATGGGCTAAAAAGGCAGCCAAATCTTTATGATACGTAATATTTACATCATTCCAATAATCTAATCCGGCACGTTTTAAGTGTTTATCATCTGTTGAAAATCCTAAAGGTTCAATTAAATGCAACGGTGTATTCGTCGCTGCACATGTCCGTGCAATATTTCCAGTATTTGCCGGAATTTGTGGTTCAAATAAAACAATATGGTTCGTCAACTATCTTCAGCTCCTCAAATATCAATCGTGTTCATTTTAGCATAAATTCAAAATAAATAGCGCCCACAATACTTATTTTCAAAAAAAACCGCATGACGCGATGATGTCAGGCGGCAGCTATTCTAACCAATAAAAAAAACGTACCGTCTCGGTGTCTAGCACGGCGAGTCGTTACGTTAGTGAAGGTCTCTTCACTAACTTTTATCAGAACAGGACCCTGATAAAAACCAATGAAAAAACAACTTGTAAGTAATATAACACCAATGTCACTTTATTGCAAGACTTTTTTAGGATTTTCTTCACAAAAAAGTCTATCTTTTACGACCTACTAACAAGCGGACGTCAATCGTGATTTTTTCCAATGGTCGCTGTTGTAGCTCGGCTTTAACTTCTTGAGAAACTTGCCACTCTAATGGCGACATTTCTAATAAATCCAACCGTCTTTCCTCGGGAATGTCAAAGCAATAAGTTATTCGTTCATCTACTTCCACTGCTAATTCCTCGGCAAAACGTTGGACTACTTTTTGATTGGAATAACTTTGTTTCTTTTCGTCATTGGGATAAAAAGCCGCTCGTAATTCCTTTAAATAATTCTCTTCAGGAATAATTTTAATCACAGTCCCGTCAGCTTTTAATACTCGCCGAAATTCTTGATAATGTGAAGGAGAAAAAATATTCAAAATCGTATCAAGCCCTTCATTCGCAAATGGCAAATTCGTTAAATCCGCCACACACCAAAACGCATCAATTGGCTGATTACTTGCTAAATAGATTCCTTCCTTTGATAAATCAAACCCGATTTTCAGTCCAGATAAGCCTGCTTGACTTAACTCAGCTAGAAAACTCCCTTCACCACAACCAACATCGACTACTGTTTTATTTTGAGGAAGATAGTGCATAATTTTGTTTAAAACAGGCGCGTACATGTCACTTTGAATCATTTTTCCTCGAGAAGTAAACATTTTTTTATTATATTCTGTCTGAACGCCATGATTTAGAAAGTATAGCGTACCTTTCTTGGATAAATCAAATTGATGCCTCTGTTGACAAATCAGACCAACCCCTTCTACATGCATTGGTTCATGACAAGTTGGACAGCGAAATACGGCTGCTTCTTTTTTCAATAATTGTTGTGCTCGTTCAATTTTCTTTAACATTTAAAACTCCTTACGTTCATCAAATGAACATTTTCTCTTATAAAAAGTTGCACTCTTTTTTTCAGGGCTATGGTAGTAAGCAGAATTATGGTACAATGCCTGTGAAGAAAAAGCAAGGAGCGATAAGAAATGATTAAAGAATTCTGTGCCGAAAATTTCACTAAGATTCCCCAAGCCATTCAAAAAGGTGCGAATCGCATCGAATTATGCGATAACTTAGTCGTAGGTGGAACGACGCCAAGTACTGGTGTTATTGAAGAAGTCTTAGCATACGCTGGCGAACATTCTGTACCAGTGATGACAATCATTCGTCCTCGTGGCGGCAATTTTGTCTATAATGATATTGAATTAAAAATTATGCATACCGATTTAATCGAAGCAAAGAAATTAGGAACCGACGGCATTGTTATTGGCTGTTTAACTGAGGACGGTTGGTTAGATGAAGAAGCTTTGGACTTATTCATTGAAACAGCTGAAGGCTTGCAAATCACTTTCCATATGGCTTTTGATGCCTTGTCGAAAGAAAACCAATTTAAGGCGATTGACTGGTTAGCTGAGCGTGGTGTGACGCGTATTTTAACTCATGGCGGGCCAGCTGGTACCCCTATCGAAGGCAACTTTGATCATTTAAAAGAATTAATTGCCTACGCAGATCAACGGATTCTTATTTTACCAGGTGGCGGTATTTCCACAGAAAACGTTCAAACTGTGATGGACACTTTAAAAGTCACAGAAGTCCATGGCACAAAAATTGTTTAATTTCTTGTATCTAAAAAAGTGAGGTAGCCGTCGTATTAACGGCTATCTCACTTTTTTGATTTCAAGCAAACCAACGAATCCTTTTACCTCAGTCTCATGATAAATAAGTGCAATTTTTTAAACAAAATAACGCATAAACATGCTGGCAATATTGAAATAAATTAATACACTGGTTAAATCACTTAAGGTAGTAATAAACGGGCCACTGGCAACTGCGGGATCAAACCCTAATTTATCCATTAACATCGGGATTAAACTCCCTGCTAAATTCGCCACAGTAATTGCACAGAGCATTGCCATCCCAATCACAAATCCAAGCGGAAGATTATGTTGCCACACGCCAACCACAATCATAATGGTTAAACCTGTCACAGCCCCCGTCACTAGTCCCGTGAGTACTTCACTTAAGATTAAGCGACCAAAATTACTATCCTTTTCATCTTTCATAGCCAAACGGCGTACCGCGACCGCCAATGATTGTGTTCCGGCATTGCCGGCTGTTCCGGTAATTAAAGAAATAAAAACGGCTAAAATACTCGCTTCGCTAACTAACGACTCATAATTACTGATTAACGAGGCCGTAGACATCCCTAAAAACAGCAGCGTAATTAACCAAGGTAATCGTTTAGAAGCGGCTTTTAAAGGGTTCTCACTAACTTCTTCAACGTCGACCCCGGCTAAACCAGAGTAGTCGCTAGCGGCTTCATCATCGATAACATCAATAATATCATCAACTGTTACAATCCCCAACAAATGATCATCATAATCTGTAACTGGCACAGCTAAGAAGTCATAGTCCCGAATTGTTTGCGCGACATCTTCTTGGTCATCGCCAACATGAACTGAAATAACCCGTTCATTCAAAATATCAGCAATCAAGGTATCATCATCATTAACAATTAAATCCCGCAACGAAATAACGCCGACTAAATGATTTTCTTGGTCGACTACGTAAACGTAATAGATTGTTTCCGCCATGTCCGCTTGATTCTTTAAGACGTACATCGCAGAACGCACTGTTTGATTCGCCACAATCGAAACAAATTCGGTGGTCATAATCGCCCCAGCAGTTTCATCTTCGTAATGAAGTAACTCTTTAATTTCGCCTGCTTCTTCACTACTTAACAAACTAAGATATTTTGCCTTTTGACTCTTATCTAACATATTTAGTAAATCCACCGCATTATCGGTATACATCTCAGCTAACATATCGGCTGCATAACTTGGACGCATTTCAGCTAAATAATCTTTCATATTCTCATTATCTTCTTCGATAACATCAAACATATCCGCTAGTTCTTTCGGAGATAGGTAATTGTATAAATGTTGTCGGTCTTTTTCATCTAACGATTGGTAAAATTGTCCTTGTTCATAAATGTGTAACGCTAAAAATAGCTCACGAAATTCGTTCATTTGTTGATTTTTTAGCGTTTCTAAAAGAAGGGCAAATTGCTCTTCCATTTCTTGGCCTTCATTCATCCTACACTTTCCCCTCCTGCCTCTTTATTATTATAACGTATCATCTACACTTTTCATATCCTCCGCTAGTGGGGAAATCAGATGAACCGTTTCTTTGGTAAAAGGATGAGTAAAAATTAGTTCCATGCAATGCAACGCTTGCCGCTCAATTCCTTGATCCATCTTTCCATGATACATCTCATCCCCTAACAATGAACAGCCAATTGCTTCAAAATGTACCCGAATTTGATGTGTTCGTCCTGTATGGAGCTGAATGCGCACAGCTGCTGCTTGGGCTCCTCTTTTTGCGAGCCAATATTCTGTACTAGCAAATTGACCTGTTTCGATAACTTGGCGTTTTAATAAAGAGGACAAGTCGCGCCCAATTGGCTTTTCAATCAATTGATGCTCGTTTAACTGCTCAATCGCTCCACCAACAAGGGCATAATAAATTTTTGTCACCTTTTTTTCTCGTAATTCTTGGTCAATTAAAGCATGAGCAAAGCCGTGTTTCGCAAATAACATCAGCCCAGAAGTATCTCGATCTAAACGAGTCACGACATGAATGACTTGATTCACGTAATTTTGTCGCTTGTAATAGCCCTTAACACGATTCGCCATCGTTCCTGAAGGATGATACTGAGCAGGTATTGAGGCAATGCCAGCAGGCTTATTAACTACTAAAAAATGATCATCTTCAAACACAATTTCAATCGGTTCATCATCTGTTAATAATGTCTCATGTTCCGCTTCATATGGAATCGTCATTTTAACGACATCGCCAGTTTGTAAAGGATAGATGGCATTTTGAACGGTCCCATTCACTTGAATTTTACCACCCTGAAATTTCACCTTAGCTAATAACCCTTTTGAAACGCCTTGTTCCTTTAAAAAATATTTCACTTGTTGTGTTGTTTCTTTGTCATATGTCCATTGAAATTCCATCGTTTAATTAATCCTCACCAATAAAGGCATCTTTCACTCGATGCCAAAAATGCATGTGCCGATAAGAGGCAAAATGAATCCGTTCGTCTGCAATTCGATAGCAGACAGAAGCGATATTTTCTTGATAAATATCTAATTGGTCCACCGTGACAAAATAATCATCACTTTCCTGTAATTTAATCTCCAGCCACTCCGTATGTGCGATTACAATCGGTGACCCCAATGTTCGAAAGACACGATTGTTTAAGGAGGCGATTTCGGTTAACTGAAACGCATTAATGCTAGGATGCAAAACAGCCCCACCAATACTTTTATTATACGCAGTAGAGCCGGTTGGGGTCGAAATCGACAACCCATCACCACGAAATCGTTCAAACAGTTCGTCTTTAATAAACACATCGCCCACCATCGTCCGGTTTCCTCGTTTAATTGTTGATTCATTTAATGCTAAAAAATGTTTATCTGGTTTCCCATCTCTAAACCGAATCCGCACATCTAATAATGGATAACTCGTACTTTTTTCACGATGAATACACAAACTCTCAACTAGTTCTTTTAATTCATAATCACGCCAATCTGTATAGAAACCCAAGTGTCCGGTATGTACACCTAAGAAACTTACTTCGTTTAACAGATGATTAAATCGATGAAAAGCGGAAAGAAGCGTACCATCTCCGCCGACTGAAATCACAAGTTCAGGTTGACGATTGTCTATTTGAATTTGGTTTTGCTCTAATAGTGTTGTCAGTTGTTTTGTGACTTGTTTCGATTTTTCTTCCGAGTTATGAACAATCGCCACTTTCATAAGCAGACTCCTTTACTGATTTTCTGGTGTTTCGTTTTTAATTTGCTTATAGTATTCGTTTTCTAGCAATCCACGGCCATGAGAGAAGTAATGTTGTGCTTCTTGAATTTCTTCACGAATAGATGACATTTCTTCATCTAATAAATAGGCTGCCTCTGCCGCTCGCTGAAGGCGTTCTTTCATTTCTTCAGGAAAGACACCTTGATATTTATAATTCAAAGAATGTTCAATCGTTGCCCAAAAATTCATGGAGAGTGTCCGAATTTGGATTTCGGCCAAAATAATCTTTTCCCCGGTGACTAATTGCACAGGATATTCCACCACCACATGGTACGAACGATAGCCACTTTCTTTTTTATTTTCAATGTAGTCCCGTTCTTCCACAATTTTTAAGTCTTTACGATTTCTTAAAAGTGCGACTACCTGGTAAATGTCTTCCACAAATTGGCACATAATCCGCAAACCAGCAATGTCTTGCATTTCTTCTTCAATCCGATTTAAAGGAATATGCCGAATAGCCGTCTTTGTCAAAATACTATCTACTGGTTTCACACGTCCTGTAACGAATTCAATTGGTATGTGTTTATCTTGCTCCCGAAATTGTTTACGAATACCTCGTAGTTTTACTTTTAATTCGCTGACCGCCTGTTCATATGGCGCTAAAAACAGCTCCCACTCTCGTTCCATGGTAGATCCCTCAATTTCCTTGAATTTCATTCACTGATTATTTTACCACAGTCCTCCCTAAAATAGGGTGTTATTCGCTATTTGATTTCCAAACGCCTTTCATTAGAAAAAATTTTCACAGAGAAGACCACTTTTCTTGACGGAAACCTATATAATATGTGAAAATTGGAGTGATTTAAGAAAGAGAGAGAACCCCATGAGTGAGCACTTAGAAATTGAATTTAAAACATTAGTTAGTCCGAAAGATTTCAAACGATTAATCGACCATTTTGCTATTCAAAAAACGGACTTTTTTACGCAAACAAATCATTATTTTGATACGGACGATTTTCAATTAAAAGCACAACGAATGGGCTTAAGAATTCGCGTATTAGCAGATCGTGGTGAGTTAACCTTAAAAGTTCCTGCGCCAGAAGGATTATTAGAAATCAATGACCCTTTATCGCTTGAGACGGCGAACCACTTTATCAAAAGGAATCACCTCCCTACTGAGGGGGCTGTGGCGAAGAAATTACAAGAATTAGGTATTGAAATCGCCTCGATCCATTTAATTGGTTCATTAAAAACAGCACGTGCAGAAAAACAAATTCCTCAAGGATTACTTGCGTTAGACGAAAGTTGGTATAACCAACAGCACGATTTTGAATTAGAGTTAGAAGTTACTGAAGCTGAAAGCGGCAAGCAAGCGTTTCAAACATTAATGGCTGATTTGAACATTCCCATTACGCTTGCACCTAACAAGATTCAACGCATGATGCGGACCACTGCCCCTTAGTATTCGAAGCACTGACGTTCTGGCACCTGTATTTGAAAAAGCATGGCATTGGAGGAAGTATGAATGGTTGAAATTTATTTGTTCGTCAATCCTTTAGGCGGCGTCTGTTTAGAAATTGAAAAAGAAATTATACAATTGTCTGTTAACGACAAGAAAAAAATACAATTGCGCTTTATCCCTTTATTAAACATGAAAACGATCAATGAATTTTTGAGTCGTCAACATATTCCGATTAATGACATTAAACGACGGAATCGAATTTTTGAAGATTTATACTCAGCCGCTCTTGACTATAAAGCAGCACAGTTACAAGGCCGAAAAAAAGGCCGACAATTGTTGATTGGCTTACAAAAAGCAGTAGCTGAAGACGGTCTAGCTTACTCTCCTGAGTTATCAGAAGAACTACTTCTAGCGGCCGGCGGGGATATTGATATGTATCGTAAAGACCGACAATCCGATTTTGTCAAAGAATCTTTCCAAACCGACCAAAAAGTTGCTCGAGAAATGGGGATTAAACAACATCCTACCGCAGTCGTTTACAACTATACTTGCGAGAACGATTTCGGCATTTTAGTCGAAAATTTTGAAAACATGGATGAAATTAAACAACTTTGTCGTGTCCATCCACATAACGAACCGTTGCTGGACCAAGGTGACGCAACCTTTGAATTTAAACGTCGCTCCAATTATCATTTTCCAAATGGACATTTACATTTATTATAAAAAAGAAGGACCAGTTGACTGGTCCTTCTTTTACTATTTTCACCATGTTCTATAATAATAGATAAAGTCTAATACTACTACATTTGATGCTTTGTTCTTATAAAAGACAGCTATGGAATGGGTCCATGTATATATATTATGTACTCTTAAATATTAACACCGAAATTTGTATCAACCACCAATATCTATTTCAGTTCATCGACTAATCTCTTGGAACGCTATCAGACAATACTCGCCGATACTAACTCAAAAAATCGAGTAAATTTTATTCGGTTTAACACAAGCTAATTTATTTCTTCCCATTTATTTTTAGTCTGTTTATATAATATGGTTAGTTCTTTTTTATCCTTATCTAAATTTTTATTTATTAATTCCTGAATCTCATAAGAAAATTTATTTCTTTGATTTACATTGTCAAAGATGAATTCTTTATCAAAAGATAACTCTAACCCATTTAATGCTCCTGTTGTCCAGTAAATTTTTATATTCGAATCATCACCGCTATAATACATATTAAACTTTTCGTTTTCAGAGATATACGAACTCATTAATTCCAATTCTTCTGGAATTGTAAACAGATTATAATTATCAATTTTAACCACATGATATTGAATGTTATCTTCTATTAAATTATAAGTTTGACCATTTTGATTCCATTCTTTGACACCGCTATACAAATTATTCAGACGAAGTTGTAAAATAGTAAAATATCCACCTATACATAGTACTATAATTAATAATATTAAAAATAATTTTTTGTACTTCTGTCCCTCTCTAATATCTTTCGAAAGTTTCTCCACCATCGTATTGTCCTCCTTCAATAATCGATCCAAGGTCATTTCATAAAGATTACTTAGTTCAATTAAACAATCAATATTAGGATATGATTTATTATTCTCCCAGTTAGAAATTGTTTGCCTAGTAACGTATAATTTCTCAGCAACCTCTGATTGTGTCAATCCTAATTCATTTCTTCTCATTTTTAATGAATTCCCTATGTTCAAAAAAAAACCTCCTTTTATTACTCTAAAGATAATAGAAGCTTGATATAAAAGAAAGCAAAGAATCTTTGCTTTCTTTTATATAACAGCAACAATCTATTTAATTATATAACTAAACCTGGTTTTACACAGATATATTTACTATTCTGTATAAAACCAGGTTTATATTTTATGTTTACTAAGAAGTTACGACTTATAATTTTTCAACCAAAGCTTCTAATTCCGTTAAACGTTCTTCAAAAACTTTCATTGCATCTTCGATATACGCGGCTTGTGTCATATCCACGCCCGCTTTTTTCATCACTTCAATTGGGAAGTCACTACTTCCTGCTTTCAAGTAGTTAAGGTAGTTCTCTAAAGCTCCCTCTTCTCCAGCTAAAATATGTTTAGACAATGCCGAAGCGGCTGAGAAGCCAGTTGCATATTGATAAACATAGTAATTGTAATAAAAATGTGGAATTCTCGCCCATTCGTAACTGATTTCTTCGTCTCTAACTACTTCTGGTCCATAATATTTAGCATTGAGCTCGCCATAATACTCACTCAAATATTCACTCGTTAATGGCGTGCCTTTAGCATCTTCCGTGTGAATAAAATGTTCAAATTCCGCAAATTGCGTTTGACGGAAAATGGTTCCCTTAAAGCCGTCTAAATAGTGATTTAAGACATACGCACGTACTTTAGGATCTGTTTCTGTTTGTAATAAATATTCTGTTAAAATATTTTCATTTGTGGTTGAAGCAATCTCAGCTAAGAAAATTGAATAGTCGCCATAAACATACGGCTGATTATTTCTTGTATAGTAACTATGAACACTATGGCCCATCTCATGGACTAATGTAAATAGTTGATCCAAACTATCATGCCAATTCATTAAAATGTATGGGGCTGTATCATAAGCTCCTGAAGAATATGCGCCGCTTCGTTTTCCTTGATTTTCAATCACATCAATCCAACGACTTGAAAAAGCTTCTTTGACAATAGATAGATAGTCTTCACCTAGTGGTTTTAAAGCCTCAATTGCTTTTTCTTTTGCTTCTTCATAGCTGTAACGAATTGGTGCTTCACCTAGCAAAGGCGCATACAAGTCGTACATGTGTAATTCTTCTACGTTTAATAATTTTTTTCTTAATTTTACATAACGATGTAGCAAAGGTAAATGTTTATTTACTACAGCTACTAATGTTTCGTGAACACTTTCAGGAATATGATTACTTGCTAAAGAGGCTGCCCGAGCAGAATCATAATTTCTAATTTTTGCTTTATAGTTATGTGTTTTAACATGTGCACCTAAAGTTGAGGCTAATGTATTTCTAAATTGTTTGTATACTTTGTACAACCCTTTAAATGCTGCTTCACGAACAGATGGATCGACACTTTCCATTAATTGACCATAAACGCCATGAGAAAGTTGAATTGTTTCGCCTTCAGCATTTTGCACAGTTGGAAATTCTAAGTCTGCATTATTTAAAATTGAAAATGTATTACTTGAGGCACCAAAAATTTCACTAGCCCCCGCCAGTAAAGCTTCTTGTTCCATCGATAAAACATGGGGACGTTCATCTAAAATATTTTGAATATAGTGACGATAAACAGCTAATTTCGGCTGCTCTTCAAAATATCCCCAGATTTGTTCATCACTTAATGTTAAAACCTCTGGGTCAAACCAAGAAACAGCTTCACTAACTTGTGCAAATAAAGAACTAGCTCTGGCATATAAAGCTTGGTAAGCTGTATTTGTAGTGTCTTGATCATTTTTTAAATGAGAATAGACATATAATGTTTCCACTTTTCGATAGACATCTAAAACGTATTCTAACGCAGCTAGAAAAGCTTCTGCACCATTCCCTAAGGTACCTTTAAATGATTCTGCTTGATTTAGCTCTTCTGTCAACTGATTATACGCAACATCAAAAGCAGCATCATCTTTAAAAATTTTGGTTAAATCCCAAGTCAATGGAGTTGGAACTTCATCACGTGTTGGTAATTGTTTAATTTCGCTCATAGTTTACTCTCCTTTAAGAAACGTTTTACTCATTATACTATCATAATTTAACACGTGTGACTAAAAAAATGTTGTTTTTTCACTTTTTTTAGCCAATGAATGAGCTTTTCAGGATCTTCTCTTAGGAAAATACTAGTTATTAGGTACTTATTGTTTACTTTAATTAACACATAACATTCTTGTAACCAGCTCAATAATCTATTCCCCACGATTTTAAAAAGCTTTTTTAAGCCAATATTCGGCAGTGGCTGCCAAACAAAGTTCCCTTCTTCCAAAAAAATAGCTTCCAAGATACGCCATAGTTCCTGTTTGGTCACTAAACGCTCTTCTTCGGTTTTTAGTGCTTCCCAAACAAGCATTTTTAAATGAATATCTTCTTCAGAAGAAGGTAATAGCTTCAATCCAGGATAGTAAAACCAAGGAGGTAACTGGAGAAGGTGACAACCTTTCGTATATAAAAAGCTCTGTGTTCTAAGCAACTGAGCATTTCTGTAACCAAGTTGTTGCGTCAATTTTTGATAATAATCATGCATCAATTGACCAGTGTGCCGTCTATTTGGCAGTAAATTTAAATTAGCGGTCGGTAGTCGGAAGATTTCTAGTAATTTTTTTTCGTAAAAATCCCATGATTGTTTTCTTCTATAAAATTGTTGACATTGACTCTCTTCAATATGACAAAGTAATTCTATTCGTTCTTGCTTCTTATTGGCCGTCCATAAATAAAATCCCAAGGACTCCGAAAAGTAAAGGAATTGTTTCGTTAATTGCGTGAGCTTGTCTTTAGGCACTAATCGTTCACCTAAAATCCAAACAACTTGATAGCCATGAGCTTGATAAGTCTCCGTCCGTTCCACCAAATGTTTAATTGGCAATGGACTACATTGAATTTCAATGGCTATCTTGCCAATGAGTAAATCTGGGCGTTGCTTCAAGGTGGGTAAGTATGCCTCAACTTGAAAGGACAGCTTTTCGCGTAAACACTTTTCCGCAAAAAGCTGCTTCAAGCGGAGGTGTTCTTCTGTTTCAGCTTCTGCTTCGTACCAACAACTATTCTTTTTACGATGAGCAAAATGGGGTATTTTAATGGGGCCTGCCTTCAAAATGACCGATTGATAACACATTGGACACACAAAAGCTTGTTCGCTTCGTATCTGTGTTAATTCATCAATCGAGCAATCGATTAAAGAAAATAATTCTTGGTTGTCTGCCGTTAAAGCTGTTAACATGATTTTCACCTCTCATAAATAAACTACGCAAAGTTTCTTAATTTTCATCAAAAAAAAAAGCAAAAACTCGAAAGTTTTTGCTTTTTTGCTTAATCATTAAAGTAATAACGTGTTAACTCCAGCGCACTGCGTTCCATAATACAAGTGCCATATTCGACTAAAGTATCCTGAGTGACAGTTGTTTTATGAGCGAATTCTAAAATCTGTGCAATTTCATTGTCAACATTTGTTTTTTCTAATTCATCGGTTAAGAACAAAACTTGTAAGTAATAACGATCGTTGTACGTGTATAAGTTAGTCAAAACAGATTGCATGAAGACTTCTTTGGATAATTGGATCATCGCTTCAAAATTATCTAATTCAAAGATTACATTTCTGTTTGTTTCATCTGTGGCTTCCATCTCATCAAGTTCATCGGCGGCTGCTTTGTCTGCTTCAATTTGTTTGCGAATCAATTCGCTAACATCTGCATTGACTTCGCTCAGACCTTCTAAGGAAGACAAGTCGTCCATAGCGACATTTTTACTAATAAACAGTTCTAAGCCATCATTTTTAGGCAAGACTTGGAAAGTGACTGCTTCACTACCTTGGAATTCATCTTCGACATCAACTTCTTCTAAAATACTATAAAAGAAATTTTCAACATCTTTGTGGTTTCCTAGTAAGTCAAGAAAAGTAATCCCTCTATCCGCCAGGTCTTCGTTGCCAATTAACACACGAATCGTATTTTCATTAATATGTTCCATTTCCATAGCGCTACACCTCTCTTTGCTTCAATCAGGAAACTTCTTACGTTCATTGTAGCGAAAACTACACAAAAGTAAAGTGGAAAGTCTGTAAATCCTCGAAAACTAGCGAACGTTTTATAAACTTTGAACTTTTTTAACGAGTGGTTTTTCGCTCCTTCTACCTCTTCATCTTAACGCAGTCTCTCCAAAAAAGATACTATTTTTCCTTGACCACGTTCTGCCAAATCAAATGAATACAAGTTCTAAATATGTATTAAAAAGCCAGAGATAAAAATCCCTGGCCCTAAATTCATATGAATCGTTCTTTATTAAAATTAACAAATAAAGAACAAAATTTTATATTTTTTATAAACCTGCCATTAATTGTGCTTGGCGCAATTCCAGTTGTCGAACATCTCTTGGTAAGAATCGGCGAATTTCATCTTCGTTAAAACCGACTTGTAATCTTTTCTCATCAATCATAATTGGCCGACGCAACAATCCAGGGTTTTCTTGAACCAACTCTAATAAATCTTGAAGTGGAAGCTCGTCCAAATCCATATTTAATTTTTGGAAAACTTTAGAGCGAGTAGAGATAATCTCTTCTGTTCCATCTTCTGTCATGATTAAAATTGCTTTTAATTCCTCAATATTTAAAGGTTCAGAAAAAATATTTCTTTCTTTAAAAGGAATTTCGTGCTCTTGCAACCAGGCTCTAGCCTTACGACATGACGTGCAACTTGGGGAAGTATAAAGTGTCAACATTGTGCATCACTCCTTTTCGCGAATCATCGCGTTTCTGAAACAGGGAACTGTACTGTTCCTCTATTTAAAACCAGTATACCTAATTTCTAATAAAAATACTAGGGGTTTTTAAACATTTTTTATTAACTTTGTTTATTTTTCCTTCATTACATCCGTGTAAAATTAGGGTTAATTTTTATGAAATTTTATGGATATTCGTTATGATTCTGTAAAAAAGTAATACAGTTTTCTATTTTTATGGTTGCTGTTATAATTTACTTCTCTTGGTAATTTTTCAAGAAGTTCCCATGTATTTTTTTCTAATAAAATGTATAATAGAACTATTCACTATCTTAAGTCTAAAGTCAGGTGGTTATTTAATGAAAACAATTTTTTCTGGTATTCAGCCCAGTGGTACTCCGACAATCGGAAATTACATTGGTGCAATGAAACAATTTATCGAATTACAAAATGAATACAATTGTTATTTTTGTATTGTAGATGAACATGCCATTACCGTTCCCCAAGAACCGCAAAAGCTACGCCAACAAATTCGTAGTTTAGCAGCTCTTTACCTAGCGGTTGGTTTAGACCCACAAAAAGCAACAATTTTCATACAGTCTGAAGTGAGTGCGCATGCAGAAGCTGGTTGGATCATTCAGTGCAATACTTCTATTGGTGAGTTAGAGCGAATGACACAATTTAAAGATAAATCGCAAAAAAATGGTCGTGCTGGCGTAAGCGCTGGTCTTTTAACATACCCTCCATTAATGGTTGGTGATATCGTGTTGTACAACGCTGACTTAGTGCCAGTCGGAGATGATCAAAAACAACACTTAGAATTAACACGTGATTTTGTGGAACGCTTCAACAAACGTTACGCCCAAAAAAATCAAGAAATTTTAACGATGCCTGAAGTAAAAATCGCTGAGCAAGGTAGTCGAATTATGAGCTTACAGGAACCAACGAAAAAGATGAGTAAGTCTGATACAAATGTGAAGGGCTTTATTTCAATGCTTGATGAGCCAGCAGTGATTCGCAAAAAAATCCGCTCTGCCGTAACTGATTCAACTGGTGTAATTGAATATAATAAAGAAGAAAAGCCTGGCATTACTAACTTACTAAATATTTATTCTGCTGCGACAGGTCAAACTGTTGAGGAACTTGTTCAAGCATACGAAGGCAAAGGCTATGGAGACTTCAAAGCAGATTTAGCAGAAGCAGTAGTTGCCTTATTAGAACCTATTCAAGTGCGCTACCAAGAGCTTCTAGCTTCAGAAGAATTAGATATGATTTTAGATGAGGGTGCAGAAAACGCTCGCCAGGTAGCCAACAAAACACTTCAACGAATGAAAAATGCTGTTGGTTTGGGAAGAAAAGTTCGGCGCTAACTAAACATAATAAAAACCCGCGAAGTTTTATTCGCGGGTTTTTTATGTTCTAAATTGAGCATCGTACAGCCGACGATAGTGGCCTCTTTGCGCGTACAAAGTTTCATGTGTTCCATCTTCTAAAATTCCTTGGTCACTCACTACGATTATTCGATCAGCATGTTTAATCGTTGCCAGTCTGTGGGCAATAATTAATGTTGTTCGCCCGTCAGCTAACGAGTTTAATGACTCTTGAATCACTTGCTCTGTTTCTGTATCTAATGCAGAAGTCGCTTCATCTAGAATTAAAATCGGCGGGTTCTTCAAGAACATTCGCGCAATTGCCACTCGTTGCTTTTGACCGCCCGATAATTTCACGCCACGTTCGCCAATAATTGTGTCCAAGCCATCTGGCATTTGCTGAATTACATGTTCTAAATGTGCTAATTTCACCGCTTGTTGAATGTCTATTTCTGTAGCATTTAAATTCCCATAAGCAATGTTTTCTCGTAATGTTCCAGGGAATAAAAACACATCTTGTTGAACAATTCCAATTTGCTTACGTAATGAAGCCAAGGTCATTTGCTGGATATTTCTACCGTCAATCGTAATTTCACCACTACTGACTTCATAAAAACGAGGCAACAGATTGCACAAGGTCGTTTTTCCTGAACCACTTTGTCCAACGAAAGCAACGGTTTCACCAGGTTGAATTTTTAAATTGATATGGTCTAAAACTTTTGTGCCATCTTCATAAGCAAATGAAACATCTTTATAGGCAATCGTTCCTTCTAAATGTGAAACAGCAACAGCTCCTGGCAAATCTTTGATGGACGGTTGTTTGTCCATTTCTTCCGTAAAACGTTTAAAACCAGCAAATCCTTTGGGATAACTTTCAATCATATTGTTGACTTTTTCAATCGGCCGAATAAAAATATTGGCTAATAAAATAAATCCTACAAACTGACCTTCTGTAATTTCTCCTTTAATTGTATAATACGCACCAAAAATTAATGAAAATAAATTTATCAAACGAATTAATAAGTAATTATAGGCGGAACTGACACCCATCACCTTATAAAAATATAATTTCGATTTTCGATACATTTGATTTAAATAATTAAACTGTTCTCGTTCAAATGGTTCATTTGCAAAAGATTGCGTGACACGTATTCCACTTACTGACGCTTCAATCCCAGCATTAAATTCACCTAAATTATCGTAAATATCCGTATTCGCTTTTGTCATTTTTTTATTAAAATAGCCTAGCGCAATCGTGATAAATGGCAATAAAATAAACGTAGCGATGGCTAATTTCACGTGAATGGTTAACATTAATAAAAAAGAACCTGCTAACGTCATAATCGTAATAAAGACGTCTTCTGGACCATGATGCGCCACTTCCGAAATTTCAAAAAGATCAGTGGTCAAACGGCTCATTAATTTCCCTGTTTTTTGATTATCATAATACTCAAACGGTTGTGTTTGAAGATGTTGATATAATTCTTCACGCATATCTGTTTCAATATTCACGCCTAACATATGACCAAAATAAACCACAATAAATTGTAAAAACGTATTGATTATATAAAATGCAAATAAGCCCGCACTAGCTAATGCAATGAGGCGAAAATCTCCTTTTGGCATAATCTTATCAATTACTTGGTTGACTGCTACTGGAAAAGCCAACTCTAACAGCCCCGCAAAAACGGCACACCCAAAATCCAAAATAAATAATCGACGATAAGGTCGATAATACCCAAAAAAACGCTTTAACATAACTCCCTAACTCTCCCCCTTCATTCTCATTCATTATACGGAAAAAGACTGTCTCTTGCAAAATTCTAACTTCTATCAGAACACGTGTTATTTAAGTAACTTTGACTCAAAATCATTTTCACAAACTTTTCATTATCAGAATATTTTTTCATTTATCGTTTCCATTTTTTCGGTAAAAATAACTATAATTGTCTTTTCCCGCAAGGCTTTGATTTCTGTACAAAACCTTGAAATACAGTGAAAAATACTCTATTTATTTGTGAAAATATCGGCTACAATATAACATATGAAAAGTTTTGTAAAAAAGTTAAGAGGTGCACTTGTTAAATGAGAACCATTGTTTTTGATGTTGATGACACGCTGTACGATCAGCAACAACCCTTTCGAAATGCGATGACTAAAATTTTCCCGAACGTTGCGACAGAGGATATGCATGAATTGTATCTTCGTTTTAGACACCACAGCGATGAAACGTTTCCGAAAGTTTTAGCCAATGAATGGTCCCTAGATTTCATGCGGTTTTTCCGAATGAATGAAACATTAAAGGATCTAAACTATCCAGGAATTTCACAAGAAGAAGGAAAAATTTTCCAACAAGTTTATGAAGAAGAATTGGATAATATTACGATGCATCCAGAAGTTACTAAGCTTCTTGATACTTTACAAGAGAAAGAAATTCCGATGGGGATTATTACAAATGGTCCAACAGACCATCAATTTAAAAAAGTTAAACAATTGAATCTTGAAAAATGGGTTCCAAGCCAAAATATCATTATTTCTCAAAGTACGGGTTTTCAAAAACCTGAAAAGGAAATTTTTGATTTAGCCTGTAATCAATTTTGTATGGAACCTGAACATACTTTATATGTTGGTGATAGTTATGACAATGATATTGTAGGCGCACGTAATGGTGGCTGGCATTCTCTTTGGTTTAACCACCGCTCTCGTGAACTACCAAGTTGCCAACCTGCATCACACCTTGCAGAAGTCACTTGTTTCACCGAACTTTGTCCGACTGTGGAGAAATTATTTAATCTTTAAAAAAAAGCCGCTCTTCAAATTGAAGAGCGGCTTTTTTTATTTATTTTTTTGTTTTTTCAGACGTAAAATGATGAACAGGCAAATTATCAGTAAAAGGATCAATAAACCGATTAAGAGATAAATAAGTTTAGATTCCGTTTTTTTGACGGTTACATCTTTCTCATTAAATGTTTTTGCTTCCTCTTTTGAGATCGTAAATTCTTTCGTAAATTGCCATTTTTTTCCTGAGCCTTCCACAGTCATTGCCAATACATACGTCCCAGCTTCCATTTCATTTTCTTCATAAGGAATAGGGAAATTAAAAATTGAATTGGGCGCCATTTGCATATCTTCTTGTTCTTTCTCTAAAATAACGTTATTTGTTTTCTTATTTTTAACATTTGCCGTTACTTTCATTGATTGAAGATAGGCTGCTTCATGGTTTAACAGTGTTGCAGAAATAACACTGCGCGCATTTCTTTGCGTCGGTTCAACTTTCTCTAAAGACAATTCTGGTTGTACAACTGTTTCATTTTCTCGAAGTAAAACAGCTACTGTATAGGCATAGCGATTTTCAATTGCTAAGCCGTTTGTATTTTCTTTTTGCTTGTCTTTCGTTTCATCGACTTTTTCACTAAACGTGATCCCGCCCGCTAGTTGCCCTGAAAACTCTTCTTTAGGCATCTTCACTCGCAATTCAACTACTTTTTCACTTTTAGCAGGCAATTCAACACTCTCACCGCCGTCTTTCAGTTGAATGATTTCTGATAAATCTGCTGGTGCAGATTTATCTAATGCTGTCAACGACTCACCATATTCAATCACTCCGTTGCTGTTTGTTGTGGCCGACTTCACACTAACATCAATCACTAAATTTTCATCTGTACTATTGGCCGCTCGAACTTTCAAAATTTGTTCTTGGTCTGGTTTCATCATTAAATCAAAATATGTTTTTGTTTTATCTATTTGGTTTTCTGGAATTTCTGTTTCAACACTAAATCGTAATTCTGCTGCTGAGGTTTCAATCCCAAAAGCAAAGAAATAAAAACTTAGGATCATCAGAATAAAATATCTATTTTTCATTTCGCTCTACACTCCATTTCTATGTAAAGGAGAAAGGCTGAGTTCCCCTCTTCCTTTCTCCAAAAAGGTTCTTTTTATACTGGCGTATTAGCTAATGTCCAAGTAATTGTTGTTTTGTAGGCATCGTTTAATTTAACTGATTTACCTGGCACTTTTAATTGAACATCTTTCATTACTTGACGGCCGTCAACTTCAGCAATTGAACTAGCATTGCCGTATAAGTATGACCATTTCCCAGCACCTTGATCTGTTGCGGCTACCATCACGTTATGACTTTCACCAACTGTACCAAAAGTTACGCTCGCTAAACTTGTTGGTGCAGCGCTTTGTCCTGCTGTCACAGCTGAAGCATTTTGAAAGACAATTTCAGTTCCTTCAAGCGTCTGACCTTTTGTAGCAGAAGTAAATGCAGAATTTTGTTTTGCAGATAAAGTCCAGCCTTCTAAAGTTCCACGATTATCTGTAATTTGAGCAAATAAGGGGCCCGTTTTTTCAACATTATTTTTATCTTTTAAAACTTGTGCTGATGCAAAATAGATTTCATCTTTTGTGCTGATGATATTTTCACCAAAGTTTAAACTTGAAGCATAGTCCAAGGTTAAGGGGCCTGTAGAACCTTCATCAACTGGTTTGTCAGGATTTACTGGGTCGATAGGTGTCACAGGATCTTTGCCGTCTTTGTCTTCTGGATCCACTACAGGATTTTTGCTGTTGGGGTCTTTTTCATCTGGTGCTTTAAATTTTACAATAGCATCTGTGTCGCGATTAGCCACTTCCTCTGCTTGAACTGGTAGTGTGCCTACCGCGATGGTTGCTAAAATTAAGCTGCTTGCGATGGTCATTTTTTTCATGTTAGTGCTCCTTCTCTTCTATTGTTATAGTTTCAATAATTATACGCTTGGTAAATCAGCGATTGTCCATGTTAAAACAGTTTTGTATTGAACAGCATCTTTTGGTGTTGCTCCTGGTACAGTTAATGTGATCGCTGTATTTTTATCTACGCTTTCACCGTCAACTTCCACTTTTTCAATCCCACCGAACGCACTAAGCCAAGTTCCAGAACCTTGACCTTCAGCGGCAGACATCACATTTGATGAATCGCCAGCTACTAAAGTTACTTCATGCGCAGTTGGTGTGACTGCTTTGGAATTAGACACTGCTTTGTTTTGACTTAATTTAATTTCTGAACCGTCTAAAACTTTATTTAATGTTTCTTTTGTCGCTGTTAATTGTGTTTCTTGTTTAACTGTTAAGGCCCAACCGGCATTCGTTCCGCGTTTGTCGGAAATTTGTACATAATTTGGTTTAGGATTAGTCAAATCAGGACCAGAACCGTCTGCCAAGAAAAAGTATTGTGGATTTGCATAATATTTTTCATCTTTATTTGAAATTTTATTTTTGCCAAAGTCTAAACTAGAAGCATAATCGATACTTAGTGGACCAGTTGTTCCTTCATTTGGCTTATTACCAGTGTCTGGTGTCGTTGGGTCAAAGGGTTCAACAGGTTTTTCGGTATCTGGATTCACTGGATCGACAGGTTTGTTGATAGAGGTATCCGGCGTAAATTCTACGATGGCATTTGATTCATAGTTTTTTTCTTCTGCATTCACTTCTGGTGCAATAGCCACGCCTAAAGTGATAGCGGGGATTGTTGATAAGATAATTTTTTTCATTTTATTGTTCCTTCTCGTAATATATATTTTGAAACGACTTCCATCGTTTCAGTCACCCCTTAGGGCTATTCCTTATTAAATAACTTTTAAACCTTGGCTATTGAATTTTGTTCCTGGATAATAGACTTATGGAAACGGTCTATCGGAACACTGCTAATTTCCTTTGTAGCTATGACTACAGCAGAAAGCCTGCATCCCGACTTATTGATTATCATGCCTCAAACCCATTAGCTGTACCGTTCACTTCTTAAACTATTTCTAGTAGGAAATAGGGTGGCTTTTAAGAGGTAAACAATTGAGTACTATTAAGCGAGATTGCGGTTATTCAATAAGATTCAGGGATAAACTTCAATAGCTAAGTATTCCAAAAAATTTATGAAAGGAGGACCTTCCATGAAATTATTTATTGGTTTAGACGTTAGTTCTCAAAAATTAGATACTTGCTTTTTAACAGACTCCAAAGAGATCTTGTTTGAAGGTTCACTTAGCAACGATTTAATCGGAGCTAGCGAAATCAAACAAAGAATTCTCGACTACCAAGAAACCTTTGGTTTCTGCCGAATTGTCATAGGTATGGAATCGACTTCTGTTTATAGTTTTCACCCAGCAATGTTTTTCTACTTAGATGAAGATTTAAAGCTGTTACCTGTCGAAGTTACTGTAGAAAATCCTTATAGAATCAAACAGTATTCAAGAATGTTCGATCAGGATAAAACAGATAAAATTGATGCACAGATCATAGCTGATTATCTACGAGTAGATCTCCATACATTGTCTCCTATTAAAGAAGAAGTTTATGTTGGACTTCAACGACTAACAAGATCTCGTTATCAATTAGTGACACAAATGGTAGAAGCAAAACAACATTTTTTAGAAAATTTGACGTATAAATGTAATACTTTATCAAAAGAACTTGCGAATGAAGACAATAAAACTTCCATATTCGGAGCTTCAATTATGAATCTACTTACAGAAGGTATTACCTTAGATGAATTTTCGGAAATGCCTCTTGAATCAGCCGCTGAATTACTTCAAAAGCTAGGAAAAGGTCGATTCAAAAATCCAGAGCAACTTGTCAAAAGTATTCAAAAAGCTGTACGTAGTTCTTATCGTTTAGGTAAAGTAACCAAGAATTCCATTGACCTTGTATTAGGTATAATCGCCAACGAAATCAAATTTCTAAAAAAACAGATTAAAGAAATTGAAAAAAACATTACTGCTTTACTTGAAACAATTCCAGAAGCCCAATGCTTATTAAGTGTCCCAGGATTAGGAGCTGTTTATACTGCAGGCTTAATCGCTGAAATTGGTCAAATCGAGCGATTTGATGATCAATCCAAGTTAGCAAAGTATGCCGGGTTAACTTGGTCTAAAAATCAATCAGGAAACTCTCAATCTGAAAACACGCCACTAAATCGTTCTGGAAATCGCTATTTTCGTTACTACTTAATTGAAGCCACCAATCGAGTAAGAAGTACACTTCCAGAATTTAAAGAGTACTACCAAAAAAAGAAAAATGAAGTACCTAAACACAAACATAAACGAGCGCTCGTCTTAACCGGAAGAAAATTTGTGCGCTTGATCGATGCGCTACTACGCAACGGTCAATTCTATCAGCCGGCGAAGGTGGTGATAGAAAAATAACATAAAGTTATTTGCGAAAATCTTCGTGATTACCCCGAAAAAAATTTGATTTTAGTCGGGTCTAGTTCAGTGCGGTCTAATTTTTCAAAATCTAACTCATATTTTAAAATTTATATCTTGACTTATTACCATTAGGCTTTCTTTTTTTTAAAATAAAACTAGCCATAAAGATGACTATTATTCCGAGATAATTAAACATTTGTTGCTGTTTAGTACCAGTTCGAGGTAAGAAGCCTGAGCCTTTTTGATCAACCGTTTTACTTGTTGAATGCTTCAATGATTCTCCACTCACTGCTGGTATTGCTTCCGACTGCTTGGGGAAACGCTGTGGTATCTTACCATCTGGTTTTTCTTTGTTGGCTGGTGGCTCATACTCGCCATAAAAAGAAACTTCTGCATTTGTCGGATAGGCATTTGTTTCAGCAAATACATCAACTGATGAAATCAATCCTAATAGCAATACACCGCTAACTATTTTTTTGATAAGACTCACCCCCTATTTTGCACTGCCATCAGGTACGTCCATCAAGTGCCAAGTTAGTTTTGCTTCGTATTCTTCTGCTTTGGCCGTCCCTCCAGGAACAGATAATAACAACTCTTGGTCATTTTCTTTCCATTAATCAGAAATATTTGTTTCTTGATGTCCATTGACTTGGTTGTGAACAAGAATCGATTGGCCTTCTGGAATGTCCTGTAAGCGATGGTTGGTTCTAAATTTTAAAATATTCGGCAACGTAGCACCTGATTCAGATTTGAAATCAGAAGTAACGGTTAGTGCAAGCGACCAATTATTCCCCGTTTGACGAGTATCCCGTATCACTAATGGTTGATCCATGGAAACAATTGGATATTGGGTCGTGCTACTAGCGATTTGCAGCTCATTCCCAAAGGAAATCGCTGTGGGTACCGTTTTGAACCTGACAGAGCCAACCACAGTGACTGTTAGCGCTAATTCATCAATCTTGTAGCCTTTATCATAGACTTCCACGACCAACTGCTGTTTTCCATAAGTTAGTTCTGGTAATAACAAGGCTTTTTCCTTAAATGTTTTAGAATTAGTGGTTGTTTCATCTGCTAATTTCTGGATTTCTTGGCCCTCTTTTTTGACAATAAATTGTAATCTATTCCCAGCATCGACATCTTGCCAATAAAAAGGCAGGGCTGTTTTTTGAAAGTCATCAATATCGATTGTTTTTTCCATCGACTTTTCTATACGCTCTTTTGACCAAGATAGTTTCGTTTCACTTAAGAAAACTTCTTTGACAGGTTGGACGACTGTTCCAGAAAAGTTCCCTAAGTATGCTTTATCTGTTGATTCCCAGATATAAGAAACGCCTTCATGAGCTTTGGGTAAATTCCATTCAAACAGTCCTTTTGTGGCATCGTAACTTCCATAAGGGCTAATCGTCAGCGGTGGAAATAGTTGACCATCACGAGATACCACCTTATTTTTTAATTGCAGTGGTTTCCCAGCAATATAATCGACAGAAGATAAGATAATCATTTGATTAGATACATCTAGCCCTGTAATGGCCGTTAAGCCTTTTAACGGACTGATATCTGAAATTTGATTTTCTCCCACATCTAAAACTGTTAGATTGAGTGTTTTCTCTAACGGTGCCAAGGAAGAAATTTGATTGTTTCTTGCATACAGTACACGCAGATTAGGAACAGTGCTTAAAGCTTCCAGACTAGCAATCGTTTGATTCATAATACTCAACTCTTCTAGACGTGGCTTATTCGCCAAGGGCACAATTGTTTTTAATTGATTATTTTCCACATAAAGACGGAGTAGGTTATTTGCTTCCGTAAGCCCATCTAAAGTAGCAATCTGATTATTGGCAGCCCAAATGGTTTCTAAATTACGAAGAGAACGAAGCGGGTCGAAGGAAGTCACTCGATTATTCGGCGTGATTTTTGACGGATGATCTGTCGTATTTTGGATACTTAAATTTTTTAAAGCAGCCATTCCTTCAAGTCCATTTAATGTCGTTAATTGATTGTTCTCAACATACAAGCCTTCTAAATTAATTAATCCTGCTTGACCTAACGGACTAAGATCAGCTATTTTATTGTTTCTCATATATAAAAAACGTAATAGCTTAAATTCACCTTTAGCAAAAGGACTCAAATCTGTTACATTGAGTGAATCTTGAAAAGATAATTCTTCTAAGTTTCTTAGGTATTGAACTCCTTCCACATTAGAAACAACGACATTTTCTAAAATAACTTTATTCAGTTTATCCAATTCTGCTTGGGTGACAGTATTAGAGGTCCGAGATTTGCTTAACTGTTTTCTGATATTTTCCGCAAAGGCTGGATCAGGAAATAGTGTACTGATAGGCGTCGCTTTATCTAAGACAGCACCTGCGTATAATTGGGGCATCATCAGTTGTGCTTCCGTTATCGCTAGTGCTTCATTTGGCGGCTCTTCACTTGTTTCAACAGTCGTTAACTCTTCTGATTGGGGAATCTCCGAACTACTGGTTGCTGAATTTTGCTCTTCTGCCGATGAAGTTTCTGGAATCTTTTCTTCTGAAACAGATGAAACATTTTCTTCACTGGAGGATGCGATTGTTTCGGTCGTTTCGGCGAAAGTTGTTACAGGAAGTAGCAAACTATTAGCCAAAAGTAAGGCACTAACTGCGAAGATGCACATTTTTTTCATAAACTTCACCTCCTGATATTTTCTTAATTATAGTGAATATCAACTGAAAATGGGTTCAATTACGACAAACTGTCCAAATTAATTTGTATAGACAAGACAACCAGAATGTATTATGACAAATTCTCAATTATGCCTAGTTTTCTTTTATTTCTTTTAAACTATCCTCTATTTTTTCCAATTGCCCAGCAAAAAATTCTTGTTTGGCTTTTGGTAAAAACAATGTGATAGATAAGAGGATTTGTTCTTTAAAGATTGACCAATCTGCGAATATTTCTTCATTGGTTAAAATCATTTCTATTTTTTCTGCTATTTTTTTCCAGAGGATCATTCGCCAGTTATTTTCACCCACTTCATATTCTTTAAACATGCTTAATACATGAAGAATATGGGGAACATTTTGGCTGACAATCGCCGCAAATAAAAAATCAATAATTACTTGCTCGATAATTTCTAGTGAGCGAATATCAATAATTTCCCGCTCATTGACAGATTGTAGTACACGAAAAAGTAACGAAGTTGGAAACGGCTGCAAGCCAACGTTTTTTTGTAATGCTAAAAATTTCAAATTAAAAATAGTATACACATCGGCATTAATTAATCGTTCCAGAATCTGATTTTCTAATGCAATAATTTCCTCTTTTGTCACAACCGTTTGAGGGTTAAAAAGATATTCCAACGCCAACATCGAATACATTACTTCTTGCTTTCCTAAAGCAAAAGACGATTTATCATAATACGCCCGATAATCTGCAACGATTCGACTACTTTCTTGAAAATTTTTACTAAAGATTGCTTGATTAAACTGCTCCTTAGCTAAAACTGTTTTGGACATTGGCGTTAATTTTTCTGTCATTTCCATCAGCGAAATAGACAAGATTTCGACAATAATGGCTAAATCCGAAATACGCAATTCACTATTTCCTTGGACAAAGCGTTGATAACTTCGACTAGAAACACCATTTTCATCAAAGACACGCAGAGGAATATTTTTTCCTTTACGAATCCGTTCAATTTCTTCACCTAGCGGCCGATATTCCATATATTCTTTTTGTTTCAAACGAATTACTCCATTTCTCTTTAAATAAGATAGCAACTAAGTTGAACGGCTATTCTCCAATGCTTAAAATTGTGCGAATATCTTCTTCCGTCATTTTCGCTAATTGCTCTTCATTTCCTTGAATCACTTTTTGGAACAGCTCGCGTTTTTCTTGCTGTAAGGAATTCATTTTTTCTTCAACCGTTCCTTCTGCAATCATCCGCCACACTTCAACAACCTTTTTTTGTCCCATGCGGTGTGCCCGACCAGCCGCTTGTTCTTCGACTGCGGGATTCCACCATAAATCGTATAAAATAACGGTATCTGCACCAGTTAAATTTAGTCCGGTTCCCCCTGCTTTCAATGAAATTAAGAAGACATCTTTTTCTCCTTCATTGAAGGCATTCGCCATCGTTAACCGATCTTGAGGCTTCGTACTTCCTCGTAAATAAAACGTCTCTAAGCCTAATTCATTCAATTCTTTTTCTAAGATAGAAAGCATGCTTGTGAACTGAGAAAATAATAGGACACGACGATTGTTTTCTTTGGCAGCCACTAAAAAGTCTTTGACTTGTTCCACTTTGCCAGAACCTCCCGTGTAATCCTCAATAAACAAACGCGGATCGCAACAGATTTGTCGTAAACGGGTCAAGCCTGCTAAAATACTCATGCGATTTTTCTTGAAGGTCGCCTGATCCATTTGACTGACATCTGCTTGCATTTGTTTTAGATAGGCCAAATAAACCGTTTTTTGTTCTTCTGTTAAGACACTGTACATATTATTTTCAATTTTTTCTGGTAAGTCTGCGAGCACCGTTTTCTTGTCTCGTCGTAAAATGAATGGTTGAATCATTTTGGCAATTTCTTCCGGCTTAATTTCTCGAAAGGCTTTTTTGCCTGGGAACAATCCCGGTAAGATCATTTGGAAAATTGACCACAATTCATCTAAATTATTTTCAATTGGTGTGCCACTTAATGCAAAACGTTGGGGTACTTTTAAACTTTTTAAGGCTTGCGCCGTTTTAGTCCCACTATTTTTAACCATTTGGGCCTCATCTAGAATCAAATAGCCGACACGCATTTCCTGATAAAGCTGAACATCTTGTCGCATACTTGCATAAGAAGTAATCAGAATATCTTCGGTGCTATTTTGTAAAAGCGCTGCTCGTTCTTGGCGGTTGCCAGAAACCACTTGAACATTTAAGGTTGGCGCAAAACGTTTGACTTCGGCTAACCAGTTATAGGTTAAACTTGCAGGAGCGACAATCAAAGCTGTCCCTTTCAAGCGCTCTTCTTCTTTTTCCGAAAGTAAATAGGTAATGGTTTGCAGTGTCTTCCCTAAACCCATTTCATCAGCTAAAATACCGCCAAATTGATAATGGCTAAGCATTTTCAGCCATTTATACCCTGTTTCTTGGTAATGGCGTAACGTTGCTTGTAAGGATTTGGGGACTTGCGCTTCAAAGTTTTCTGGATGCGTTAAATCCGTGACCATTTTTTTAAAGGAATCTGAAAAATGTGCTCGCTCATTGTCTTCTAATAAACTTTCGATCATGAGGCCTTGGTTTTTGGGCACATGAATGACATTGTCTTCTTGATGCATATTTTTTCGCAGCTTCGTTAAAATTGCACTTGTATGGAAAAATTCCTCTGAATCAAAAGCAAGAATTTCACCACTTTTTAACGTATAAAAAGCATCATTACGTAGCAGACTAGTCAATACTGCATCAATTTCGGTTTCATCAATGCCAGTGACATCAAACCGAATATCTAACCAAGAATCCCCTTCCGCAACTTCAATCGTTGGCTGATGATGCTGGGCATCTAAATACAATTCCCGTAATTTCCGTCCCATCCGAACTTCTCCTAATTGACGGAAAGCTGGAACTTCGGCTTTAAAGAAATAATACAAGGACTCTCCAGCAGGTAAGACCTTTTCAAAGCCTGTGGTTGTTTGCTGATAGGCAAACTGTTGAAATTGCTGCTTAATTGCTGTTTCTTTTGCTTTATCTCGAACAATTTCTTGATTAACTTCAGGTAATTGAGCATATTTCGGGTTTGTCGAGAAAATGACTTCTCCATAGTGATAATCAATCCGAGCGTTAATCCGACCTTTAATTTTCTTAAAAATAAAGACTGCTTTTAAAGGATGATGGACGACTAATTCTTCAACTGATTCTTCAACAGACACTCGACCAATTTTTTCCAATAATGGTAACACTTCACTAAATAAATCAGAAACTGTTTCTTTTTCATAAATAATTGACGGCTCTTCCAAGCGTTTCATTAATTGAAGTAACGTGGTGTAAATGGCTTCCTGCTCTTCTGTTAGTAAATAAACCGTTTGATCCGCAATCGCCCAGTGATAGTGGGCTAGAAACGTTGTAATAGGATTCTGAATAGTTAATTTGAAGCTTTGTTCCTCGGTTTTTTGCACTGTAAACGTAAGTGGCAAACTGGTTTCTTTGAACGTTAGATAGCGATACTTATGAGTTTGATTGGTCAATATAAACTGACCCGTTCGATTCATTTTTTCAACTAACGATTGACTGCGATCAATTGGTAATAATAGATAACGTTTGTCGATTTTCCCTTTAACTTGAATACCGTTTGCACCTAATAATTGGCTGGTATGATAAATTGCCGCAAGTTCTGTTAAAATTTCTTGAATCTCCATTGAAAAAGAATCATGTAGCAAAGTAAATTGGTGTTGTTTATTCACCATAAAAGTCATTTCTTTTTCATATGCTTGTAAAAAATCACCAATATTTTTCACAATATATGTTTTAGGTTTGGTCCCTTCCAAACCAATTTTTAAAGAAAGACCAATCGTTGATAATTCTGGATAGTAATTATTCGTTTCAATCACATCTAAATGAAATTCTAAACGTAAAGGCTGCAAGGGAACTTCGGCAGAAGCTTTGCTTAATTTGGCAAAGCCTTTGGTAAACATTTCAGCTGTTGATCGATTTGTTTTCTCAAAACTGACTGTTTGATTCGCTTGAATAATTCTTGACACGCCTCGTTGTTTCAGTGCCAGTTCAACTGCCACTGTATGCTTGCAATAGCCATGTTCCATCCAATATTGACATTCACAAACATCTTGTTCTTTGGCGGTACCATCCAATTCAACAAGATAAAGTTCTTCCCCTAAAACCTCAGACAACCAGATCCTTTTTTCTGGATTTTGAACGATAGATAAGACCCGGCCTTCTTGCATATATTCGCGCCCTTGTTCAACGATTCGCTCTGGAATACTCCATTTCATCGACTCACCTCCTCTTCTACTAAGCTAGCTGATAGTGAACGGTACTTTGACCATTCCCATTGCTTTTTATTTGTAATTGTTGTGGAATTCGTGCTTTTAATTCGCCAATATGACTAATAATCCCAATCATGCGGCCTTCATTTTCAATCGTTTCTAACGCCTCCATTGCCATTTCCAATGCTTCTTCATCTAAGGAACCAAAGCCTTCATCAATAAACAACGCATCAATTAAGACTCCGCCTGCTTGTTCTTGAATCACTTCTGCTAAAGAAAGTGCCAAAGCTAACGCTGCTATAAAACTTTCCCCGCCTGATAACGTGTGAGCGCTGCGCACCGTCCCTGAATTGTCATCATAAATATTGATTTCTAGCCCCGTTTGATTCCGATAACTACCTGCTTCGTGATTCAATTCAAATTGATAACGACTATTGGTCAGGCGGTCTAAACGCTGATTAGCGACTGTCAGCACTCTTTCTAAATACGTTTGTAACATATACCGTTCAAAACTAATTTTTTTAGGATTATTGCCATTCACCGTATCTGCCAATTGTTGTAGTGCAGCAACTTCCTCAAACTTGTCTTCAATTGTTGTTCTTTGCGCATTAATTTCTTGAACCAACTGTTGGTTGTTCAGCATTTTTTCATGCAGTTGATAGTATTTTTTTTCTTGTTCTTCAATTTGTTGTGTTATTTGTTCAATTTCTGTGGTGATTAAAGATAATTCTGGGAACGTATCACTAGATAATTTTTTTTCAATTTCAGCGAGTTGGATAGTCAGTTGGGTTTGCTCTTGTTCAAATAAAGCAATTTGTTCTTGCTGACTTTCTAGTGTCGGTACCTCTTTCAACCACTCCGTCAATTGGTCCTCTGTCACTCCTTGTTCCGTTAAAACTGCGTTTAACTGACTCTCAAGTTGTGCGACTGTTTGTTGAAGTGTTTGTTGTTCTTTCTCCAAATGCGTCAACGTACTTTCAAGGATCATTTCTTCTTTCTTCAAGGTTTCTCCTTGTGTCGTCACGTTTTCTTTTTGACGTTCAAATGCAGAGAGTTCTTCTTGAAGCAAAGCTTGTCGTTTAGTCATTTCTTCGTATGTGACGGTTGCATCCAATAATTGGCTAGCAATCATTTGCTGCTGGATAGTGATTCTTTCCAGACTTTGTTGCATTGTTTCTACTTGTTGTCGGAGCACTTCAAAGCGTTGGGAATTTTCAGCTACTTGTTCTTCTAGTTCCGCCAGACGGTCCTTTTCGACTGAAATTTCCGTTAGTTTTTGTGCTATTTGTTGTTTTTCTTTAGCTAATTGCGACTCAACTTCCGCAATTTCTGCAGGTGTTACTTGTGAAAAAGTTAGTCCTGTTAACGGCAACTGCAAGTCAGCAAACTGCGCTGCTAATTGTTCTTGTTCCTCAGTATACGCAGCTTCCTGTTCTTGTAATTGGCTTTCTTTCTGTTGCTTTTCCGCCCCTAATGCAGAGAGCGTTTCAGTAAATCGTTGAACCGTTTTTTCAACTTCCGTTAATTCCCGTTCCGCTTGATCAATCTCTTCTAAGGAAACTTCTTGATGAGTTTGTTGTTTTGGATGTTCTAAAGAGCCACAAACTGGGCAAGGTTCCCCCTCTTCAAGTAACAAGCTTAATCGTTGGATTTGTAAAGAGGCCCATTGACTTTTCTTTGTCTGCAACTTCGCTTCTTCGGCGCTTTTTTGTTGCTGTTCAACTGCAAACCGTTGTGTCAACTCGTGCAATTCCCCTTGGTTTTGACTAATTTTTTGCCAATCTTTTTGATTTTTTTGCCAACGTTCTACAAAATTTTGCCAATGATCTGCTACACTAGAACATTCAAAATTTGCTTTTTCAAGTGTTCCTTCTTGTTCAATAAATTGTTTGGCTGTCGCCACTTTATCCGCTAATGTTGTTTTTTCCTGTTGGCAAGATTCATACTCTTTTTGAATGGCTTGATAATTGGCTTGTTCTGCTATTTGTTGTTGGGCTAACTGTTCATATTCTTGGTATTGTGGTAATTGACGTTGAATCGTTTGAAGACGTTCTTGTTTTTCAGCAATCAATGGTTGTTGTTCTTCCAACTCACTCATGATTGCTTGCCAATCTGTCAATGCTTGTTGCGTTTCCATAAGAGCTTGTTGTTTGGACTTTGTTTCTTGCTCTTTTTGTTGTTTTTCGCTTCGTTTTTCAAAGACTTTTTCAGCTAAAGATTGCTGTTTTTGGCTCCATTTTAATTGCTGAATCTGTTCCTTTAGCCGCTCAATGACGGTTTCCTGTTCAGCTTGTTTTGCTTTCTTTTCCAGTAATTCTTCTTTTTGCTGTTGCAAGTTTTGCCGTTCTTCAATGGCATAACGAACTTGCTCTTTTGCTTGTTTGGCTTGTTTTAAGGTTGCAATTTGTTCTCTTTCAACTAATAGTTGTTGCTGAGCCTCTTGTTGTTGGCTTTCTAATAATTGAAGTTTTTCAAAAAGTGTCATTGTCGGTTCAGGTTCTTCTGACCAATGCAACTGTTCTGTTTTCAGTTCAATTTTTTGCTGGGTTTCTTGAATCTCTTGATTGGCAATTTTTAAGCGTTCTTTTAAATTTTCGCTGAACAACTGATACAATTCTGTTCCGAATAAATTACGCAAAACCTTTTCTTTTTCATCACTTTTAGCAATTAAAAAAGTCCGAAACTCTCCTTGTGGTAACAATACAATTTGAGCAAATTGATTGGCATTCAAATGCAATAATTCTTGAATGAGTTCGTCCACTTCGCGTCTTTTAGAATAGGCTCGTAGTTCTTTCCCTTGAGCATCTTTGACAATTAAAGAAATTTTGGCACTTTGTTTACGGACTCCTGTGCCACGTTTTTTAAAAAGTTCTTGTTCGGGAAGGCGGTTCAGTTCATAGAGATACTCGTTATGTTTAAAAAGCAAAGTAACTTCAGTGGCTTCTGAGGGGTCAGCAAATGTGGAACGCATTTCTTTGCCTAAACGTAATTTCCCAGAACTTTCACCAAACAAAGCATAGCTCATTCCATCAAAAATCGTTGTTTTCCCAGACCCTGTTTTTCCACTAATTAGAAAAAGTGAAGAATCTTCAAACTTCGTAAAATCAATGGTTTCATTAATATACGGTCCGAAGTTTTTCAATGTTAAAGATAATGGTTTCATCCTGTTACTTCCCTCTTTCTAATTGATTAAGTGTACTCAGTTCTTCTTGGACCCATTGTGCTTGTTGTTCTGTCAAGGCCTCTCCTGTCACATCGTTAAAAAAGTCATGCAGATGTTCTTCTGGTGAACGTTGTTCTATTTGTACCACTTTTTTCTGATTTCCGTTGCTTGTTTCTCGACCATTCAAACGTTCCAACCCAATAATTTTGGGGTAAATTTTTCGCAATTGATTCATCATGTTGGGAATGATCGCTCGGTCGGTTAATTGGACATGTAAATAATTTTCCCGATTCACTTCTTGATAAAAAGCGGGATCCGTTAACTGCTGAAACGAGCCCGTCAATTGTTGAATGTCTCGCAATGGTTTCAAAGTACGGAATTTAAAATGAACTTCAGCTTCTGTTTCAACAAGCCAAACACCCTTTTCTTGTGTCATTTCTGATAAAGAAAATTTTACAGGCGAGCCACTGTATCGAGCATTAGGTGCCTGCAACGCATTTTTTCCATGTAAGTGGCCCAACGCGACATAATCAAAAGGCTCTAACAAAGCCGTCGGTACAACATCCAAACCACCCACTGTTAATTTTGTTTCAGAATCAGTTTTTTCACTGCCAGCGACAAAAAAATGACTAACTAACACTTGTTTTTTGTTGGGGAGAAAAGATTCCTGCATTTTCGCGACAACTTTTTCCATCGCCGCCTGAATCGTTCGAATCGTTTCATCTTCAAAATATAAGCGAGCCGCAATCGGTTCAAAATAAGGCAACAAATAAAATTGGGTATTGTCGATTTCAATTGGTTGAAAGGCTTGTTCTAAACGCGTATTCAAATGAAATTGCGTTTGGTTAAACCAAGGGCCTCCTGTTTCTAAACGAGTGCTGCTATCATGGTTTCCCGAAATAGCTAACACGGGGAAATGCTCTTTGAGATTCATTTGAATCATCATTTCATTAAAAATCTCGACTGCTTCAACTGCTGGAACAGAGCGATCATACAAATCTCCAGCGATCACAACAGCATCCACTTGCTCTTCTTTCGCAATTGCTAAGATTTGTTTAAAGGCTTCCCTTTGTTCTGCCAACAAATCAAAACCATGTAATTTTTTGCCAATATGCCAATCTGCTGTATGTAAAAATTTCATTTTTTCACCGCCTAAAAAAGTCCTTCTTATTATTATAACAAATTTCTGGTATTTTTTAAGAAAATCGGACAGAAGAATTAGATTTTTAACAAACTTTTTTCTTAATGCAAGAAAAAAGACAGGGAGCATCATCTTTTGATGAGACTACCTGCCAGTAACATTCCTATTCTGTAGCGGTTTGTTTTATTCTTTTTCTGTTGATTCATATTTAAAAGTTGGATCAATTTCTTTATCTAACTGATCAAATGCTTCTTGCATCCGACGTTCCACTTCAGCTAAACCGTCTTTATCCATTTTTTTAATATCGCTAATATCGATTGGCTCCCCAAAACGAACCGTTACTTTTTTACGTTTAAACAACTCTTTTAAAGTTAACGGACCTTGATAAACAGATGGCACGATAGGTACTCGCCCCATTTTAGCAATCAAGGCTACCCCACCTTTTAATTCTGAGGAATGACGCGTGCCACTAGGGAACATAATCAAACTTAAATCAGAATTTTTTAAAATTTTGACAGGTGTTTTAATCGCGCTGGGACCGGGCTTCTCACGATCCACCGGAAACGCATTCGCATGTTTTAAAATGAAACGTAAAACAGGATTTTTAAACAACTCTTTTTTTGCCATAAAACTAAACTTCTTAGGACTGCCAGCAACAGCTAAATACAGCGGTTCCCACCATGTTCGATGCGGCGCAACTAAGACATAGTTTTGGTCTTTTGGTAATTTTTCTTTATTTTCATAATGTGCATTTCCATTAATCACAAATAAAATGACGCGAACCACGCCACGCATAAATGTAAAAAACATAATTTTCTTCCTTTCTTCTCTCCGCTTTCTAGTATGCCGAAAGCTCTACCTTTTGACAAGCTTTTTTTACGTCTATCAATCAGAGAAATAACATGTTCCTACTAATCTAGCGAACAGATTTTGTCATATGGGTTTAAAAGTAGTATAATACATGAACAATCAGATGAAAAGTTGGAGGTTCTTAATCTATGTTATTATCCGGCGAACGGATTGATCAATTATATGCGGATGATATTCAAATTATTCAAAGCAAAGAAGTCTTTTCTTTTTCCATTGATGCAGTCTTATTGGCTAATTTTCCGCAACTACCAAAAAAAGGCAAGATTGTCGATTTGTGTGCTGGCAATGGCGCGGTCGGCCTCTTCGTTAGTCGGAAAACAGCTGCAAAGATCGACCAAATCGAATTACAACCTCGTTTGGCAGATATGGGTCAACGAAGTATTCTATTAAATAAATTGGAAAAACAAGTAACGATGTATGAACGTGATTTAAAACAAGCGACAGAGGTCATCAAAAAAGATTCTGTCGATTTAGTACTATGTAACCCCCCATACTTTAAAGAACGACCAACTAGCCAAAAAAATCCAAACCCGCACTTAGCGATTGCCCGTCATGAAATTCACACGTCTCTTCAAGAAGTGGTCACTGTGTCGGCGGATTTATTAAAAACAAATGGTCGCCTCGCAATGGTTCATCGTCCTGATCGTTTCCTGGATATTTTACATGCCATGGAAAACGCCAATATTGCGCCGAAAAAAGCTCGGTTTGTTTATCCGAAGCCAGGCAAAGAAGCTAATGTTTTACTAATTGAAGGCATTAAACAAGGCAAAAAAGACGGTTTTCGTGTGTTACCACCTCTTTTTACATACAATGAAAAGAACGAATACGAAGCAGAAATGAAGGCTATGCTTTATGGAGAATAAGAAATCCCATTATTTTTATGTTTTACTTTGCCAAGATGGTTCCTTTTACGGTGGCTATACAACTGAGCCAGAACGTCGATTAACCGAACATAATAGCGGAACTGGTGCAAAATATACTCGATTAGCCAAACGACGGCCAGTCAAAATGATTCATACAGAGAAATTTGAAACACGTAGCGCGGCCACCAAAGCCGAAGCCGCCTTTAAAAAATTAACGCGCAAACAAAAAGAACAGTATTTAAAAACATTCCATTAAATGACAATAAAAGAGAAAGAAACAGCCATCATTTCATTGATGAAATGATGGCTGTTTCTTTCTCTTTTTAAACTAAGTTTTCGACAAAATGAATAACCATTTCGGCTGATTTTTTCCCAGCTTCATCGATGAATTCGTCAAAGCTTTGAGTTGCTTCGCCATCTGCTGTATCACTCATTGCCCGTACAACTAAGAATGGAATATTGAACTGTGAAGCGGCTTGGCCAATTGCTGCGCCTTCCATTTCACAAGCTAAGGCTTCAGGAAACTCTTTCTTAATTTTGGCGATTTTCTCAGCGCTATCCACAAAAGTATCTCCAGTAACAATCAATCCTTTACGAATAGCTAAACCAGTTTTTTCAGCAGCTTTCGCAATTTCCATCCGCAAGTATTCACTTGTTTCAAAATACAAAGGCACACCACCAGGCAATTGTCCATAGGCATAACCAAAACCAGTGACATCAACATCAAAGTAAGCTAATTTGTCTGCAATGACTAAATCGCCGACTTTTAGTCCTTCACCGATACCACCAGCAGAACCGGTATTAATCACCATATTTACGCCATATTGATGAATCAATAAAGTCGTGGTCACAGCTGAGGCCACCTTACCAATTCCTGAACGAACCACAATCACCTCATGTCTTCCTAACGAACCAGAAACAAATAAAGCGCCTGCTCGTTCCCATGACATCGTGTCTGTCAATTTTTCTTTTAGAATTTTGACCTCTTGATCCATTGCTCCAATAATTCCAATTTTCATAGTGATTCCTCTTTTCTATAAATTCAAAACGATATACGCCACAACGGCTAATAAAATCGCTACAATAATAATTGCCTTGTTTAACCAAGTACTCCGTTCTCGACGCTTTGAGTATTCTCCTACTCGTGACTTGTTGATTGGTTTTTGTTTTTTCTTTTCTTTACGATAAAACGTCGAAATTTCTTTTTCTTTTCGCTTATACGCTTTTTCCGCCAGCTTCTGCTCTTCCTGCTGACGACGTTCCGCTTCTTTTTCTTCTGCTTCTCTGCGTTTGCGAAGTTCTGTCCGAGTGACTAACGGACCTTTGCTCATTGCGTGTCCTCCTTAAACTGTCTTTGCAGTAAATACAATTCCCAGTATTGTATAGCAAAAAGTGTTTTGGCATCACAAATCGTGCCCTTTGCCACTTCTGCTTTGGCTTCAGCTATTGTTAGCTCGTAAAGTTCCAAGATTTCATCTTCATCTTGAGGACGCGGATTTTCGACTTTCTGCAAATCCGTTGCCAAATAGAGAGCCAATTTTTCATTAGCAAATCCTGGTGACAGATACATTGAATTTATGTAGGTGAGCTGACCTGCACGATACCCAGTTTCTTCTTCTAATTCCCGCATAGCCGTCATTTCCAATTGATTTTCTTCTCCAGGATCAATTTTTCCCGCCGGAATCTCTAAAATCACTTGTTCCAAGGGTTTTCTAAATTGTTTAACTAAGACGATTTTTCCTTCTGCGGTTAACGGAATCATAGCTACTGCGCCTGAATGGAAAACCAATTCGCGTTTAGCTGTGCCGCCTGTCGGTAAAGCCACGTCATCCAAAAAAACATCAATAATCTTTCCTTTAAAAATTTCTCGACGTTGAAGTGTTTTTTCTTCGAAGTCCTCATAATTTAACATATCTTTCACCAACCTTTCTTGTTTATCATACCCTAAAATGATAAAAATCGCACCCCTTCTTCTCTAGTTAAACCCTTTTCAAAGAAAAAAATTTATTGCTTTAGAAAAAAATTACATTTTCGAAAAAAAATAGACATAAAAAATTCACAACTTCCTTGTATTATTTAAGCATACCAACAAACAACCCTAACAAAACACTTTTTCATTTTTAACTCCTTTCCCGTCCTACCCCCAATTAGGACGGGTCTTTTTTTGCGTTTTATACTTTTTTCTTAGGATTTCACTAAATCATAAAATACATCTTCCGCTGTATGTCTTTTCTCTCACAGAGTATGCTAAAATAACTATTGTAACGAGAGCTGACTCTTTCGAGGATTAGATAGATAGGAGGAACTATATAAATGAACAAATTAAATACAAAATTACTGATTGGCTATATTCTTTTAGGAGCCTTAATCATTGCTGTCGCTAGAGAATATGGCTTCTTCGCTTTTGTGATTCTGGTAGGCTTTTTAGTATTCGTTCTCTATCGAAAAAAGAAAAATGCCGCCGACAAGAGCGATCAAATGCCTTACTTAACGAAAGATAAAGAAGCCCATTATCGTGAGTTGGGGTTATCTCCACAAGAAATTGATTTTTTCAGAAGTACAATGAGCACAGCCAAAAAACAAATCATACAATTACAAGAAAACATGAATCGTTCAACTAAATTACGGGCGATTGACTTACGTAATGATACAACGAAGGTTTCTAAAGCTCTGTTTAAAGAGTTAGTGAAAGAACCTAAAAAGTTACACTTAGCCAATCACTTTCTCTACACACATTTACCAAATATCGTTGACTTAACAAGTAAACATTTAGAAATCGAACAACATGAAGTAAAAAACAAACAAACGTATGAAAAATTAGAAGAAAGCGCACAAATCATTGACCAATTGTCAAAATTAGTTAAAAATGATTATGAGGAAATCGTTTCCGATGACTTAGACGATTTAGATGTCGAAATGTCGATCGCTAAAAGCAGCTTGTCGCAAAAAGCTGCAACTGAGGAATCACCTCAAGTAAACGAAGACCAGCAATAATCATTAGGGAGGAAAAAAAATGACTGAGCAACAACCCAAAGAAACAACATCTGTAACCAATACATTGGACGATTTATTAAGTAATCCATTTTCATCAATGGATGAACTAACACCAACGCAACAAAATGAACTATCTGAGTTAAAAGAACAGCAAGCAGCTCCTCGTTTAATTGATAAATTACCACAAGAACGTCAAGCCCAAGCAAAAGAGTTAGCTTCAAAAATTGACGTTCAAGATTCACAAGCAGTAATTACCTATGGTTCAAATGCCCAAATCAAACTTGGCGAATTTTCGCAAGCGATGTTAAACCACGTTCAAGCACAAGACATTGGTCCTGTTGGTGATTCACTGACCGATCTAATGTTTCGTTTAAATGAAGCCAATCCCAATGAATTACGTGCTGGCGAAGGCAACTTTATTCAAAAAATGTTAGGTAAAGTCAAACAATCCGTTTACGAAATTACCGCCAAATATCAAAAAATTGGTGCGCAAATTGACAAAATTGCTGTCAAATTAACCCATGAAAAAGATGGTCTTTTAAAAGATAATGCCATGTTAGATCAATTGTATCAAAAAAATAAAGATTATTTTGATGCCTTAAACATCTATATTGCCGCTGGGGAATTAAAAGCAGAAGAACTACGGACGCAAATTATCCCTGAAGCCATGAAAAAAGCGGAAGAATCTGGGGATCAAATGGATGTCCAAATTGTTAATGATTATAACCAATTCCTAGACCGTTTAGAAAAAAGAACCCATGATTTACGCTTGGCTCGTCAAATTACGATTCAACAAGCCCCACAAATTCGTTTAATCCAAAATACTAACCAAGCTTTGGCTGAGAAAATTCAATCATCGGTGAATACAGCGATTCCGTTATGGAAAAACCAAGTAGTCATCGCCTTGACCTTACTCCGTCAAAAAGATGCTGTGACTGCTCAACGTCAAGTCTCTGAAACCACCAATGACTTACTGAAGAAAAATTCAGAAATGCTAAAAATTTCTGCAATTGAAACAGCAAAAGAAAACGAACGTGGCCTAGTCGATATTGAAACATTACAAAAAACACAAAATGATTTAATTGAAACTATCCAAGAAACATTACGTATTCAACAAGAAGGAAAAGAAAAACGCCAAGCTGCCGAAATCGAACTTGGCCATATGGAAGAAGATTTGAAAAATAAATTATTAGAATTAACACAATAAACAACGTTTAGAACAAACTTCTTATAGTACAAGCCTGGGACAAAAATCCAAAGTGATTTTTGTCCCAGGCTTGCTTTTCTTTTTACGCTTGAATATTGTATTTCAGCCACTTAATGATACAATAAAAGAAAACCATGTTTCTTTTTGAAAGGAGGAGCAATTGTGCCACAATTTGCTTCTAAAGCCGAAGAAAAAAATTATTATGAACGCCAAGCTAGCTTAGAAGAGTTTTTAACTTGGTATCATCAACAAGAATTACCTGAATATGAAAAACCCTCTTTAACCGTTGATATGGTTCTTCTTTGTTACAACAAGGAAGCCGATCAATTGAAAGTCTTACTGATTCAACGTAAAGGTCACCCCTTTAGAAACTCATGGGCGCTTCCTGGCGGTTTTGTTAATCGTAACGAATCTACTGAAGATAGTGTTTTAAGAGAAACAAAAGAGGAAACTGGTGTGGTGATTTCTCAAGAAAATATTGAACAATTACACAGCTTTAGTCGCCCAGATCGTGATCCTCGTGGCTGGGTCGTGACAGTCAGCTATTTAGCTTTTATTGGTGAAGAACCTTTAATTGCTGGCGACGATGCCAAAGAAGTCCACTGGTTCAATCTTGAACGGCATGGTCAACATATCACGTTATCTCATGAAGATGTGGAAATTACTTTAGACTTGAAAACAGCGGCCTCTCTTGGTAAAGATACATTAGCCTTCGACCATAGTGAAATTATAATTAAGGCGTTTAATCGTGTTGTTGATAAAATGGAACATGAACCGCAAGTGCTTCAAGTCTTAGGAAAAGATTTCACCATTACGGAAGCCCGTAAAGTTTTTGCGAAGTTCCTCGGCGTTGATTATCGTAGCATTGACCATTCAAATTTTAAAAAAGCCATGACACAATATTTTGAAGAGTTAGGTGAACGTCCCGTTGGCATTGGCCGCCCTTCAAAAATTTACCAATTGAAAACAACAACAGGTTTCTAAGAGGAGGGAATATTTTTTGACTGTTTACTTAAGAAAAGCAGAACCTTCTGATTTGCCTGACATCCTTGCTATCATTGAAGATGGACGCCGCACCTTACAAAAAAGTGGCATTCCCCAATGGCAAAACGACGATGGCCCGAATCAAGAAATTTTAGCAAAAGATATCGACCAGCAAACTTGCTATATTTTAATGGTTGATGATGCCTTGGCAGGCGTTGGTGTTTTATGTTCGGAGATTGATCCTGCTTATGAAGCGATTTTTAATGGTTCTTGGCAACCTCATTCTCAAGCTACGTATACAGCAATTCATCGTGTTGCTCTAAAAAGTTTCTTTCAAGGTCAAGGACTGGCTTTGGTGCTTTTGCGCTCACTGGTTACAGCCGCTCGTTTGCAAGGTGCTACTGATATTCGAATTGATACACATCCACAAAATCTCGCTATGCAGCACCTGATTAAAAAAGCTGGCTTTGTTTATCAAGGTGACGTGATTTTAGATGTTAACGATGGCGAACGTTATGCTTATCAGATGATATTGAAATAAAAAAGTTAGGGATAACTGCCAGATTGACAGCTATCCCTAACTTTTTACATCTTATGAACACTATGAGCGCTTTGAATGCCCTCACAGGCTTCTTTACAAGCTTGATTAATTAATAAATAAGAGGATTCTTTTTGGCGGATTCCTAATTGATATTTCAATTCATCTGTCACTTGGCAAGATTCACTTAATGCCTCTAACCAGAAAAATACTCCTTCTTTATACGTATCTAATCCTTCTAGCAAGATTTTCGTTGCTTCTTTATCATAATACGGCTCTAAATTTTTACGAAACATCATTTCTTCTGTAAAAAAACGATTCACATTATTTCGGCAAAACATATAAGTGTCACGGCCTCTCCGATGTGCAGCCTGATTACAACCGTATTCTTGAACTTCTTTAGAGATGGCTTTGAAAATTTCGTTGTATACTTCAATTCTTTGCATAATTGACAAAATGGTATCTGTATAACTAAACATAACTCCTTGCTCCCTTCCCCTTCTAAGTAACAAAAATTTGCTTGTTACTTTCATTATAAAGGGAATGTTGGGTTTATATCAAATGATACGCTGTTTCCTTGCTAAAATCCTTCGTTTTTTCCTTAGAAGAATAATAAGTAAGCGGATTATTTAATCTGTTATGTTCGGATTTTCTACACTTGGAAAATAAATTATTTTATAAAGCCATTTTCCGTTTTAACTGATGGCAACGGGCCAGTCTGTGTATTGCCAGGAACACCAATATACGTATTGCCGTTGATGGAAGTCATTTCGTTTTCCTCAGCTGCTTCATCTTGAACGGTATAATCACTTTGATATAAAAATTCACCGTTCGTATGGAAGACATAGCCGTCTTGATCTCGTTCATCTGGCTTTTCTAAATTTAAAGACACACGTAATTGATGACGGACATTTTCAATACTATCTGGATATAGTTCAACCATACTGCGCCCTTCATTACTAAAAGTGCGCCAGTCAAAAGAAAGCTGTTGTTTATCATAATTGGTCCAAGTCAAACCTTCTTTGACTAAATGAGTCAATTCATTGGAATCCACATCAGTTTGAATGTTTCCATTTAACGAATCAATAATGTCCATTATTTTCATGATTGATTGACCAGATTTCAACTTGTCTTCAACTGCTTGAATAATTTCTTGTTGTCGGAATCCACGCATAATATCGTTATCGCTATGTCTTTCACGGGCATAAGATAAAGCTTTCGTACCATCTAAATGCTGTTTCCCTGCATCAAAATGAATGGATCCTGGCCCGTCTTTGGTGACACCATCAAACGCCTGCTTGACATTGACATCTATGCCACCAACCGCATCAATTAACTTAATAAAAGATAAAAAGTTAAACACAACGTAATGATTGATTGGAATATTCAATAATTTCTCAACTGTGTTAACAGAAGCTGTTGGTCCATCGTAGGTATAGGCGGCTTCAATTCGCTGCATCCCTTGGTAATTTTTCGCATCAATTTGAACAAAACTATCCCGTGGCAAACTTAAATAGGTTATTTTCTTCGTCTTGTTATTCACGGTAATCACCATCATAGCATCAGTCCTAGTTGTGCCTAATTTCCGTTCAATTGTATTGTCTAGACCCATGACCAAAAACGATTGACTATCTTTATTTTGCGCTTCAGTATAATCATTTTTTATGGGGACATAGCCTTTATCAATCGTTTTCTTTAAATAGCTACCCGCTACAGCAAAGTATGCTGAGCCGACTGTGACAAAAAACAAAATGATGACTAAACTAATTAAGCTGATTTTTCGCTTCCTACTCATTGGCTGTACTTCCTCTCTCTTGAAAAGTCTCCACCATCATTACTACTCCTCTAAGCAGACAAGAGACAAGTCTATCTTACCAGTCCCCTTCAAAACTAAACATAGCAGAATTTATATAGGGGTATAACCTAGAGGAAACAAAAAAGAGGGGCTTGTTTGTTTAAAAGCCTCTCTTTTTTGTTATTTATTTTTGTGTTCTTTTTTGAACAATTCCACCATTTTTTGCTGTGGTTTTGGAAAAACATACTCTGAAAATTGTTGTGCTGCCACCCATCGCTGCGACTCTAGTGTGGCTAATTCGCCTGTATTTCGGCCATAAAAGACTAAGATATGCCATTTTAAATGACTGAAAATATGAACGACTTCGCCTAAGGCACGTTTTTGCCAGACAACTGTGTCATAGTCAGCAAAAACATTGACAGGTTCTTCAGCAACCAAAGGCTCTGTTACAGGATCTAACTCTAAAGTTAATTGTTTTTCCGTTTCTGCTGGTTGCGCCAGTTTTTGCAATTGTTGAAATTGTTTTTTGCTAATTTCTTCAATCGGAAACAGCCACATATTGGCTAACAAACCGGTTTCAGGGCGTTGTTCTAATAAAAATTCTTGCTTTTTATTTTCAATAATAGTGCCGACATAATACACATCTTTCGGCTTAACTTTTTTTGATTTGACTGGATAAGCGGTCATTTTATCTGCCTGATAGGCCGCACAATATTGCTGAAGCGGACAGCTTTCACACTTAGGTGAAGTTGGGGTGCAGACGGCTGAGCCTAGATCCATTAAGGCTTGATTAAAATCCCCTGGACGCTCACGATCGATGATTTTAAGCATCGCCGCTTCAAATACTTTACGACTACTCGCTTTTGCAATATCTGCATCAATTTCAAATAAACGGCTCACTACCCGCATGACGTTACCGTCAATTGCTGGTTCGGGTAAATTAAAGGCAATACTGCCAATCGCACCAGCCGTATAGGGGCCGATTCCTTTTAAACTCCGAATATCTTCGATTGTGTCAGGCATTTTCCCACCAAATTCTGAAACAATCTGTTGCGCTGCCACTTTTAAATTACGCGCTCGTGAATAGTAACCTAACCCTTCCCAAGCTTTCAACAACTTATCATCTGGCGCTTCCGCTAAATCTTGAATCGTCGGAAACCATTCCATAAATCGATAAAAATAATCAATGACTGTATCTACGCGAGTTTGTTGTAGCATAATTTCAGAAATCCAAATACGATACGCATCTGTATTCGCTCGCCAAGGTAAATTGCGTTTTTCTCGTTCATACCAAGCTAAAAAATCTTCCTGGAATGAACTAACTTTTGCGGGACTCCACGCCTCCCAAGGCTCTTTATTCGTCATGTTCTACTTCCTTTTCGCTAATAAATTGCTGAATCAAATCATAGTCAAACCCTTTTTGGAATAAGCTTTGTTTGACTTTTTGGACTTTTTTAGAAAAATCAAATCGCTGATTGGCACGCCATAAACGTTCGCCTTCCTTGTTTAACGCTTGTTGTTCTTGTTCTTCGTCCTTTTCAAAAGCTAAAGATTCCAAAGCTAGATCAATGATTTCATTTGTAAAGCCCTTTTGCATCAGATGCAGACGCGTTTTCTGTAGTGCATCTTTAAAACTTTTAGTTCGATAGCGTTTCATGGCCTTTTCTGCAGTTGCTATGGCAACATTAAGCTGTTCATCTAACGTATAAAAGGTCAAGCCATGCTGAATATCTTCTTCACTAATGCCTTTTTGCTTTAATTGTTGTGCCACATTTCGTGGTCCTTTATCACTGGTTCGCATAGCTGTCCGTACGTAACTTTCACTAAAAATTGCATCATCCAACAACCGCAGCTCTTCTAAACGTTGAACGATTTTTACTCGATCTTCAGGTACAATTTCTTTCTCTTTTAAATAAGTAAAAATCTCTTTCTTTGAACGTAATTGATAGCTTAAATAATTCATCGCCATTTGTAACCCGACATCATAAGAACTGGCTTTTTTTATTTCTTCTATTAAAGTATCTGATAACTCTTGGCCTTTTAGCAGACGCTGCCGTACTAAAATATCTTCCGAGACACGCAGTTTTTCGCCTGAAGATAGCCAAAGTAGATAAAATTCACCTTTATCTTTACTAATTCGTGTGATTGTTGTCATCTTATTCTCCTGCCCCTCTAAATCAGAACATATATTCTACTATACCATAGAATCCTTGGAAGCCAAATAAATAAAAATGTGCTAAAATGGGAGGAAGTGAAAAATGTGAGATGACTAAAGGATGAAAGAATATGACCCAACAACTAGTAAAAAAAGGCCAACAAATTTCTTTAAAAATTAAACGATTAGGAATTAATGGCGAAGGTATCGGCTATTATAAAAAATTAATTATTTTCGTTCCTGGGGCGCTACCGAAAGAAGAAGTGACTGCCACGATCACAAATGTTACACCAAAATTTGCTGAAGGAACCCTTCAATCTGTCAAAAAAGCTGCTAAAGATCGCGTGGTCCCTCCTTGTCCTGTCTATGAAACATGTGGCGGCTGCCAACTACAACATTTAGCCTACAAAGCACAATTAGACTTTAAAAAAGATTTATTAAAGCAGGCGCTTAACAAATTTAAACCAGCCAATTATCAAAACTATGAACTACGAAAAACAATTGGGATGGAGAATCCTTGGAATTATCGAAATAAAGCCCAATTCCAATTACGCCAAATCGATGGACAAGTAGAAGCTGGTCTCTATCAAGCTGATTCACATCAATTAGTACCGATTGATAACTGTTTGGTCCAACAGCCTGCGACAACCAAGGTGATGAATACATTAGTTGATTTATTGAATGACTTTCAATTACCAATTTATGATGAACGTAAAAATAGTGGTATCTTTCGAACATTAATGGTTCGAGTGGGCATCCAAACTGGCGAAGTCCAAGTAGTGTTCATTACACAATCGCAGAAATTTCCACAAAAAGAAAAAATGGTTCGCGCAATTAATGAACAATTACCAGAAGTTGTTTCTATTATGCAAAATGTCCAAAATAAAAAAACCTCTCTAGTAATGGGTGATGATACCCTTCACTTATGGGGCAAAGAAAGCATTGAAGAACACATTAACGACGTTGTCTTTGATTTATCGCCGCGAGCATTTTTCCAATTGAATCCAGAACAAACGGAAGTTTTATATAATGAAGGAATCAAGGCCTTAGATTTACAACCAAATGAAACTGTTGTTGATGCTTATTGTGGCGTCGGGACCATTGGCTTAAGTTTAGCGAAACAAGCGCATCAAGTTCGTGGTATGGATACCATTCCCGCCGCAATTGACGATGCTAGATTCAATGCAAAACGACTTGGTGTTACGAACACACATTATGCTGTTGGAACAGCTGAAGACTTATTACCTAAATGGTTCAAAGAAGGCTTTAAACCTGATGCCATTGTAGTTGATCCCCCACGGACTGGTTTGGATCGTAAATTATTAACGGCCCTTTTGAAACAACCACCTAAGAAAATGGTGTATATTTCTTGTAATGTATCCACGTTAGCACGTGATTTAGTTCAATTAGCCAAAGTATATCAAGTAGACTATTTACAATCTGTTGATATGTTTCCACAAACCGCTCGTTGTGAAGTTGTCGTAAAATTAACGAGAAAATAAAAAAAGGAGCGTGGGACAAAAATCACTTTGGATTTTTGCTCCACGCTCAAAAACTGATAAACGGCGGGAACAGAACCAACACTACGCGTTGCTCCGATCTCAACAACTTCTAAGAGCTAAAGCTCTAAGAGTTGAAGGTCCTTCGGAAATAAGCCGAAATTATCCAAAAATTAAAAAGCAATTTTCGGAAATTTCTTCTTATTTCTCGGAGCTAAACGGTTCTGTCCCGACCTCCTTTAACTAATTAAACAATTATTTACTTAATTAGCTATTTTTTCGTCCGAAGAAGAATGAAACCACAGCAACTAAAATTACTGCCCCAATAATTGATGGCACAATTGCCATACCTGCTACGTGAGGACCCCAGCTACCTAAGATTTTTTCTCCGATAAATGAACCAACTAAACCGGCAACGATATTCGCAATCCAACCCATTGATTGACCTTTGCTTGTAAGCGCGCCAGCGATAGCACCGATAACAGCACCAACGATTAAAACCCATAAAGTATGCATAAAATAATTCCTCCTAAATGCTTTATCTAGCGAATAATTCGCTATGTTACTATTATGGACTACTTTTATTAGATAACAAAATAGTTTGCTTGTTTCCATGAAAAAAAAGCAATAATTTCTGATAATTTCATTAAAAAAACTCAGAACAGGAGACCGAAGTGCACTGTTCTGAGCTTTTATTTAAGAAATTGTTGGTCGTTTTACTCGTTCATGTGCGACATCCGCTGCTTGAATCTCTTTATTATTAAAAGGTGTTAAGCGGAATGCCAATTGGAATTCTTCAAACGTAGTCCGGTATTTTTCTAATTGCCACTGGCCACAAGAGTAGCTACCTAGGGCGTTTTGTTTGTAATCGATATTTAAAACAACATACTCACTTTCTTGTAATTCATTGGTATGCTTAGCAACATCTAGCGCTTGTTCTTCAAAATAAGAAACACTAAAATTATATGAATCAGCCGCTGTTGCTACTACCCCTTGGCCACGATCATCCGTGAATGCGGACCATTTAGTCGCCATGTGGTTACCATTGGCTTGTGGAACAACATAATTAGTGAACATTTCCGCTACTGTAGCATCATAAACGCCAAGTAAACCAGCTTCTTGTGAATCTACATAGTTTTCTCTCGGCCCTTTACCGAAATATTTTACTTCTGATAGAGACTTGTCTAAATGGAGAGTCACACCCAAACGTGGTAACATATCTGGCGCATTTTCAATTTTACCGGCAGGACTACCTTTTAAGTCGAAGAAAATTTCGCCATTTGGTGCAATTAAATACTGATAGGTACATTGATAATGCCAAGCACTGTTAGTCGTTCCGTTAATTGTTTTTACGATGACTTGGATAAAATCATCAACTTTTTTCCACTCAAAAGAACGGACAATTTCATGCTCTAAATGTAAGAAATATTTCTTCTTCATTTCATCAATAATTTCCATATCATTACTGATCGGTGCCCGCCAAAATGTAAATTTCGGCCCTCTATGCAATAATTTTTTACCATCTCGTGTCACATTCGTTAAGGCGCCCTTCACTTTATCAAAATTAATTGAAAAGTTTGGTCCTTCAATGTATAAATGAGGGCCAATTTCCTTTGCCATCATCGTGCCAACTGGTGTGATCTCGATCCCTGGTGTTGCAATTGGCAACTCAAACTGTGCGGTAGCTAATTCATGACCAGCAGATGCATAGGCGGTCGTTTCTTTCAATTGATATGAAAGAGTTAAATAATAGGCGGCTCCTGCCTTTTTAGGAAAATCTAAATGATAAGGTAAGTGCAGTCTTCCTTCTGCTCTAGCAGCAATTGCTGGCACTGCTACTGTCCCTGATTGAATCACTGTTTGATCTTCAGTAATTGTATAAACCAGCTTAAAGATAGCCAAGTTTTCAAAGTCAAACCGACTCAATAATGAGAATTCACCTGACAGAACGTCAATAGCGCTAGTTGTAATGGGTTCAATGACTTTTTTGTATTCATACAAGCTAGGAGATGGCGTACGGTCAGGCATCAACATCCCATCAATACAAAAATCTTTGTTACTTGGATCATCGCCGAAATCGCCGCCATAACGATAATAAACTTCACCGTTATCTGTTACAGATTCAATGCCATGGTCAAACCATTCCCAAATAAAGCCACCTTGTAATTTATCATGAGCATAAAATAGCTCTTGGTATTCTTTTAAATTCCCAGGGCCATTCCCCATCGCATGACAATATTCACATAAAATATGCGGTTTTTTTGAATTTTCAATAATCGTATTCATCAGTAATTCTCTAGTTGGGTGTTCCAACCAAGTATACATTGTAGAATAGACATCCGTGACCTCTGCCTCAAAATCACCTTCATAATGAACCAAACGTGTTGGATCCATTTCTTTTGCAATACGGGCCATTTCAATAAAGTTATGACCAAACGCAGATTCATTTCCTAACGACCAAAAGAGAATTGATGGATGGTTTTTATCCCGTTGAATCATCCGTACCATCCGAGAAACATAAGCCGTTTCCCATTCTGGATCGTTACTAATCCAATCATATTCTCCAGTTAATTCAAAGCCGTGACATTCCAAATCAGTTTCATCAATCACATACATTCCATATTCATCACATAAATCATAGAAATAAGCAGATGCTGGATAATGACTGGTTCGAATGGCATTAATATTAAATTGTTTCATTAAACGAATATCTTTTTCAATTTCTTCACGACTAACCACTCGACCATTTTTCGGATTATAATCATGACGATTCATTCCTTTTAGTTTAATGGCCACACCATTGACTAAGAAAGTCTCACCAGATACATGAATATTTCTGAAACCAACTTTTTGCGGAATAACTTCGACGACTTCCCCTTCAGAAAAAACAGTAATAAATAGTTGATACAAGTATGGTTTTTCAGCTGACCAAGCAGTGACAGACGGTAAACTTGCTGAAAATTCAACCGTACCTTGATTTCCTGCGACAGTCTCTTTAAGAACCGTTTTTCCCTGCTGATCCATCAACTCCAATTGAACTTGTTGTCCTTTGTCTTGCCAAAATTTACCCGTAATTGCCAAGTGGCCATTTTGATACGAATCATCTAAATCGGAAATAATAAAGAAATCTTCCAGCCCATTTTCTGGTACACCGAGTAATTCAACATCACGAAAAATACCACTTAACCACCACATATCTTGATCCTCTAAATACGTACCATCTGACCATTGATAGACTCGCACCGTTAAATCATTTTTTTCACCAATTTTAGCGTAAGGCGTAATGTCAAATTCTGCTTCATTTCGTGCACCTTTACTGTAGCCAACTTCATGGCCGTTCACCCAAACATGATAAGCTGAATCTACGCCACAAAAACGTAAAATGATTTTTTTATCGTGAAATGTTTCATCTATAGCAAATGTCCGTTTGTAAATACCTGTTGGGTTTTCCGTTGGTACATACGGCGGATTAATGGGAAAATTGTACCATAAATCAGAGTAATGCATTTTGCCATATCCTTGGACTTACCAATTTCCAGGAACAGCGATTTGATCCATTTGGCTTGTATCAAAGTCCGTCGCAAAAAAGTTTTCTGGGCTGTATTCTGGCGCTTCTAAAAAGAGAAAATGCCAGCATCCGTTTAAATTTTTGTATGCTTGTGTATATTTATTTTCATTTAATAACGCTGTTTCTTTCGAAGGAAAGCTCGAAAAATGTGCTCGTCCAGGCAACCGATTGATACTATCTACTTTATAATTTTCCCAAGTCTTCATAATCCATTTCTCCTTTACCAACTTCATTTTTTTCTTTTGTTTCATATCGTTTCCAACAAATCCAAGCAAAGCCCATAAAGACAATTAACCCAATAATGTTATACGCCAACATGCCCAGTGGACTAGCGGTTCCTTTCGGTAACGTGCCATTGATTTCTTCCATGATTAGTTTTGGATCCGGCACAGTTGACATAAAGAATACAAAGATAAAAATGGCTAATAAGAAAATCCCCGCAATTAAGCCAAAGGTTCGATTACCAAACCGGAAACTTCTCGGCATTGTTTCTTTTTTCCAACGAAGCCCAATATAGGCGATTAACAAGAACAAGACAGGCACTAATGACGTAGAAGCTGTCATATTAATTAACGTTTCTAAAAAGCTATCCATATTTCCAATTCCTAGTGCTGGAATGGCAACTAAAATCGTCACAATAATTCCTTGAACTAACAAAGCATTGGTTGGATTTCCCTCTTCGTTCGTTTTCACTAGCCACTTACCGAAGACCCCATCAGGAATTTCTGAGAAAAATACTTTAACTGGTGCTGCCGTCCACAGAGCCAAAGAACCAAGACTTCCGACAAATAAGATAATTCCTACTAAGCGCACCATCATTGCTGCGGGAATATGGAAATACGTACCTAAAATTTTAAAGATATCAAAAATACCATTTGAAAAATTTCCTTTTAAGACGTCCGTTGGCACTACCAAACCTACAGCAACGGCACCAAGAATATACATGATACCGACCGCAATCGTTGCACCAATCATCGTGCGGACAAACGTTTTATTGCCGCCTTTAACATCCTTAATATATACACCGATACTTTCACCACCGCCAACAGCTTGTAAAATCCACGCCATCGTCATGAAAAAAGTCCAATTAAAAGTTGGCATAATTGACGTCGTGGTAAACTCTTGTGCTGGCTCATTGCCAAAACCAAACACGACGACAAAGGCTAAAACCACAAAAGCTACGCCCATAAATAAACGAGCACCACCCGCTAAGCTAGTCACTTTCGAAATCCACGAAACCCCTTTAATACAAACCCATGTCATTAACCAAAATAACAGGATAGAAATCACTGCAATTATTTTAGTACTATGGTTTCCTTGAAAAACGTTTTGACCTAAAAAAGCGTATGAACCATAAATCAATGTATTCGGTAGTAATGAACAGAAGAAAAACAAGTTGACAAAGAAATATGACCAAGCGCCTAAAAATGCCCATTTAGGTCCTAACACAGATTCCAACCAACTGTGAACACCTGATTCATTTTCAGAATTAGCAGAAGCAAATTCTGCAATCATTAGAATAAATGGTAAAAAGTAAAAAATAGAGCCGAATAAATAGCCTGGAATAGTTGCTAGGCCAATCTGAATACTGTTGTTAACAATGCTGGGAAAGGCAAAAACCGCTGAAAAAGTCATGAGCATCAATGCGACAGAACCTAATCGTTCCCGTGAATGTGTTGCCATTTTACTACATCCTCTCTTTATCAAATTAATTAGTACTCACACATTGTAAAACGCTTACAGTTTTTTAAAAATAAAAAATGTTGCCTATTTCTTGTAAAGATGTTGACTTTTAGAAAGCCTTTACATACTCTTATAAAGAGGTGATAGCATGCAAAATGTTTTTACAAATAATGTCAGCATCCTGATTAATGATCAACCTATTAGCCAAGAATTTCATCTTTATGAAGCTGGCTATGAAAAATGCCGTCCGACAAAACCAACTGAGTTTGCCCCCATTAATTATTGGGTTTTGCATTATTGTAGCGATGGTGAAGGCTATTTTTCAACACCCTTTATGGAAAAACAACACATTACCGCTGGCGATTTGTTTATGATTCCAGCCAATTGTCGCAATATTTATTATCCTAATCGGCAAAATCCTTGGACCTATCATTGGGTCGGTTTTGTTGGAGATCTTTCGTCTCAGTATTTAGAAAAAATAGGCCTGACTACCGAAAATTGTATTTTAAAAGGAACTGTTGATAAGAAATTAGAAAGTTTATTTAAAAATATTTACCAAGAAGCGAAGAAACATAATCATTTTGGCAGTTTAAGTGAAAGCTTTCAATTGTTGAATTATCTAGAGCATCATTCCGTTACACAGCACGAAAACCAAAGCCAACAATTATTTAACCAAATTAAAATGGCTATTCACGAAAATTTTTCAAACAATCTTTCAATTAGTCAATTAGCTTCCGAGTATAACATTGATCGTAGCTATTTATTTAAGCTGTTTCAGCGTTATGAACAAACAAATCCTAGTATTTATGTACAAAACTTAAAATTGCAAAAAGCCTGTTCTCTGTTAAGAAAAAGTTCCTTAACCATCACGGAAATCAGTTTTGAAGCAGGTTTTTCTTCACCTTCTTATTTTTCAAAATTTTTCTTCCAGAAAAAAGAGATGACACCTCGACAATATCGTCAACAGTTTTTGACTTAAAATAAATTGTTACTTATCTGTAGTTAAAGTAAAAAACGATTTATTTGATAATTTTCAAATTTAGGTAGTTCTTATAACTTATCTATTTTATAATTAATTAGGGTTTTATTATAGGTGGGAGTGTGATATATAGACTAATCAAAATCAATAAATAATTTACAAGTTTTAGCAAATAAACAATATTGGAGAGAAAAATGAAACATTTTATTAAAGAAAACAAAGGTTTAGCCATCTACAGCTTTTTAATTGTCTTTGCTACTTATGGTATTAAACTATGTAACAATACTTACGCTATTGATACTATGCACTTAATGACTAACTACAGAGGCTACTTAAAACATTGGGTTTCGATTGGTAGACCAGGATTAGTAGCTTTAAAGCTTTTAACATACAACTATGTAAATGTTTATTTTTTAAATTTGTTAGCTATTATTTTCTTTGCTATCGCCACTATCTTGTTGTGCTATTATGTTGATCTTTCAACTAAGCAGATTTATAACAAAAAGTATTTATATATTATCCCAAGTATTTTTCCAACCAGTCAATTATTTAGCGAACAATTTTACTTCGTCCTACAAAATTTTGAATTTTCATTAGGTATCTGTTTGGTTATACTTTCTCTCATTGCTATTTACCATATTCCCAATAAAATTTTTAAATTATTCGGCTTTTTGTTGCTGACATTTACACTTACTATGTACCAATCATTCTTTGTATTTGCGTGTACCTTAATTTTGTTCAAGATTTTAATGACATTGTATTTTGCTCAGTTGAATGACCTTAAAATTTCTTTTAAAGACTATGCCTTCAAAATTGGTCATTTTATTCTACTAGCTATTTCATCTCTCGTTCTATCTCAACTAATGACGGTGTTAGCGAAAAAAGTTTTAAACGTTGAAAGCTCCTATCTAGATAATATGATTCTTTGGGGTAAACGTCCCTTGATAGATTCTATCAATGATATTAAAGATTACGCCAAAGAACTATTCTTCCCTCCAGTCGGAGACACTTTTTTTACACCGCTGTTTTTGATATGTGTTCTTTTACTGGTCATTGTATTAATTAATATGTCCTATCTGAAACGAAAAAATGTTTTCTTCATCTTTATTACCTTGTTAGGTATTGTAATCACTCCACTCATGTTTACAATTTTAGGTGGAAAACGTCCGGCAATTAGAGGTGAAGTACCTAACTTCCCTGCTGTTTTAGCATTATTACTTATCTTTATTATGATTTACTGGGGATACAACTTTGTGCTTAAACATTTATTAATTGGCATAGTAATTCTCTTTACTTTTATTCAAGTTCGGGAAACAACCAACCTAGAATATTCTGAGTATCTAACAGCGGAAGAAGATTTACGTACTGCGGAAATGATTACAAATAATATTTATTCAATGGAAATTGAGAATCCAGAATCCTATAAACTTTTAATGTATGGAAATCGTTCTCCTCGGAATGTTTCAAATATAAAAGGTGAAACAAATGGTGTCTCATTATTTGAATTCATGCCTAACTCGGTGCATACTAGTTTAAATACTTTACTCTATATGAAAACATTTGGATTAAATTTTAATGATCCTACACCAGAAGATTTTGAAAAACACAAAGCTTTACAAGCAGAAATGAATGTCTGGCCTAGCAAAGATTCTATCCGAGTGGTAGATGATTGTATTGTTGTTAATTTGTCAAAGTAGACAATTAAATTTTATAGATATTTTACTAGCGGTAGTTGTTTTAGCAAAAGACAACTACCGTTTGCTATAAAAAAAGAACCCTTGCCACACAAGGGTTCTCGAACATTCAAAAGTTGAATGAATTATTTTACTGTTACTGAAGCGCCAACTTCTTCTAAAGCAGCTTTTAAAGCTTCTGCTTCTTCTTTAGAAACAGCTTCTTTAACTGGTGCAGGAGCGCCATCAACTACAGCTTTAGCTTCTTTCAAGCCTAAGCCAGTTGCTTCACGAACTGCTTTGATAACTTTAACTTTTTGATCGCCAGCTGCTGTTAATTCAACAGTGAATTCAGTTTGTTCTTCTGCTGCTCCACCTGCTGCTGGTCCAGCTACTGCTACAGGAGCTGCTGCTGATACGTCAAATTTTTCTTCGATAGCTTTAACTAATTCGCTTAGTTCTAAGATAGTTGCTGTTTCTAACTCAGCAACGATGTTTTCAATGTTTAATGCCATTTTGAATTTCCTCCATTTAAATTAAAATTGTTTGTTTTTTATTTGTTTGAATTAGACTGCAATTAAGCAACTTCTTCGTTTTTCTCTGCCACTGCTTTGACAGCGTAAGCCACGTTGCGGACTGGCGCTTGTAATACAGATAATAGCATAGATAGTAAACCTTCGCGGTTTGGTAGTTTTGCCAACGCAGTAATTTGTTCCACTGAAGAAACTTTTCCTTCGATGACGCCACCTTTGATTTCTAATGCTTTTGCATCTTTAGCAAATTCGTCGATGATTTTAGCTGGTGCTACTACATCGTCGTTGCTGAATGCGACAGCAGTTGGGCCTGTAAAGACTTCGTCTAAGCCGTCTAAACCAACTTTTTTAGCTGCACGAGAAAGGATTGAGTTTTTGATGACTTTCATTTCTACGCCTGCATCACGTAATTGTTTACGTAAGTTAGTGACTTCTTCAACTGTTAAACCACGGTAGTCCACGATTACAACTGATGCTGCTGATTCAAATTTCTCAGCGGCTGCTTGAACTAGGGTTTCTTTTTTAGCGATTGCTGCTTCACTCATTTATTTCACCTCCTGATTTTGATGGTGGAGTTGGACTTGGTTTACGTTATGTAAAGTAGAAGAATCAAATGAAACTTCGCTCACTTCGTTCGCCAAGTATTGTTTTACATCGGCTTTTTTTCAAAAAGTCGTGTAAAACAACAAAACTCCATGCCACCGTAGACATAGAGGGACCGAATTGTATATAACTCAACAATTGTCCTCGGTAGGAAATTAAGACTTGCGTCACCTACTGTCTTCGGTACAGTTAATTATTAACCTCACTCACTTTACCATAGGGTAAGTGAGTGAGTCAAGAATTTTTTAATTATTTTCTTTCAAATTAGAAAGAAGCTTGGTCAACGTGGATTCCAGGTCCAAATGTTGTTGTTACTGAAATGTTTTTGATGTATTGACCTTTAGCAGTTGATGGTTTAGCTTTCAATAATACGTCGTTAATTGTGTTGAAGTTTTCAACCAATTTTTCGTTATCAAATGAAACTTTACCGATTGGTACGTGGATGTTACCAGCTTTGTCAACGCGGTAAGTTACTTTACCAGCTTTAACTTCTTCAACAGCTTTTGTAACGTCCATTGTTACAGTACCAGTTTTAGGGTTTGGCATTAAACCTTTTGGTCCTAAGACACGGCCTAATTTACCAACTGTAGCCATCATGTCAGGAGTCGCAACAACTACGTCAAAGTCGAACCATCCACCTTGGATTTTTGCAACCATGTCGTCGTCGCCTACGAAATCTGCACCAGCAGCTTCAGCTTCTTTAGCTTTTTCGCCTTTAGCGAATACTAAAACAGTTTGTGTTTTACCAGTTCCGTTTGGAAGCACAACTGCTCCACGGATTTGTTGGTCTGCTTTTTTAGGGTCAACGTTCAATTTGTAAGCAACTTCAACTGTTGCGTCAAATTTCGCGATGTTTGTATCTTTTGCTAAAGCTACTGCTTCTTCAACTGAGTAAGCTTTTGTAGCATCAACTTTTTTCAATGCTTCTTGCATTTTTTTGCTCTTTTTAGCCATTTTGTTTCCTCCTTGATTGTGGTTATAACGGTTGTACCTCCCACGTCTTTCATATCTTTAAATATGAAACGAACTGAGAAGCTACTTCTTTGAGTAAGTGTGGAATAAAAATTATTCTACGATGATACCCATGCTTCGTGCAGTTCCTGCAACCATGCGCATTGCTGCTTCAACGTCAGCGGCGTTTAGGTCTGCCATTTTAAGTTCAGCGATTTCTTTCACTTGATCGCTTGAAACTGTTGCAACTTTAGTTTTGTTTGGTTCACCTGAACCTTTTTCGATTTTTGCAGCTTTTTTCAATAAGACTGCAGCAGGTGGTGTTTTAGTAATGAATGTAAATGAACGATCTTCATATACAGAGATTACTACTGGAATAATCAAGCCTGCTTGGTCAGCTGTACGAGCATTGAATTCTTTAGTGAATCCCATGATGTTGATACCTGCTTGACCTAACGCTGGACCTACTGGTGGAGCTGGTGTTGCTTTCCCCGCAGGAATTTGTAATTTAACGATTTTTTCTACTTTTTTAGCCACGAAAATACCTCCTTAAGTTCTCGTGCGTGGTTAATGGGGTTGAGATTTCCCCTCCCACTCAACGTACATTTAAAACATACCCTATTACTATACAGGATTCCCTTTACTTTTTCAAGATGTTTTTATGATTTCAAGACAATTTTTTTATCTGTTATTTTCTTCATGAAATGTGCATCATGCTCAATCACTAGCATTGCAGGCTTCACAGATAAGATTAGCGCTTCTAATTGTTGATGATTAAACACATCCAAGTAATTAAGGGGTTCATCCCAAATATAAAGTTCAGCTGATTGAGACAATGATTTGGCTACTTCGACTTTTTTCCGTTGCCCCATACTCATTTGTTCAATTCGATTAGTGAAAACGGCGCGCTCCATCCCAAGTTTTCGTAAGTTATTTAAAAATTGAGTGTAATCTAACTGATTTTTCTCTGCAAATTCGGATAAAGTTCCTTGATTGTCTTCATAATCTTGGCGCACATAAGAAATGGTTAATTGGTGAGCCAAAGTGGCTTCGCCTTCTGAATCTCCAGAAAAATTCCCCAACAAATACTGAATCAAGCTCGATTTTCCTGAGCCATTTTTTCCTGTTATTCCAACAATTTCTCCCGCGTTTATTGAAAAAGAAATTGGCGCAAATAGCCAATTTTTCTCGTAGCCTAGACGAAGCTCTTCCACCGTCAATAATGTTTTGTGATGCGTTGGCTGATAATCCATTGACAAAGGATCAATATACTCAAGATCTTTTAATAGTTTTTCTTTTTCTGCTAATTGTGTTTCGGCACGTTGTTGAATGTGTTTCGAGCGCTTCATTACGCGCGCTGCCCGGGCACCAATGGCTCCTGTATCAAAAATCGCCCCGCTTCCTTTTTCTTTAGCATTGCCGTACTTATCACCTTCACGGTTCATCGACCATTCCGCTTTTTTACGAGCGGTTTCTTTCAAGCGATTGACTTCTTTTTTGATTTTTTCATTTTCTGCTAGTTCAAAAGCATCTCTTAATTTTTTTTGCTCTTCATAAATAGAAAAATTCCCTTGATACAGCGTCAATTGACTTTTTTCAATCGCCAAAATATGATCAACCACTTCATCAACAAATGCCCGATCGTGGCTGACTAAAATAAATCCATGTTTCTTTTTCTTCAAATATTCAGCCACTTGTTGTCTGCCAGCTAGATCTAAATGATTTGTTGGCTCGTCAATTAAAGGAAAGGCATTTTCTTCAATAAAAAGAAGACCTAATAAAACTTTCGTCTTTTCGCCGCCTGATAAAGAAGAAAAGGGCCGCCATAAAACTTCAGGATCAACGTTTAAAAGCGTTAATTCTCGTTCTAATTCCCACTGTTCAAAAGAAGTCACCTCTTGTAAGACATAATAAGTGAGCTGTTGTTCTTCTGCAACTGTTTGTGGAAAATAGACGAAATCGACTTGATGAAGAATCTCTCCTTGGTAATCCAACTGCTTTTGTAACAATCTTAATAAGGTTGTTTTCCCACGGCCATTGCGGCCAATCAATCCTAATTTCCAATTGGTATCCATCGTGATATTTGCCTGATCAAAAAGCAACGCTTCTTGATTATCATAGGCAAAAGATAGTTGTTTTAGTTCAATTTTCGACATAAATATACCTCCATAAAGCAAAATTGATGCAGCTTTACGGAAATCAGCGGCATCAATCCAAGGTATACAAAAAGACCCGTGGCTGAATTCTTTAAGCTAATTTCCGAAAATCCGCACACTCCACCCGTTATAATCAGGCAAAGTTATACAGTTTCTCTAAAAAATTAACTTAAATTTTCAACGCACGAATCCCTCTTTTCGTCTTTTATTATCTAGAATTTAGCATCTCTTCACTGATTTGTCAACGAAGGCCCCTTGCTTTCATTCTGATAAAAATTTAAATTATTCGCTAAAACACAAGCGATTGCCTAGTTCCCCGCCATTTTTTGTGTTAGACTTCCAATGAAAACATATTCTAATGAAGAAGGTGCTGAAATGGAAGAGTTACGCTTTAATAGTGTTTTTGATATTATCGGACCTGTTATGATTGGTCCAAGCAGTTCTCATACAGCTGGAGCGGCAAGAATTGGAAAAGTGGTTCGGAGTATTTTTGGACAGCAACCTGATAGCGTTGACATTTATTTATATGAGTCTTTTGCTAAAACTTATCGTGGTCACGGAACAGATATCGCCTTAGTTGGCGGCCTTTTAGGTATGGAACCAGATGATGAGCAACTAGCCAATTCTTTGGAAATTGCTTATGAACAAGGAATGGAAGTTTGTTTTATTCCTAAAAGTGAAAAAGCAGACCACCCTAATTCCGTTAAAATTGTGGTTTCTTCTGGCGACCGAAAACTATCTGTGACAGGAATTTCAATTGGTGGTGGAAACATTCAAATTTCTGAATTAAATGGCTTCAAATTGTCTTTAAGTATGGGCACGCCAACATTTATCGTTGTCCATCAAGATGTTCCTGGCATGATTGCTAAGGTGACCAACATCCTTTCAGCTAGCGATATCAATATTAGTACAATGACCGTTACCCGAGAATCTAAAGGGGAAAAAGCGATTATGATTATTGAAGTTGATCAAGCCGAAGTCGGTGACATTGTCATGCAATTAGCTGAAATCCCTCATATATATAGCGTCAACTATTTTGACTAAATGAACGTAAAGGAGTAATACGATGTTTTATTCAATTGAAGATTTGGTAGCTCAAGCGAAAGAGTACCCTTCTGTGAGCGAATTAATGATTGCAACAGAAATGGCTCATGGCGGGTATTCTCGTGAACGAATTATTGAAACAATGGAAAAAAATCTAGCCGTTATGAAACAATCTGTCGCTGAAGGAATCGCTGGTGTTACCTCAGTAACAGGGCTAACTGGTGGCGATGCAACCCGCTTAAATGATTACATACATTCAGGCAACTTTTTAAGCGGTGAGACCATTTTACAAGCCGTGCGAAATGCGATTGCTGTTAATGAAGTTAATGCAAAAATGGGCTTGATTTGTGCTACACCAACCGCAGGCAGTGCCGGAGTAGTTTCTGGCGTCTTGTTGGCAGTTATTGATCGCTTAAAGTTAACGCATCAGCAACAATTGGATTTTCTATTTACCGCTGGGGCTTTTGGCTTAGTGATTGCCAACAATGCCTCAATCAGCGGTGCCGAAGGTGGTTGTCAAGCTGAAGTCGGTTCTGCTAGTGCAATGGCGAGCGCCGCTTTAGTTGCGGCTTCTGGCGGTACGCCTGATCAATCTGCTCAAGCTGTGGCCATTACGATAAAAAATATGATGGGCCTCATTTGTGATCCTGTTGCAGGACTTGTTGAAGTCCCTTGCGTGAAGCGAAATGCATTAGGTTCTTCTCAAGCCTTCATCTCAGCTGATATGGCTTTAGCGGGGATTCGAAGTGTCATTCCGCCAGATGAAGTCATCCACGCAATGTACCAAGTGGGACGCCAAATGCCACAAATTTTCAAGGAAACCGCTGAAGGCGGTCTTGCGGTGACACCAACTGCACAACGTTTAAGCAAAGAAATTCTAGAGAAACAAAAATAGAAATAACTATAGCAAGAAGCTTACAGAAAAAAACGTCCATTCGTTTTTCCGTAAGCTTCTTCTTTAATAACTTGTTCCGCCTAAACCAACCACAGCGACAATTCCATTCATGACATCTTTCATCGTTTCACCTACAAATGAAACAGTTCTACCATCAATGCGTTTAATCATTGGTAACATTTCAATACGATCTGCTTGTGCTGTCGTCACGCATTGCAATTTTACAGTTGCTGGTGTTTGCAAGGTATATCGGGGTAATTCAGACAACGAAAAGGAAGTTAACACCTGACTTGTAGTTGCTACGATAGCTTCCCGAACTTGTTGCATGGGTCTATTTTTGATTGCATAACGTCCCAGAGATTCTTTGGTGGAAACAAAGGGAACTTCGGGCATCATTTTTTCTTGAAAAAGTTGTTCCTCTAAGCCTGATTCACCGATAATTAAACCAACAGGGACACCTAATTCGCTAGCGTAAGCTGCATTAATTGTCGTTTCATTCATCGCTAAGTCGTTTATTTTTAAATCATAAGCAACACTAGCGCTATACCCATGATCCATATTCCCTTTTTGTTTGCCAATACCGGCATGATAACCTAAGAAAAAGACCACATCATAGCTACTATCCAAGCCACTCATCATATAATCCATGCGAGGAAAGCCGCTCACTAAGGAAATTCGTTCATCCATTTCTGCCAAGCGCGCATAAGCTAAATTCAATCCACGGCTATGCGAATCGGCAATAGTAATTTCTGTAATTTGTTCATTTTTGGCACTCTTTTGAATCCCTTCAATCAACCAAGCCACATGTTGGTGATATAATTCTCGAAATAAAACGGTGTCTTCTTTTTCCATATCAAATGTCGCAATACCTGCTAATCCTTCAATATCGCATGATACATAAATCTTCATTTGTTCCACTCCTTTGACAATGGCTGAACCAGTGCTTGAATTTTGTCAGCATCTAAATTTTTGATTAATTGAATGACTAATTCTTTCGCCGCTTGGTAATCTTGAAAATCTACATAGCAATGGGGTGTGTGAGCGTAACGGACAGGAATTCCTACAACAATCGTCGGGGCTCCTTGAACTTGTGTAATCGCCATGCCATTGGTTCCACCACCACTTCGAACAGAAACTTGAACAGGAATTTTGTGTATTTTAGCAATCTCTAGTGCATACTCTTGAAATTCCGGATTCGTAATCATAGAAACATCAAAATAACGTAACATCGGTCCTTTTCCCATTGCTGATTGAATCATCTCTGGCGTTTCTGCCGTATCATCAGCCGGGCAGCCTTCGAAAACAATAGCTAAATCAGGATTGACTTGCTTTGCGGCAATAAGTGCTCCTCTTTCGCCAACTTCTTCTTGTGCAGTTACTGTCGCAACTAACTTGAATGGAAGTGTCTCTTCTTTCAACTCCTCCATGACGTCCACTAAGCAAGCACAGCCAATACGACAATCAAAAGCTTTTCCTAAAAAAAGATCTGTCTGTTCGTTGTAACAACACGTCACATCTGGAATGACCGGTGCACCAAGATCGATTTTGTACGTTTCAATTACTTCTTCTTTTGAGGTAGCACCAATGTCGATCGTCAAATCAGCAATGGTTAATGGCCGCTGACGTTCCTCTGGTGTCATAAAATGAGGGGGCCGACTAGTAACTACGCCTGGCAGATAGGCGCCTTCCCGGTTACGAATCCGAACTTTTTGTGCAGAAATCGTATTAGGGACCCAGCCACCTAACGGAAGAAAACGCAACAAGCCGTTTTCTTTAATTGCTTGAATCATAAAACCCACTTCGTCACTATGGGCATCAAAAAGCACAACTGGACCTTCACTTAGATTATTTTTCTTCTCAAGATATAAATTTTTAATGGCATCTAGCCGTTGAATAGTAAAATCCGCAGTTGCATGTTGAAGGATTCTAACGACTTCTGTTTCAAAGCCTGAAACACCATTAGCATTTGAAAGTTCCTGAATTAATTGAACAGCTTGACTTTTTTTCATTTTTTCCCAACCTTTACTTGTCACTGATAGAGACTGATTTGTAATAGCCTGAACCTAATGGACCATAGACTAAATTTTGGACAGAATCGTCCACTAAGCGTGCTTCTGTTAATTGATAAAGAGGAACTAGGGGTGCTTCTTCCGCAACCAATTGATCCGCTTTTTGTAATGTTTTCCAACGTTCTTCATATTTGTTTGCATAAGTTACGTTTGCTTCTTGAAGCAACTGATCAAAGGTCTTATTAGACCATTTACCAAAATTATTGGAATTTTTTGATTGCAGTAAGTTTAAGAAATCGATTGGATCAGCATATACTGGCGTCCAGCCACCAACCACAATGTCGAAATCTCCGCTGCGACTTTTTTCTAAACGATTATTAAAAGGAACTGGTGAAACATTGACTGTTAAATTTTCTAAATTATCTGCTAAAGCTCCTTGAACATACTCACTGATTTTTTTAGCATTTTCTGTATCCGAACTTAAAATGGTTAGCTCCGCTTTTTCAATTCCTAATTCTTTTTTAGCCATTTGCCATAACTCTTTCGCTTTTTCTGGTTCACTAGGATTTAAATCTCCTAATTCCTCTGCAAAATCTTTTTGCGTTTCTTGATTAGTGAAACCTGTTGGCACGAAGCCAAGTGCTTTTTTTGAGCCATCATTTAAAACATTTTTAGCTAAACGTTCAGAATTTAATGATAATGCTATTGCTCGACGTGCATTCTTATTTGCCAAAAGATCTTTTTGCGTATTTAATTGGATATAATACGTTCCAGGAATTTCACGAATTTTCAAAGCTGCATTGTCTTGTTCTTGTGCAACAATTTCTCCAGAAATTTTTACAACATCTAATTCTTTCCCTTCGAAAAGATTTTTCCCAGTATTGACTTCTTTAACTACTTGGACATCCACCTTATCCAATGAAACATTCGCTTGATCCCAATAATTTTTATTCTTCACATAGGACCAAGTATTATTCGTGCCATCCCAACCTTCTAATGTGAAGGCGCCATTGTAAAGTGTTGACTCAGCTGATGTACCATAGTTTTTGCCCGTTTTTTCGACAAATGCTTCATTTAAAGGATAAAAAGCTGGTACCGCCAATAATTGTTGAAAATAACTCATAGGATAGCTTAGCTCTACTTCCAAGGTATGGTCATCAATGGCTGTTACCCCTAACTCTTCTTTAGATTTGCCACCGTCAACAATAGCACGATAATTTTTTAGCCCTTCAAAGTAATACGCTTGCGGGGAAGCTGTTTTTGGGTCCACTGTGCGCTTCCAAGAGTATTCAAAATCATTTGCTGTGATTGGCTCGCCGTTACTCCATTTTGCATCTTTTCGAATCGTAAAAGTATAGATTAAACCATCATTGGAGGGCTGTACTTTTTCAGTTGCCAATGCTGGTTTAGCTTCTCCTTTTTCGTCAAAGGAGAAAAGTCCCTCCCCTACTTGGCTCATTACATCTGCTGCTGTATTATCCATTGCCAACGACACGTCTGCCGTTGATAATTCCGAATCAATCCCGACCCGTAATACCTGTTGTTCTTTCTTTTTGGTTTCTTTCCCAACACTTCCACAGCCCGAGAGAAGTAGAACCATGATTGCTGCCAAAGACAGCCTTTGCTTTGTTGCCCTTTTCATAAAAACACCTCATTTTTTATTTTTTGATACCTTTTTCCCACAAAATTATTTATAATCTGATAAAGGAGGTTTGCTCATGAACTTAGATTACTTAAAAGAAACGTATCATTTAACAAAAACAGAAAGTCAGATTTTGTATTATTTGGATCAACAAAGTACGAACGCGGCCGATTTGAGTATTCGAGAAGTTGCCAAACACTGCTTTTCTTCGCCTAGTTCCATCATTCGTTTAGCCAAAAAATTAAATTTATCAGGTTATAATGAACTTATTTACAAATTAAAAGAAGCCCATTTTTCTCAGCCAATCCCTTATGAAACAGCACCTTCATTTGAAACAACCAACGAGTTTTGTCGACTGCTTGCCAAACACAAGAATCATTTATTTGTTATTTTAGGTCATGACTTTTCACGACATTTGGCGGCTTACATTAGTGAGGTTTTCAATTTTCATGGCATCCCCAGTATCACAACAGCCCATACTCATTCGATAAATAGTCAAAATAATCTGAATTTTCTTTTTATCATCCTTTCACATTCTGGTGAAGAAAAATACTTAAAAGAAACAGCTCTGCTTGCGAAAGAGAAAAAACATCCTATCATTTCTTTTGTTGGTGCCAAAAATTCAACTCTTGGTCGACTGGCAGATCTCGTTTTTTCAACTGACTCTTACAGCCCGTTTTCAACAAGTGTCGCTCAGCCACAAATGTTTTTTGGCCAAACATTAATCACCTTTGAAGCCTTGATTTGTGCTTATTTAAATCATGAGGATTCCATTCCAATATCTCCTAAAAATAAATAATTTTATTTATTATAGCTGAAAAAAGCTATTTCGCTAGCCAAAGTATAGAAAAAGGCACATGTTCCATTTTTTATGGAACATGTGCCTTTTTGCTATTTTTTACTCGGCCATAGAAATTCGATTAGCAATTGATCTACTTCAGGATTTTCATGTAATTGACTATGTTGTGCATTTTCTCCTTTAATAATCTGGCTAGTGACTTGAGTTCCTCGCTGTCTTAGCAAGGCGTTGACTGCTAAGGCACTAGATAACGGCACCGTTCCATCACTTAAATCTGTTGCACTTAATTGACCACCAATTAATAAAATGGGCAGTTTTTCTGGAACAACATTAATCATCTCTTGATAATCCAAATAGCGGCTACTTTTTTCTGTGGGGCCGTTTTCTAGTTCCGTTTCGATGGTTTGCTGTTGACTCGTATCAATAAAATCATTGAAAGGTGCTCCAATGCTGACGAATTTTTTAATTTTAGGTAACGATGCGTCTTGCCCATAGGTTCCTAAATAACGTAAACCACTAACACCACCCATAGAGTGCCCGACAATATTCGCTTTGTTCACTTGATAATTTTTTTGTAAATAGAGTAATGTGTTTTTTATCCATTCTGTTTGATTCCATTCATTGTTTTTATTATCTTCAAATAGAACTTGAACACTGGGATTCGTCGCTTTGCCACTTAAAGCTCCTCGCTCTTTAACCACGGTCCCATCAGGTTTAACGAGTAGCACTAATTCTTGAGTTGTGGCACCTTGTTTCTCCAAGCGATGCAGTAACGAGCCAAACGAATTTTTAGTTCCCGCGTAACCATGAAAAAAGAGCGTTGGTGTTGTTGTGCGGTTTAACTCAACGGTTGCTTCTTTTGTGGCGGCTTGATTGTCATTCTTCGTGGTTGCCCCAATTTGGCAAGCACTTAATAATAGAACAAGACCCATTAGCAAAGAAAAATAACGATATTTTTGGGCATGTTTCATTTTTTTCATTCCTTTCTGCGATGAACTAAAAAAGGGCTTGGAAAAGAAGTCAGTTGACTGCTTTTCCAGACCCTACAATCTGTATCAATCAGCTGAACAATAGTTTGTCAGCTTGTTTATTAATCAATGTTATCGACTTGTTCAAAGTCTAATTCTGTACTTGTTTCACGACCAAACATATCGATGTTTACTTTTAATTTTTGTTTTTCTTCATCGATTTCTGTCACAACACCTTCAAGACCAGAAAAGGCACCTTCGATAATTTTCACTGTATCGCCTAGCGCTACTTCTAAGTCTGATTGACGGGTGCTCATGCCAATTGAACGTAAAATGTGGTTAATTTCTTCTTGTAATAAAGGAGCGGGTTTACTACCAGCACCATGTGAGCCTACAAAACCAGTTACGCCTGGCGTGTTACGAACAATATACCAAGAATCATCGGTCATAATCATTTCCACTAACACATAACCAGGGAAAGTTTTATGAACGATTTCTTTTTCTTTACCATTTTTGACTTCTTTTTCTGTTTCTTCTGGTACAACGACACGAAAAATATAATCGCCCATCCCCATGCTTTGTGCACGTGATTCAATGTTTGCTTTTACTTTATTTTCATAGCCTGAATAGGTGTGCAATACGTACCAATTTCTTTCAAAAGTTTCCATTACTGATTCGGCTCCTTTAAATGTTTTAGTTTATTTTTTTCGAGCAAATAAAAAAAGCTCAGTTTCCCGAAGCTTTTTCTCGAATACTATTATAGCACCCCTCGTCGGGAAATACTAGAATTAATTATTTTAAAATCCAGCCAAATGCCGTTTGGATAACAGTATCCATGATAAAGAACAATGCTGCAAATAAAATAGATGTTTCAATTACAACTAATGTATCTTTACGCAATTGTTTTTTTGTTGGCCAAGTTACTTGCTTCATCTCATCAGCAACGCTGCGGAAAAATTTCATGTTGATACCCTCCTCTAAATCTATTTCGTTTCTTTATGTAACGTGTATTGATTACAATATTTACAGAATTTATTGATTTCTAAGCGTTCGCCACGTTTACCTTCACTAACGGATTTAGAATAGTTGCGAGAGCCACAAACGGAACAAGCAAGAGCTGCTTTCTTTGTTGCCATGTTCTTCGACCTCCTCTATTCACAAATTTACTTCTTAACAGTACCATTATTCGAAAAAGTTGTCAAAGTTTAATTTACTTTTTAAAGAAGCGCTGTGCCGATTCTTACGTAATTTTTTACCATTATCGCGAATACGTGCTTGATTTCTTTTATAAAATATCTGATTTTTCTTTATTTTCTATTTATTTTAACAAAATTGCTTTTATTCTGAGGTCTCAGCTATTGTTTTCTGCTAAGTTATGATATGATAAATTTATTAAAAATGAACCCTTAGGAGGCCTGTTTATGTTATTAAAATCTGTAGTTATTAAAAAAGATAATTTAACAACAGTCAATGAATCTTGTACTCTAGAAGAAGCTCTTTCTATTTTAGAAGACTCAGGTTACCGTTGTGTCCCAATTTTAGACGAATCTGGAAAAATTTTCCGAGGAAATATCTATAAAATGCATATTTACCGCCACAAAGCAAACGGTGGCGATATGAGTTTACCTGTTACCTATTTGTTAAAAAATGCCACAAAATTTATTTATGTCAACACTTCATTTTTCAAGGTATTTTTTACTATTAAAGAACTACCTTACATTGCTGTTTTAGATGAAAATAATTATTTTTACGGCATTTTAACACACAGCACCTTATTAAATATTTTAGCGCAATCTTGGAATGTAAAACAAGGGAGCTACGTTTTAACAATTGCTTCAGTTGGTCAACAAGGCGACTTAGCAGCCATTTCAAAAATCATTGCCAAATATAGCAGCATCGCCAGCTGTATTACATTGGATGTTGATAGTGAAGAATTTGTTCGTCGCACACTTATTACTTTACCAGCCGGCACAACTGCCGAAACGTGTACAGCCATTGTAGAACATTTAGAGCGGAAAAACTTTAAAGTTGTAGAATTGGAAAATTTAGAAGACGAGTAAAATTTACGACCTTTATCTTAGGATTTAAAGCTAGGGAGGCAAGTCAAAATGACTTGCCTCCCTAGCTTATTTTTTAGACTTCTTCACCAATAATTCGAACTTCTGTTTGCAATTCAACATCAAATTTTTCTTTAATCACTTCTTGGATATGTGCAATTAATTCCACATAATCTGTTGCGGTTGCATGATCGATGTTAACAATAAATCCCGCATGCTTTTCGGAAATTTGAGCACCGCCCCATTTTAAGCCTTGTAAGCCAGCGTCTTGGATTAATTTTCCTGTAAAATGACCAACAGGGCGTTTAAAGACACTGCCACAAGAGGGATACTCTAGCGGTTGCTTCAGTTCACGAAGTTCCGTTAATTCATCCATTTGGGCTTTAATTTCTGCATGGTTTCCTTTTTCTAAAGCAAACGTTGCTTGCAAGACAATACAATGTAATTCTTGAATTTCACTATGACGATAACGGAAATTCAGGTCTTCTTTCGTCATTGTTTGGATAGTTCCATCTGCCAACAGCACTTCTGCAGACTGGAAAACATCTTTAATTTCCCCGCCGTATGCTCCAGCATTCATATAAACAGCACCACCGACACTTCCTGGAATGCCACAAGCAAATTCAAAACCAGTTAAATCAGCTGCTAAGGCTTCGTAGGTTGTATCAATCAGCTTGGCACCAGCATCCACAATCATGGTGGTACCGGCTACTTTGATTTCTTTCATTTCTGTTAGCATAATCACGACATCGCGAATACCGCCATCACGAACAATCAAGTTGCTAGCATTGCCTAATACTAACCATGAAAGTCCTTGTTCTCGGCAATACGCCACAATCTCTTCGACTTCTTTTTTTGTTTTGGGTAAGGCCAACACATCAGCTGGGCCGCCTGTTTTGGTAAAGGTTACGTTTTTTAATGGTTCATCTACTAATAAAGTAATTTCGTTTAATGTTTCTAACATAGCTTTAGTGTTCACGAAAGTTAGTCCTTTCTTTTCAAAATATCTGTCTTATTCTAGCATGATAGAAAGAAAGTTGCTAGTCCTCTTTAAAGAACATGCCGTTGTTGTTGGCGTAGCATTTCTTCACATAACGCATGACTTTCATAGACTTTTTCTTGCTTTAACTCTTGCTCTTGCGGTTTTTGAATGGCCTGAATGAAAGCAGTAACCATTTGGTAAAAACCTCTTTTTTCCAATGTCGGCGTCCAATCCCCCATCTCTTTTACTTGGTATTCTTCTTCTGTTTGGATGGTCAAATGCGTTAAATTTTCCAAGCGATAAGTACCTGTGGGGCTGGTGACTTCAAAAGTTTCTGTATTGGCCCCAGAGTGTAAATCCATGGAACAAACAATCGTTGTCTGTTCGGTTTCTAATTGTAAAATTGCTCGTTTTAAATGACCGTTTTCTTCCACTAATTTTGACTGCACCACGTGGAGCGGTCCTTCCGCTAAATAAACTGCGGTATCAACGACATGTAAAAATAAATCATACATCATAAAACTTGTTTCTCTCGTTGTATTGATGCGGTTCTTTTTAATAAAAATTGTTTGTTTTTCAGGAATATTTTTCAATACTTCCGTATAAGGGGCAAAACGACGATTGAAGCCAACCATCAGGCGCAGATTTTTTGCTGCTGCTAATGCTTGTAATTCTTTGACTTCAGCAAGCTCTTCACTTAAAGGTTTGTCCACAAAGACGTGAATACCAGCCTGTAATAATTGGCGAACAACTGCGCCATGCACTTTTGTGGCTACATGGACAAAACAAGCATCAATCTTTGCTTCAATCAATTCTTCTATGGTCCCAACGGTTTCTGTAAAGCCATACTGATCAGCGATTTTTTGTCGTGTTTCTGGGTTTCTAGTTGCTAATACAAACTCTGCCAAGTGGCGGCATTCACTATAAGTTGGCAAATACGCTTTTTGTGCAATGTTTCCTAAACCAATGACTCCAATTTTCATTCGTTTGTCCTCATTTCTGCTCTTTTTACTATTTTATCATAGACTACTTCTTTCCAAAAATCAGTCATTTTCTCTTTTTCTTTTCAAGTATTTAAAACTTCTTTAAAAAGTATTAGAATAGAAGAAAGCACCAAGCGACCTTTTCTTTGGTTCTGGTTTGCACTGAAACGAGCAAAAGCGTTTCTTATTTGAAAGGAGTTTCAACAATGAAATGTATTTCTTGGAATGTCAACGGCTTACGAGCGGTTGTTAAAAAGAATTTTATGGATGTTTTTAATGAATTAGATGCAGATTTTTTCTGTTTACAAGAAACAAAATTACAAGCTGGGCAAATTGATTTAGAACTTCCTGGCTATCATCAGTATTGGAATTACGCCGAAAAAAAAGGCTATTCTGGCACAGCAATTTTCGCTAAAGAAGAAGCGTTAAGTGTTCGCTATGGCTTAGGTATCGAGGCTCACGATCAAGAAGGCCGCGTGATCACTTTAGAATATCCAGAATTTTTCATGGTCACTTGCTACACACCAAACTCACAAGCTGAACTAAAGCGTTTAGCTTATCGAATGACATGGGAAGATGCGTTTCGTGCCTATTTAAACGAATTAAATCAAGAAAAACCCGTAATTCTTTGCGGTGATTTAAACGTAGCTCATCAAAAGATTGATTTAAAAAATTGGAAAACCAATCAAAAAAATGCGGGATTCACGTCTGAAGAACGGCAAAAATTTACTGAGTTGTTAGACAGTGGCTTCACTGATACATTCCGTTATTTTTATCCAGAAGCTGAAGGCATTTACTCATGGTGGAGTTATCGCTTTAACGCACGAAAAAATAACGCAGGTTGGCGGATTGACTATTTCGTTGTGTCAGAATCCTTGAATGAACGTTTAGTCAGTGCTAAAATCCATACAGATATTCTTGGTAGTGATCATTGTCCAGTGGAAGTTGTACTTGATTTTTAAGTGTTACTCAACGCGTTGAAAGGAGTTTTTTTTAATGAACTTTTACGCTTTTGACTTTGAAACAGCTAGTTATGATAAACATAGTGCCTGTTCCATTGCAATTGTTAAAGTAGAAAATAGTCGGATTGTGGATGAATTTTACACGTTAATCAAACCAGAAACACCTTTTTTCTGGCGAAATACGCAAATTCACGGCATTCATGAATCAGATGTTGTCAATGCGCCCAAATTCCCTGAAGTATGGCAACAAATTCAGCATTGTTTTCAACCAAATCGGTTAGTGGTCGCTCACAATGCAAGTTTCGATTGTAGTGTTTTGGCTGGCTGTTTAGATTACTATGGCTTAGAACAACCTAATTACCTTTCTTTATGTACAGTCAAAACGAGTCGCAAACTGTTTCCTGAATTTCCTAATCATAAATTAAATACCGTTTGTGAAAACCTCAATATCACTTTAAATAATCATCATGATGCTTTAGAAGATAGCCGAGCTTGTGCCGAAATTCTTTTACAGCAAGAACAACGATTTGGGGTTGAACCTTTAAAAAAATTAGTATTGGTGAAATAATCCAGTTCTTGTTTCCAGCGAAGGCGTTATCTCTTTCAGTGGCTAGTTGGCAGGAGATAACGTCTTTTCTTTTACATAACTTTTCCGCTAAAACAAAAATTTTTCAGAAAGGACGCGATGATGTATTCGATTCTTTACTTATTCACAGACTCTCTCAAAAATGCGTGGCGCTCAAAAAACCAATTTAGTACGTTGATTCTTATCTTTATTATTAGTTTTCTGACTTTTTCTGCTCTATTATTGACTTTGTTGTTTTCTCGATGGCTTTCACAAATGATTCTTCTTGATAATTATGCAGTGATTCCTCCCTTGAAAATTTTCAGAGGTTTGGCTGGAATCAGCGCTGGAACACTCTTTTTCTTCCTGATTAGTTATATTTGCCGAACTTTCTTCCTAACTTTTTTAGAGCAAAAAAACGACTTACTGATCTTAGCTCTTTTAGGTACGACAAAATTACAAATTTTAATTAGCTATGCCTTACAACCCCTCTATTATTTGATTTTTGTTTTGCCTTTAGCTGCTTTTCTAGCTAATAAGCTCATTCAACAGTTTATCCATGATTTTTTCAGCGAGGTACCTGGTTTAATGCATATCGATAGCTACATGCAAGATGTCTTTTTACCACTAACAGGAAGCCTGTTGTTCATTTGCTGTTGTGTCTTTTTAATTCTTTTTAGGAAACTCAATCGCCTAATCAAAAGAGGTACTTGACTAACTATGCGAAAAAAGTGAGAAATACATCATCTCGACGTATTTCTCACTTTTTTGAATGACTTAGGTCTTTATTTTTCCGCCTCTTTTAAGCCAAGGCTTCAATAATTTCGGTCATTGTTTTTGAACCAAAAATCATTTGTTCTCCATCAATTAGCATTGCTGGAACGCTCATAATTTTCTTTTCTTTTTTCAACTCTGGAAATAGACTAATGTCCAACATTTCTGCTTCCACATGAGGATTAATTGATGCAATATGTTGGCAAGCCGCCACGACATCGGGACAGAAATGACATGTTAGTGAAACAAAGATTTCTATTTTTCTTTTTGGCAATGCAAGTATGTTCTTTTGCAGACTTGCTTCTAACGGCTGCCCCTCGCTGCCGACATTATAAACCGCCAAAACCAACGAGTTTACTTCATGGCCACTAGGAATACCACTAAATTTAATTCCTGTATAGTTTCCTGCCGTATCTAAGAGCACAACGCTAGGCATTTTTTCAATCCCATACAGCAATTCTTTGGCTGGCTCAGTATCTTTCAAAATCGTTTCTAAAGTAATCTTCTGATCCAGACTTGCAAATTCTGTTAAGAATGACTGAAGTTCCAATGATTTTTCATCACTTGCATCCAAAAACTGAAGCAATGTCACTTTTTTGGTTAGTTTAGCGAAAATACCGCTTAATTGTTGGCGCATACTTTCTGGGAACCACTGATGCTTACCAGTAACTTTCGCTGGCTGTTTTTCTTTTGGTTGCTGACTGTTTGTTTCAGGGGCAGATTGATTAGCTAATCGTTCAGTCATTCGCTTCGTTACAATCGGTTGGCCCGCCTGTGTTTTTTGTTCTGTCACGTAACGTTGCGCATGAGTGGCGGCAATTGCACCGTCTGCAACCGCCGTCACAATTTGACGTAATTCTTTTATTCGTAAATCTCCTGCTGCATAAACTCCTGGAATATTGGTTTCCATATTTTCAGTTGTTGGCACATACCCACGGTCTAAGGCAATTTTCCCTTCAAAAATTTCTGTACTTGGTTTATTTCCAGCAAAAACAAACAGACCAAATGTACTGTCTTTTGGCGCTTCATAAACCGTTTCTTCTCCCGTCTGGTTATTGACAAACACAGCTTTCCGGACAAAATCATCTCCCGTAATTTCTTTCACTTCTGTGTTATAAACAATCTTAATTTTCGGGTGATTTTTGGCCGCCTCCGCAGTTAATTTTGCACATGTAAAATCAGGTTCTCGGATAATCATCGTTACTGATTTACCGTAACGTGTCAAATAAACGGCCTCTTCCGCTGCTGCATAACCGCCACCAATCACAAAAATATCTAGGCCTTGGAAAAACTCCCCATCACAAGTAGAACAATAGGCCACGCCGCGTCCTGTAAATTCACTTTCACCAGGGAAACCAATTTTACGAGCAGAGGCCCCTGTCGCAATCAATACTGCATATGCTTGGTAGGTTTGACTCGCCGATTGAACAGTTTTTATCGTTTGACTAAAATCAACATCAATAATCTCGTCTTTTGTAAAAGCTACACCGAAGTCTTGTGCTTGAATGCGCATTTCTTCCATTAGTTCTGGACCTGTTGTGTGACGAATCGCTGGATAGTTCACAATTTCAGAAGTCGTCGTTACCTGTCCGCCAATTTTGTCTTTTTCAATAATTAAGGTATCCATCATTGCGCGACCTGCATAGATACCTGCAGATAAAGCAGCTGAGCCGCCACCAATAATAATCAAATCGTAGATTTCTTCTGTCACTTGCTTCTCCTCTTTCTTCTGTGTTTCAGAAAAAGAGCTGAACAAAACATTTTCTCTGTTTTATCCAACTCTTTGACCTCTATTTACAAAGCGAATTTAAATTTTACCAACTAAATCTAAGCTTGGTGCAATTGTTTCTTCTCCTGGTTGCCAATTGGCTGGACAAACTTTATCACCATGTTCTGCTACAAATTGAGAAGCTTCTAATTTACGAACAAGTTCTTCAGCATTACGACCAATACCCATGTCGTTGATTTCATAAGATTTGATGTCCCCTTCTGGACTCACAATAAATGAAGCACGGTAAGCCATTCCAGAAGCTTCATCTAAAACGCCAAAGAAACGAGCAAGTTGACCGTTGGGATCGGCTAACATTGGATATTTAATTTTTCCAATCGTTTCTGTAGCGTCAGCCCATGCTTTATGCACATAATGACTATCTTCTGAAACAGAGTAAACCTCACAATTTAATTCCTGTAAATGCGCATAATGCTCTTGCATATCCCCTAATTCCGTAGGACACACGAAAGAAAAATCAGCTGGATAAAAGAAGAAAATACTCCATTTTCCTAAAATATCTTCTTTTGATACTCGTGTAAATTCACCATCGTGATAGGCATCACATTCAAAGTCAAAAAGTTTTTGATTAATTAAATTCATTGTCGTTCCTCCTCTGTTTTTTTACTCTTTAAGGATAACAGTTTATAATTATTCCGTCAATAGAATAATTATAAACAAATGAGGTTTTATTAACGCATAATACTGTCCTATTGAGAATTTTCTGATTATCATTCTCAATTAGAAATAGCGAGATAACTTTTTAAATAACATAAAAAAGAAAGCGAATCATTAAAAGAACTTGCTTTTTAATGATTCGCTTTCTTTTTGTGAAGACATTCTTTAACTATCTAAAATAATCGTTTCTTTCTCTTTGGTAATTAAAATAACTCCATCACCAAGAGGAACTAAAGTAGAAGTTAAATCAGGATGCGCCATGACTACATCTAAAAATTGGTTTAATTTACGATGAATCGCTCGATTTTTTTTCGGTACTTCCTCAGCAGGGTCTAAAATTGTCCCAGCTTGAAATACATCATCCACCATCAAAACGCCGCCAACTGGTAGCAACCGTAAACATTCAGGTAAAAATTCAATGTATTTTGATTTGGCACTATCCATAAAAATAAAGTCATAAGGTCCTTCCAACGTTGGTAGAATCTCAGCTGCTTGTCCTTCTAAAAGAGTGACCTTTTCTTCTAAGTCTAGGCGTTGGTAGGTTTTCTTCGCTTTTTTTATCATTACGTCAAAACGATCAATCGTGGTCACGTGACCATCTTCACCGACAAATTGGGCCATCAAGCTTGAAGAAAAACCAATTGCTGCCCCGATTTCTAAAATATTTTTGGGCTTTAGTTGTCCTAGCAAAAATTGTAGAAAAACTACTGTTTCGTGCGGAATAATCGGCACCCCTGCTTCATTGGCTTCCGCCTCCACTGCACCTAATTCTCCGGGAAGTTTCTTTTGTTTTGTACGCATATACTCAACCAATTCTGGTTTAACGACTGGTCGATGCATCATTTCGTTTCTCATCACTTTCGCTCCTTTTCGTCCCTTTATTATACGAAGTCCTTGTTCCTCTGTAAAGGATTGAAATAGGATTCTTAGTATTTGTTTGAAAATAACATGCACATTCTTAACTTCCTAGCTAAGTGCGGATTACTTCTTGTAAGCACATTTTTTCTTTGTTTCTGCTATTTTTTATTAAGTTTTATTCAGAAAACGTCAAAAAGTAGCCCTCAAGAACATACCTATTGATTTTTTCTCGTTATTTCTTATAAAAATATTTCTACATATGTTAATATTTTCCCTTAAATCACTATTAATTCTTGCTATTTCAAGCCCCAAAACAAGCCTATAACCTTGCCAAAATAAGAAACGTCAAATTTTACTACTTTGTCTGTAAAAATTTGATATCACAAAAGAAAGGAAATCTTGTATACTCTTTACAGATAGTGATTTATAGTGAAGCACATAACCAAATTCCCGGACTTGACTTGGTTCAAGTACATATGCAGGCGAGCTATTTGATAGTTCCCTGATAAAAATCGTTTCGACGATTTTGCACATAGCACTACCTTTCTAAAAGCTAAAAATTATTTTTAGCTAGAAAAAAGACAACCGTTTGAAACGGCTGTCTTTTTTTTTAATAAATTAACCCAAGCAAATCTTCTTTTTCGATATTGCCAAAGTATTTTTTAACGTCAATTTGATCAATGGCTTCTTCTAAAGAAGCTTTATCATATTTCACGCCGGTTAAAATATCTTCAACATCTTTAATTTCACCAAGCCCAAAGAAGTCCCCAAAGATTTTAATTTCTTGAATGGCACCATCCGCCACGTTCATTTTCATTTCAATTGAACCAATTGGAAAACGATGGCGACGTTCTAAGTTAAATGCAGGTGATTTACCATAATTCCAATCCCAATTGCGATAGTATTGCTCTGAAATTTTGTTAATAGCCGCCCAGTCTTGATCAGTTAATTCATACGTTTTAACTTGGTCGATCGAATCTACGCCGAAAATTTTCAAAAGAATTTCTTGGCGGAATTCTTCCGTTGTCATCTCTTGTTTATCTTCAGATAAAAATGGTTTAATGTTTGTTACCCGTGAACGAACAGACTTGATACCTTTAGATTCGATTTTATCTTTCCGTACTTTCAATGTATTTACAACTTCATCAATATCACTATCAAACATTAAGGTTCCATGTGCAAACATGCGGCCGTTGGTAGCGTACATCGCATTTCCTGAAAACTTCATATCATTAATCACTAGGTCATTGCGCCCTTTTAATTCGGCACCTTCAACGCCTAAGTCGTGCAATGCTTGAATAATTGGTTGGGTAACTTTCGCAAAATCACGGAAAGAGTTGCCGTCATCTGGCATAATAAAACTAAAATTCAAATTACCATGATCATGATAAACGGCGCCGCCGCCACTTAAGCGACGAACAACATGAATGCCGTGCTCATCTACATATTCTTTGTTAATTTCTTCAATTGTATTTTGGTTACGGCCAATAATGATTGACGGCTCGTTAATGTAAAATAAAAGAATGGGCTCATCTAAAGGCATTTCTGTTAACAAATATGTTTCAATTGCTAAGTTCACTCGTGGGTCATTATTTTCATTCGGTACAAAAATCACAATCGGTTCTCTCCCTTGGTATAGTTACTTTTTTAAATCTCAACTGTTAAATCTGGTTGGGCTAATGTCACTGGAATTTCCGTTCCAGCATAGTTTTGCGCTTCTTCACGTAGTTGTTCCAATGACCCATGTTGTGGTAAATGGGTCAACATCAATTGTTTGACTTGTGCTGCTTTGGCAATTTCACCCGCTTCTCTTGACGTAAAATGTGCATGATGTCGTTCATTACCTTCAAATAAGTACGTATCCGCTAAGAATAAATCAGCGTCTTTTGCAAAGTCTTCAAAACTTGCTAAGTAACCAGAGTCTCCTGTAAAGACAAAGACTTTGCCAGTCGCTTTTTCAACAATCCGCATCGCGTAACAAGTGACAGGATGAATCGTTTCCATGAAAGTAATTAAAAATGGTCCTACTGCCAACTCTTCTGCTTCAAAATACTCTTTCCCTTCGGAAACGTTAGGAAGCGTTAGTTCTTTGAAATGCATTTGATCTTGTGTATGGCCATATATTGGCAAAATAGGCGTCGGTTCCAGCGTTGGATAAAGCTGACGATAATATTGCAAAACACCTAAATCTGCGATATGGTCATGATGGTAATGCGACAGAATGACAGCATCTAATTTCAATGGATCTAGATAGTTTTCTAAACGCACTAATGTCGTACTGCCTGCATCAATAAGCAAATGAAAGCCTTCAGATTCTAACAAATAGGAACTCGTTCCTTCTCCTTTGTATGGATAAGCACCTAAACAGCCTAAGACAGTCAATTTCATGTGTGGACAACCTCCTTCAATACGATACTTCCATGTTACCATAAAATAACGGAAAAACGAGGTTAAAACGCTTAAATTTTCACAAAAAGACCAAAGAAAAAACCTGAATCCTTTGTCGAGATAACAAAGGATTCAAGCTTCTATTTTATTCTTCGGCTAAACCTTTTTCTTCTAAGGCAGTTTGATAAAAACTAGCTAATGCTACATAGTTATAAGGAATCACCCATAGTAGACCGATACCAATAGCTAAAAAGCCCACAATATACCAACCAATAAAAGAAAATTGTAAACATAAATATTGCCAAAAACGATTTTTCATTAAATATAACGCCTGTTTCAATGCCATCATAATTGGCAGTTCTGGATTATCAAAACGTAGCCACACAGCAAATTGAAAAACGCCACTCACAAATAAACCAATTAAAAAGATCAAGATAGTGGCAACGCCAAATGCTAGGAAAAAGGAAAAATCATTTAAGAAAAAGGCTTGGATTTCCTCTGGTGTAACTGTATTAAACATCAATTTGAAATACAAGGTTGTCCCTGCCCCAAATAAAATTGGTAACAAAAATAACAAACCAATTACACGTTCAAGTACTTTTTGAAGTAGGTTGACCACAAATAGCGGACCATAATATTTTCCTTGAAAAACACTCATTAAAATATTGACCCGCACCTTTTCACCACGCAACACCTTCAAGGCTGCGTAATATAGCGCATAACTTAACGCGAATAAAACAAAAATTTGCAGTAATACTGCGGCAAAACTACTTTGAAAAACTTGATTTTCACCAGAAAATAAATTTTGCACAATCGATGTTAAGAAGCTCTGTAAAACCACTCCTAAGAAAGTTAACCAAGCCATGATCCCCCATTGCCCATCAAGGGCTCTGCGAGCATTGGCACGATGTTGCGAATTTGTTACTAAACTTTTCATTCATTCCATCCTTTCTGAAACTAATAACTAGTCAATTTAGCGACTGTTTCTTTATCTAGACGTTTCACCACTTCTGTGACTAATTTGACTGTGTTGAAATAATCATCTTCATGAATAACTGAGGTATGTGAATGCAGATATCTAACAGGCACCGTGATGGCTAATGATGGAATCCCGTTGCGCGTTAAATGCATGCGACCAGCATCCGTACCTCCCCCTGTAATTACTGTATATTGGAAGGGAATGTTATTTTCTTCCGCCACTTGAATAACAAAATCACGTAATTTTTTATGCGGAATCATTGATGCATCATAAATCAAAATTTGTGGCCCTTCACCTAAAACAGAGTCGGCTTCTTTAGGTGTCATTCCTGGTGTGTCACCAGCTGTTCCTGTGTCTAAAGCAAACGCTATGTCTGGATTCACAAGATGCGTACTTGTTTGCGCACCGCGTAGCCCGACTTCTTCTTGCACATCACTGCCTGCAAATAAAATATTGGGGTGCCCTTCTGTCGCTAAATTTTCTAAAACTTTTAATGAAACGGCCGTACCAATTCGGTTATCCCACGCTTTTGCCAATAAAAATTTTGTATCATTCATGCGACGATAGTCAATATATGGTGTCACCATATCCCCTGGATGAATCCCCCATTCTGCAACTTGTTGATCGCTACTTGCACCAATATCAATAAACATATCTGCAATCTCATAGGGTTTGTTACGAACTTCCGCTGTTAACACATGCGGTGGTTTAGACCCAATGACACCATGGTAAACCTTACCAGTCGTGGTTTTAATCTGAACTTGTTGGGCCAACATCACTTGCCCCCACCAACCGCCAACGGTTTGAAATTTTAAAAAGCCTTTTTCTGTGATTTGGGTAACCATGAAACCGACTTCATCCATATGCCCAGAAATATAGACTTTTGGTCCTTCTTTATCACCAACATTTTTTGCAATAATACTGCCAAGGCCATCATATAAAAATTTATCCGCATACGGTGCTGCATACTTTTTAAATAACGAACGTACTTCGTCTTCATTCCCAGCAATCCCTTTAGCACTTGTTAAATCAATTAACATTTTTTCTTCTTTTGCATCCATAAAAATAACTCCCCTCAAAAACCAATTTTATCCATTATACCACGAACTAAAAAAATACTTACAAAAAATAAATTGAGCAACGTTCTCCACTAAAAGTAAACGAAAAAACAGCCTGCACGCTCGTTATTCAACGGCAGGTACAGGCTATTTTCATTGTTACGAAGCGTTTCTAGTCCGCTTCAGATAATTGGTACTTGATCCATCTTGCCTTCTTAAAATTGAGGTAAGACCAATGGATTTTGTTGTTGCCAATCTGTCTGATAAAAACGATCATCAATTTGATACGCTAACTTTTTAGACGCAGGTTGTTTCATAAATTCATCTACTTGACGATCAACAGCGAGCCAACCACGCCAACCTAAATGAATCGTGTCCGCCATAAAGTAGCGTTCATTACTACATGTTGAGAAGTCAGCAATGTTAGTAAACCCTTGCTCTTGAAGTTGATATTTCAGCTTGCGTGCTACTTGTTGCAACATATCTTGTGACAAGCCCGTATAGTCCGACCAACGTTTGTTAACAGGTGGGATTACAAATAAAACATCGACATTTTTTTCTGCTAACTGTTCTAACGCAGCTTGGAAATCACCATATTCTGGAGAAAAACGGTAATCCCATTTCTTTTGTGAATGAGCTAATTTCGGTAAAACTGGTTTAATCCGTTGGCGATAAAAACCGTTACTAATTTCAAATTTATTATTATTAATGGCTTTTGCCGCAATTTTTCCAGCTAGCTGATCTAATTCATTAAAATTATACGTAGAAGGTAATTGTTTCATATCTTTTTCAACAATTGGTTCTCTGCTAACCATGCCAATTTGGCTAAACAATTCATCTTCACGATTCAAGAAACGGAGATTCATTATAAAATAATCTCGTTGAGAGCGTTGGGGAAGTTGCCCAGCCTGCAGATTTGCCAAAGTTTCCATTAAGACTTTGTCTTTTTGAACAACTGGAAATTTGGTCAAACGTTGTGCTAGATATTGGTCACCGCTGGTTAATTCGGTTAAATTAGCTAACCATTGATAGGTTTGTAATTGTGAATAGTGTGCACCAAAACTATCATTAGGTACACCCTTTTTGACAAACCATTGCGGAGATAAAATAAAGACCGCTTTCTTATTGGCAATCGCATCGCCCATCGAATGAATGACCATTGCTTGGGTTAATGACTGTGTGCCCGCTTCTCCTAGTAAAAACGGTCGGTAGTTCCGTTGATACTTTTCAGAGAGCACACTAGGGTGGAAAGCACTAAATCGACTTAATTCAGAAGAGCCAAAAAAAGGAACATATTTACCAGAAGCCACTGCTTTGTTTTTAATCACATTGCCTTTTAAAACGTTCGGTGCCATTGACGTTGATGCTTCCTTCAACGTTTTTTCGGAAGTTAAATTGATTCTGAACGGTGCAAAAAAGAACACTGCAACCAAGACCGCTGAACAAAGCACTGGACCTAAGATTCTGATTAGTCGTTTTTTTCTAGACATTATTGTAAAGCTTCCACTTGTTGAATGATTTGTTTTGGTGTTCCCCATACTTCACGGTCAAAGTCTGATACAGGAACTTGGATTCCTAATTGTCCTTCAATTTCTACTAATAATTGAACCGTTGCTAAAGAGTCCAATAATCCTTCTTCAAATAATTGAATGTCTTGATTGTTCACAACTTCGTCTGTTCCTGTAATATCTTCTAAAATGTTTAATACTGTTTCTTGAATGTTCATTGTAAATTGCCCCTTTATATTTTTATTTTTGTTTATTTAAACCATAGTTTGTCTAAAAATCCTGAGAAAATCAGGAAGCTGACACAAACCGCTTGGAAAGTTAAAAAGACTGCAAATGCATGTGTAAATTTGTTTGATGGTATCTTGTCTTTATGTTTTTTCTTAAAACGTAGCCAAGCATCTGTTACACAAATTAGTGTTGCATGGTAGAGCCCATAAGCGATGTAGAACCACGTTAATCCATGCCAAATGCCCATGATTAAGAACAACGCAAAGTAACCAATATTAGAAGTCACAATCCGACTCTTAAAGACTTTCTTTTTCATTAAGAAAAACATTAAGCGCATGTAAATGTAATCACGGAACCAAAAAGATAAGGTCATGTGCCAACGATTCCAGAATTCTTTAATATTCCAACTTAGGAACGGTTTGTTAAAGTTCATTGGTGTATCATAGCCCATTAAATAACTTGTGCCAACGGCCAGTAAACTATAGCCTGCGAAATCAAAGAATAGATACAAACTGTAATTATACATATAGCCGACTGTCCACCAAGATAAACCACCTTGTGCCAAGGCCATTTTTTCCACATGTGGTAAAAAGACACCACCAAGATAATGACTGATAATAAACTTATATAAAAATCCTAGAAATAAATAAAAAATTCCTTTTTCTAAAAAGTCTAAATATTTCTCCGCACTCGGCGGGTTTTTCAAATCTTTTTCAAAGCGCCGATAACGATCGATGGGTCCTGAAGAAATAGTCGGGAAAAACAAGAGAAACTGAATGTACCGAAACGGATGATATTCTTTCATTACGCCATCCCGTAAATCCATGACCACTTGGACCGCTTTAAAGGTTAAATAAGAAATCCCTAAAAAGCCAAGTAAGGTTGTTTTGCCTGTCATGAAGGGAGAAACTTTCACCCAAACAAGCGGTAATATAGCTAAAAAGACAGCCAGATAAAAGACCCAACCTGCATTTTTATTTTTTCGATAAGCCGCATAGCCCCACGTTAGTAACGTTTGATAAATAACATATACAATCAGAGCGACTCCTTGTTGCCAAAATTCGCCACCAAAACTGATATATAGAAAGACCAGTGTCACGAGCGTTTGATACCAAGGCCAACGTGTCCCTTTAATGGCTAAAGTTAAAATCATCGGCAACAAGGCCGCAATTAGCAGAACAAAGTAATACGGTGCATTATAGGGAATCATATGAGGAAAATTCATCATGTGGCATTCACCTCATTCATCAACCCTTTCCGATCAATTTTGCCATTACTTGTCAAAGGTAATTGTTCAACATATACAAATTTTTGTGGAATCATATAGTCCATTGTCAACGTGGCTAATTCTTGTTTAATTGCCTTAGTTAATTGAAAATCACTTGAAAATTCATGTGCTTGCGGAACGACATAGGCAATTAATTGTTGGACTTTATTTCCTTGATATTTCGGCACAACGACTGCTTGTTTCACGTAGGAAACATTCGTTAAGTGATGATCCACTTCTTCTAACTCAATGCGGTAGCCATGCAATTTAATTTGAAAATCTAAGCGTCCCTCATACTGCAATAGGTTATCGACTAACTTTCCAGCATCGCCTGTGCGATAAGCTGGTACGCCATCTAATTGGAAAAAAGCTTCAGCTGTTTTCGCAGGATTATTTAGATAGCCTTTGGAAACACTTGGTCCAGCAATGACGATTTCACCAATTTCACCTGCAGGTAATTTTGACATGCCTTCCATAATATAAATTTGCGTATCCTCTTTCACATACCCGATTGGTAAACGTTGGACACTTTTTAAAACTTCTTGAGTGATTTCAATGGCACTAATCGCTACAGTCGCTTCTGTCGGCCCATACGTATTATAAATATGCGCAGTTGGGAAACGAGCGGCTAATTTCTCAGCCGTTGGTTTTGGTAATTCTTCTCCACAGAATAAAAACGTGCACAGTGCTGGTAGATGTTCACCATCGAAGCTTGGTTCCATTAGACACAATTCAATAAAGGACGGTGTTGAAACCCAGACGTCGATTGTTAATTGTGGCAAACGCGTAAATAATTGTTTAAAATCGTTAATGATTTCATTGGGTAACGGAGTTAATGAGCCGCCTAACGCCAATGCGGGATAAATAGACATCACCGATAAATCAAACGAATAAGGTGCCTGTGCTAAAAAGCGGGCCCCTTCTTCTAAACCAAAATCTTGCAACAACCAATTCGTAAAGCTAACTAAATTATCATGGCTGATTTGCACACCCTTTGGTACGCCAGTTGTCCCTGAAGTGAAAATGATATAGTAATTACTTGCTCCTGTGACAGGCGTCAACGCAGGCGCATATCGGGGTGCATGCATCATCATTTCTGTTAATTCTTCCGCCGTAATTACTGGCACTTCGGTGGCTAATTCAGGCCATTCATGCACAGCAATCACTGCGGTTGGTTTGGCTACGTTTAGAATTAGTTCAATGCGTTCTTTTGGTGTATGTGCATCAATGGGGATATAGCTAAAACCAGCTTTCGATGCGCCTAGAAAACTCACAATCATTTCAAAATCTAATTCTCCGTATACGACAATCGCTGACTTGTCCGTTTTCAGCTCAGCTAAATAAGCGGCTAGATTGTCTGACTTTTCTTTTAACTCTCCATACGTAGAGACTTTTTCTTCGGTTAAATAAACAGGACGTTGGGGTTCTTTACGTGCCCATTCATCAATCGTTTGAATCATATTAATTACTTTTTCCATATATAGCCGCCTCCTTAAAACTCGTTATAAATGAAGGTTCCTCCATTGATATTCTTGTAATGATAAAGATAAATTAATGCAATGACAATGAAAGAATAAAATAACGTTTTACCGATGAATTTAAGACTTTCGTTATTGAGAATTTTCTGAAAAGTTGTTTTCATTATCATTCACCTCCTAAGGTTAATCGCTATCCATTATTTTATGCTATATTTCAGCAAAGTCCATTGAAATTTCTTACAATTTAATAAAAAAACTAACAATTTCGTCACTTCTTAAATTTTCATGATTTTCATAAAGGGAACTCTCATAATTTTTTCGCATAAAGAAACTGTAAAAACCGCTTCACAACGGCTTTTACAGTTTTTTAAAAATGGATGTGTCGAATCATCCGCGCATAAATGGCAGACGTTAAAATATAAAAAATTAGATAAACAATTATTAAGATTCCACAAGAAAGATATACTAACAAATATCCTGGACTCTTAATAAATTGGCTTAGCAAATAAATGGCAAAGGTGGTATGCAAAATCCCAATGACCATCGGCGGAAAGAAAATCAAACTATTCTGTCGATAAATTTGCTTAGTTATCGCTTTACTAGAAACACCCATCCGTTTTAAAGTCACGTAATCTTGACGCTCACTTACAGCTGAAAACAGTTGTCGTAACATCAAAATACTGCCCGTAATAAACAACGCTAAAATTGCCACAAACATGGAGACATATAAAGTCAAGCCGTTAATTTTTCGTTCATAGCGTAAAGAGGCGTAGCGATCATTCATATTTAGCCGCCAAGTTTCTGTGACATCATCTTGCGTATTCTTTGCCTCTTCGTTAGGCATTTGTTTGGCAAAACCACTCAACTGCTGGTTATTTTTTTCATACTTATACAAAATTGGCGCTTGCCATTCTGTGGCAATCTGTTTATTTACGGCTTCATAAAGTTTTTCACGGCTTTTCGTGTCAACATTTACGGCGTTAATCTGATACTGAATGGAATTTTTTGTCACTTTCTGATAAAGGGCATCGGAAACGACAATCGTTGGTAAGGAATATTGCAATAAAAAATTGCCTAGATAGTTAGGCAGCACTTGTTGCAGTTGTGCCTTCTCTCCTTCAACAAATTGCAGTTTCGATTCATAACGAGACATACCACTTAAAATATTGGTAAAGCTATCCATATAGATAACACTTTGGTCATTTTTTAAATGTAAATCGTTTAAATAAGGATTAATTTTTTGATAGTTGCGGTAATTTGAGAAGGATAAAACATTAACTGCTTCAATCGTTTCTTGTTCCTCTTGCGCTTGACCAATTCGCAAACTTCGTTCAATTCCAGTAATTTTATAAGAAAGTGTCACTTCATTTTTTATTTTGGTGTCCTTCGCTTCATCGAGAACTTTCTTCAATTTAGGATAGCTTTCCTGTGAAACTAAAAAGTCCACGGGGCCATCACTGTTGACCGTGTGCATACTAATCGTATACACAAAAACCATCACGCCAATCCCACTCAAGGCTGTCGCAATTAACAAGGTCAAACCAGTGAGTGTTTTGCTACTTTTAAATAAGTAGCGTTTGGCATTGCCTAAAGTAATCATGCGTAAATCTTGGTAATACCATTTTTTTCTATGATTAAATAAGCGAATGATAAAATACATGGTATAACGGAAAAATAAATAAGTTCCCACCACACAGAGACCCAAAATGATAAAAGGCGTCAATGTAATAATCATTGGAATCGAGATATCCAATGAATCATTTAATTGTTTATACACAATACCTGTCGCTAAATTCCGAAAATCAAACGCAATAAAATAACCAGCCAGTAAACAAATAGGTCCTAAAATACCTAGAAACTGCCGCCGTTTCGTTAAACGACTATAATTAATTTGACCAATTTTTTCTTGGTGCATAAGCTGCGACAATGGATAACGATAAATCATCCAAATACTTCTTAAGCAGACAATCAAAATCATAAATGCAAAAGCTACACCGGTTTCAATAACGGAACGCCAAGAAATATAGAAGAAACTGGGGACTTCTAAAAACATAACTTTGGCTAAAATCATTGAAAACAACTTGGTGAAAATCACTCCTAAAATAATTCCATTAATTAGTGAAACAAAGCCTAAAACTAAATTTTCTACTAAAAAAATTAGTGAAACTTGGCTCTTTCTCAAGCCAATTAATCGATACAAGCCAATTTCTTGGCTACGTTTTCCTATAAAAAAACGATTTGCTGCCAACATAAAGCCCAAAATAATAATGGTGACTAAGGTACTACCGAGTCCTAAAGATCGCTTAATTTCGATATCACGGCCTGCACCTGCGACAAGAGGCTGGTTGTAAGCAATCGCACGGAAACAATAATAAACGACCGCTGCAAAAGTCATACTAATGTAATAAACCAGATAATTAGGTACATGAGCTTTTAAATTTTTTAATGATAGTTTAAAAATCATTTGCGCGCCCGCCTCCACCAATCGTTGCTTGCATATCTATCACACGATTAAAAAATTCCTTACGTGATCCTTGACGAACAACTTCTGAGAAAATCGCACCGTCTTTAATGAACAAGATGCGATTGCAAAAACTGGCCGTGTACGGGTCATGTGTCACCATCAAAATTGTGGCATCATCATGTAGATTAATTTCAGCTAAATATTTCAACAATTCTGTTGCTGATTTTGAATCCAGCGAGCCAGTTGGTTCATCTGCAAAAATAATTTTAGGGTTCGTAATCAAAGCACGAGCAGCTGCTACTCGTTGTTTTTGTCCCACAGAAATCTCTGGTGGATAAGCAGATAAAAGCTCCTGAATCCCCAAAATCGAAGTCACATGTAACAAACGTTTATCCATTTCTTCTAATGAAACTTTTTCTACAGCTAAAGGCAACAGAATATTGTCCTTCACATTTAACGTATCAATTAGGTTAAACGATTGAAAAATAAACCCCATTTCGTTTCTTCGAAAATCACTTAATTGATTATCTCGCATTTTTAAAATATCTTGTCCGGCGATGCGCACGATTCCTGCGGTTGGCAAAATAATCGAGGATAAGACATTCAACAGTGTCGATTTCCCAGCACCACTGGGACCCATAATCCCCACAAATTCGCCTTCATCAACGGTAAACGAAATATTATCTAATACTTCTGTTTTATTATTTAAACGACCATATGTCTTGCTGACATGGTTTACTTCTACAATTTTTTTCATTTTTCTCGCTCCAACGTTTTGTTATTACTCTTATTTTACCAAGAAAAAATCTGAATGAACATCGTTTTATCTTACAATATCGTTCGGTAGTCAAAGAATAATTGGCATTTCGTGAATAAATCCGCAAACAATTATTATTTAATAATTGTTATTTTTTAGTGTTGCTTTTAGCAATTTGGCAAAAAACTCTTTGCTGTTTTTTAATTTTGACAAAGAATTTTTTTCACGCAAAAAAATTTGCTCAATCCTTTTCTTCATTTGTTTTCATATTTTTTCAAAACAGCACAAGCACAATATATAGTGTTTGTCTAGTGATATTTTACTAAAAGTACGCAATATATCGATTGAATTTAGCCGACCTTTGTATTAGGATAGTTACTAACGAGATATAAGGAGCTGGATAAAATGATGAAGATTACTGATGAAAAAGCCGAGGATGTTAATCTCTCAACAATTAAAGTCGTCAAACGGGATGGTCGTTTAGTGACTTTCGATGATCAAAAAATATACGATGCTTTGATCAAAGCTGAACAAAAAATACATGACCAAGTCACTCCTTTGACACATCAAAAAGTCCAATCGATTGTTGCCGATGTCAATCGAGAAATTGCCGAACGTTTTACCAATAACGTAAAAATTTATGAAATTCAAAATATTGTGGAACATACTCTGCTATCCAACAACGAATATGCCTTAGCCGAAGAATACATTCATTACAGAACCCAACGTGATTTTGAGCGTAGTAAAGCGACTGATATTAATGTATCTATCGGCAAATTAATTAATAAAGATCAGACTGTCGTGAACGAAAATGCCAACAAAGACAGTGACGTTTTTAATACGCAACGTGATCTAACCGCTGGGATTGTTGGAAAATCAATTGGTTTAAAGATGTTGCCTTCACACGTGGCTAATGCCCATCAAAAAGGCGACATTCATTACCACGATTTAGATTATCATCCATATACGCCCATGACAAACTGCTGTTTAATTGATTTTAAAGGCATGCTAAACAATGGCTTTAAAATTGGGAACGCTGATGTCGAATCACCAAAATCAATTCAAACGGCCACTGCACAAATTTCTCAAATTATTGCCAATGTAGCTTCCAGTCAATATGGTGGATGCTCTGCCGATCGGATTGATGAATTATTAGCGCCTTTTGCAGAACGTAATTATGAAAAACATTTAGCAGATGCGCAAGAATGGATTGAAGGAGAAGAACGCCAAAAAGCATTCGCTCGGAAGAAAACGAAAAAAGATATTTTTGATGCCATGCAAAGTCTTGAGTATGAAATTAATACTTTATTTACTTCCAATGGACAAACCCCTTTTACTTCTCTGGGATTTGGTTTAGGTACCAACTGGTTTGAGCGAGAAATTCAACGGGCGATTTTACAAATCCGAATTAATGGTTTAGGGATTGAAAAACGAACAGCTATTTTCCCAAAACTGATTTTCACAATTAAACGCGGCGTCAATGCGCAACCTACTGATCCAAACTACGATATTAAACAACTGGCACTGGAATGCGCAACGAAACGCATGTATCCTGATGTTTTAAACTATGATAAAATCGTTGAACTAACAGGTAGTTTTAAGGTACCAATGGGCTGTCGTTCCTTTTTACAAGGCTGGAAAGACGAACAAGGTGAAGAAGTAAATGTTGGCCGAATGAATTTAGGCGTTGTGACCTTGAACTTACCAAGAATCGCTTTAGAAGCGCAAGGAAGCCAAGAAAAGTTCTGGCAAATTTTAAATGAACGTTTAGCAATCGTTAAAGATGCTTTGGTTTATCGGGTTGAACGTGTTAAAGAAGCTAAACCAGCGAATGCACCGATTTTATACATGTATGGTGCATTTGGAAAACGTTTAGCTACACAGGATGCCGTAGATGAACTGTTTAAAAACAAACGTGCCACGGTTTCACTTGGCTATATTGGCTTGTATGAAGTGGCTTCTGCCTTTTACGGCGGTGCTTGGGAGGACAATCAAGAGGCCAAAAACTTTACACTCAATATTTTAAAAGAACTGAAAAAAAATGCCGACAACTGGGGCAACAAATACGGCTATCATTTTAGTGTCTACTCTACACCGAGCGAAAGCTTGACTGACCGTTTTTGCCGTTTAGATACTGAAAAATTTGGCATCGTCGAAAATATTACAGATAAAGAATATTACACAAATAGTTTCCATTATGATGTACGCAAAAATCCAACGCCTTTTGAAAAACTTGATTTTGAAAAGGATTATCCAAAATACTGTTCTGGTGGTTTTATCCACTACTGTGAATACCCCATGTTACAGCAAAATCCCAAAGCACTTGAAGCTGTCTGGGATTACGCTTATGACAAAGTTGGCTATTTAGGAACCAATACGCCAATTGATCATTGTTATGCCTGTGGTTTTGAAGGGGACTTCCATCCAACTGAACGTGGCTTTGAATGTCCAGAATGTGGCAATCATGATCCTAAGACTTGTGATGTCGTTAAACGGACTTGTGGTTATTTAGGTAACCCGCAAGCTCGCCCAATGGTACATGGTCGTCACAAAGAAATTTCCTCTCGTGTGAAACATTTAAAAAATTAAACTCGATTATTCTATAGAAAGAAGTTTTGCTGATGCGTAATCCGAAACCACAAGAATGGAAAACCGAAGACTACAGCCAAAAAAAGATTGCCGATTACAAAGCGTTCAACTTTGTTGATGGCGAAGGTGTACGCAATAGTTTATATGTGAGTGGCTGTCTCTTTGCTTGTGAAGGTTGTTTTAACAAAGCTGTCCAAAATTTCAATTACGGTACGCCGTTTACAGAATCTTTAATGAATCAAATTATTGAAGATTTGTCCCATGACTATGTCCAAGGTTTGACTCTTTTGGGTGGTGAACCCTTTCTGAATACAGATGTTTGTCTTAGTGTAGTCAAACGTGTGCGGGAAACATTTGGCTCAGCCAAAGATATCTGGTCTTGGTCAGGGTATACCTTTGAAGAACTACTTTTAGAAACGCCTGATAAGCTTGAACTACTCCATTCAATTGACATTTTAGTCGATGGGCGTTTTGAACTGGCAAAACGTAATTTAAATTTACAATTTCGTGGCAGTAGTAATCAACGGATTATTGATGTACCCAAATCACTTGCTGCTGGCAAAGCTGTTATTTGGGAAAAATGTCATGACGCCGAAACGTCTTATGAACAAATCAAAAAATCAATTTAAAAAAGTTAGCCCTTTAGCCATCTCTTGAGGATGTGTCTAAAGGGCTAACTTTTTTCCCATAAAGGTAAAACAATGTTTTCATACGCTAGTGGATCTAAATTCGTTAAAGTAATGCCTAATAAACGGATTCCTTGTTCTAAACCTAAAATATCTTCCCAAATTAAATTCGCTTGATAGAAAAGTTCTTCTTTTTTAGAAATATATTCAGGTAATGTCACACGTTTCGTAATCGTCGTATAGTCAGTATAACGAACTTTCAGGACTACTGTTTTGCCATGTTTTTGCACTCGTTGCAATGCACGCTCAACACCTGCTGCTAATTGTCTCAATTGAGCCGTAACCTGCTCTTCCGTCGTTAAAGGGGTGCCGTAAGTATGTTCCTTGCCTACCGACTTACGATCTCTAGTCACTTGAACTGGCGCATCATGGATACCACGGACTTTACGATACAATGAATAACCCATTTTACCGAATAACCGAATCAACGTCATCTCATCTTGCTTGTATAAATCTGCTCCAGTAAAAATCCCTAGTTCATGCATTTTAGGCACTGTTTTTTTCCCGATTCCGTGGAAATCTTCAATCGGTAATGCTTTCAAAAAATCTTCGGCCTCTTCTGGTAAGACAACCGTCAGGCCCTTTGGTTTCTGAAAATCTGATGCTAACTTGGCTAAAAACTTATTGTAACTAACACCTGCCGAGCAAGTTAACTGCAATTCATGCCAAATATCATATTGAATCATTTTCGCAATTTTAATAGCCGACTTACTGTTGACCTTATTTTCAGTTACATCTAAATACGCTTCGTCAATAGATACTGGTTCAATCACATCTGTATAGCGGCGAAAAATTTCACGGATTTCTTGAGAAATTTCACTATATTTCTGATAATTACCTGGCTTAAAAATGGCACTTGGACATAGTTCATACGCCTTTTGAGCACTCATAGCCGAGTGAATACCGTACTGTCGAGCAATATAATTCGCTGTGGTCACCACTCCTTTGCCCCCAGTATCACTTGGATGGCGCGCAATAACTAACGGATGTCCTACTAGCTCTGGATGATCTCGTTCTTCAACTGAAGCAAAAAACGCATCCATATCTATATGTATAATTTTTCTCGACGTATCTTTTTTTAAGGGAAAACGTAATTCGCTCATCATTTTGATTCGCCTCCTCCCTCCATTATATACGAACGTCCGTTCTTTTTCAAATTGAAACTTCTTTATTTCAACCAGAAAAAGCTGAAAATCCGTGAAGTTATAAACACAGATTTCCAGCTTTTTAATTAAACAACCAATTGTTTTTGTTGATTATAGTAGCCTTTATAGGCAAGATAAGTTGCAATCACTGAACCAATACTTGTTGCTGATAGCAACATAAAAGTCACCATAATCTGATATTTTATCGCATGGACCGGATCAACGCCCGCAAAAATCAAGCCTGACATCATCCCAGGCAAACTAACAATTCCGACAGTTTTGGCAGAATCAATCGTCGGCGCCATCCCGGTTTTCACACTTTGTTGGATGATTGGTAAAGAGGCAAGTTTGATAGTTGCACCTAATGCTAGTTTCTCCATTACCGCTTGCCGTTGGTTTTGAAAAAGAGTATCTAAATTGCGATAGCATAAACCAATTGCCACCATCGAATTGCTGGCAATCATCCCACTGATAGGAATGATTTGAGAAGGAATAAATTTAATAGAACCAGAAAAAATCAAAATACCAATGGTAATTCCTGTACTACAACCAATTGCAATGAAAGAAATCAAAAAGCCCTTTTGTAATTGCTGGCTGCGTTTTTTTGCATTAAAGGCTGCGTTGGAAACAATCACCAAAACCATGATGAGCGTTAAAATCAGGTTATTGACTTGAAAAACATATTTTAATAAATAACCGACTGCGACTAATTGAATGACTGCTCGAATCACACTAATAATAATATCTTTGGTAAAACCTAATTTTTCTTTAGTACTAATAATTAATGCGACCATCACTAGCATGGCTGAAAAAAATAAGGATAAATTATTAACTGCTAAATCCATCTGTCGGCGCCACCTTTCCTGCTACAATACGAATCACTTGCTGTGCTTGCTGAATTTCTTCGGTATCATGCGTGACACGAACCAGCGTGACTCCTTGCTCTTTGTTTAATTGGTTTAACAATTGATTGACAATCTGTTTGCTTTCTTCATCTAATCCCGTTGTAACTTCGTCTAATAATAAAACATCTGGTACAAAAATAATGTTTCGTAGCAAAGCAACCCGTTGTCGCTCACCACCAGAGAGTTCGGCTATTTTCTTTTCAAGATAAGCAGCGGGCAATTTCACTTGTTGGAGTAATGCCACGACTTTTTCCTGATTAAACGCTTCTTGTCTGACGGTAAATGGAAATAATAAATTATCATACACGGTTTCACCAAATAAAGTTGGCTGCTGAAAACAATAAGAAACCTTTTGGCGGTATGTTTCGATTGGCATTGTAGTAATTGGCGCTTCTTGATAAAAAATTTCGCCTTCTGTAGGACTTAATAATGAAGATAAAATTTTTAAAAATGTACTTTTCCCGCTACCTGAAGGACCAACAATTGTTGTATTGCTACCTGTTTCAAATGACAAATCAATATCAGAAAGAATGCTACGACCATTTACTTGATAAGACACGCCTTCTGCTCGCAATAAATTACTCATGTTTCTCTCCTTTTTTAAATGGAATGATATTCTTTATATACTTCTTGTTTTTTTACATTTCTCAATTTGGCCACTTCTTTGATCGCCTCTTTGGAACTCCGTCCCTCTTCCTCCATTAAAACTTGTACATGTTCTTTGAGGGAAATAGCTGGCATTGCTGCTATTGTCTCTTTCTCACCAGTAAATCCGCTAACTAATAAACAACACTCGCCTTTTAGCGTATTTTCTGCTAAATATTCTGTTAGTTCTCCTAAGGTACCTCGTAAATACTCTTCGTGAAGTTTCGTTAATTCTCGACAAATCACAGCAGGGCGTTCTTGACCATAGACTTCAGCAAACGTTGCTACCGTTTTAGCAATCCGATAGGGGGACTCATAAAAAATCTGTGTTGGCCGTTCTTCTTTTAATGCTGATAACACGTCTTTCTGTTCCTTTTTCTTTCTTGGTAAAAAACCATAAAACGTAAATGGCTGTGGTAAAAGACCCGAGGCAATCAAGGCGGTCATTCCTGCCGTAGGTCCTGGCAAGGCAATCACTGCCAGTTCTTCTTCAAGACATGCTGTAACCAATTCATGACCAGGATCACTAATTGAAGGCATACCTGCATCGCTAACTTGGGCAATCGTTTCACCATTCAGCAATCGTGTAATCAGTTGAGGAATTCGCTCTTTGTAATTATGTTCGTGTAAACTAATTTGTGGTGTTGTAATCTCAAAATGATTTAGCAATTTTTGTGTGTTTCTTGTGTCTTCACTAGCAATCACCGTTGCTTCTTTCAATATGTTTAAACAACGAATACTCATATCTTCTAAATTGCCGATCGGTGTTGGGACAAGATACAATTTTCCTTTTGTTGTTTGCTTATCAAAACTTTTCTGTTTTTGCATAGCGCATCCCTCATTTTCCTTTTTCGTTCTATAAATAGATAAAGGTTTGATTTGACAATCGATTGACTGTCAAACCAAACCTTTCCTTTTTATTTGCAGTGTCCACTAGACTTAACGCGTACGTTCCCCATAAATAACATCAAGACAAAAGGCACATTCTTCATCATTTTCACGTCTTGAACCATATAAAATATTGCAGACATGGAAGCCCTCTTCATAAAGTTTTTCCAAATTCATACGTGATTTTGATAGCTCTTGTTTTTCAGTTTCAGTTGTATTTCCTGCTAACTTATTCAGTTCTTGGAGATGCTCCCGTAAGCGTTGGTTTTCGATTTCCAACGTGGTATTTTTTTCTACCAACTCATGGAGTGCTGCTTTAATTTCTCTTAATTGTGTCACGGAACTGTCTAAATCAGTTTCCAACGAATTTAATCCATCATAGAGCGAACGTTTATCCATTTTGATCACCTTTTTCAGCAGCAACTTTCGCAGTAGCTTCTTTGATTTCTTCGTAATCATAATCCGCTGCGATTTCACGACCATGCAGACGAACTTTGACAATCCGACTTAATAGATTCAACCCGACGACTTTACCTTTGCCATCTGGTGTTATTACTTCTTTTCCATAATCTGGTAATTCTTTTTTAGCGGCTTCATATTCGTCGTTTTCGTATTTCAAACAACACATTAAGCGGCCACATAATCCCGAAATTTTGACAGGATTTAAAGATAACCCTTGATCTTTAGCCATTTTGATTGAAACTGGCATAAAATCTCCTAGAAATGTTGAGCAACATAGTTGTCTGCCACAAGGGCCAATGCCACCTAATATTTTCGCTTCATCTCGGACACCAATTTGACGTAACTCAATTCGCGTCCGGAAAATAGCCGCTAAGTCTTTGACTAATTCACGAAAATCAATTCGCCCATCTGCCGTAAAGTAAAAAATCATTTTGCTACGATCGAAGGTATATTCTACTCGCACTAATTTCATTTTTAAGTCATGAGCTCGAATTTTTTCATTGGCAATGCTTTTGGCAGCTTCTGCATCAGCCAAATTTTTTTGTTCTTTTTCTAAATCATTGGCTGTTGCTTTATTTAAAATGGGTTTTAGGTCCTCTGGTAAATCGTCTGAATCGACTGTTTTTTTAGGAATAGCAACAGTAGCTAATTGTTTTGACTGTTGAGATTCAACGAGTACTTTCTCATTATAAATATACTCAGATTTTCCAGGAGCAAAATAATAGATATGACCGGCTTCACGGAAGCGAACTCCTACTACTTCTACCATTTTATTCCTCCTAATCTAGTTCAAGTGAACGTCGCTTCAATCGGTTAAGGAACTTGTGAAACAACTAAGTTCCTACTATATTATGAAACTGAATGCCACTTGGCACTTTTTTCCTTTATGATTTAGGGTGAATCATTTGGATAACTAATTGTTCACAAACATTTTGCCAACTAACATTGGCAGTCCATTTTTGGCGTGCTTTCAAAATTAGCGCCAACCGTTCCGCCTGCTCTTCCGTTACTTTTTTGGCTTGCTGTGTCGCAACACTTTCTTCCAATAATTGACGGTAATAAACCATGAGCAAGTCAAAGCTAAGCGCTTGTTGTTCTTTTTCCTTAAATACTTTGACCATTTTCTTCTGAACGTAGATAAATGCCTGTAAATCATTACTTTTTAGATAATTAAACCATTGCAAAATGATTTCCCTAGCTTCATTAAACCATTCATCTTGAGAGATTTCAACTGCTTTCTCAAAACTATTTGTCAGCTCAGCTAAAAGGGTTGCAGTCTTTTCACCAATCCCCTGTTTGATTAAGCGATCAATTAATGTTTTTTTGACTAATGGTTGAAAATGTAAGGTTTGGCATCGTGATTGAATCGTTGGTAAAATTCGAGAAAGCGAAGTGGTTTCTAAAATAGCTAAAATTTGTCCTTCTGGTTCTTCTAAAAATTTTAAGAGACTATTGGCTGCGCCGGTACTCATTTTATCTGCTTCTTGAATTAAGAAAACTTTTTTAGCAGTCTCGACCCCACTTTTAGAAAACTCCGCTTTTAATTCACGGATTTGGTTCACTTTGATGGTTTGCCCATCTGGCGCAATTCTTAAAACATCTGGATGTTCATTTTCATTAATCCGCACACAATTATGGCATTCGTTACAAGGCTGTTGATTTACTAAATTCGTACAAAAGACATGTTTCGCCATCCATAAGCCAAATTCTTGTTTTCCAGTTCCTGTATCTCCTTCAAAAAGATAAGCATGGGCAAGACGACCATGCTCAAAACTTTTTTGGAGTTGCTTGTACAGCAAAGGTTGCATTTGCTGTAGCTGTTGTGCTTCATTCATCTTAATATTGATGGAATCCTTCAACTGGTAAGACGAAGCAAGTAGCGCCGCCTACTTCAACTTCCACAGGATAAGGAATTTGGCCATCCATTGTGATATCTAAAGTCACAGGTGTTGAAACATATTGTTTTCTTGATTGACATGTTTCTTTAATTAAAGCTAATGTTTCGTCGACACGTTCATCATCAATCCCAATAATAAATGTGCTGTTTCCCGCTTTTAAGAATCCACCTGTTGAGGATAATTTTGTAGCACGAATATTGGCATCAATAAATTCGTTGGCTAATCGGTTACTATCTTTGTCTTGTACAATGGCTAAAATAATCTTCATGGTCTACACCTTCCTATAATTAAAAGTTTTCTGGATAACGTTCAATAATCGCCTGATACGTTGCTTCTACGACAAGTTCTAAACTCATACGTGCATCAATCTTTTTGATACGTTGTGGATTTTCTTCTGCTAATTTCAAATATTCATGACGAACACGTTGATGAAATTCTAATCCTTCTGAATCTAAGCGATCAATTTGCTGTGTTCGATTTTCTTGAATCCGCCGTAAGCCAGTATCTGAGTCAACGTCTAAATAAATTGTAAAATCTGGTGAGACACCTTCTGTCGCAAACGCATTAATTGAAGCAATGGGGGCAATCCCAATTCTACGCCCAGCGCCTTGGTAGGCTAATGAGCTGTCAACAAAACGATCACATAGGACTAAATGACCCGCTTCCAAAGCTGGCAAGATTTTTTCCACTAAATGTTGACGACGAGCAGCTGCGTAAAGTAAAGCTTCTGTTCGCTCATCCATTCTGTCATTTCTTGGATCTAAAATAACTGTTCGAATCTTTTCGGCAATCGGTATGCCGCCTGGTTCTCTTGTGGTGACAATTTTTCGTTTTGACTCTTTAGCTAATCTTTCAGAAACTTCCTTCAAAACACTGGTTTTGCCAGCGCCATCTGGACCTTCAAATGTGATAAAAATACCCTGCACGTGCGAAAACTCCAATCAATTTTTACTTGTATCTATTATACTTCATCTTGCTCTATCAGTCTAATTGAAATCCTTATGTCCTATTTAAAGTGATACATCCGCTGAAAAAAAAAACTGAAAAAGAAGTACGGAAAAGCTTGAACTGCGACATTTTCTCACAGAAACGACCTACTTCGATTTCAACCTCTTTTTCCAACGATGTTTCTTTTAAATTTCTCGACGCCCTTCGACTGCTTTTAGCAAGGTTATTTCGTCTGCATATTCAATATCGCTGCCGACAGACAAGCCGTGTGCCAAACGAGTAACGGTGATTCCAGCTGGTTTAATGAGCCGTGATAAATACATCGCCGTCGCTTCTCCTTCAGTGGTAGCGTTGGTTGCTATAATGACCTCTTTCACTTCATCATCGTGCAATCGTTTGATCAAAGAGGCAATATTAATATCTTCTGGTCCTGTTCCTTCCATCGGTGAAAGCACCCCGTGGAGTACGTGATACAAGCCTTGATATTCACGCATTTTTTCCATTGCCATAACGTCTTTTGGTTCTTCCACTACTAAAATAATACTACGGTCACGATTTTTATCTTGGCAAATTTCACAAGGATCTTCTTCAGTAATATTTCCGCAAATACTACAGAAATGGAGATCTCTCTTGACACTAATTAGCGCTTTTGCAAAAGCATTAGCATCTTCTTCTTTCATATCAATTGTATAAAAAGCAAGCCGTGTCGCTGTTTTTTGACCAATTCCTGGTAATTTCATATAACTTTCAATCAATTTTGCAATCGGTTCTGGATAATTCATGAGGCTTCTACAGTCCTTTCTTAGCAAGGCGTTTCTGTTATTACTGAGCGAGTTATAACAGATTTTGCGTCACTGAATATCTTATCACGCCCTGTCAAAAAAGCAACTGACAATTACTGCTTTCTAATACAAAAACAAGTCGTTAGTTACGAGCACTAAACGACTTGTTTTTGTATTAACCAATCCAGGTTTCGTGTGTATAGGCCATTTCCCAAAAAGCGTATTCCATCTCACTGCTGATAACAAAAGCGGTGATCATAGCTGCTTGTTCTTGTGGTGAACTTTCTTCATATAATTGGTCTAACAGTTGGCGTTCCTCTTGGACGTGTTGGTACGCTTCCTCCCCAGCATAGGTTTCAATCCAACGTTGGTACAGTGGCTCTGGTGAGTGTTGTTTGACTAACTGTGCACCAATTTCTTGATAGAGCCAAGAACAAGGCAACATACTTGCTGCGGCCGTCTTAGGCGTTCCTTCAATAAGTTGGCGATACATATGAGAAACATAGTGATACGCGGTTGGTGCAATCGGTGTCGCTGCAACCTCTTCTTCCGTAATCGCTAGTTCTTCAAAAAAAGTTTCACGAATAGCTAATTCGCCCAACGCGAGATTTTCCGCATTTGTTAAGAGTAATTTTTTCAATCGAGGTTGTTGCGTTTGTGCCGCAATCAAGCGATAAAGTTGACTAAAGTGTTTTAAATAGTAATGATCTTGAATTAAATAGTAGCGAAAAATCGTTGGACTCAAGGTTCCTTCATGTAATTCTGTGATAAAAGGATGCTGAAAACTCCCTTGCCAAGAAGCTTGCGCTTGTTCTTTGGCTTGTTCTGTAAATGTCATAGGTTTCTCCTTTACGTTAGAAAAATAAACAAATTGGTAAAAATGATGATCAAAATAGCAAGCCCCAGACTGACTTTTGCTGACACAAAATGCTCTTTTCGACTTCTGGTGGCTCCTTCTTCATAGCCATGGGCAGACATTGCTTCCGTATATTTATCTCGCCAAGAAACAGCGACGAGCAGTGTTTTAACATAAAGCATCGGCGACCAAAAATGAAACGTTTTGCCACGGAGTAGGCTCGCTTCTTTTAAATCATTAATTTCTCTTTTCACTTCAGGTAAGGCGTGAACCACCACTAAAATTCCATAAACAAAGTTCGGTGCTAGCCCCTTTTGTTCCAATAACAACAATAATTCTTCAAAATCAACGCCTACAGCAAAAGCTAGTCCTAAACCGGCAAAGGCATACGTTCGACTAAACAAAAGCCAGGCTTGTTGACTACTCGTACCATGCAAATAAATAGACCAAAACGTCCCGATTGCTGGTAAAAGTGGCAAGAAAAATAACCAAAGCAGTAAGCGGGATTTTCGCTGGCCTATTAAAAAAATGACACAACCCATAAAAACCGCCAAATTTGCCAAAATTGACTGAGAAAAAGATAATTCAAAGGTCAAAATAAGAATCAAAGAAGCATAAATTGCTGCATCTGTTTGCTTTATTTGCATGTGGTTCCCTCCTGCCAGATAATCAGTTGTTGCTGCAGCAATTCTATTCGGTAATTGCTCACGCCAGAGAGAGGTTCTAGCCGATGCGTGACGATTAGAAAATCTTGTTGCGCACTTTTTTCTTTGATCCATTCAACAAAATAATTGCATGCTCGCTCATCTAATCCAGCAAAAGGTTCATCTAAAAGTAAACAGTCCAAATCTAAGCTCAGCAAACTGATTAATTGCACCATCTTTTTTTGCCCTTCACTTAGTTGAAAAACACTGTGCTCTAGTTTTTCTTTTAAACCTAAAAAAGTTAAGGCTTCCTCTTGTTTTCTTCTTTTTTCTGCTGTCATGTTCTGACCAAACAAAAGCTCTTCTCGTAAAGTCAACGTGACAAACTGACGATTGGCTTGTTGCACCGCTAATGTCATGTGTTGATACAATTTTTTTGAAGCCCGCAAGCGGCGGCCCGCCAAGAACATTTTTCCTTGATATTTTTGTCTCTGAACGATGGCTTTTAATAAGGTGGATTTCCCCGCCCCATTTGGCCCCGTCAACGTGGTAATTCCTTTAAAAAAAAGCGCTTCTTTTTCTTCAAGTAGCACTCGCTTTCCCTGAGACAAACGAAAATTTTTCAATTGGAGCATTGGTTGTTTTACCACAGAAGTTGTAAGCTGAAATGTCTGCGGTTTTGTTTTGATAAACGTCAACGGTTGCTTTTCAAACTGGCCGTTTTTCAACGTGACGACTTGGTCCACAACATCAGCGTAATCGCTGAAATCGTGGTCGCACACCAAAATCGTTTTGCCTGCTTGATGGAGTCTTGCTAAAATTTGAATAAATTGTTTTCGAGAGGTTGGATCAATACTTGCAAAAGGTTCATCTAATAAAAGAATATCTGGGTTCATTGCTAGCAGAACTGTCAACGCCGCTTTTTGTTTTTCACCACCAGATAACGTCGCTAATTCTCGTGTGAATAAGGTTTGAGTCTTAACAAGTTGAAGCGCTGTTTGGATTTTTCGATTCATTTCTTCAGGCGAGATTCCTAGATTTTCTAAAGCAAAAATCAGTTCTCGTTCCAAGGTTTTCATTGTAAATTGTTGACTGGGATTTTGAAACAGCATGCCAATTTTTTGCGCCTTTTCACGAGTTGATAATTGTCGGCGTTCTATTCCTTCAATCAAAATTTCTCCTTGGTAATCAAGCGGAGCAAATCCGGCAATCAATCGTAAGAGCGTTGATTTTCCACTACCACTATCGCCAATTAATAAGGAAAACGTTCCTTGAGGAATTGCTAAATTTGTCTTTTCAAACAATGGTTGTTCTCGTGAAAAGGACACAGCTTTTAATTGGATACTATTCATTTTGCCTTCACAGCTAACCCTTGCGCAGACTGATACATTCGTAAAATAACTTTCGTTAAGAAAATACCAAAGAAACAAATGGAAACGAACCGAACGCTAATTAAAGCAATGTTCATCCCCAGACCGTAATTGCCATAACCAAACTTAAAGTATTCATACACATAACTAAAAATAGTCGTCCCAATCGCACTATAAAATAACGTGAGTGTATCGTACCGTTTGTAGCGTGTCACAAAAAAGCCACTTTCACTACCTAGGCCTTGAATCACACCAGAAATTAATACACTAGGTCCGAAATACGAACCATAAAGCATTTCTGCCAAAGCGGCTAAAACTTCCGCCAAAACAGCACTTCCCGCTCGTGGAATCAGCATCGCTGCAATTGGTGCCACCATGGTCCACATTCCAAATAAAAGCTCATTGGCAAATGGACTCAGTCCTAATGGTAACAGCGCAGCATTCAATAACGCATAGAGGAACCCTGCCCCCATAAAAACACCGCCAAACAAAAAGGCTAAAAAAGCGAGTAAGACGACTTGTTGCAATGACCATTTTTTCAATAAAAAAACTCCTTTCTCTTAACAAAAAGCAAAAGGAGTGACTTAAATAAACCCTGATAAAAGAAAACACACTCATCCTAGGACAGAATGAGTGCGTGAAAAATCAAAGTAAATCGGCATTTCCCTGCGACAGTACTAACTGCATCAGGTTCAATGGGTATCATCTCAGCCATAACAGCACCCCAAATGTTTTTTATTAAAATGTACTTTTACTATAGCATAGAATAATTATAAAAACTAGTCTTGGCACTTTTTTCTTTCATCAAAAGCTGAAGAAATCAAACAATTTTGTAAGATAACTGTTAGGCAAATAAATGGTTGGTTTTTCTGGACTTTGTTATATTGTTCTTTATGAAAGAGAGGCGTTTATACTATGGGTAAAACATTAACTGGCTTTCACTTGAAAGTCATTGGGGTTATTTCAATGGTCTTTGACCATCTATTGCAATTTTTTAGTTTTTTAGGCGTGCCTGGTTGGTTCGGATGGATTGGACGAATTGCTGCACCTATTTTCTTATTTGAAAGTTCTGAAGGCTTCATTCACACAAGCAATCGGCGAAAATACATGTTCCGGTTATTGTTAGGCTTCTGGATTATGGGGATTCTGAACGGCATTTTAAATGCGTATTTTTCAACAGGTGGCTTAATTATCAATAATATTTTTGGGACGTTATTTTTAGGTACGGTCTACATGCAGTCTATGGACTATTTTAAACAAAAACAAATTGGTAAAGGACTTCTTTGGTTTATTGTGCCTTTATTAATCAGTGCTCTACCTCTCGTTGTTTTTAGTTCTCCAGACATATTAAGCAACCCTGCTATCTTAATTGGTTTCCAAATTTTCAATCTGATTGTGCCATCACTAATGATGACAGAAGGTGGGTTTTTATTTGTTCTCTTGGCTGTGGCTTTTTATTTATTCCATGGCAAAAAGTGGTTACAAATTTCAGCACTTGGCGTTGTTGCGTTGATTTCAGCAGCCAGCTATAATTTCCAAGAACTATTCGGGGTGAACCACCAATGGATGATGATTTTAGCAGCGATTCCAATTGTTCTTTATAATGGTGAAAAAGGCCGTGGCATGCGGAATTTCTTTTATATTTTCTATCCAGCTCACATTGCTATTTTTGCAATTATTAGTTTCTTCATGCAACGTTAATTATTTTCTGCTTGACGATTGCCTAAAAACTGTTTACAATGCAACATGTAAACAAATCGTACAGATAACACGCAAGTTGCGTGTCGAGAGAGAGGCGGTTTCTATTCTTATAGAAACTGCTTCTATTTTTTTACGAAAAAATGAAAACTATAGAGGTGATTAAATGGAACAAAAAAACGTACGATTATTCCCTGCCGTTTTAGCGACAGGAATTATGTCTTTTGCTGGCGTATTAATTGAAACAGCAATGAATGTAACCTTTCCGACATTAACAAAGGAATTTGGTGTTTCCACCGGTACCGTGCAGTGGGTGACAACGATTTATTTATTAGTTATTTCTATCATGGTGCCCTTATCCAATTATTTATTAAAAACCTATTCGTTAAGACGCTTATTTATCGTTGCGAATCTTTTCTTTTTGATTGGTTTAGCGATTGATGTCTATTCGCCATCTTTCAGTATCTTGTTATTAGGCCGACTCTTCCAAGGGGCTAGCACTGGGATTGCTTTGCCACTGATGTTTCATATTATTTTGAACTTTACCCCGCTGGAAAAACGAGGAACGATGATGGGGGTAGGCACATTGACCACTTCAATTGCTCCAGCCATTGGTCCAACGTATGGTGGAATCTTAACATCTTCCCTGTCTTGGCACGCCATCTTTTTATTCTTAATTCCTATTTTACTACTTTCTTTGTTTATGGGATTATCTGCTATTCCAGAAATACCTGTTAAAAAAACCACCACTCTTGATTTGGTTAGTTTAATTGGTATTGCCCTGTTATTTAGTGGTTTGTTGATGTTTTTAAGTAAAATTGGCACATTGTTTGGCTGGCTTTCACTTCTGGCAGCCATTATTGGCTTTGTTATTTTTTATAAACGAGCAACGACGGCTGAACAGCCACTAGTTCGTTTGACAATTTTAAAAAATCCCGCCTTTGTTTTATTTTTATGTGGCTTTTTAGTTTGTCAATTCTTATTGTTAGGTATTTCCTTTGTCTTACCAAACTTTGTTCAAATCGTCCTTGGAAAAAATGCGTTTGTAGCTGGGCTAGTCATGCTGCCAGGTGCTACAGTCGGGGCCATTTTGGCACCACTTTCTGGACGAGTGTTGGATCAATACGGCGCTAAAAAACCTATATTATTTGGCTTAAGTTTGGCGACAATCGGTTGGCTAGCTTTAACAATTTTACTAGAGATGCCTGTTTTATTAGGATTCGTCGCTGGACATGTTACCTATATGATTGGTCTAGGTTTTGCATACAGTAATATGATGACGACTGGTATGAGCTTGTTAGAGGAGAAAGATTTTGGCGACGGCAATACGTTATTTAATACACTTCAACAATTTTCTGGCGCTATTGCGACGGCCATTGTAGCGACGATTATTAATATCGCTCAAGACCACGCAGATAATTTTGCTCAGGGGACAACGATGGGCTCCCTCATTTCTCTGATTTTCTTGTTAACCTTATTAGTAATTGTTTTAATTGCTTGCTGGAATTATTTCCGCAAAAAAGCTTAAAAAAAAGCAGCTGGTCAGTTCCATAGTGACCAGCTGTTTTTTTTAGTTTTCTAAAGATAGTTGTTTTTTTATGCTTCTTGCTTCCGAATATAAAGTACGAACAAGACAGCAATTAGCACGATAAAACCACCAAAAATCGGTGTATATGTTACTGATAAATGATCTGTGACCACCCCACCTGTCATTGAGCCGACGGTAATCCCAATATTAAAGGCTGCAATATTAAAAGCTGAGGCCAAAGTGATATCTTCTGGAACATACTTTTCCGCTAATTCTACAACATATAGTTGTAAACCAGGTACATTCATAAAGGCAAATAGGCCCAACATCAAACTTGCTAATAAGCCTAGAAGACTGTTATCCATTAAAACAGTAATGAATAAAAAGACTAAGGACAGAATTAATAAGCTAAACATTTTTACTAACGAATCTAAGGGTTTTTTATTTGCCCAGTGACCACCTACTGTATTGCCAATTGCGACCATTACGCCATAAACAACTAAAATAATCACTACCGCGTTGGCTGAAAAGCCTAAATTTTCCAATAACGGTGACAAGTACGTATATGCAGCAAACGTTCCACCATAACCAAAAGCAGTAATTAGAAAAGAGAAAACGAGGGGTTTGTTCGTAAAAATCCGCGTGATTCCTTTTAAGTCAACCTTCCCTGGTATCGGTAAATTTTTGGGAACTAAAAAATAACTAGCAATCAGTCCCACCAAGCCAATACTGGCTATAAAAAGAAAGGACATATGCCAAGCTGTTTGTTGCCCAATAAACGTCCCTAAAGGTACACCAGTCACTGTTGCAACCGTTAAGCCCGTAAACATAATAGCAATGGCACTGGCTCGACGTGATGGAGGCACAACATCTGCGGCGATGACAGTCGAAACAGACATGAAAATACCATGCGCCAATGCAGAAAGTATCCGCCCTACCAATAAAATAATAAACGTTGGCGCAAATGCAGCAATTAAATTCCCACTAATGAAAAGAAGCATAATCCCCAGCATTAATGAGCGACGATTCCATTTCCCTGTCAAAATTGTTAATAACGGCGCCCCAATCGTCACACCTAAAGCGTACAAAGAAACAGTCAAACCTGCTTGGGAAAGACTAATATGAAAACTTTTAACAATCATTGGTAATAAACCCACACTAATAAATTCTGTTGAACCGATTGCGAAAGCATTGATAGCTAATGCAAAGAGCGTTAAATTTGGTGAAATTTTCTTTTCCATTCTCTTCCTCCTAAAAAACATTTGAATTTCAACAAAAATTACTATATACTAAGATTGAATTTTTGATAAGTACCTACTTTTTTGTATCATAGGTACCTTTTAGTAACTTTTGTTTATTATCAACCTGTTAAGGAGGAATGTTTTTTGGAAACTCGTACATATGCGATTGGTGTCGAAGCAACGATGGATGTTATTGGTGGCAAATGGAAGCCAATTATTCTGTGTAATTTACGGCACGGTGCCATGCGCCCCAGCGATTTAAAACGCGGCATTACTGGCATTAGTCAAAAAATGCTGACACAACAATTACGGGAACTCGAAGAAGACAACATTATCGAGCGAAAAGTTTACAACCAAGTTCCACCAAAAGTCGAATATTATTTAAGCGATTATGGTCAAAGCCTCTCTGCTGTCTTAGATAACTTATGTAATTGGGGAGAATCCCACGTGGCTCATTTGCAAGAACAAGGCCAAGAAATTTATTTAAAATGTGAAGATTAGTGAACAAAACGTTTATAACCTATATCAAAAAAGAGCTTTAAGCTATTTAAGAGCCTGGGGAAAAATCTAAAATGATTTTTCCCCAGGCTCTTCTTATGCTTTAATAACTTGAATATCTTGCGTTAATTGGGCCCAATGATTAGTAGGTCCGTGACCATGTCCAACAGAAATTGCTTGGCTAATGGCCCCTTGTATAAACTGTTTGCCAATCACAATCGCTGCTTCTAACGGCGTGCCTTTTGCTAATTCGGCTGCGATACACGCTGAAAAAGTATCTCCTGTTCCATGAGTATTTTTCGTTACAATTCGTGGTGCACTTAGCCAAAAGCTCGAACCGTCTTCCATTAACACATAATCAGCCGCTTGTTGATTTGTGCTATGTCCGCCTTTCATAATAATATTTTTTGTGCCCAATTGCTGTAATTTTTTTGCTGCGGTCTGCATTTCTTGTTCTGTCTTGATGGTCGTCTCTAGTAAAACTTCCGCTTCTGGTAAATTAGGTGTCACGACCGTTGCTAATGGCAACAGTTGCTCTTTAATCGTTTGAACTGCCTCGGCTTCTAACAAATGATGTCCACCTTTAGCCACCATTACAGGATCGACAATCAACGGACCAAAATCAACTTTCTGCAAATTGCGAACAACAGCTTCGACACGCTCACTATCTGCTAACATCCCCGTTTTCGCTGCCCCAATTTTAAAATCAGCCGCCAGTGATTGAAATTGTGCATCAATAAATGAACTAGGAATCGGTAAGCTATCTTGCACGCCATACGTATTTTGTGCCGTCAATGCAATGACAATATTTAAACCAAATGCCTGCCGCGCTTGAAATGTTTTTAAATCTGCTTGCATGCCAGCTCCCCCACCAGAATCAGAACCAGCAATCGTGACTACTTGTGGTGTCAAATTATATTCGGTCATTTTCTCACCTCCAACATTCGCTCCGTTACACGCATCAACCCTTGAACTTTCTCGGTTATCTGTTCAGCCAGCATAATTTCACTGACCAGTGAAACACCAGCCACTCCCGTTCCCATAAGTTGTTCTATATTTTCTTCTTTGATCCCACCAATCGCCACAACAGGAATCGTGACTGCTGCGGCAATTTCAGAAAGTGTCTGCAAAGAAGTTAACGGACTGTCCTTAGTCGTTGTGGGGAAAATTGCGCCCACGCCTAAATAATCAGCGCCCTCGTTTTCCGCTTCAACTCCTCGTGCCACCGTTTTGGCTGAAACACCTACGATTTTTGTGGACCCAACCAGTTTTCGCACAAGAGCAACCGGTAATTCATCATCCCCTATATGCACACCTGCCGCATCCACTGCCAAGCAAATATCGACACGATCATTAATAATCAACGGAATCTGATACGCATCTGTTACCGCTTTAACTTTCACTGCTAATTCGTAAAAGCGACGTGTTGACACTTCCTTTTCGCGCAGTTGGACCAATGTCACTCCACTGCGACAAGCAGTTTCAATTCGTTTTAAAAATTCAGTATCACTAAAATCATACCGTCCTGTCACCAAATAAACTTTCAATTGCTCTCTCATAGCACTCGTCCTTTCACCGCCTCAAACCAATCCTTCTCCTTCATTAAAAGAGATAACTGATTTAACGTATTTTGGCGAAAATCGGCCAGCCCTTGGCTCTTAGTCTGGGCTTTTTCTCCGCAAAGATTAAAATAGCTCACTGCGGCTACTGCCGCAGTCATTGGCGCGTTGCCTTCACCTAATAAAGCGGCAACTAATGCGCCGACTAAATCGCCCGTGCCAGTGAAACAATCCAACTCAGGCACGCCATTTTGTAAGACAATCACTTGCTCTTGGTTAACCAAAACATCTTGAATCCCTGTTGCTAAAAATACCGTCTGGGGAAACTTTTGTGTTTGTTGACGTAAAGCTTGAATCAGCTCCTCAATTGCTTCTTCACTTTGATCCAAAGGGCTGCCATCCACTCCTCGGCCATGACTCACCAACTGGCAAAAAGTCCGCATTTCTGAAAGATTCCCTTTCACAACGGTTGGCTGATTGTGCACCAGCTTTTCCCCGACTTCATTTCGAATATCACTGGCGCCATAACCGACTAAATCGACTACGGTCGGTTTATTCACTTGCCGAGCATAATCACTAGCTGCTAACAAGCTTTGCTCTCGTTCTTGTGATAAATGGCCTAAATTCAAAACCAAGGCACTGGTTTGCTGAAACAACTGCGGAAATTCCCGGGGATCATCTGCCATAATGGGTTTAGCATCAATATAAAGTAATGCATTCGCCATAGACTCACACGTAATTTCATTCGTAATGCACTGAATTAATGGTGCCGTTGTCAGTGGAAAAATCGTTTCAAACTTAACGCTTGTTTTCATAAAAGTACCCTCCCAAAAATAATTCCTGTGTTTGTTTAAATACCCGAGTTTCTTTCAGTTTTACTAAGACAAGCCAAGCAATCACTGAACCAATCAGTGTGGCACCAATAAATCGTGGTGTATAAATGAACCAATAAAAATTCTGCTTACTGCCAGTAAACCAAACCATTACAGGATAGGACAATAACGAGCCAATGATGCCTGTCCCAAAAATTTCCCCTAGCATCGACCAGCCTAATTTTTGTCCCCATTGATAAAATAAACCAGCAAAAAACGCGCCAAAGACGGCACCTGTTAACGCTAATGGCGGAATACCTAAGAACGTCATACGGATTAAGCCGCAGACAAGTGCCATGAGAGTTCCGTAAAGAGGACCTAATAAAACTCCGGCAATAATGTTCATGACACTGGACATAGGGGCCATTCCCTCAATTCGCATTAACGGCGATAATACAACGTCCATCGCAATCATTAAAGCCAGTAACGTAACTCTGTGGATTCGATTTTTTTCCACGTAAAAAAACTCCTTTCTGCGAGAAGCAAAAGGAGGCGCGACTGAAAAAGACAGAAAAACCCAACCACAAATAAACGTAGTTGGGTGCAATAATCGGTCAAAATTTCAAGACATTTCCCTGCGCCAGTCCTAACTGTTTCAGGTTCCATGGGTATAATCTCAGCTAATAGCACCCCAAATGTTTCTCTTCAATTGGCTTTAGTATAGCATAGTTTTTTGGAAGCGACTACTAAAATTGCCAAAGAGTTTTCCCACAAAAACAGAAAAAACGTCATGCCCAAAAAGTTCGATTTTTTGGGCATGACGTTTTTCATACTCTCGTTTGTCTTATTTTTTAGAATCCTGGCATTCCTTTGGTGTATTTACCTAAAGTTGCTTCGGTTTCTTTTTCAATTTTTACTAACGCATCGTTGACAGCCATAATGACTAAATCTTGTAACATATCAACGTCTTCAGGATCAACCACGTCTTCTTTAATGGTCAAATCTTTCATTGTGCGATCACCAGTAAAGGTCGCTGTCACAAGTTGATTGGTTGCTTCACCGATAAATTCTTTTTCATTTAGCGCTTCTTGCGCTTTAGCCATTTCTTTTTGCATTTTTTGTACTTGTTTCATCATGCCTTGCATGTTGCCCATTCCTCGCATCATAATTCCTCTACTCCTTCGTATTAATCATCTAGTACTTCGACAAGCTCTTCACCAAACATAGCGATTGCTTCATCTACTACTGGATTTTCTTGTGAATGTTCATTTGTTACAGGCGGTTCGTCCGCTAGACGAGCCATTTCATTTTCAGGTTCAGAATGATTCAAACTGCCCTGATTTTGGTTAATAAAACTTTGTCTTAGTTTTGGCCAGCTTTCTCTAGTAATGCAGACCATCTCTGGTGTATAGTCCATCAAACGGCTTAAATTATTATTGAAAGCTAACTGCATCTCTTCATCGTCTGTTGCACGAGCACAAACAATCTCATAGTCAAATGCCACCACGATCCCCTTAGGACTTGCTGCGACAGGTTCACTAGCCTTTAGCATCGCTCGTTGAGTCACAGATAATGTTTGCAGTAAGTCTTCCCAAACATTTTTCACATTCATTAAATGTGTTCTAGTCGCTTCGTTTAAGACTTGATATACGCGTTCTGTGGGTACGCGGAACGAACTTTTTGGCGCTTGTGGTCGTGCTTGTTGACGTGGCGCATCTGCTTCTTTGACAGCTACACCGTGTTTCTTTAATTCAGCCAGTTCTTTCTTCAGTTGCCCGATTTGATTTTGTAAATCTGCTAATTCTGGATTTCCCTCTGCACTACCACCTTGATTAGTTGTTTCTGGCGTGTTGTGTTTATTAGATTGCACCGTTTTAGCTAATTTGACAGTGGCTACTTCCAGATAGATATTCGCATTGTTGGTAAAGCGGATCTCATTTTGTGTGTCACTTAAAATTTGGATTAGTTGATATATTTTTTCAGCAGGTGTTTGTGTAGCTAGTTCCTTAAATGCTTCTGTCAAAGTTCCTGCTTTTTCTGCTAATAACTTCGGTGCTTGCTGATACATCAGCAAATCTCGACAATATAATAACAAATCTTCTAAGAAACGGCGCGCTTCTTTACCTTCGCCTAAAATACTTTCCAAGCCTTCTAATGCTCGTTCAACATCACCGGCGACACAACACTGAATATAATGATCCATCATTTCATAGGTTAGGCTGCCTGTCACTTGCATTGCATCTTCCAGTGTTACTTTTTCATCACTAAATGAAATCGTTTGATCCAAGATACTCAAGGCATCTCGCATCCCACCTTCCGCAGCACGTCCAATCACATAAAGGGCTTGTTCCTCATAATCGAGAGCCATTTCCTGCATGATATGGGCCATATGATCGACGATATCTTGCGTACTAATTCGCTTAAAATCAAAGCGTTGCGTCCGTGAGATAATCGTTAACGGAATCTTGTGTGGTTCAGTCGTTGCTAAGATAAAAATAACATTTTGTGGCGGTTCTTCCAAGGTTTTTAAAAGTGCATTGAACGCGCCTGTTGATAGCATATGAACTTCATCAATAATATAAACTTTGTACTCGGCTTGTGTCGGTGCATACTTTGCTTTATCACGAATATCACGGATTTCTTCCACGCCATTATTACTCGCCGCATCAATTTCAATGACATCATTTAAACGACCTTCCGTAATGGCTACACAGGTTTCACAAACATTACAAGGTTCACCATCTTGACTATGTTTACAGTTAATCGCTTTAGCAAAAATTTTTGCGGCACTGGTTTTACCTGTACCACGAGGGCCAGTAAATAAATAGGCATGAGATGTTTTCTTTTGCACTATCGCATTTTTCAGTGTCTGAGTAATTGCTTTTTGTCCTACTACGTCATCGAAACGTTGTGAACGCCAGACCCGATAAAGTGCTTGATAAGCCATTTTTTACCCTCCCTTATTTTTCATTCTTATCTATTATACGTGATTTTTAGTCATTCGGCATCTTTTTTCTTTTAATGAGTCACTGGCGCAACCATTGCTAAAAAAGCCGCTTTTCCTTCACTTGTTTCTGCAAACGCACTGGCTTCTTTTAATCGCTGTTGATACGCTGAAGCGACAGTTTCAAGTGCCTGCGTTTTCTGGTTGTTCCAAGTCGTTAAACCTTGGACTTCTGCTAACGTTAACGAAGGCTTTGCTTGAGGTCGACTAAAAATTAAGTCCATGACATATAAAAGTTCTTTTCGTCGGGCAACGATTTGTATCTCATCCGTTGGCAGTTTTAGCATTTGCCATTGCTCAAAAATATCATTTGCGGCTTGGGCAACTTCTGACGCATTCGGTCCCTCTAGGCGAAATGTCGCAACTGGCCAATTCACCATTCCTGCGTTGATTAAAGGATAGTTAGCTAACTCAACATATTCTGAAATGCTCGCTTCGGCTAATGGAAATTGTTGCAAACCCGTTTGATAATAGACATGCTCATCTTGTTCAAAGTCAGCATCAATCCCAGCAAAATAATGAGGAAAGACCTCAACAATTTTCAACAATTGCTGAAAAGTCTTAATTGAACGTTTCGCTGCCTGATGTTTTTCAAACGCAATCACACCTTGTTGCTGATATTGTGCCTGTTTTACAAAGGAAAACCCCCAGCTTTCGCCATCTAAGTTCATTCGAATCACTCGATGGTTCGTAGTCGCAGGAAATTGCTGACTTCCCTGGTAGCCTTCTGTTGCCATGCACCATTCACAGCGGGGATAGCTTTGTGCAGAGAGCGTTGCTTTTGGCGCCTCACCGTGGACCTTATTTGCTAAAAAATCACCATAGACTGTTGAAAAAACAACAGGTTCTTCCTGTTCAATGACCGTACCGTTTTTTTGACAAAGTTGGTAAAAATACTCGGTAGCCTCTTGTGGCTCTTTGGCATAATGCTGTGCAAAAAAAGCATTAACCACAGAAGGTGGCGGTGTCAACAAATCCATCAATTGCACCATGAACTGTTCTTTTTGTTGCTCTGTTTTTACAAGTTGGTTGGCACTCGCAATTTGACACAATTGTTCCGCCAAATCAGCGGCGGGTGTTGCCACAGGCCGTATGTCTACTTCGCCTAATTCTTGTTCACCAATCATTGATAATAAACGGTTCTGAAGATATAAGCGATCCAATTCCATCCAACCACCTGCTTGAATAGCAAATGTGGTAAAATCGGCAATCATTTGACTCGTGGTCATCGATTCATTCCTCCTATTACTTTTCTTGATACCCATGTGGATGAGCTTGGTGCCATTGCCAAGCGGTGGCGATAATATCCTTGACCTCAGTTACTTCTGGTTGCCAGCCTAAAACTCGTTTGGCTTTTTCACTAGAAGCAATTAACGTACTAGGATCCCCTGCTCGGCGTGGGGCGATTGTCGCAGGAATTTCTTGACCTGTCACTTCGCGTGCAGCATCTAACATTTCTTTAACAGAATAGCCGTTGTTGCTACCCAGGTTAAAGACGTCACTTTCGCCGCCATTTTTCAAGTATTCTAAAGCCAAAATATGTGCTGCAATCAAGTCTTCAATATAAACATAATCTCGAATGCACGTGCCATCTGGTGTATCATAATCATCCCCAAAAATACTTAGCTCTGCTCGTTGGCCTAATGCCACTTGTAAAATAATTGGCACAATATGCGTTTCTGGCGTGTGATCCTCACCAATTGAGGCATCTTTTTTTGCTCCTGCAACATTAAAATAACGCAAAGCAACATATTTCATTCCATAAGCGTTGTCGCACCATTTCATGATTTTTTCCATCATTAATTTACTTTCCCCATACGGATTTTTAGGATTCGTTGGGGTTTCTTCTGTAATAGGCATTGCTTTTGGTTCGCCATAAGTGGCCGCTGTGGAAGAAAAAACAATGTGTTTCACCCCGAATTCTTGCATGACTTCCAAGGCAATTTGAGTGCCGTGAACATTGTTATTGAAATACATTAACGGTTTCTCCACGGATTCTCCTACTAAAGAATTGGCCGCAAAGTGCAACACCCCTTCAATTGATTCCTTTTCAAAGACACTACGTAAAAAAGCTTTATCACGAATATCGCCTTCATAGAAAGTCGCTTGTTCATGAACTGCTGAACGATGCCCCGTTAATAAATTATCAACAACAACAACGGCATATCCTTTTGAAATTAATTGATCGACGGCATGTGAGCCAATGTAGCCTGCGCCGCCTAATACTAAAATAGACATAAATACGCTCCTTTTACTCCCTAATTTCTTTTTCTATTGTACCATTAAATAAGGTTTACTTCTGAATTATTTCATTTTGTAAACAGGATTTAATTTGGCCATTTCTCCTTATTCATTTTTCCTATAAAAATACAGAAAAGACTTGGTAAATTTTAACAAATCTCTAAATTAGTCGTAGAGTTTATGAAAAATCATTGTAACTATTGGATTTTTTTGCTTTTTTCCGTCATAATAGAAACAAATACAATTTGAAAGAAGGAATGAACGATGAAAAAATTTGTATCAGGTATGTTAGTCGGTACTGCTATCACAGTTGCTGCTTTAGCCGGTGTGGCTACAACTATTAAAAAAACAGTCATTGATCCAATTGAAGAAAAAGAAGATATGATTGAAGAAAACCGTAAAAAAGCGATGCGTAAACGTATTGCACGTTAAAAAATAGCTGTGACGTTGAGATAAAAAATCTAACGGCAAGAAATCAACAGGAACGCTTCTGGCTTGGTTGATTCTCTTAAGCATAACAAGTGGTCATCCATCAAAGCGATGGATGACCACTTGTTATGCTTTCTTTTTTACCAAAGGAGCTGACTATTTTTCTTAACTATTAAAAATAGTGGCAGCAATCCGATCCATATCGCGCATATTCCAAGGATCCACACCCGGACGAGCTGCAGCGGCTGTTAACCAATGAATCCCTTCTGTTGGAATACCACAACTAAAAAGGCCTGTCGCCACCTGTCCATCTTTTGTGATGACTTGATTCGTGGCAGGCACAATCAAGAGTGCACCTGTTTTGACTATTTGACCATCGGCTAATGCCAGTTGATGGAGCGTAGCTAGCTTATCGGCTAACAACTGCCTCGTTAAAGGATTCAAACTTTTTTCATTATTGACTTTAGGAATGCGCGCTTCAATTAAAAAGTGACTATTATACCGATTTTCCGGAAACAAATTAGCATAAGTAATAAATTGACCCGCTTTCATTTCGACACGCATTTCTGGCCCCAGAATCGTGACTAATCCCAGTTCAACTAACGCCTGTAGCTCTTCTGTTCTTTCAACAGAAGGTCCCACTGACAAAAAGGTATTCAACGGGGTAAACCAATGCCACAACCACTTTTGACTCTCGTCATTCGTTAATAACCCCTCATCCAAAACAAAGCGAATCTGATCTCTTAAATCTTTTAAACTGTCTAAAGCAGTGGTCAAAGGACCGCTAAGATTGCCTTTCTCTGCTTCTTGAATATCCCATTTTAAATACTCTAGTAAAAACGAACGAAAACTTTCATGAGTGGTTTTCTTTGTTTCAGGATGTTCTAACGCTTGCCAATCAAACCAATCTTGTTTTTCAAAGTGGGCTAAGCTTTCCGGCGCTCCCTTGGTTTGAATAAACAGCTGTTGAAAGGCCTCTTTAGAAAGATGCGGATATTTTTCTTCGATTAAGCAAGTGTAATACACATATTCCACTTCTTTTTTTAAATACCAAAAAAACTCTGCACCTGTAACCTGTCCTTTTTTACGACATTCAGCTAAATACGTTTCGGTTAAAAAAACAGGCTGATAGGTTTCCCCGTAACCTTTTTGATTAATCCCTCGAGGATGAGAAGGAAAACCGCGACCAGAACCAGCAATAATAATAGGCTCTCTTCCAGAAGGTTCATAACGTAAGCGGCCATTTTGACGAGAAAAAACACCCCCGCGGCCAATCGTCAAGGCAGATAAATAGTCAAAAAATGCCAAACCTAAGCCTTTTAACACAACGGGTTGTTTTGCGGGTATATTGGCAAGTGCCAATAAAGCATCCGCCGCATTTTTAGGAGAAGAATAAAACAAACGATGCTCCTTGGCGTAGTCCGCAAGCTCTTGTTCAACAGTCGTTAATTCATTTTCTTGGTGACCCAAAGCTAAAATTACTTTGTCTGCCGTAAACTCAATGGATTGGGTGTACACATAATAGTTATTCTCTCCTGCCCGCACAGCAGTTACTGGCTCTTTAAAAAACGTCAGCGATGTTTGTTCGTTACACCGCGTGGCTAAATACGTATAAAACCATTTTTGGTACATGCCATAAAAAGCCCTCGAGCAGTGATCATTCGGTCCAAGGCGATGACATTCTTTCAACAACTCAAGATAATTATAGGGTTGTTGCTGTTGAATGTACTGCGCAGCTTCTGCTTGGGTCCATTCATAGAGAGTGGGGCCCTTGACAATTGGTCCTTCGCCACTAAAAGATTCATCTGTAAATAAAGTGACTTGACTAATCACGGTGTTCATTAATAAATAATTAGGTTGCTCTGCTCGCCAAATTTTCCCACCTGGACCGTATGGATCAAACAACGTGAGCTGAACATTTATTTCCGTTTTACGAGCCCATTCAATGACTCGTTCTGCAGCTGATAAGCCTCTGGGTCCAGCACCTACAATTGCAATTTTCATCCAATCACCTACTCTATTTTTCTAATAATTCTTTTAAGACAACCGCTTGATTATGCACTGTATCTTTCGCCCCATAGACCAGCGTGACTACTGGCTGATTTTTTACAATCGTCTGTAACTGCTTAAACGCTGTGGCAGTTGGCTCATGTTTCAATTCTTCTTGGTATTTTTGTTTAAACTCAGGATATTTATTTGCTTCATGATTAAACCATTTCCGTAGCTCTGTACTTGGGGCCACTTCTTTGAGCCATTCATCTAACTTTTCAGATTCCTTGGATTTTCCTCGTGGCCAAATACGGTCAACTAAAACACGGTAGCCATCTTGCTCTGTCGGTGCTTCATATGCTCGCTTGATTTGAATCATCTGCCTTCACCTCTTCTCTTTATTGTAGCTCAAAAAGTGAGGACTGACAAAAAGCAGCATCTCTATTAAACTTTCCTATACAAAAAGAGTTGGTCTCAATGAAGACCAACTCTTTTTGTTATTAACTATTTCTCTTTTTCACTTTCCCAGTCCAGCCATCATAGCCGCCTTTTAAAATATAAATATCAGTATAGCCATTTTTGCGTAATAAATTAGCTGCTCGGATACTTAAAGCTTTCTTCTGATCATAAAGATAAACAGGTTGATCCTTACGAAGAGAACCAATTGTTGTTTTTAACATGCTGTATGGCATGCTGCGCGCCCCTAAAATATGCCCAGCATCAAATGTATCTTTCTCACGAACGTCAATCACTTGTGCTTTACGCATTGTTTCTTTAAATTCTTCTTCCGTCAGCATTTTTGCTGAACGTTTCACCATAATTTTCAAATATAATTCATTGAATACCATCGCTAGTACAATAACTAGCAAAATGCCATTGATTACCCATAAAATACTCATTCTAAAAAGCCCTCTCTATTTCTCTTTTGAAAATTGTAATGCTAGTGAAGCGGCACCAATGACGCCGGCCTCATTACCTAGCTCTGCTAATTTGATTTTTGTACTATTTCGAACTTGCGGGAAGGTAAATTCTTGGAAATATTTTTCGACACGACTACGTAAAAATTCTCCTGCTGCAGAAACACCTCCACCGATAACCACGCTATCTGGATTTAACGTGTTACCTAAGTTTCCTGTGGCTAAGCCTAAATAGAAACAAACACGATCCACAACCATTAAAGCAAAATGATCGCCTTTTTCAGCAAATTCAAAAACATCTTTACTCGAAACATCTTGTCCATCATCAATCGCTTGTTTCAGTTCAGAGTCACCTGCAAACTCTTCTGATAAATGACGTGCAACACGAACGACACCAGTGGCGCTAGAAACAGTTTCTAAACAGCCACGTTTCCCACAGGTACAGTCAAAGCCGTTAGGATCAACCGTCACATGCCCAACTTCACCAGCACAGCCAGCAACACCGTGGAGCAATTCTCCCGCTGCAACAATGCCTCCGCCAACACCTGTTCCTAAAGTAATAAAAATCACGTCGGGATTGTTTTCCCCCGCGCCCTTCCAACGCTCACCTAAAGCGGCAACATTGGCATCATTATCTAATGCAAACGGAATTCCTAAAGCAGATTCGATTTGTTCTTTGACAGGCTGTACAGTCGTCCAGTTTAAATTATAGGCACCTACAACAGTTCCTTTTTCAATGTCGACACTTCCTGGTGTTCCCATACCAATTCCCACAAAATCTTCTTTTTTCATATTATAAAGATCTATACGGTGACGAATACTTTCAATAATTGATGGCACAATATGCTTGCCATCTTCTAAAATATTCGTTTCAATACTCCATTTTTGTTGAACAACGCCATCGGTTGTTAAAATAGCAAATTTGATGGTCGTTCCACCTAAATCAATCCCAATAATCTTCTTATCCATTTAGTCGATTCCTTTCTGCTTCCCTCTAGATTCTTCTATTCGATGCTCTCTTTGCAAAATATGCCGGGCCTGTAAATACGTATCTCGGTCTACCAATTGACCTTCATACAATTTTTTTAATTCAATCATCATTAACTCAATATCATAAATCCGTGCACCGACATAAATATACATCCCAAACTGTTTAAAAAGTTGTTGTACATCATATAACGTTTCCATACGAAAACACTTCCTTATTATACAGGTAAACCGTATTTTTTAAAACCCAATAACAGACAAATTACGACAAGAAAAATAAAAATTAACGTGGCCATAATTCGCTCGTGCTTATTAAATGCTTCTTCACGATTTGGAACAGCAAAAGCCGTCGCGACTAATAGTCCACCGATTAGACCGCCAACATGACCCATCATATCTACAGAGCTACTAAACAAGTTAAATAACAAATTAATCACAATAAACATTGAATAGCGTTGCACCATATACATAATCGCTGGATTGTCTCTAAAATGGCGTCCTAAAATAACAAATGCGCCAAACAAACCAAAAAGCGCTGTACTAGCACCCGCTGAGACACTGTTGGGTGTCCCAAAGGCAAAACTGGCGATATTTCCAGCAATCCCACTCAATAAATAAATGCCCAAATAGCGCCAATGCCCATAAATTGCCTCAACCTGTGCGCCGATATAATAAAGAGTAACCATATTCAAAATAATATGCATAAACCCAATGTGAAGAAACATTGGCGTGATAAACCGCCAGTATTCATGATTTTGAGCTACCAGTGGACGAACCATTGCCCCCCAATTAACTAAGTTTAAAATATTTTCTGATCCTCCAGTTAATTCCAATCCAAGGAAAACAATGATTGAAATACCTAAAAGGGCATACGTAATGAACGGCTGATTTTTTAGCCGTTTCAATTTCATTTCTGTTTGATAATTCATTCCATTCCTCCTATTGTATAAATAATTGTTCGATTGGCTGATCAAACGCTTCTGGTTGCCATTGCTCATGGAGTTGTTCACTAAAAACTAAACTACATGAATGGCCCGAAAAATGTTCCAAATAACGATCATAAAAACCACCGCCGAAGCCTATTCGATAGCCAGCACGATTGAAAACAATCCCTGGCACAATCAATAAATCAATCGCTGTAGCTGTTATTTCTGCCGCTGTTAACGGAGGTTCTTCCACGCCAAATGCACTGGTGTCATAAACCGTCTCTGGAAAGACTTGATAAAAGTGCATTTTGCCTCCTTTAAATGTTCGCGGCACCGCCACTTGCTTGCTCTCTTGCATGGCCCGCTCGAAAATTGGCTGTGTTGATAATTCTAGCGGTAACGACCGAATCATTCCGATTGTTTGTGCTTGTTGCCATTGCTGACTAGCAAACAACTGTTCATAGAGACTTGATTCTTTATGTTGTTTAATTTCTGGATGTTGTTTTAGCCATTCTAGGGCAGTTAAGCCCACTTTTCTCAACTTGTTTTTCTCCATGTACACCTTCAACCCCTTTTCTGTTAAGTTTATAGAAAGTGTTCTTAAAAAACAAGCTGATTCCCCTTTTCTCTTTGAAAAATTCCGTTATTTTTCTAACGTTTTTGACGCTTCTTTAAAAAAGTCAACAACCAAATCCATTGTTTCTCCTTTCACTAAATGCCGCTCACCGATTTCCGTTATAAATTGCGTATTTCTCGCATACGTTTTCCCAGACACTAATTGTTCAAAATCAGCCATGTCTTCATAGGGAATTTTTTCATCTTCCGTTCCATGCCAAAACAGCATCGGTCGTTCTTGTAGTCTTTCTGGCGTTTGTGATAAATCGTATTGATGTACCCAACTTAGCAACAGTGGCAAGTCTTTAGGTACAAAAATAGCAAATTCTTTCGCCCGTTGAATCACTCGCTGAATATAGCGCGCCGGATAGGGTGTTCCCATTAAGCAAGCAGCAGCTTGAATCTCAGGATGTTGGGTCATAAGAGCGCTAGTAGTAATACCGCCCATGGATACACCACCTACGCCAATCCAATTTTCTTTAATCAACCCTAATTTATGAAAATGATGGATAATTACTGGAAATTCAATTAAATTATATTGAATGCTACTCCAAAATGTAATCGAAGGAATCGTGGAAATAGGTCCTGTTTTTCTTTCTCCATGGTTCATGGCATCTGGTAAAATGACCCGAAACCCCTCGTGTGCTAATTTTCTTGCTTGTGTTAAAGATAATTCTTTAGCTGATTGCCAACCATGATAGTAAACAATTAAAGGTAATGCTTCGTTTTTTTGCTCTTCTGTTGTCACTTCTAATGCTGGAATTTTTGCTATGTAGCGATGTCTAATACTGATTTTCATTCATGATTCCTCCATTATAAAATATCTTCTCTTATTTTACCGTTTTTTGATAAAACCTGCTCTTTATATGATTTATCAAAAAAATCACAAAATATGCGAATTCGCATTTTCCTATTTTATTACTTTCCGTTATAATCATTTTATTAAATACAAAGGGGTGTTTTTATGGTTAAAATTGAGGAAAAAGGTAAAGTAACATTTGGACAAGCTTTTAAAGATTATTTTCGTGGATATGTTGATTTTAAAGGTCGGACCACACGTGCTGGTTATTGGTGGATGACATTGGTATTAAGCATTTTAGCACTTATTTTTTATATTGCCATTGTCGGCAAAGCCGTGTCAGCAATTTTAGCAGCTGAATATTTTGAAACCTATGATTTTGGAAACTTATTACCGTTGATGCTTTTTGCACTTGTTTTATGGTTAGCTTTATTATTACCAACGTGGGCAATGTGTGTCCGTCGGTATCGTGATGCTGGGATGACAGGTTGGGGCGTGCTTGTTTTATATCTACTTTCTATTGCCTGTAGCTATACACAAGTTTTCTCTGTTATGTCAACACTGAAATATGATGTTCAAACAGATACTGTGATAACAGGTGGCAGTCCCGTCTTCTTATTTTTCACTCTTGTGATTAGTCTGTTTTTCTTCTTACTAACAGTCTTACCGACAGATAAACTAACAACAACTAGCCAAAATAGCGTCTTACGCTTCTTCTTCCGTTACAAAGAAGTGAAGTAAGGAAAAGTTTTAAGCCTTTCTTTTAAAAGAAGGGCTTTTTTCTTATTTTAAAATCTTTATGATAAAATAAGAACTAGTCTAGCTAAAAAAATGGAAGGAGAAAATATGGCTACTTTTAAACGGATTCTGAATCTAGAAAATTATATTTTTAGTTTTTTTATTTTATTTGTCTTTTACGGCGCAATTAACTCTCCCTATTCGCTGGTAAAAATTCTTTTGGGAAAGCCTAAGCACTTGCTTGTTTTACTTCCTCTATTAATTATTCTATTGTTGATTATTTATAAAAACAAAAAATTTCTTTACACTAAGATTCAAGCGCTCTGGCACTTAATAAAAACCCATGATCGTGTGGTTATTATTGGTAGTTTGATCAGTTTATTTTTACTGCAACTTTTACTCCTGACGCAGATTACTGTGCCGATTGGTTGGGATGTTTTTGACAACTTTCATAGTATTACCACTGAAAATAAGGATTATTCAAAAATCGTACTTTCTTTAAACCCCAATAACGAATTTTTCTTTTTCATGATGTATTACCTGAATAAATTTTTGCGTTTCATTGATATAACAGGGAGCTGGAGCAATACTTGGTTTAGTTGGCAAGTGGTTAATTGCTTGTTTGTTAATAGCAGTTTATTTCTCTTTTATCATGCCTCTAAACGTGTCTTTAATCCATTAACGGCCTTCGTTGCTTATAGTTTATTTTTTCTTTCTTTCGGATTGTCTCCATGGTTACTAACGCCTTATACAGATACGGCCGTCTTATTGTTCATCAACCTAGTTTTTTTTGCATATAGCCTTTTTGACCAAGTTTCCCCTCCCTTCGTAAAATATTGTTTATTACTGTTTATTGGAATTGGCCTAGCTTGGTGTTTTTTAATGAAACCTTCGTCTATTATCTTTTTTATTGCATTTAGTTGTATCAAATTGCTGCAACTTCTTTTAGTAAATCGGAACAAACAGTCTATCGTAAAATTAACCGTGGTTGCTCTCTTTTTACTGACTGGTTTCGCCAGCGCATATTATAGTTTTCAATTTTTTGTGGAAAAACAAACGATTACGGAAATCGATAAAGAACAAGCCAAACCTTGGACACTTTTTGTAATGATGGGTTTGACTGGAACTGGCGGTTACAATGATGCAGATACACAAGCAGTAAATCAGTTGCCTACACAAGAAGCCAAAAAAGCTTATACCATAAAAATGATTCAAGACCGTTTAAAAAATAAAGGATTCTTCGGTTATCTCCGTTTTCTGGCTCAAAAAAATCGTCATAATACTGCCAATGGTGATTTTGACTGGGGTTGGGATGGCGGTGATTTAATCCCAGAAACACCTTCTAAAAATCGTTGGCAAGAACACTTGCGGTCACTGTATTATCCGCAAAATCCCAAAAGTAACTATCTACGAATTTATATGCATTTTTTCTATTTACTCACATTACTAGGTCTATTGTTCAGTATCCCTCTAAAAGATTCAAAAAATAACTACGCGATTTTGAAATTAGCTTTCATTGGAGCTATTCTGTATTTATTGCTCTTTGAAGGCGGCCGCTCTCGCTATCTAATCCAGTTTATGCCGTTTTGGTACTTGTTATCAGCGAGTGGTTGGCTGGGGTTGAGAGAGAAAATCAATGCAAAAACCATCTGTGAATTAGAATAAGTAGTCACTATGTATTATATAAATAGAAAAAAATAGAGCGGATTTACCGCTCTATTTTTTCTAACATATCACTAGGTTCTTTTTTACTACTTTTTAACATCCTGTTCTAGTACCCAAGACATTAATTCTTTTAATAAAAATGCTTTTTTAGATTTGCTTTGTGTGACATTTTTAATTTCCATCACTGTATATGATTTTCCTTTAAGACTACTTGGAATTGTTTCCCCAGTCTGATATGCACTAGCAGTCTCCAATAACATAACTTTATCCCCAATTTTAATATCAGTCGCTTGTGCATCATCTAAAAATGCTTTTTCGTCGATCCAACCAATATTATCCATGTAATAATATGCACCCTTTTTCCCAGTCACTTTTACTTCTTTATTGATATAATCAGCGCTGACACCAAATCTTGTCACCCCTTTAAACCAAGGGAATTGGTCAACACTGAAACCAGCTCTTTTAACAACCATTGTTTTATTGATAGTCTCAACTTCTTCAAACCCTTTAAAGTCTGTCCAGCCTTTTGTTTGAGGACTATATAAGTAACTTCCCATTTGCTGTGTCAAATCAATAACTCTTCCAGCAAAACTATCAATGCCATTGATTTTAATGTAACCTTTCTTTCCCCAAGGTAATGTATCCACAGTATATTTTACATCTTTTTTCACCATAACTCTTTTATTAATCTCTACCATTTCTTCTTCTCCCTCTGGTTTTGTATTTTGATTTGGATTCCATCCAGTATAATAGCGACTTAAGTCAATGAAAGTAACACCCGTTAAACTGTTAAACGTACTCAATGGATGAGTAGTTACTACAGTTCCATTGTTAGGATATACTCCATCTAATCCGCCAAATGTCGAACCAAAATTAGCTTCACCTGTAATTACTGTATTTCCATCAATACCTAGAACGATACCAGTATGTCCAGCACCTTGTGTATAGTAATTGTTATTCCATGGTGTTATTGAAAATAAAGAAAATGCCTTTGGAATGTTACTCTTTACTAATTTTCCTTTATTTGCATTTAACACAAAATCTACCGTTTGATAACCATTCCCGCTTTGTGTTGGCAAAGTTAAATTAGTACAATTCTTTAAGAACCATGTAGTAAATAGAGTACAATTTGAGTGTGATGATGGCGAACCACCATAAGTTCCATAATAGACACCTGGATAAGACGGCAAATTAGTATCTAAATACTTCTGCATAAATGTTTTTGCTTGATTTTTTGTTAAACCTGTTGCCATTGTTGTTCCTCCTATAAGTTATTCCGTGCGTCCACGGCGAACATATGTTCATGAACCTAGTATAGTTGAATTGACCTGTTTCGTTTTGTCAAATTTCGTACCAACCCAGTCGATAAGCAATTTCATGGATAAATTCTGTATCTCGTCGAGCAATTGTAGACTCGCTCAAAAACGTCTCACAAGCAACAAATTCATTCTTTTTATATGGATAACCATTTTTATATTTTACTAAAAAGATATCCTGTACATCCCTTGTAGAATCAGCTAAGATATCTTCTACCGTTTGTAAAAATAATTTATGAAATGCAATTTGACTGATAGTTATTTTTTCAGTTGGTTGCTCTACAGGGTATTCTAAAAAAGGATTACGATTCATTAACATAACATCCTCGTACTCTTGTAATTTTTTTCAACATGTTGATAATCCCATAATAATTGTCGAATATGTTTTTTTATTCCAGCTTTCATTGTACCTCTCCTCTAACCACTTAGTATTTTATTTGTAGAACTTTTACAGATAATAGAAATAGTATGTTCATCCTCCATGTATTCCTTTTATCCATCTACTCTTATTTTTGATCACATTCATTTTCAAAATCTAACTTATTCGTTTCTACCCCTCCTTTTTTTCCCATTTATCAATAACTGTCCACCTCCTAGATTATTTTATATACAAAAATAGACCACTCCTTAAGCGATCTATAATGACAAAACTTATTCTTTTTCTTAGATTTAAGCGATTCTGTTTTTCCACTTAAATATACTTAACTTGATTTAAAAATATTGAACATTCTATTTTTGAAAACTTAGCTATATAAACAAGCATCTATAGTGTTGATAATTCATTTTCAGCGATTCTTTATACTACTAATTTATCATGTTGACTATACTAAAATTTCCCAATAAATTCCCAATATGAAGTTACTTCTACTTATCTTCCAAAAATACAATTTTACTACGTAACTTGTGTTCACTGAATTCATTTGTTTATATCCTACTTTATACTCACCTATACTATCCTTACCTATACTATCCTGTGTAGCCATTTGGTAGCCAAATTAGTAACCAGCTTCTGCCATTTTTAAACTCTTATTTACAAAAAATATAGTCAATGATTCTATTTAAAAATAAAAGGAGCCTAACATTCTTTCAAGAAAGAATGTTAGGCTCCTTTTATTCAGACAATTTCAGCCACTCTTTGCGATTGCAATAGGACATAGTTTTTACAAAGACAAAATGATAAAGCAAACCGTAAGCTAGCCCCAACATATTTAACAAAATTCTTAAGTAAAGACTTGTTTCTAGCCCAAATATCATAGAAGCTGCCATGATAGCACCAACACAATTAAAAATCGTTTTACTTTTATAAGATGTGCATAAGCCTAAACAAAGTCCTCCTAAAATACCAAGTAGGTTCGTTGGTATATAAAATAACAAGATAGCCGATACTAGAGAACCAATAACGACCCCTATTATTCGTTCTTTTGCTCGTTCAGACAATTTAAACGTCTCATACCCAGAAAATAATGACGAACTAGCAAATGTTGCCCACATAAAGCGGTCAATCTGAAGGTGCGTTCCTATAAAAAGTAATAAGCTAATGCCTAAAGCGTAATAACCAAACCAAATATTTCTTTGATTAAAAAAACCATTTTCTGTAACCATCTGTATAAAAGTAATCTCTTGATCCAACTTTTTATGTTTCACATGATAAACAAAAGCTAAAAGTAGATAAGCAAACACTAATACAAAGAAAGTTTGTTCTAATTGCTGAAACGATTGATAGTGAACCGTGCCAACTAAATATAAGTAGGAGAACGTATACAAGCCAGGATTACCCATTTTAGGGTTTTTACCAGTTAAGAAAAACAATGCCAGCAAGCAGATAAAATGAAGACCCCATTGTAAAAATGATACAGAAATCAGTGAAATTAGTGGACTAACACCTAGAATTGTTAACACGATTCCTAAACTAAGCAAGGCCTGTTTTTCCCTGTAGCCATATGAGACGAAACGGATACTCAACAGCAAACAAAATAATACAATTGAAAAAGGCGCTACAGCTTTTCCAAAGAAAAAAGTAATCGTCGACACCCATAAAATCGCAAACGAAACTAATAAGATATCCCTTATTAACAAGGCGCGCCAAAAATATCTCCGCTGTTTTTTAGTGTCCGCTTGATGAATTTTTTGTTTTAAAATAAATGGATCTAACTGCAATAATTGATAAAAAGTCACCTAAAATCATCTCCTAAAAATCGACTCTTCTCAATTCATTATTCCAACTTTTCCTTCTATGAAATCATAAGAAAAGTAGTTGTGACGAACATTTTACTACAACTTTTTTTCTGAATCAATACATGCTTTATTTCTTATTCCAATACCTTTCCCGATACGATTTGCTTACTTCATAAAAAATAAGCCTAGAAAAAATCAAAACGATTAATTCTAGGCTCAAAATTAAATAACTGTTGAACAAAAGCTAGCGCTTTTTTACATAAACTTTTCCAACAGATCCATTTCTTTTTCTAATTCTTTTTCATCATACTTGTCATACTTACCAGCTTCGTGTGCAATTTTTTTAATCTCATGAATGGCTTTTTTTTCAACAATCCATTTCTTCATACTATGTTTTTTTGTATCCTCATCTAGCGAGCTCAACTCTTCTAAACTTGCATCCAATTTGTTCAAAACGTCGGCAATTTTTGCTAATGCTTGCGCTTCTTTTTCTTCATAGTTTGACATAATAGACACCTCTTCTTAAGTATTTTTCTACTTTAAGTGTACGTCTCTGTCGTTTTATTTGCAACTAATAACTCAACTGCTTCTCGGTACGGAGGATAAGGGATTCGAACCCTTGCACGATGTTACTCGCCTAACGGTTTTCGAGACCGTCCCCTTCAGCCAAACTTGGGTAATCCTCCCTCTACATTCCATCTACAAATGAACATGTAATGAATCAATAGATAAAAAGCCTAGACCCTTACACAACAAGGATTCTAGGCTCTGTCTAACTAAATTATTTAGTTTCACGGTGTAAAGTAACTTTTCTTTCACGTGGGCAATATTTTTGTTTTTCTAAACGATCAGGATTGTTACGTTTATTTTTATTTGTTAAGTAGTTACGTTCTTTACAAGAAGTACACTCTAAAGTAATGTTTACGCGCATGTTTTCCCCTCCTACTAATAATTGATCTTTCCAAGAGATTTCTTAGACTTGAATATCATACCATTTTTTTTGTCATTTGACTACCCTTTTGGGCAAATTTGTAAAGTAGTTCTACTTTACAAATTTTATTTTTTGTACATTTCCATATACGCTTCTAAAACTTCTTTGGCAATCGTTTGATTTGGTTTGGAAGATTCATCATTTAAGTGTGGTAAAACAACGCTAATTGCAATTTCAGGATTTTCGTACGGCGCATAAGCCACCAAGTTACTATTAACCGTTGTATGGTTTACTCCATTAGCATCTGTTGCTTGCGTTTCGGCGGTCCCTGTTTTAGCAGCAATCGAAAACTTGTCTGATTTTAAACCACGTGCAGTTGTAAAAGGACTAGTTCCATTTACTACATTATAGAAACCTTGTTGAAGAATTCCTATCTGGTCTTCAGAAATATTCACCTTATTCAAAACTTTTGGTTCAATTTCTTTTAAAATTTTTCCTAAAGCTCCATTTTCATCATTGCCATAGATTCCTTCTACCACATGGGGTTGCACGCGGATACCATTATTTGCGACAGTGGAAACGTACTGTGCTAATTGTAACGCGCTATAGGTATCATATTGCCCAAAAGATAGGTCAAGAAGATTACCGCCTTGTGGCGCAGAAGACGAATCCTTAAAGTCCTTGTTTTGAATTCCTGTTGTTTCTCCTGGTATATCAATTCCAGTTTTCGTTCCCATACCATATTCTGCAAAAGCTTTTCTTAATTCTTTAAAGACAGTGTCATCTCCTACTTCATAAGGGAAAATCATATTGGGATAATAATTCACACCCATCATTTTAAAGACTAATTTCATCATATAAGCATTCGAAGAATATTCTAACGCTTGCTCCGCAGTTAATTGCATGGTTGTTCCGCCAGAAGCATTCCACCAAGAAGCTTTTGGATTACTACCTGCTAGTAAAATAGCTTCATCTGTTAAAACGTCATTGCCTTTAATGACGCCTGTTTCATAACCAGCTGTTAAAGTACCTGCTTTCACAACTGATCCAGGAACTTCAGAATTCAAAATAGGTGCTAAAGGATTAGGTGTGACTTCTCCAGTTGCTAAATCATGATGAAATCCGGACATCGCTAAAATAGCACCTGTTTGAGGGTTCATAGCAACGACATATGCATTTTCTGAGTATGGTCCAATGGTTTTGACTATTTGTGAATAGTTTCGTTGTAAAATTTCATCAACTTTGTTTTGGAAATTTGAATCAATCGTTAATTTTAAGTTGGAGCCTTTTTCCCCTTTGGAAATTGGGGTTTGTGAAACAATCTTTCCGTTATTGTCTAAAACGACTTCTGATTTTGCTTTTTTACCTTGTAGAACGTCTTCATATTGTTTTTCTAAATAGCTAGTTCCAACACGGTCATTTCGTGCATAGCCTTTTTTCAAATATTCATCGACTTCTTCGGCTGGCAATCCTTGTTTTTCAGTTGAAACGGTGCCCAACAGGCTACGTAATGCACCACTTTGAGAATAATCACGCGTCCAATCAGTCCCTGTTGAAACACCAGATATTTCCGCTGTGTGTTCACCAATTGTCGCAATTTCACCTTCTGTTACCCCTTCATTCTTGATGAAGACCGTGTTCATTTGTGACGCTGCATTCATTCGTTTAAAAATCGTTACTGCTTGTAAGGTTCGGTCATCAAACGCAATTTCTTCAGGGGTGACTTTTTCAACTGCTTTGGCATATAATGTGCCTTCGTCCGTAATTTTGTTGCCTTTTTCATCTTCTTTATCTTGATCGGTTAAACGGGCTTGGGCTGCTTTTAAATTTTCAGGATTCGCTAACCAATAATCTTTTTTGTCACGATCCGTTAAGTTTGGATCAACTGGAACGTTAATAAGTTCATTAACTTTATTCGCAATCGGTAAAATATCTTTTCCTTCAATATTTTTTCCTCGTGTGTAAGTGATTGCTAAATTGGCTTTGTTAGAAACCAAGACTTTTCCTTGTGAATCATAAATTTGTCCTCGAGGGGATGGTGTCGTGATTTGTAGTGAAGAATTGGCAGTAATTTTTTTGTTAAACTCTTCTCCTTCAACAATCTGTAAATACCCTAACCGGACAATTAATGAAACAAATAAAGTGAATATCACAAAAAATAATAAGTTCAATCGAAAAGGAATATGTGGCTTTCTACCTCGTTGACTCTTTGCTGCGGCATCTGTTTTTTTTATTTTATCTATAAATGAGTTTTTCTTCATACCTCTAGTCCCTTCACTAAAAAGTTTCGCATTCTCATTGTAACAAAAATTAGTCAAAAAATCAGGATTATTCCTAGCTCTAAGGAAATATTTAATTATTTTGTTGTTGAAAAAAGTCAAAAGGACTTCTGAATTCAGAAGTCCTTTTGACTTTTTCTCTTTTTTTAACGGCTGTAATTGTGAACTTCAGCAGCCATGCTGTCAATGAAAATTGATAAATCTTCGACAGAAGTTTCTTTGCTTCCATAACGACGGACGTTCACCGTTGCATCTTCCATTTCTTTGTCCCCGACCACTAATTGATAAGGTACTTTTTGTGTTTGAGAGGCCCGAATTTTGTAGCCCATTTTTTCGTTACGATCATCGACTTCAACACGTAAGCCTTGTGCTTGTAAACGTTCTTTGATTTCATAAGCATACTCAGAATGCGCTTCTACAGAAACTGGGATAATAGTTGCTTGAATTGGTGCTAACCAAGTAGGGAAAGCGCCTTTGTAAACTTCTGTTAAGTAAGCCACAAATCGTTCCATTGTTGAGACGATACCACGGTGGATAACAACTGGGCGATGTGTATTTTCACCATCTTCGCCAACATAAGTTAAGTCAAAACGTTCTGGTAATAAGAAGTCTAATTGGATGGTTGATAATGTTTCTTCCATTCCTAAAGCTGTTTTTACTTGAACATCTAACTTCGGACCGTAAAAGGCAGCTTCACCTTCTGCTTCAAAGTAATCTAATTCTAATTCATCCATGGCAGCTTTTAACATCGCTTGCGCTTTTTCCCACATCGCATCATCATCAAAATATTTGTCTGTATTATTTGGATCACGATAGCTTAAGCGGAAACGATAATCCGTAATGTTAAAGTCAGCATAGACTGCCACCATTAACTCCAAAGTACGTTTAAATTCGTCTTTAATTTGGTCAGGACGAACAAAAGTATGGCCATCGTTTAAAGTCATTTCACGAACACGTTGTAACCCTGATAATGCGCCAGATTTTTCATAGCGGTGCATCATCCCTAATTCAGCGATTCGAATTGGTAATTCGCGGTAACTATGAATGTCATTTTTATAAACCATCATATGGTGTGGACAGTTCATTGGACGTAATACCAGCATTTCGCCATCGCCCATATCCATTGGTGGGAACATATCTTCATGGTAATGATCCCAGTGACCAGATGTTTTGTATAATTCCACATCTGCCATAATTGGTGTATACACATGTTGGTAACCTAAGCTAATTTCTTTGTCCACAATATAACGTTCAATTGTACGACGAATGGTTGCGCCTTTTGGTAACCAGAAAGGTAACCCTGAACCAACTTCTTGTGAAACCATAAATAAATCTAATTCTTTTCCTAATTTACGGTGGTCACGTTCTTTGGCTTCCTCGCGCATTTTGATAAATTCTTTTAAATCTTTTTTATCGAAAAAGGCAGTGCCGTAAATCCGTTGCATCATATGATTGTCAGAGTTTCCGCGCCAATAAGCACCAGCTACTGAAAGTAATTTAAAGACTTGAATCCGTCCTGTTGAAGGGACGTGAACACCACGACATAAATCAACAAAATCGCCTTGATCATAGACAGTGATGATTTCATCTTCTGGTAAATCTGTAATTAATTCAACTTTGTAAGGATCATCAGCAAATAATTCTAACGCTTCTGCACGTGAGATTTCTTTACGAACGATTGGGTTATTTTCCTTCACAATTTTCATCATTTCGGCTTCAATTGCAGGTAAATCTTCCGCTGTCACAGGGGATTCCCCATTATCTGTATCATAGTAGAATCCAGAATCAATCGCAGGACCTACGCCAAATTTAATGTTAGGGAAAAGACGACGTAAGGCATTAGCCATTAAATGAGCTGACGAATGACGTAAAATTCCTAAAGCATCTTCATGATCAGGCGTCACGATTTCAAGCGAACCATCTTCTACGATAGGACGATCTAAATCGATTAAAACACCATTGAATTTACCAGCTAAAGCTTTTTTGGCTAAACTGTTGCTAATACTTTTAGCAACATCAAATGTTGTAACCCCAGAATCAAACGGTTTGACAGCGCCATCTGGAAAAGTAATGTGAATAGACATAATAAAATTCTCTCCTTTTAATTTTTTTGATTTGAAGCGTTTCATTGTGTTCCTGTTTTTCACAATGAAACGAAACAGCCACCTGTTCCCCTTGTTAAAAAACAAAAAGTCCTAGTATTCTAACGAATACTAGGACGAAAATATCGTGGTTCCACCTAATTTTGAACACAAATAATCTGTGTTCCTCTAGCGTGTTAACGGTGCGACCGCCTTTGTTTCAACAAAGGTTTCGAAAGTGGTCATCCCTTGTGCCAATCTGGAAAATTTTCAGCCAAGATTTTCCTCTCTAATAGATCGCGGGCAAGTTCAGTTGTCTTTCTCATCAATCATTTATGCACTTATTTAACCACTTATTTTCAGAAAAAGCAAGTGATTCAACAGAAATTCTCTGAAAACTTATTTTTTCCATTCGCCGCCTTGTGCATAGCGGTCTTTTTTCAATTCATGGACAATCACATGGATATTCTCTTTTGGTGCACCAGCATTTTTTGACACAGCTTCTGTAATATCTTTGACCATATTAGTTAACTGTTCTTCTGTGCGCCCTTCAATTAATTCTACATGTACAAATGGCATCTTCGTTCCCCCAATTTAAATTGCTTGTTCTGTTTGTATCATAGAGCGGGTTATGACGCTTGTCAATAAAAAATAGCCTATGTTCAGTAAAAGCTAAGATAGCTTTATTGATAAACAATTAATTATTATTTTCTGCTAAGTATTCTTCTAACGTTAGACTCGCTTTTTGAATCTCTAGTGCTGCTTTTTTACCCACATAGCGATAATGCCAAGGTTCATAACTAACACCCGTAATTTCCACTTTGTCTGAAGGATAACGAAGAATAAATCCATATTTATAGGCTTTCTTTGCCAACCAAGCGTAGACTTCTTCGTCAGTAGATCGCTTACTTTGCGCATTTATATCCACTGCTAAACCTACTTCATGTTCACTAGTTCTCGGCACTGCTACCCAACTTTCAGCTGTTTCAATCGCTTCTTGTTCGCTGAATCCTTGATCTTGAAAAGCCTGTACTTTTTCTGCCATAATTTCTTTTTGCTCTTCATTTGTTCGATAACTAGAAGTGACTTCAAGATAGAAGCCTTGTCTTTTGGCATCTTTAAACATCCTGTTCAAAGCTGGATAAATTCGTTTATCCACTGCCTGTTTGTTAGGTAATTTTTTTAATTGGATTTGATAATCTTCAGGAATCTGATGCGTTTGATTTACTAATAATAATTTCCATGATTGATCGCCTTCTTCAGGAGAACTCATTTTTTCCTCTTCCTCTAAACTGAGGGCTTGCTCATTTCCTATTGAAACTATTTTTTTCTCAGCAACTTGTTTAACAGCCATGCTCACAATAAAAAGCCCTAAAATAGCGACACCAATTGTAACTTTAAATTTCATTTTTATTTCTCTCCTCTTTACTTACTTAACAAAATTAGTATAGCAAGCTAGTAAAAAGGAGCCTTCTTTTTTTTCGCAAGAATTTCTAACGATTTTCTTACAAAATCGATAAAGAAATCATAAAGGTAGTTTTTTCATTTTCGCTTTCAGCTGAAAGCACCCCGCCATGCAGCTCCACAATTTTTTTAGCAACCGCTAAACCTAGTCCTGCGCCTCCTCGGTTTGTTTGACGGGCAGTATCTAATCGGAAAAATTGTTCAAAAATTCGGGCTAATTTTTCTGGTGGAACAGTAGGGCCATGATTTGTAAAATAAATATTTACTCGTTGATTTTCATTATCAACTTTAGTGGAAAGAGAGATGGTTGTTCCTGCATAGCTGTAGTTAATGGCATTTTGAACTAAGTTATCAAAAACTCTTTGCATTTTATCGACATCAAGATGAATAGACAAAGCCTCAGTAAAATCTGTTTCAATAGTTAACTGTTTTTGTTTCAACATAGGTAAAAATTCATAACTTACTTGATTTAACATACGATCCAAGCGAACACTCGTTGGTTCTAATTCAATATTCGAGAGATTAAATCGAGCTATTTCAAAAAATTCATTAATCAACTCTTCTAAATGCTCTGCTTTTTCTAATGAAATAGCTAAATATTTTTCTCGTAATTGCGTCGAAATTTCCAGTTCATCATGAAGAAGTGTTAAATAACCAATGACTGATGTTAAAGGCGTTTTTAAATCATGTGCTAAATAAACAATCAAATCATTCTTTCTTTGCTCAGCTTCCTTCGCTTGTTGCTGGCGTAAGTTAACTTCTTGACGGATTTGATTCAACTCTTTGTCAAACTCCATTAAATTTGCTGACAAGGCTATCGGTTCTTCGGAATTCTGATAGAGTTTCCCTGTTGCCTCCAATACTTCTGTTAATTGATTGATGCTTTGCAACCATATCCGAAAAAGAATGATTACTGAACCACCTAGAATTACTAAGCTAATTAAATAAACGTAGTTCTCCTCAATTCCTTTGGCTAAAAGGTAGAGTGGATCTTCCATGCCCCATCTACGTAATCCAAACAAAAAATTACTAAAAAAATACAAGACTGCTGATAACGCCAATATTCCCAAACTAAAAAACAAAAACTTTGTTAGTAGTTGTTTAATCATTCGTTCTTTAAATTGCTGTTTTCCTGTTTTTTTCTTTTCAGTCAATTTTATACCCCACTCCCCAAACAGTTTTAATAAACTTTGGCTTCCTTGGTGGTTCTTTTAATTTTTCCCTTAAACGGCCAATATGTGCCATCACGGTATTTCCATTGTTTTCCAAATATTTTTCACCCCAGATTTCTTCAAACAATATCTCTGCTGGGACTACTTCTCCCTGACGTTCTGCTAAATACCAAAGAATTGAAAATTCTAATGGCGTTAAAAATATATCCTCCCCGTATAGTTTACTTGTATGATGTATTTTATTTATCACCAAACCATGAATATCTATTTCTGTTCTTTCTGTTTCTTGTTGTAGACTCGCCTGTGAATTATATTTACGAAAACGTCTTAGTTGTGTTTTAATACGTGCGACTACTTCCAATGGATTAAATGGCTTTGTAATATAATCATCAGCGCCTAAAGTTAGCCCAGTAATTTTATCAATGTCCTCAATTTTAGCGGTTAAAAGAATAATAGGGAAAAAATATTTTTCCCGTGCTTTTTTAACCATTTGAAAGCCATCAATATCTGGTAACATTACATCAAGTACCGCTAAATCGAACTGATTATTTGCCATTGATTCCAGAGCAGGTTTCCCTCGATAAAATTTTTCTACTTCATAACCGTCACTCGTTAAATATACTTCCAGCAAATCAGCTATTTCTTGTTCATCATCTACTAATAAAATTCTTTCTGCCATGGTTTTGCTCCTTGCTTGTCCATTTATAAATTATCTATTCAACTAAAACAGCACCAAAAAGACTGCTCATTTGCCCTTTTGGTGCTGTAAATAATCATTTATACTTCTTCGCCGTAATCTACAGGTTTATCAAATTCACCTGGTGCATCATCATAGATATGTCCGTAAATAATTACCGGCATTCCGTCATAGGATACGTCAAAGATTTTTGAAACTTCTGTTCCTGGCGTATTGATACAGCCATTACTACCAGCATCGGTTTTAAAGGCTTCTTTATCGCCATACTTATCCAATTTATGGTCGGAGTCATGAATCCCAATTTGTGTGACAACGCCCCCTTGACTTAATAACGGCATCCAATATTTTACTGGCACACTGTATCGAGAACCATCGAGCATTTGACCTTCTAAATTCACATCGGTTGTCCGATATAAAATTGTATGGAATCCTGGTACTGTTGCAGTTCCTTTGTTATATCTGCCAGTAATGACATCTGTGGTGACTATTTTTTTGCCATCAATGAAACAATACATTTTTTGATCTTTTAAATCAATTTCAATGTAATTATTGGCAATTTTACTATTTTCTTTGGTATCACCAACCAACGGAGCAGTGATTGCATTCGTTTGTTCTTGGCTATTCAGCGCGTTTACTAGTAGTTCTTGCGTTTTGGCCCCATCAATCGACCAGCCATAACTTCCGTTGTTTTTAAAACGACGTGTCGTGCCGTGAACATCTGTAAATAAAACTGGTTGATTAGCAGAACCATATGTTGTTTCTAATTGTGTCACCCAAGTAGTTAGTTTTTCTTTGTTGATTGTACCATCATCATTCAGCACGTTTTGAATTTGTGTTTTATCAAAGGCTACTTTTTCACCATTAATATCAACTGTAATTGTTTTATTTAACTTGTTATTGAGCGTTGTCAATGTTGCCTTTAACGTTTGATCCTCTTTTGTAATTTCAGGGGCTTTATAAAAATCTTTGGCGTTGTATTGATAGTTGCCTTTTCCCGCTTCAACATCCGCAATAATCTGCTGGTTTAAGCGCTGTGTGTCCACTACTGTGCCTTGTTCTTCGGGAACAATTTCAAAAATGCCATTGCCTCGACGGATACTCGCATTTTTGCTTGGTTTCCCCTCTGGAAAACTTAAAGTCGCTAATTTAGCTTCTAGTTCTTTTTTGAATGCCTCGTTTAACGGTAGCTTCACCTTGCTACTGTGTAAATGGTCTTTTAAAAATTTTTGATCCAATTGGTATTTTTTAGGAAGTTGAATTTTTTCTTCTTTTGTCCCCGTTTGAACCACAACTTCTTCGGTTTGATTAACTTGCGCTAATTTTTCTTCCGCTGCATTTACATTTAACCAGCCTACAGAAACTCCATTTACTTTTGTAGTTGGTAAAAAGTGACTTTGAAAATAAACATAGCTGCCCCCAGCAACCAGAGCTAGTCCAACCAAAGAAGTAATAATTACTTTCTTTTTATTATTTTTTCCTGATTTTTGACGACGTGTATTACGCATTTGCATTTCTTCTTTTTTCATTTGTTCATCCTTTATATCAATAATTTTAGGTTTATTTCTTAGAGTCTAGGCAACAAACAACTGCGGTGATCTACAATCAAAAAAACTTCCCTTTCTCTCGCAGATTAATTTTTTCAATTATACACTATTTTTATGTTGTTTTCAGCTTATTTTCCTTGTGAATCCTTTAATCTTAAAGAATTTGTATACTCTGTGACTTTTTTTGCTTCTTGTAAATGATACGTAAACTGGGCCATTTTAGCAAAATCCTGAGCGACGACGTCAAAAAAGGCTTGTGTCTTTATTAAGCTGTTCCAACAAGCTTCTTTACTAGAAAAATCCAGCAACGATGCTAATTGATCCATCGTGTCAGGAGTGACATAATTTTTCAGATACTTAAATTGTTTCCCAACAGAAATTGGCTCCGGTTCCTGCCAAGCCGCTTGCCAAGAAAGCAAGCGCAACAGTTCCTGCTGACAATATTCATAGAGATGTGTGACAGCGTAAAATAGTTCATTCCGACAAAGCCCCTTAACTACATACGTACTAACCCACCAAAATTCATTGCAACAATCGTTAAATTGCTGCTGATCCGGAACTGTTACTGTATAATTTTTATCAGATGCTACAGGTAAAGGCGGCAAATTTTCATCTTTGTCTAACAAGATAATTGCTAAAGAATCGCCTTCATGCCAATTGTCTTTTTCTGCGAGAGGACACAACGTTAAATCGATGCGTTGACCATCTTCAAATAACATTAAAAATGTTTCCCGCGTCTTCGGTTCTGTGGGAAATAAGGTCATTTCCTTGGGACGTTGCATAATTAATGGTTGTCCAAATTTTGCTATCCACGTTGCTGTTTCAAAAAACTCAGCACATGGTTCTACAATATAAACAATGTCGAAATCTTGAAAACTATCTTTTGGCGCTTTCACATTCGTGCGAGAACCCACCATTCCCACGGCTCGAATGTGTTCTTCTTGTTTTGCTACATCCATAATAAGTTGAAACATTTCTTCTTCTGTACGCATGCATTCGCTCCCTCTCTTCAAAAGTTTCTATTAAAACATAGATTTTTTTATAAGTCTTTTGTTTTCTATCGCTTTTTCTATGGTACTTCGTATACACTAACATTACAAGGAGGGATGTTTCATGCATTGGTTAAAAATAACAAGTTTATCCATTGTCAGTTTTGGCTTTTGTATTCTTTTGATTTTAGGTCTACTTATTTTTACTGGCAAAAATACGCAACCCACCGATAAACCAGATGCTATTTTAATTTTAGGGGCCCGTGTTTTAGGGACGTCTAAAGAAACCGCACTGCCCAGCCGTGTTTTGCAAGCTCGGTTAGATGTGGCTATCCCCTATATTAAACAACGCCCCGAGACACCCGTTATTGTTAGCGGAGGGCAAGGAGCAGATGAGCCGGCTACGGAAGCCGCGGTTATGAAACAATACTTGCTAAATAAAGGTGTTCCAGAAAAACAGATTCTCTTAGAAAATCGTGCCACACGCACCAAAGAAAATATTGTCAATTCACAAAAACTCCTTTCTTTTAAACGGCTAGTGATTGTTACTAGTGACTTTCACATGTATCGCTCGCAACTTTTAGCCAAGCGAGCAGGCATCTCAAATGTTTCAGGCATCACTGCGGCTTCTTCTTTTCCAAAAGATATCAAAAATTTTGGCCGAGAGCTGCTTTCTTTAGGCTATGCCTTACTCTTTGATTGGTAAAAGAGCGTCCTTCGCAAGACCATTTTGCGAAGGATGCTTTTATATTCTGTGGATTTGCTCACTTTTGTTCTCTTCTTCTTGTGTTTAAATTATAAAAATGATAACATATCTTTGTCAGCGCTTACAAATAATATTTATTTTATAGGAGGAGAAAGTTATGGGGCATCAATTGAGCACTCATTTTTTTAACAAGAAAACAGGGATTATTTCAACTTTTTTAAGTTTGATACTTTTAGTCGGTGGGTTACTGTTTGCACTACCTGCATTTGAAGTACAAGCAGCATCAACTGTTACACCTAAAACAGTCATGTATGTAGAAGTAAATAACCACGATTTTAACAATGTGGGAAAATATACTTTAGCTGGAACCAATCAACCTGCTTTTGATATGGGGATTATTTTTGCAGCCAATATTAATTATGACACGGTCAATAAAAAACCTTACTTATATCTAAATGAACGGGTCCAACAAACTTTAAACGAAGCTGAAACACAAATTCGTCCAGTTCAAGCACGCGGCACTAAAGTCCTATTGTCTATTTTAGGCAACCATGAAGGCGCTGGCTTTGCTAACTTCCCAACTTACGAAAGTGCGGATGCCTTTGCAGCTCAATTAGAACAAGTCGTTAATACGTATCATTTAGATGGTATTGATTTTGATGATGAGTATGCTGAATACGGAAAAAATGGGACGCCTCAACCAAATAATTCTTCGTTCATTTGGTTACTTCAAGCCTTAAGAAATCGCTTAGGCAATGATAAATTAATTACTTTTTATAATATTGGACCAGCGGCTGCGAACTCTTCCGCTAATCCTCAAATGAGTTCTTTAATTGATTATGCTTGGAATCCTTATTATAGTACCTGGAATCCGCCACAAATTGCGGGGATGCCTGCTTCTCGTTTAGGTGCTTCTGCCGTTGAAGTTGGTGTCAATCAAAATCTAGCTGCGCAATATGCTAAACGTACAAAAGCGGAGCAATATGGTATTTATCTAATGTATAACCTCCCAGGAAAAGATTCATCTGCGTATATCTCGGCGGCGACACAAGAACTTTATGGTCGAAAAACGAACTATTCACCAACTGTTCCAACACCTTAATATTATCTCGTGTCTACAAGCGCCAACATGTAAAGAGTTAAAAGCCAGCTTACTACAAGCTGGCTTTTTGGTATCTTGAGCGAATCGTTTTACACAAAAAAAGACCCGCCCTTTGGGTAAGGACGGGAAAGGAGTTAAAAATGAAAAAGTGTTTTGTGTTGTTAAGGTTGTTTGTTGATATGCTTATATCTTACAAACTAAATGTGAAGATTTTGTGATCATTTCATTCTTATTTTGCTACTTTTATAGGAATTAAATAGATTGCCACGAGACTATCTTTAGTTGCCTCGTGCATCCGTTATTCTGACTGCTCCTTGTGGTGATACTCTGAAAAAACCAACAGTCCCAGTCCCTCCATTTGCAGCCATCTGTTTCGATTGGGCTCTAAAAAAGAAGTCATTTCCATTCATACCAAAAAATCCAAGGTTCGTATCATCATTTTCTGCATCAGTCAATGTACTTCTGATACATGCCTCTGCTTGTTCTTGGTTCTCGATGATTTTTGCCTCTTCATTTTGGTCTTGAATTTCCTCTTCAGAAGAACGATAGTAATACTCTTCCGCAGGATAATTTCCACTATCTTGAGTAATTAACAATCGCGGTTTCGTCTTATCCGATTGGTCGCCGTTAGGATTTTCAACACCAATTTTATATAATAATAACGCAGCACCAGTAGGCCCCCACCTAATACTTAAGCTTGTAATTGGTCGCGACTCATCAGTAGGTGAATCCTTCGTAATCATTCCTCCGGTATTTGTACTACCATCAGGATGAATGATCAAACTCTCTCCTTTACCATTTTTCCATGTTCCAACTAAAGTAGTAAAATCGCCAGCATTAATCGCTGTAGTATCTAAATCAGCTACAGTTAGCTGACTATTGTTTCCATCAGCTGTCGGCTCTTCATTTTTCACTGATTCGTTAGACTCGACACTGCTGCTCGCTTGTTCGTTTGTCTTATCAATTGTTTCACTGGTTTTTTCATTCGTCTCTTCAACTTTAGAGGATGCCTCCGTTGAAGCGGTCACTTTCTTTTCTTTTGGTTCCCGACAAGCAGTTAATGATAAAACCGCTAGCCCGACAAAAAACGCTAACATTCCCTTTTTCACGCCTATTCACCCCGTTCAATGATCTATCTTACTAGACTATTGTACTATTAATTCAACTGTTTAGACAAATATTTATGGAACAGACAAAAATTGAACCTGTCATTGAATGCTTTGTGTCACATGGACTTATCAATCAACTTTCTTTTTTCTATGTATTATATGAAAAAAAAAGAGCCTGGGACAAAAATCACTTTGGATTTTTGTCCCAGGCTTAAAAATTGATAAACGGCGGGAACAGAAGCAACTCCTTCGGAAATAAGCCGAAATTCTCCAAAAATTATAGAACAATTTTCGGAAATTCCTTCTTATTTCTCGGAGTTAAACGCTTCTGTCCCGACCTCTTTCTAAATCTTAAAACAAACGAACAAATGGATTATTCAGGTAAATCTACATTATGATGAACTTTTTGAACATCTTCTAAATCTTCTAAAACGTCTAACATTTTTTCAAAGTTCGCCAAATCGTCGCCTTCTAATGTTACTTCGTTTTGTGGAACCATTTCTAACTCAGTAACCGTGAATTCTTCAATGCCTTTTTCTTTTAACGCTTCTTGTGCATGGTGGAAATCTTCTGGTTCTGTGTAAACGATAATTTGACCGTCTTCTTCAACAACATCGCGAACATCAATGTCTTTTTCCATTAAGTATTCTAAAATTTCATCCGCATCGTCACCAGCAAAGCCAATGATACCTGTATTATCAAACATGTAGGAAACAGCACCGCTGACACCCATGTTTCCGCCGTTTTTACCAAATGCGGCCCGCACATCTGCTGCTGTTCGGTTCACGTTGTTTGTTAAAGCATCAACAATGACCATTGAACCATTTGGCCCAAATCCTTCATAGCGTAATTCAGAATATTGTTCATCTGCTGAACCTTTTGCTTTTTCAATAGCGCGATCAATAATATGTTTTGGTACATTGTATGTTTTGGCGCGTTCGATTACAAACCGTAATTTTTGGTTTGCATGAGGATCAGGGTCTCCTGACTTCGCTGCTACGTAAATTTCAATCCCGAATTTTGCATAAACACGGCTATTGTTTGCGTCTTTGGCAGCTTTTTTCTCTTTAATATTTGCCCATTTACGGCCCATATTCTCACTTCGCTTTCTCTGATTTGTTGTTAGTATCTTATCCCTTGTTTATTATACTGGGGAAACTGATTTTTGTTAAGTATTTTTTAGGTATCTGGCGAAAATCGTAAGGGAAACCGACCAAAATTTTGTTCTTTTAAAGAAGAATCTCCCATCTGGTATAGTTGATTGGCGCGAATATCTAACGAAAGCATTGCGCGGTTTTCTTTAGATACTTTGGAAATTACCGGCAATTGAATCTGTGCTTTGGTTTCTTTTAGATAAGCTTGTCCCTTTGGCGTAAATCCTAGCACATGGAGATAACTGTTTTGCCAAACAGTTTCAACTTCTTCTTTGGTCATATTTAACAATATATAAGTTGCTAATCGTTGCAATCTTGTCCAAGTATAACGCTTCGTTTTCATACGTTCCATTAATTCGTGAAAAGAACCTGCTGCTTGGATTTGATCTTTTAGTCGATATTCAAGTCCTTCCGTCATTTGGTAAATGGCTTGTAACTCTTCTAACGAGGATTGAACAATTTTATACTTTAGGAAGGGCCAATAGTTTTCCCATGAAATCATTGTCTGTGTTTGTAAATGTTGTGCGGTTATAGAAGGAACCGTTGGCAGCACTTGCGTTATTTCTTGTTGAAAAACACTTTGCCTAATCGCCGTGGCGCTAGCAACTTTCCCAGAAATCGTTGCATCATGAAAGCCCGCTTGTTTTCTAGCAATTGGGTAGAGCGTCATCGGGGTTGGATACGTGGCATTTTCCTTTGCATAACTCATCCCCAAAATATGATTAGGCGAAGAAAAATCAAACCTGCTTTCAGGATATACTTGACGAAAAACAGCAGTCATTTTTTGTGGATAACTCAATTGTTTGTCTGTCAATGCGTGGAACGTTTGATCAATTAAGGATTGATTTTCTTGGACAAACTGGCCGAAAGCCGCATAATCAATTGCGCTTGTACTATCTGTTCCAAAACATAAGCTCTCACATTGCAACGCCTGCAATAACTTTATACCGCCTTTGGCAAAGTAATCCGCAGACTGTACCGACCAAGCTGTCGGCAATTCAATGACTAAATCCACACCATTTTGCAAAGCTTCTTCTGCTCTGGCCCACTTATCTAGTAAGGCTGGTTCTCCTCTTTGTAAAAAATTTCCACTCATTATAGCAATCACTACTTCAGCTCCGCTTTGTTGGCGAGCTTGTTGGGCATGATAGCGATGTCCATTATGAAAGGGATTATATTCCACGATAATGCCACAGGCTTTCACTCTAGCCACCTCCGTTATAAAAAAATGGACTTATCAGCAAAGAGACAAACGTTTTTAAGCGCTGTCCCAAGCTCATAAGCCAAATCTTATTAATCTCTTTGACAAACAAAGAACCAGCGTTCACTTGTTTCAGTTGGTGCTTCATCTGTAAAGTCTGCATAAACTTTGACGTTCATGAAACCAGCACTTTCTAACATTCGTAAATAGTTATCTAACGAATAGGTTCGTTCTTGATGCAATTCATCATACCGAACAAAGTGCTCATCTGTTTCCTGTTCTTTCACAAAAAATGTTAAGAAATGTTCGATGCTGTGTTCTTTTTCACCAGCGTAACTATCCCATAGAAAAGCAAATTCTTCTGTTTGATAATGATAGCTATATTCTGGAAAAACTGAATCAATTTTGTAAGTAGAATGAACATCAAAAATGAACGTTCCTTCCTCTTCTAACGCTTGATAAACTTCATCGAACACTTGTTGTACTTCTTGGCGATTAGCCATATAGCACAGTGAATCAGAAAAACAAGTGATGGCTTGGTATTGTCCCACTTCAGATAAATCTAGCATATTTCCCTGAACAAATTGAACTGGCACTTCTTCTTCAAAGGCTCGTTCACTAGCAATCATCAACATTTCTTCTGATAAGTCTAAGGCCGTCACATCATAACCACTTTTCGCAAAATCAACTGCTAAAGCGCCTGTACCACAAGCCATTTCAAGAATTTGTTGGGTTCCTTGTGGGAGATGACGATTGGAAAAATCCAACCATTTTTGGTATAGGCTTTCGTCCATCACTTCGTCATAGACGAAAGCAAACGTTTCATAGGCCATTTTAGTCGACCCAAGCGCTTAGATCCACCATTGGGGCATCTGACCATAATTTTTCTAAGTTGTAAAAGGCACGTTCTGAAGATTGGAATACATGGACAATAACATCGCCTAAATCGATTAAAATCCATTTTCCGCCTTCTTTACCTTCCACACGCTTGACTTCTACTTGATTTTTGGCTTCTTGTTCGTTAATTTCATCAACAATCGCATTGATTTGACGTTCACTATTGGCTTGGCAAATTAAAAAATAATCTGCTAATAATGAAATCTCTCTTACGTCTAATGCGACAATTTCTTCTGCTCGTTTTGAATCTGCTGCTTTGACAGCAATTTCTAAAATTTTCTGGCTATCTATGATAGTTCCCTCCTAGTAATTCTTTCTTCTTTTATTTTTGATTAACGACCCATTGATTGTAGGTCTCTAACGTTTTTGGATAAATTTTATGTTCTTGTTCAATCAAATGTAACAAGGTATGTTTCGTTTCATAAGCAACCGCTGCATCTAAGTCAACAAGAGCAATTTCACGGGCTTCTTTCACACCTGGAAAATCACGTCCTGGTTCAATGTAATCTGCGACATAAATAATTTTATCTAGCAAGCTCATCTTAGCAGCCCCAGTTGTATGCACACGAATTGCCTGCAAGATTTCTTCGTCATCAATGGCTAATTCCCGTTGAACAATATCCGCCCCAACTAAGCCATGCCAAATTTCATTGCCATAGTTTAATAAAGCCAAATCAAAACCATCTCGGCGAATAATCAACTCGAATTCATCGTTTGGACGTTCTTTGGCGTAATCATGCGTCAAAGCAGCAATACTGGCTTTCGCTTCATCGGCACCATATTTCGCTGCCAAGGCCACAGCTGTTTCCTCGACTCCTAACACATGGCGAAAGCGACGTTCACTCATTTGCATTTGAACTTTTTGCATTAATAATTCACGTTGTGCAGCATCATAATTTGTTATCCAGCTCATCTTGATACAGTCCCTTCTCTTGAATATAGTTTATCACATTCTCTGGAAGAAGATAGCGTGTTGAGCAACCACTTTTGACTTTTTGTCTAATCAAAGTGGAACTAATCGCCATCTGCGGAACATCGACCCAAATAATTGGATAGGTAGATTCCGTTGGATAATTAGGACGCCGAATGCCAACAAATTGAACTAAATGGAGTAAGTCATCAATCCGATGCCATTTGGGCAAGTATTCCACCATATCTCCACCAATTATAAAATAATAATCAGTATCTGGATTGGCTTCTTTTAAAGTTTTCATCGTATCATACGTGTAACTTTTGCCTTTGCGAATTAATTCAATTGGCTCAATATCTAAGCAGGGATTATCAGACACCGCTAGTTCTAACATTGCTAACCGATGTTCGCTGCTAATTGTTTTCTTTTCTTCTACATGTGGTGGTAAGTACGTAGGCATTAAGTAAACTTTGTCCAAACCTAGTTGATTTTGAACTTGATCGGCCATGACAAGATGTGCTAAATGAACGGGATTAAAATTACCACCTAACAAGCCGACTTGCTTTCTTGTTTGAAAACGTAACGGTTCCTCTTGCAAGAGAACGTCCGCTCCTTGACGCGCTTGTCTTTTTTCTCCCATTGTTCATCCCTCCAATATTAAATCTCTTTGACTGCTGCTGAAATTTTTTGATATTTTTCTTTACTTGATGGCTTGAATAAGACCAACACGCGACCAATAATTTGTACCACATCGCAATGAATGGCTGCTGTTAGTTCTTCTGCAACCTCTTCTGCTACTTCATCTGTATTTTGTAATAACGTAATTTTAATCAATTCACGTTTTTCCAACGCTTCATCAATTTGTGTAATCATTGCGTCATTCAAACCACCTTTGCCTACTTGAAAAATAGGTTGTAAATGGTGTGCCTGACTACGTAAATAACGTTTTTGTTTTCCTCTAAGTTTCAAATTGTTTGCCTTCTCTCTAAAATTTAAATTAATGCTTTTCTACGTAAAACATCGACACCTTTAGGCGCCCAACCAGCGACTACACCAGGTTCTGTGACAGTAATCCAACCTAGACCAGCAAACACAATATCCGTTTTTTCTTTCACGGAAAATTCAAAGCGCACTAATTCAGGAAACTCAGCGACTTCATCGGCACGTGGGGGCTGCAATAAGCCACCAACATGTTTTTCATAAAAAGCATCGGCGGTTGCTGTTTTTGTTCGGTGTAAATTTAAGTCATTGGAAACGTAGGCAATGAAGGAACTTTTAGCACCTTGGACATAATCAAAGCGAGCCAAGCCACCTAAAAACAAGGTTTGTTCAGCATTTAATTGGTAAACTTTCGGTTTGATTTCTTTTTGCGGTGCAATAATTTTCAAGTCTTTTTTACCTAGGTAATGTGCCATTTGATGACGGTGAATAATTCCCGGCGTATCGATTAAGAAGTGGCCATCGTCTAATGGAATTTCAATTTTATCTAGCGTTGTTCCAGGAAATTGTGATGTCGTAATCACATCTTGAACACCCACTGTTTGTTGAATGATTTGATTGATTAATGTTGATTTTCCAACATTGGTCACACCTACGACATAAACGTCTCGGCCTTCACGATATTTTTCGATCGTATCTAATAACTCTTGCATTTCTTGTGGTTTCTTGCCACTTGTCAGTAAAACATCAACAGGGCGTAATCCTGCTTCATGGGCCCGTTCTCTCATCCATTGAACCATTTTAGGTTTTTTTAATGATTTAGGCAAAATATCCACTTTATTGCCAACTAACAACACAGGATTATCTCCGATAAAACGATGTAGTCCTGGAATAAGAGAGCCATTAAAGTCAAAAATATCCACTACGTTCACAATCAGTGCATCTTCTGTTCCTAAACCATTCAATAAACGTAAAAAGTCATCATCTGTTAATTGGACATCTTGAATGTCATTATAATGTCTTAAGCGAAAACAACGTTGGCAATAAACTTCCCCTGTTTCCATTCCTTTTTCGAAAGCTGTTTTTGGTGTATAGCCTAATTCATGAGGATTTTCCGTTTGGATAATCGCACCACAGCCAATACAATGAATTGCCTCTGTCATTCTAATCCGCCTCTCCATGTCATTTCTGGATGTTTTTTTGATAAGTATTTCATAATTTTCCGTTCAAAGAACCGATTGATTCTAGTATTCCAGCCATCTGTATCGACAATCGGTTGAACTAAAACATTGCGTATACCCGCTGCGTTAGCTCCCCGAATATCTGTCATAATCTGATCGCCGACCATTAACATTTCAGATGGCTTCAAGCCTAATTTTTTTTCTGCTAATTTGAAGCCACGTGCGGTTGGTTTCAAGGCACGTGCTACATAATCTAAGTCAAACTTTTCAACAACGCGTTTAATCCGGCTGTCTTTGTTGTTTGAAACAACGAGGACAGTAATTCCTGCATTTTTCATTTCTAATAACCAAGTTTTTAATTCTTCTGTTCCATCGGGATTATTCCAAGCAATTAACGTATTATCTAAGTCAGTTAGTACTGCCTTAATCCCCAGTTTTTTTAATTGTGCGGGGGTAATTTTATAAATCGCATCAATCATCCATGTCGGTTTATATTTTGAAAACATCGTGACTCCTCTCACTGACACTATGTAGTTTCTTCGATTTTAAGAGACTGAAACATAACTAAACAATTATGCTTCAGTCTCTACCTATTGTATTATACTGCATTTTACTGAAAATTTCTATAAAGGACGGTCGTTCCTTGTAAAAGAACAAGTAAAATAAAAGAAAAAATAAAAAAAGCCACCCATCAACCCCTGAAAAGTTCGTTGATGAGTAGTAACTTCTAATATTTGCGAAAACGTTGGTATCTTTTTTCTAGTAACGTTTCCGTATCTAATTTAGCTAATTCAGTTAATTTTGAAATAAACGCTTTTTGTAACATGCGATTAATTTTTGCTTGTTCCAGAGGCTGACCGTTCATAACTTCTGGAATTACTTTATCTACAATAGCTAATTCCTTCAGCTCTGTCGCTGTGATTTTCATCAATTCTGCTGCTTCTTTCGCACGACTGCCATCTTTCCACAAAATAGAGGCGAAACCTTCTGGCGAAAGAACCGCATAAATCGTGTGTTCCAACATCCAAACTTCATCTGCGACTGCTAAAGCTAAAGCACCGCCACTGCCACCCTCACCAATGATGACTGAAATGATTGGCACTTTCAAATCAGACATCTCTAACAGGTTTTGCGCAATGGCTTCCCCTTCTCCCCGCTCTTCGGCACCAATCCCACAATAGGCACCAGCAGTGTTCACAAAGGTAATGACTGGACGATTAAATTTTTCCGCTTGTTTCATTAAACGTAACGCTTTGCGATACCCTTCAGGATTAGGTGAACCAAAATTACGTTCAATATTTTCTGGTAGATTTCGGCCTTTTTGGATACCTATCACTGTAACTGGTTTCCCTTGCAAAGTAGCAACACCACCGACTACAGCTAAATCATCGGCAAAGTAACGATCCCCATGAAATTCTAAAAAGTCCTCAAAAATGGCTTCTATATATTCTAAAGTTGTCAAACGATCTTGGGCTCTTGCCAAGGTAACAACATCATTGGCTGTTTTCTTTTCCATGTTAACGCCACCCTTCCAAAGAATGTAAACGTAACAAGTCGCTCAATCGTTGACGCAAAAGATTTCTTGGCACAATCTGATCTACAAAACCATGTTCTAAAAGAAACTCGGCCTTTTGAAAATCATCTGGCAACTCTTGACGAATCGTTTGTTCAATTACACGGCGGCCAGCAAAACCGATTAAACTCTGAGGCTCTGCCAAAATAATATCGCCATCCATCGCAAAACTTGCTGTAACACCGCCAGTCGTTGGATCAGTCAATACCGTAAGATACAGCAAGCCTGCTTTGTTATGCCGTTGCAAAGCGGCCGAAATTTTCGCCATTTGCATCAATGAAAAAATTCCTTCTTGCATACGGGCACCACCAGATGCAGTGAAAATCACTACTGGTAAATGCTTTTCTGTCGCCCGCTCAAACAAGCGTGTGATTTTTTCACCAACAATCGTTCCCATACTGCCCATGATAAAATTAGCGTCCATGATTCCAATTGCAACAGCTTGTCCTTCAATTGTTGCTTCTCCCGTTAAGACAGCTTCATCTAGCCCAGTTTTTTCTTGCATTTTTTCAATTTTTTCAAGATAACCAGGAAAATTTAGTGGATCTTTTGTCACTAATTCACTGTCCCAATTGTGGAAACTTTTTTCATCAACGGTTATCGCTAATCGTTCCCATGCACCAATCCGAAAACTATAGCCACAATGCGGACAGATTTTTTCTGCACCCATTTCTTTTGTATACAGTGTTCGCTTACAAGAAGGGCATTTTGCCCACATATTATCTGGAACAGAAGGCTTCTTTGATGCATCATTTGCATCAGCACGATTTGGATTAATGCGAATGTAATTTTTCTTTTTAAATAATGCCATTTGCTTACTCCTCGTATTTTAGCGGCAAGAGCTCAGCTCCTTTCAAAAGATCACTGATCTTTCCAAGCAAGAGAGCTCTTGCGGCGTTCTTTCTTTAATGATTGCTTTCTGGCTCCCAATTTGGTAGAAATGTTTCTTGTAAAAAGCTTGTGTCATAGTCACCTGTCAAAACATTGTCATGTGTAATTAAATCTAATTGGAATTCGGCATTCGTAATAATACCTTCTGTTACAATTTCATTTAAAGCCCTTTGCATTTTCATCAAGGCATCAAAACGATTTTCACCATGTACGATGACTTTCGCAATCATTGAATCATAATAAGGTGGAATTGAATACCCTGAATACATAGCGCTGTCTACACGCAAGCCCATTCCACCACTAGGCAACAAGAGATTTTGAATTTTACCTGGTGAAGGAGCAAAATTAAAGGCAGGATTTTCAGCGTTAATTCGGCACTCAATCGCATGCCCAGTCATGATAACATCCTCTTGGGTATAGCCTAAAGGTTCACCTGAAGCAATTTCTAATTGCGCTTTGACTAAATCAATCCCTGTTACCATTTCCGTAACTGGATGTTCGACTTGGATGCGGGTATTCATTTCCATGAAATAAAAGTCGCCAGCTGGATCCATCAAAAATTCAATGGTTCCGGCATTTTCATAATGCACAGCTTGTGCCGCTCGAACGGCCGTTTCGCCTAACATCTGACGCTTTTCTTCAGAAATAGCAATCGATGGTGATTCTTCTAACACTTTTTGATTATTTCTTTGTAGTGAGCAATCACGTTCCCCTAAGTGAATCACATGCCCATATTGATCACCTAAAATTTGCACTTCGATATGACGTGCTGGATAAATAATTTTTTCTAAATACATATCATCATTACCAAATGCGGCTTTGGCTTCTTGCTGCGCTGAAGTAAAGTGTTTCGGTAACTCTTCTTTTGAAAGAACTTTTCGGATTCCTTTTCCGCCACCACCAGCAGCTGCCTTTAACATCACTGGGTAACCAATTTTTTCAGCAATCGTCAACGCTTCTTCGACAGAATCAATGACGCCATCACTCCCAGGAATAACAGGTACCTTGGCTTTTTGCATCAGTTGACGTGCGTTTATTTTATTGCCCATTGCATCAATCGTTTCTGCTTTAGGACCGATAAAAGTAATGTTACATTCTTCGCACATTGAAGCAAATTGACTATTTTCAGATAAGAAACCAAACCCTGGATGAATCGCTTCAGCATTGGTAACAATCGCTGCACTTAAAACAGCTTGAACATTTAAATAAGAATCAGTTGCTTTCGCCGGTCCAATACAAATGGCTTCATCTGCTAACTGTGTGTGTAACGCTTCTTGATCCGCTTCAGAGTAAACAGCAACTGTTTGAACGCCTAATTCGCGACAGGCACGAATAATACGAACAGCGATTTCTCCGCGGTTTGCGATTAATACTTTCGAAAACATTTTTCACCTATCCAATCATAAAGGTTAATTCAGCCTCGGCAACTTTTTTTCCATTAACTTTTGCCACACCTTTACCCATTCCAGCAGAAGCGCGGACTTTTAAAAGTTCAACCTCTAAAATTAATGTGTCGCCTGGTGTTACCTTTTGTCTAAATTTTGCTTTATCTAATCCACCAAAGTATGCCGTTTTCCCTTTGAATTCAGGCATTGAAAGTAATGCCACGGCGCCTGCTTGAGCCAACGATTCAATAATTAAAACTCCTGGCAAAACAGGATTCCCAGGAAAATGACCTTGAAAAACTTGCTCATTAACCGTTACATTCTTTTTCGCTACAACGCGTTCCCCAGGAATGACTTCTTCAACACTATCTAATAATAAAAAGGGATAGCGATGTGGTAAAATTTCTTGAATTTCTGTAATTGTTAATTTCATGTTTTATTCTCCTTTAGCAACTCGGAATAGCGGCTGACCAAATTCAACCACATCTTCATTGTTGACTAACACTTCGGTGATCACGCCGTCAACTGTCGCCGTAATTTCATTCATTAATTTCATCGCTTCAACGATACACACAACGTCACCCGTTTTAACAGTGTCTCCTACTTTGACAAAGTTCTCTTTATCTGGTGCTGGTTGTAAATAAACGATTCCTACAATAGGTGACGTAATTTCTTCTGTCTTTTCATTGGCTGTCGGTGTATTGGTTGGCGTTTCTTCAACGACAGAAACTGTTTCAACAGGCACTGACACACCACTAGCGGCTACTGGTGTTTCTTGTGGTTGCGCCACTGGTTCTACGGCACTTCGTCCAGAAACTGTATTTTTATTCATATATAATTCAAACGAGCCTTCTCGTAAATCAAATTCGGTTAAAGTTGATTGATCAAATTGTGTTAATAGTGCTTTTACTTCTTCTAACTGCATGTTAATCCTCCCAGCGTTTTAAGCAAATAACTGCATTGTGGCCACCAAAGCCTAGCGAGTTACTTAAAGCATAATCAAATTTATGCTCTTTGCTTTCGTTTAAAACAACGTTCACCGTAATTGCTTCATCTTGATTTTCCACATTAATGGTTGGCGGAATAAATTGATGTTGTAAAGCATTTAGGGTAGCAATTCCTTCAATTCCACCAGCGGCGCCTAAGAGATGTCCCGTCATACTCTTTGTACTACTTACATACGCCGTTTTTGCGGCATCACCTAAAGCCAATTCAATTGCTTTAGATTCTGCACTGTCATTAGCTTGTGTGCTTGTTCCATGGGCGTTAATATAGCCAATTTTTTCTGGAGAAATCCCCGCTTCTTCCATTGCTAGTACCATGGCTTTCGCTGCGCCGCTCCCATCTGGTGTTGGCGATGTCATATGATAGGCATCGCAATTAGCACCATAGCCAACCACTTCACCTAAAATAGTTGCGCCTCGTTCTAGAGCATGATCTAATGATTCTAAAATAAAGACACCCGCTCCTTCTCCCATCACAAATCCACTACGTTCTTTATCAAAGGGAATTGAGGCTTTTTCTGGATCAGTCGCCTTTGTTAAAGCGGTCAAGGAAGCAAATCCTGAAATACCGATTTCTGTAATAGGCGCTTCTGCTCCACCAGCAATAATGACATCGGAGTAGCCATGTTTGATATTGCGGAACGCTTCCCCAATTGAATGAGTTGCACTAGCACAAGCCGTCACTGTTGACGTACAAATTCCTTTGGCACCAACACGTAAAGCAATATTTCCCGCCACCATGTTTCCAATCGCCATTGGAATAAATAACGGTGCCACACGTTCAGGTCCTTTGTCGTGCATCCGAATTACTTGATTTTGAATTGTTTCCAAACCACCAATCCCGGAACCCACCATGACGCCAAACCGATCCACATCTAGTTGACTGGTATCCAAGCCACTCATAGCCATTGCTTCTAAGGCCGCATAAATGCCAAATAACGAAAACTTATCCATGCGTTTGCCATCTTTTTTAACAAAATATTTTTCCATTGGAAAGTCTTTCACTTCAGCTGCTAAGGTGACACCTGTTTCACTAACATCAAATTTACTAATCGGTCCGATACCATTTTCCCCTGTTTTCAAACTTTCTAAAAAAGTCTCAGGTTCATTGCCAATCGGCGAGGTGACACCGTAACCGGTAATAACTACTCGATTCATCCTTTTGACTCCTTTCGTTTATCCGTGCATGACTAAGCCGCCATCAACATTCACGACTTGCCCAGTAATATAGGGACTTTTAGCTAAGAATATCGCTGTAGCTGCGACATCTTCGACTTGCCCAAACGTTTGTAAGGGAATTTGCGCATTCATTTGTGTTTTAACTTTTTCCGATAAAACATCCGTCATTTCTGTTTGGATAAACCCTGGTGCAATCGCATTGCAGGTAATACCGCGCGGCGCAACTTCTCGTGCCACCGATTTAGTAAAACCAACGACACCGGCTTTACTCGCAGCGTAGTTTGCTTGACCAACATTTCCCATTAAACCAGAAACGCTAGCCATATTAATAATCCGACCACTTCGTTGTTTCATCATACGTTTAACCGCTTGTTGGGTCATGTTAAAAGTTCCTACCAAGTTAATATCTAAACAGGCATTAAAATCCTCTTTTGTCATTCGTAATAATAATTTATCATTCGTAATCCCAGCGTTATTCACCAGAATATCAATCGAGCCTAATTGGTCAACAGTTGCTTGAATCATCTCACCTGCTGCATCAAAATCGGAAATATCTCCAGAAAGGCCAATACATTTTACCCCAAAGGCTTCAATTTCTTGTCGTTGTTCTGGCGTAATCTCACTCCGACCGTTTAAAACAATATTGGCGCCCTCTTTCGCAAAAGCCAATGCAACTGCTTTGCCAATCCCACGAGTGCTTCCAGTAATAAATACGTTTTTCCCTGTTAATTCCATTTTTTACCTCCCAGTAAGTGCTGTTAACGTTTCTGTTAATGTTGCAACATCTTCCACACGGTGCATTTCAATTGTTTTGTCAATTTTTTTAACAAAACCAGTTAATGTTTTCCCTGGACCAACTTCAATCATCGTTCCCACGTTCATAGCCTTCATCGTTTCGATACTGTCTTCAAAACGTACCGCAGACATGACTTGCTTTTCCAATAACGCTTGAATTGCCTCTTGGGGCATAATTTCGGCAGTCGTATTACTAATGACAGGAATTTGCATCGTTTGAAAGTTCAATTTTGCTAAATCCTGAGCCAACTTTTTTGATGCTGGTTGTAACAGTGCCGTATGGAAAGGGCCACTCACATTTAACGGAATCATTCGCTTCACACCAGCTTCTTTGAGAAGTGTCATCGCTTGATCAACAGCAGCAACCTCACCACCAATCACGATTTGTTGTGGTGTATTATAATTTGCTGGAGCCACAATTCCGAAAGCACTGGCTTCTTGGCAGGCTTTCTCAATTACTTCACGCTCAGCATTCATGACAGCAACCATTTTGCCAGTTCCTTGTGGTGCTGCTTCTGTCATGTACTGACCGCGCTTTTGGACCAAGGCCACTGCTTCTGAAAAACGCAAAGCCCCGCTGGCAACCAAAGCGCTATATTCCCCTAAGCTTAAACCCGCTACGACATCAGGCATTAGTCCTTTTTGTTGCAAAAGACGGTAAAATGCGACACTGACTGTCAAAATAGCAGGTTGCGTATATTCTGTTTCATTTAAACGTTCATTTTCAGTAAAACAAAGTTCTGCCATCTCATAACCTAAGATATGACTTGCTTCATCGAAAGTTTCCCGAACAATCGCTTCTTGGTGATATAATTCTTCACCCATCCCTTGATACTGGGCTCCTTGTCCACTAAATAAAATCGCTGTTTTCATACGACACCTCATTTTTTGTTAAAATTATTCACTTAGCCCCAACGCTGATTCATCTTATGTACAATCGCTTTGCATTCAGACATGAGTGAATCAATGATTTCTTGGGCTGTTTCTTCTTTTTTTATTAACCCGGCAATTTGTCCCGCCATGACGGAACCGTAATCCATATCCCCGTCAACGACAGCTTTGCGCAAAGCGCCTTGACCAATCTTTTCAAACATTTCTAAATCAGGTACTTCTTTTTGAAGTTCTTGCTTTTCTAATTGATTATATTGAGCAGTTAATTTATTTTTTAAAGTACGCACTGGATGGCCAAAATGTTGACAGGTAATTACTGCATCTAAATCACGTGCCTTTAAAACTTTCTGTTTATAGTCTGGATGAACGTTGCATTCTTTTGCAATTAAAAAACGTGTGCCTAACTGGACTGCTTCAGCACCTAACATAAAGGCCGCAGCCATACCACGACCATCACCAATCCCACCTGCTGCAATCACAGGAATTGACATAGCATCAACGATTTGCGGTAAGCCACTCATAGTGGTTAACTTGCCAATATGTCCACCAGCTTCCATTCCTTCAAAAATGACAGCATCGGCACCAATTTTTTCCATTCTTTTTGCTAAAGCAACTGAAGGAACTACTGGGATTACTTTAATGTTATGTTCTTTAAAACGAGCCATGTATTTGGCTGGATTGCCTGCACCTGTCGTTACGACAGGAACCTGTTCTTCACAAACCAAATCGACAATTTCATCGACAAAAGGTGAAAGTAACATAATATTGACACCAAAGGGTTGTTCCGTTAATTCTTTAACTTTTTTAATTTCTTTTTTTACGACTTCTTTTGGGGCATTGCCGCCAGCAATAATCCCTAATCCACCAGCGTTTGACACGGCACTTGCTAATGAAGCATCGGCTACCCAAGCCATACCGCCTTGAAAAATGGGATAATTGATTCCAAGCAACTCACATAACTGTTGATTCATTGATTTTATACGTCCTTTAGTTCTAAGATAAGTACACTTCATTCAAGTAAAAAAGGATTTTTCCGGCTTATTTACTTGTTTTTTTAGGGACTGGGTCATTTAGCAATTAAATGTCCCAGCCCCCTATTTTCATGTATTAGTTTGCTTGTTGTTTTTCTACATATGTTACTAAATCTTGAACGGTTTGGATGCCATCTTCTGTTTCGATTTTCACATCAAATTCATCTTCGATTTCGTTAATGATTTGGAATAAATCTAAGCTATCCGCGTCTAATTCTTCTTGAATGTTTGTAGTTAATTGTACCTCTTCAGCATCTTTTCCTAATTCTTCTACGATAATTGCTTGAATTTTTTCAAATACCATGTGTATATTCCTCCAAAATAGTCATTTTCTTCATTTATATGTGAACAGTTTTTTACAGCGTTAGGAGCAGTGAGCCCCATGTTAAGCCGCCGCCAAATCCTGTTAGCACCACGCGTTGTTGGGAACCTAAAATTAAGGTCCCATTTTCAACTGCTTCATCCAACAAGATGGGAATGCTAGCAGCTGAGGTATTGCCATATTTATCCATATTCGTTAAAAACTTCTCGCGGGAAATCTTCGTCTTACGTGCAATTTTATCGATAATGCGCACATTTGCTTGATGTAGTAGAAGATAATCCACGGTTTCGTCCGTCACGAGTGATAAAATATTTTGTGAAACATCTTTAATCGCAAAATCAAAAATACTACGTCCTTCCATCTGTAGCGTCTTACTAGCCTGCTCATGCCCCTGATAAAAAGGACTTTCGTTGATCGTGTAGCCTGAAGTTAAAGCCGCCCACCGTTGTCCATCTGCTTGTAATTTTTCATTTAGAAAATGCGGTGTCTCAGCCGCTTCAATCAAGACGCCGGCAGCCCCATCACCGAAAAGCACCGCTGTGGAGCGATCGGTCCAATCCAACATTTTGGAAAATGTTTCGCCACCAATTACTAGACCTGTATGATAACGACCACTTAAGACTAGTTTTTCTGCCATGCTTAAGGCATAGACAAAACCAGAACACGCTGCACTGATGTCAAAAGCAAAGGCCTCAGTGGCGCCAATTGCGCCTTGCACTTGGCAAGCAACAGAAGGCATATTGAAATCTGGTGTCACTGTTGCAACTAAAATAAAGTCAATCTCACTTGCTTGCTTTCCAGATTTTTCCAATAACTGTTTTGCGACTTGATGACATAAATCAGACGTATTTTCTTGCGTAACGATGCGACGTTCACTAATGCCTGTTCGCGAATGTATCCATTCATCAGAGGTATCCATCATTTCACTCAGTTGCTGATTCGTGACACAATTCTCTGGAACATAACGGCTTGTACAACTAATTCGTGCATAATTCTTCATGGGGATCCTCACTTTTTATTTGTATTCTTGCAAGAAATCATGAAGATTTTTTAGTGCTCTTAACAGCGCTTGTTCTTCTTCTTGCTCCATGCCTTTCAAAATGTTTTTAACCATTTCACGATGAAAATGCTGATGGACTCTAAAAAGTAATTTTCCTTTTTTAGTTAAGCCAAGCTTTACTACACGTCGATCATCTTCACTACGCAAACGTTCAACATAGCCTTTTTTAACTAAGTTGTTAATCGCTACAGTAAGTGTTCCGACGGTAATTGACAGTTCCTTGGCTACTTCTGAAGACGTTTTTTTCTTGTACATACCAATTGCTTCGATTGTGTGCATCTCCGTAATGGATAAATCATTAAATTGTGATTTTTTCAATTCAGATTCTTCAATCGTTAAGATGTCATTAAAGACACTGACTAAGTAATCGTTGACTGTTTCTAAATTAGGTTCCATTCTGTGCACCATCCATATACTTTGATTATCAAAACATTTGATGTTCAAACTATATCGTAAATAAGCAAAGAATGCAAGAGAATTTTCTATATTTTTAATGAAATATTCTTCAAATATTTCAAAAAAGGCGCATTTTCAAGGGACGAGGCTTTTAAAAAAAGGATCAATTACTTTGATACCCAAACTATTTTCACAGAAAAAGGAAAGAAGTGCAACTAAAAAGCATCACTGGCACTCCCCTGATTGAGAAGTGCCAGTGATTTTTGTTATATAATTCTTAAACTCCCACTAAGCTATTGCTACAACTTGACTGGATAATACGAGAAGAGAGTGAACCAGAAGCTTTGGTGCTTCTACTCCACTCCCTTATTAAAATGTAGGACGATTAATTATTGAATTAAGTCGTAAATTTCCATTGCTACAATATCGATGTTATCGAATTGATAGCTTTGGTGCGTATCAGATTCTGTTAATTCAAATGTTTCTGTTGATTTATCAAAACTTACAATACATTTCTCTACGCCTTCACGTTCAAAGCGGCGTACTTGTACTTCATTATCTGCTGCTTCGATCATTGCTTCCAGTCTCTTAATAATCGCCACAAGTTGTGAATGTTTCATCAGTGGGCCTCCTTTTGCAAACTAGTTCTGTACCATTGTAACAAAACATTGCCTAACTTGCATGATTTTTCGTCATTTTTTTTGATTTTTTTGTTGTTCTTTAATTTTTATTCGTTGGTTGCTTGCCATCTGTCCACCAAAGCTTAATTAAGGCCTGTGTGCCATCATTTTCAAACCCTTTATCTGCAAGGCTTTCATATAATTCTGTCGCTTTTTGCGTCGCTGGCAATGGAAGGTCAAGTTTTTTTGCTTCATCTAACGCAATCTTTAAATCTTTGATAAAATGTTTAACAAAAAAGCCTGGCGTATAATCTTCTTTTAAAATACGCGGACCATAATTACTTAATGACCAGTTCGCAGCACTACCACCACCGACTGTTTCCAGAACTTTTTCTAAAGTTAATCCTGTCGCATTTGCATAAACGAGCATTTCAGTCAACCCGGTCATTGTGCCTGCAATCATTAACTGATTCGCCATCTTAGTGTGTTGCCCTTTTCCAGCTGAGCCGTGTAGCATAAACGTTTTACCAAATGTTTTGAAAATTGGTAAGACGGTCTCATAACTTTCTTGATCGCCACCAACCATAATTGTTAAAGTACCATTTTTAGCACCTAAGTCACCACCAGAAACTGGCGCATCCAACGCATGAGCACCCACTTCTGCTGCTTTTTTGGCAATCTTTTCAGCCAAGGTCGGCGTACTTGTGGTTAAATCTACTACTATTTTACCTGTAAGATCTGCTTGAAAAATCCCTGTTTCATTAAAATACACGCCTTCAACATCTGAAGGAAAGCCAACCATTGTAAAAATGATATCACTCGCTTCCGCAATTGCTTTTGGCGTATCATACCAAACTGCTCCTTCAGCAACTAAATCATCTGTTTTACTTTTTGTTCGATTGTAAACATTGACAGATAAATTGTTTTTCATCATGTTACGAATAATTGATTTCCCCATGACACCCGTTCCAATAAAGCCGATTTTAGACATAGTAGCTTCCTCCGTTCTTAAAATAAAAACTTTCCTCCTTCAGTATAAACGAAGGAGGAAAGTTTTGCAGTTTATTTTCTTAAAGATGTAAATTTTACTTTAATTTTTTTTATTGAGTCCGCATTTTCTTTTTCCATTTGAAGTTGATCAAAGTAAATCAATGTATCTTGATAAAATTCAATCATTTTGTTGCCAAAGTTTGTAGAAGAAATTTCAAATAATTTTTCATCTAAAATAGTTTGGTCCATTTTAATATTTGCTTGTATATAGTCAATCAATGTTGGGGCAAAATCACTGTCTGTCTTAAAAGTTTTGCCTAAGCTTTCATGATCAAATAAATTATTTAAATAGGCGTTCCCTTCTGCAACACATTGAACGCCAGCGGCCATCGCTTCTGTATAAGTTAAGCCTTGTGTTTCCGACGTTGAGGCGCTGACAAAATAGTCAGCAGCTTTATAATAAATCGCGACTTCTTCATTTGGCACTTCACCCGTAAATTGAACGTATTCACTGACTTCTAGTTCTTCTGCTAATTCTTTTAAATCCTCTAGATAGGGACCATTTCCAACTATTACTAAACGAGTTTGTGGTAATTTTTCAATAATTTGTGGTAATCCTTGCATAATTGCTTGAATATTTTTTTCATAAGAAATTCGACTTAACGATAACAACATAATCTGTTGCTCTTCAATACCTAGTTGTTGACGCATTCCAGCGATCATTTCCTCAGTAATATCGGGACGTAAAAACTTATCAATTTCGATCCCTGTTGGAATAATTCTCATTGGTGCAGTCACTCCATAATCCCGTAATTTTTCAATTACACGTTCACTGGGACAAACAACACCTGTCGTATGATTTGTAAACACTCTTGAAAAGAATTTAACATGTGATGGACGGACAACTTTTCCTTTAGCAATATAATGTAAGTAATCTTCATACATCGTATGATACGTATGGATGACAGGAATTTTCATTTTTTTCCCAACCATTTTCCCTAAAATACCCGCACCAAATTCAGTATGTGTATGAATTAAATCTAATTCCAATTCTTTGGCAATTAAATAGGCATACCACATACCGCGAACCACTACTCGGCGATCTTTAAAAGATACGAATGGCACACTAGGCATTCGTATGACATCTTCTTCAAAATCAGTCGCGTTAGGATCGGTTGTCGTAAAAATATACACTTCATGGCCGTGCTTTTCTAATTCATCTTTTAAGGTCTTAATAGAAGTCGCTACCCCACTCACTTGCGGGAAATACGTATCAGTAAAAAAACCAATTTTCACTCTCATTACCTCCATTTCATCTAACAATAACTGCCTTCAATATTTGTTAAGATAAGACTGTTTCGTAGACTTCTTTTAACTCGTAACCAATTTGCTTGATACTTCTTTGCTCTGCTACTTGATAGCCTGCTTCTCTAGTGCTAGGTATTTTCCCTTCTAATAAGCCTTCAATATATTTTTTAAATTCTTCAATAGAATGACCCATATAACAATTTTCATTAGCTACTAGCCAGCCTTGATAAACTGGAATATCACGCACTAAAACTTGTTGCTGACTAGCTAACGCTTCTAAAACAACAATTCCTTCCGTTTCTTCACGAGAAGGGAAAAAGAAGAGATTCGCTGCCGCATAGGCCCCTTCGATGACATCTCCTTTAATATAACCTGGGAAAATAACATTTTCTGGATGATCTTCTTTAACTAATTGTCGGATATTTTTTGGGATAGAATACATTGGTGTATCACCAAACCAAATAAATTGATACTCTGGTAACTGTCGCGCAACTTCAATAAAATCAGTGATTCCTTTGCGTTCAAAAAATAATCCCACACAAATAATTACTTTTTTCTCTTCATCTATTTTAAAATATTCTCGGAATTTTTGTTCCTTTTCTTCTGAAGGATAAAAGCGTGATAAATCAATACCATTTGAGATAGCCGAAATAGGCACTTTAATGCCATATCCTTCTAGCAATGTTTTAGAATACGGTGTTGGTGTAATTAAATGATCCGCTTTGGAATACAAACTGATAAGATATTTTTTTACTAATGGTGCCAGTTGATTAGACCCAATAAAGGAATTACGAAAATCTTCTTCTGTCGAATGGGCATGATAAATAACTTTTTTTCCTAGTTTGCGTGCTTTTCTGACCATACGATGGCTATTTACGCCATATGTATTAATATGCAATATATCATAGTCACTACAATCAGCATCTAATGTATATTCTATTCCAACTTCAGAGAGCGCTCGTTTCTGGTGATCTAATGCTCGACCAATGCCTGATTTAGCTAAGATTTTCTCACCTTCAAAATATAACAATATTTTCAAACCCGCTCCTCCTTTTCTGCTTTACTAACTATAATAAACACATTATACCATAGCTAAAATTTGATGTATTCATTCTTCGGTAGGATCCTTTTAATCTTATAAATGTTTTTAAAGTCCCTTCTTCAAGCTTATCAAAAAATAGTGAATAAAACAAAAAAAGCAAAAACCAAGTTGGTTTTTGCTTTTGCTCAACTCCGGCAGTAGGACTCGAACCTACGACATCA
>NZ_JBIOOZ010000001.1:2470000-2842500 GCF_051712485.1 Enterococcus sp. DIV1206
GCTTTCGCTGCGGCTCCGTCTCTTCGACTTAACCTCGCATGCAATCGTAACTCGCCGGTTCATTCTACAAAAGGCACGCCATCACTCATTAACGAGCTTTGACTTGTTGTAGGCACACGGTTTCAGGATCTATTTCACTCCCCTTCCGGGGTGCTTTTCACCTTTCCCTCACGGTACTGGTTCACTATCGGTCACTAGGGAGTATTTAGCCTTGCGGGATGGTCCCCGCGGATTCCGACGGAATTTCTCGTGTTCCGCCGTACTCAGGATCCTCCTAGGTGTTGTTAGCATTTCGTCTACGGGGCTTTCACCCTCTTTAGCGGAATTTTCCAAATCCTTCAACTATACTAACAGACTACCATATTGGAGTCCTACAACCCCAACAAGCAAGCTTGTTGGTTTGGGCTCTTCCCGTTTCGCTCGCCGCTACTCAGGGAATCGAATTTTCTTTCTCTTCCTGCAGGTACTAAGATGTTTCAGTTCTCTGCGTCTACCTCTAATCAGCTATGTATTCACTGAAAAGTAATATCCTATAAAAGATATTGGGTTCCCCCATTCGGAAATCTCTGGATCATAGCTTACTTACAGCTCCCCAAAGCATATCGGTGTTAGTCCCGTCCTTCATCGGCTCCTAGTGCCAAGGCATCCACCGTGCGCCCTTATTCACTTAACCTTATCAACCTTACGGTTGGGTCTTGATCACTTCTTCTAGCGATAGAAGGTTAATCAATAAATAAGCAATTGAACTTATTAAAAAACTCATTCAACGCGGTGTTCTCGGTTTGTTTTGATTCTTTTTACTTCAATATCCAGTTTTCAATGAACGAATCTGATAGCAAAAGCTATCAATGGAGCCTAGCGGGATCGAACCGCTGACCTCCTGCGTGCAAAGCAGGCGCTCTCCCAGCTGAGCTAAGGCCCCGAATTTATTTGATTGAGAGTAGACCTCTCAAAACTGAACAAAGTAAAGACGAAATGTGTATTTCCGTAATATTCCTTAGAAAGGAGGTGATCCAGCCGCACCTTCCGATACGGCTACCTTGTTACGACTTCACCCCAATCATCTATCCCACCTTAGGCGGCTGGCTCCAAAAAGGTTACCTCACCGACTTCGGGTGTTACAAACTCTCGTGGTGTGACGGGCGGTGTGTACAAGGCCCGGGAACGTATTCACCGCGGCGTGCTGATCCGCGATTACTAGCGATTCCGGCTTCATGCAGGCGAGTTGCAGCCTGCAATCCGAACTGAGAGAAGCTTTAAGAGATTTGCATGACCTCGCGGTCTAGCGACTCGTTGTACTTCCCATTGTAGCACGTGTGTAGCCCAGGTCATAAGGGGCATGATGATTTGACGTCATCCCCACCTTCCTCCGGTTTGTCACCGGCAGTCTCGCTAGAGTGCCCAACTAAATGATGGCAACTAACAATAAGGGTTGCGCTCGTTGCGGGACTTAACCCAACATCTCACGACACGAGCTGACGACAACCATGCACCACCTGTCACTTTGTCCCCGAAGGGAAAGCTCTATCTCTAGAGTGGTCAAAGGATGTCAAGACCTGGTAAGGTTCTTCGCGTTGCTTCGAATTAAACCACATGCTCCACCGCTTGTGCGGGCCCCCGTCAATTCCTTTGAGTTTCAACCTTGCGGTCGTACTCCCCAGGCGGAGTGCTTAATGCGTTTGCTGCAGCACTGAAGGGCGGAAACCCTCCAACACTTAGCACTCATCGTTTACGGCGTGGACTACCAGGGTATCTAATCCTGTTTGCTCCCCACGCTTTCGAGCCTCAGCGTCAGTTACAGACCAGAGAGCCGCCTTCGCCACTGGTGTTCCTCCATATATCTACGCATTTCACCGCTACACATGGAATTCCACTCTCCTCTTCTGCACTCAAGTCTCCCAGTTTCCAATGACCCTCCCCGGTTGAGCCGGGGGCTTTCACATCAGACTTAAGAAACCGCCTGCGCTCGCTTTACGCCCAATAAATCCGGACAACGCTTGCCACCTACGTATTACCGCGGCTGCTGGCACGTAGTTAGCCGTGGCTTTCTGGTTAGATACCGTCAGGGGACGTTCAGTTACTAACGTCCTTGTTCTTCTCTAACAACAGAGTTTTACGATCCGAAAACCTTCTTCACTCACGCGGCGTTGCTCGGTCAGACTTTCGTCCATTGCCGAAGATTCCCTACTGCTGCCTCCCGTAGGAGTCTGGGCCGTGTCTCAGTCCCAGTGTGGCCGATCACCCTCTCAGGTCGGCTATGCATCGTGGCCTTGGTGAGCCGTTACCTCACCAACTAGCTAATGCACCGCGGGTCCATCCATCAGCGACACCCGAAAGCGCCTTTCACTCTTATGCCATGCGGCATAAACTGTTATGCGGTATTAGCACCTGTTTCCAAGTGTTATCCCCCTCTGATGGGTAGGTTACCCACGTGTTACTCACCCGTCCGCCACTCCTCTTTCCAATTGAGTGCAAGCACTCGGGAGGAAAGAAGCGTTCGACTTGCATGTATTAGGCACGCCGCCAGCGTTCGTCCTGAGCCAGGATCAAACTCTCATAATAAAAGTTAGAACAACCTTACGATTGTTAAGCTCAATTTGTTTGCTAGCATATTGCTTGCTTGTTAAAAATGTTTGTTGTCTTGAATTGAATCAAGACGCCCTACACATTTGGTTCGTCTATTCTTTGTTCAGTTTTCAAAGGTCTACGTTACCTCGCAGCAACTTTTATATCATAACAAACTTTCGTTTGAATGTCAAGAACTTTTTTAAAAAAAGTTTTTTTAAGTTGTTTTGCTCGGTTGTTGTTGTCTGTTGTGACAACTTCTATATCTTATCATCTCGTTTGTTATTTGTCAACAACTTTTTTGTTGTTTTTTCAAACTTTTTTCGAGAGATTTGAAATCAAGAATTGTTATTTAATTATTGATTTCTGAATCGCTCAGCTGTGTGACTCGCCTTGCGACATGTAATAATATATCAAGATTTTGATGTTTGGTCAACACTTTTTTTCAAAAAAATTAAAAGAAGTTTTCAATCTGTTTTCATTCTTTTCAATTATTTCGTTTTTAAACTTTTTAAATCCTAATTGTTTATCAAAACAGTTTAATTCCTTGCTAAAAATCGAACAATTTGAATCATATATTTGAAATAGTTCGATTAACTTTTTTACGTACAACTAAAAAAAAGAAAGAATCTGTTCGATTATCGACAGATTCTTTCTTTTTTGTTTAAAACATTGGGACACCTTCAATATGATATTTTGACCAAATCGTTTTTAATTCTGCAGGTGCTACCCATGTATAGTCTTTATCCATTTCATTTTTAAGTGCTTGTTCATCCATCTCGAAGACAAACAGCGGAACATTTTCTTTATTGATATGCGCGTTAGTTAATTCTACTAAGCTAATTGAAGTAACGTCCAATTGAACCTCTTCTTTGAACCATTGTAGCATACTAGCTAAACCCGTCATCTCATCAGAAACTTTTGCCATCGCAAACTCAATCGCTTCACCTATTGGATGCATCAAAAATTTTTTACTACCATCGTTTAAGTTCAGTATGATTGTTCCAGCGACTTTTTTGTTAGACACGACATCCACCTCAATTAATTTTTAGATTCACTAACAAAAGAAATTGTAACACACTTTCTGAAAAAATACAGAATTATTTTTCAAGCAATTTATCCATGGCTTCATCAATCCATTCTGGAAGTTCTTTGTCTAAGGTTGCAAAGCCAATTTTTTTATTCTTATCCGTAAAATATTTTTTGCGTCGATGGTTCACTGAATGAACTTTGTCTTCAAGGGTTCGTAAAGATAAGCTAATCTTTTGAGAATATTCATCAACATCAATAACTTGAACGGTTACTTTTTGTCCAACGGTTAAGAGTCCATGGATATTTTTAGTAAAGCCAGCTTGTACTTCCGAAACATGAATCAGTCCTTGTGTTTCTTCGTCTAAAGAAACAAATGCGCCATATGGTTGAAGTCCGGTAATTGTGCCAGAAAGTACCATACCAATTTTGTACTTCATCAAATTTCCTCTTTTCATACGATAAATTTCTTTTTCCGTTTCTACTCATTTAAAATAATAGCATTTTTTCAACGTTTGTGCATTATTTCTTCCCTAGTTGTTAAAACTATTGTTTCATCTTTTAAGCAAAATCTACTATACTATAGGAAGTAAGACTTTATATAGAAGAAAAGGAGTTATCTTATGTTTAATTTTAATGAAACCATTGATCGTCGCCACACGAATTGTGTTAAATGGGACACCGTTGAAACGAGTTACCACGAAAAAGATTTACTACCTTTATGGGTTGCTGATATGGATTTCAAAGTGCATCAGCCTATTCTTGATGCTTTGTCACAAGTTATTGAACAGGGCATTCTAGGATATGCGATTGCACCTAATGAACTGTATCAAGCAATTCAAGATTGGCAACGGCAACACCATCAATTGATTGTTGAAAAAGAAGAAATTTTGTTTAATAGTGGCGTGGTACCCAGTTTGGCCACAGCCGTTCAAGCGTATACAGCACCTGCTGATTCTGTCATGATTTGTGATCCAGTCTACCCCCCTTTTGCAGATGTGGTAAAACAAAATGAGCGTAGACTTGTGCGCCATTCTTTACTAGAAGTTAACGGACATTATGAAGTTGATTTGGTTAAAATGGAACAACAGATAATCGAAGAAAAGGTGAAACTGTTACTTTTTTGTAATCCCCATAATCCTGGTGGACGTGTTTGGACAAAAGAAGAATTGCTAGCAATTGGCCGTTTATGCCAAAAACACCAAGTAACTGTGGTTAGCGATGAAATTCATCAGGATTTGATTTTCAAACCGCATACCTTCACTTCCTTCACTGTCGCTGATGAAGCATTTAAGGAATTCACTGTTACCTTAACCGCGGCAACGAAAACCTTTAATTTAGCGGGGATTAAAAATTCAATGCTGTTCATTCCTAATGAAAAACTACGGCAATCTTTCGTATCTTTACAAGACAAAAATCATCAAGGCGGTATCAATACTTTTGGCTACGTGGGAACGGCAGCTGCCTATCAAACAGGGGAAGAATGGCTAACGGCGTTACTGGATTATTTAAAAGAAAATATTGATTTTGCCCTTTCCTTTTTCCGTGAAGAGATGCCTAGCGTTCGTGTAATGGAGCCTGAAGGAACCTATCTTTTATGGTTAGACTTTAGTTCTTATTCGCTAACGGATCGGGAACTTCGCGATACCTTAATTCATAAGGGGAAAGTGGTTCTAAATCCAGGAATTAGTTTTGGTCCCCAAGGTTCTCAACACATGCGTTTAAACTTAGCTTGTTCAAAAGAAACTCTCGAAGAAGGCCTTTTACGTATCAAAAAAGCCTTTAATTAAAAACAGCTGTCCTAGTTTTTAGGACAGCTGTTTTTAATTCTTTCTTTTGCGTTTAGCTAAATAAACTCTGACGAACCAGATACCTGAAAATAGAAGTAAAATTTCTCCAATTATTATTGTATAAAATCCTGGTTCATGAACGATTCCTTGCTGATCTACATACGTAAAAAACGTTCCTATAAATGGGAGTATTACTGCAAACAAAGCCAAGGCCATTGGATATCTGTATTTTTCTAACAAATTTGCTTCCTCTCCTTCTATTCTTTCACTCAGTATCCTATAAAGACTTCATTAAAAGAAGCGATTTGGACGCTTTTAAAAAAAAGTTAGTCGTTTTAAGAAAAAAATAAAGAGTACCAACGAATTTGTCCCTCGTTGGTACTCTCTTTTTCAATTGGTTAAACTTATTCACCAATGATTTCAACTGTGTCCATCACGACGTCAAATGTTGGACGGTCTTGGGCATCCCGTTGGACTCCACCAATTTCATCCACTACATCCATACCATCAACCACATGACCAAAAACAGTATGACGGAAGTCTAACCAAGGTGTTCCGCCTTGTTTGTAAGCTTCAATAATTTCTTCTGGAAAACCAGCATCTTCTAACTGACTCATCATTTGAGCTGGAACATTTTGATTAGTAACAACAAAGAATTGGCTACCATTTGTGTTAGGACCAGCATTTGCCATTGACAATGCGCCACGCAAATTGAAAACATCCCGAGAAAATTCATCCTCAAATGCTTCTCCATAAATACTTTCGCCGCCCATTCCTGTTCCGGTTGGGTCACCGCCTTGAATCATAAAATCAGGGATCACACGATGGAAAATAACGCCATCATAGTAGCCCTTTTTCGCTAATTCAACAAAATTTTCAACCGTTTTAGGCGCTTGTTCTGGGAATAATTGAACAGTGATGTCGCCGCGGTTTGTTTTAATGACCGCTTTTGGGCCTTTAGCATTTTCTAAATCTAATTGTGGAAATTGTGACATGAGAATGTCCTCCTAGATAATTATTTTATAGTTCCATCATATCGAAAAATGCTGAAAATTGCTATGATCTTTTTCCAATGATTAAAGAATGCTTTGATTCGTTAGCCAAACTTGCTTTTTTCGAAAAGCCGTGCTATTTTGTGAAGTGTTCGCAAAACGATCAATAGTTGTCTCAACCCTAAATGAATTAGGAGGAATTTTCAAATGTCTGATGAAAAAGATATTTATGATTTAACAATTATCGGCGGCGGTCCTGTTGGATTATTTGCCGCTTTTTATGCGGGAATTCGTAAAGCGAAAACGAAAATCATTGATAGCCTGCCGCAATTAGGTGGTCAGCTAACAATGCTGTATCCCGAAAAATATATTTATGATATTCCTGGATTCCCTGCTATTAAAGCCGGTGAGTTAATTGCCAATTTGGAAAAACAGATGCAGCCATTTCAGCACGATGTTTGCTTGGAAGAAGAGGTCACACACCTTGCACAGGAAGCAGATGGACTTTTGCGCTTAGAAACAACTAAAGGCACACATTATTCTAAAACGGTTATCTTTGCGATTGGTAACGGCGCTTTCCAACCTCGACGTTTAGCTATCGAAAATGTTGAAGCCTTTGAAGGTGAGTCAATCCATTATTATGTGACTGACATGAAAAAATTCGCTGGCAAAAAAGTTGCGATTGCTGGTGGCGGCGATTCCGCAATTGATTGGGCTTTAATGCTAGAAAACGTCGCAGAAGAAGTATCTATTATCCATCGTCGCCCACAATTTCGTGGCCACGAACATAGCGTGGAACAACTGGAAAAATCTAGTGTTTCTATCAGAACTCCTTATATCATTAGTGATATTTTAAAGGAAAATGAAACGTTCACAGGCATCCAATTAACGGAGACAAAAGGTGACCAAACATTGGATCTCCCTCTGGATGATTTAATTATCAATTATGGCTTCACCTCTTCTTTAACACACCTCAAAGAATGGGGATTAGACGTTTCTAGAAATGCTATTAATGTTCATTCCGATATGTCAACTAACATTCCTGGTGTATACGCTGTAGGGGATATCTGTTCCTATGAGGGAAAAGTGAAATTAATCGCTACAGGATTTGGTGAGGCACCTACTGCCGTAAATAATGCTTTACATTACTTACGGCCCGATGCTCGACGTCAACCAGTTCATAGTACAAGTTTATTTGAAAACGGCGTACCTAAATAAGGTTAGCACTGGACTTTAGCAGTTTTTAAGCCAAGGACAAAAATCTAAATCGGATTTTTGTCCTTGGTTTTCTGCTTTACTGAAAAGCCTTTCTTTTTCTCTTTTAAATTTATTTTTGATACAATAAAAAGTGCTAGGAGGAAGAAAGATGAACCAACCAATTATTTATTTAAATGAAGTATTCAACGAAGAACAACTGGAACAAGTGAAAGCTGTGGCACCCAATTATCTAGTTAAAACATCTACCGATTATTTATCCTCTGCTGAAGAAGAGGCCATCGAAATTATGTTAGGCTGGCATAAAGAAATTGGTCCGCGTTTATTAGCCTCTGATACTAGTCACCTAAAATGGATTCAGCTCATTTCTGCTGGTGCTGATTATATGGATTTTGATAAATTAAGAGAAAAGGGCATTCTGTTGTCTAATGGTAGCGGAATCCATAGTGTTTCTATCTCAGAACATGTTTTAGGCGTTTTATTAGCACATACCCGCGGACTGCAAGAAAGTATCCAACAACAAATGCAACACACATGGAATCAAACAGCCCCTTCCTATCAACAACTTTCTGGGCAAAAAATGTTAATCGTAGGCACCGGGCAAATCGGACAACAATTAGCTAAATTTGCTAAAGGTTTAAATCTTCAAGTTTATGGCGTGAATACCTCTGGACATGTGACGGAAGGCTTCATTGAATGCTATTCACAGAAGAATATGAGTAAAATTATCCATGAAATGTCCATTGTTGTGAACATTCTTCCTTTGACTGAAACAACAAAACATTTATACAATCAGGCACTTTTTGAAAAAATGGCTCCTGAAACAATTTTCGTAAATGTTGGTCGCGGCGCCTCAGTAGCAACGAACGATTTGATAACTGCCTTAAACAATAAAACCATTGCTTTTGCTGCCTTAGATGTCTTTGAAGAAGAACCTCTTCCCGAAGATAGCCCTTTATGGGAGATGAAGAATGTTTTATTAACACCTCATATTTCTGGCATGACACCGAAGTTCAAATCAAAATTACTGGCGATTTTTATTCCAAACTTAAATCAATTTGTGACGGATCAGACCCTCGTCAAAAACCAAGTTTCCTTAAAAAAAGGCTATTAACTCAAAAAAGGCCTTCAACCATCTTTCAAGTAATTGCATGGTTGAAGGCTTTTTTTGCTATTTTTTACCAGATAACCTTGAAGTTATCATTTGTCGACGCTTGAATGATTGGATGTTTTTTTAAATATTCTGCAATCAGTTCCGTCATATCAATTTGGATTTCTCGAATAATTTTTTCAGGTTGGAACATTTGATAGTTTCCGCCACCGACTGCACGGTATTGATTTGTCACGATTTCCAAAACATCTTCTGCTTGCACTGCATTACCATGATAATTAAGTTTCGTCACTCTTTCACCAAACGGTTGTCTTAAATCAAGCGTATACTCAATGCCTTCATACATATCATAATTATAGTATTGTGGTTTTGGATCAACATATTTCGGGTTAAAAATTGGTTGGCCTTTTTCTAACACAAAATAAGTAGCGCTTTGTTCTAACGCTTCACGGAGGTCTTGTCCAGTGACACGCAATACAGCCAAGGTATTTGGATAAATATAGTTAGTAATGATATCGCGCATCGTAATTTGGTTATTAAACCCTTTGCCTTCATTGTTAAAAAGTGCAGTCCCTGAAATATCCGTTCCGCTTGAAGCCATTTGGACGTTATTAATAAATTCTATATATGGATGTTCTTTGAGGCGTACGGCATTCGGATTTTGAATCGTCATATCCCCTTCCACATTTCCCACTGGTTGATCAAGCCACTCTTCTACCTCGTCATGTAACGCTGTTGTCAAAGCTAAAACTTCTGCATCTGGTTGTTCGTTTCCAACAGGATGAATAGCTGCGTCACTTTCAATAACGCGATAGCCTTTAGCCATAGGTTCAATTTCTAAAGTAATTTCTCCAACAAAAGCTCCTCGAAAACCTGGTTGAATCACAGGTATTCCATTCAGTTTTGTAGCAATTTCTCGATGTTGGTGACCCGTGACTAAGGCATCAATCCCAGGAACTTTTTCCAATAAATCGTAGCCTTCATTTTCTCCTGTTAGTAATTCCGTGGGTTCCCCTGTTTCTAAATCTTTTTCAAAACCGCCATGGTAAGCGACAACAACTAGGTCTGCTTCTTCCCGCAGTTTTGGCACGTATTCCGCCGCTGTTTCAACGACACTTTTAAACGTTAAATCTTTGACTGTTGCCGGCTGTTCCCAATGAGGAATATATTGGGTCGTCACGCCAAGAATGGCTACTTTAACCCCTTGTTTTTCTATGATGACATACGGCTGACCGAAATAAGGTTGTCCATCTTTACCAAGAATATTGGCAGCTAAAACTGGCTGTTGATAACTGGCAATTGTTTCCTTTAAATAATCTAATCCGTAATTAAATTCGTGGTTACCTAAAATGCTAACATCATAATTCATTTGATTAATGATTTTAGTGATGGCTTCCACTGAATGTGTTTCTGCTTTTCTTACGTAGTAACTAAGCGGCGAACCTTGAATAAAATCCCCATTTTCAATTTGAAAAACTGGTCCTTTGGCAGACGCCCGTAACTTTTTCAGCATGGTTGCTGCTTTTGCGGTTCCAAAAGGTAAATCCATCTTTTTTTCACTATAACTTGTTGGCATAATGTACCCATGCATATCACTTGTTGCTAAAATTTTTATTTGCATTTTGTTTCTCTCCTTCTTCCGCCCAAAAGAACAGGAAGGTTAGAACACGAGCCATAACGACTCAGATCCCAACCTCCCACGTCTGTTTATTTATTGATTATTGGTTCCATGCTTGTTCAAATTGTGATGTTGCATCTTTCAATAATTTTTTCGTGTCTTTATTTGATGAAGCAAAAATACTTTCCATAATTGTCCGCATTTCATTATAGGCTGAATCAGCATTTTCTTCTACTGGGATAGCGAATAAATCTTTTACTGCGTTTTCAAGTTGTGCAGGTACTTTGGTTGTCTTAGAGTTTTTGTACTCATCACTGTGTAAAACAGATTCTAAAATTGGCATATAACCTGTTTGTTGTGCCCAGTACAATTGTGAATCAGGAGTAGCTAAGAATTTCATGAATTCAAATGCCGCTGTCCGTTGTTCTGGCGTAGCACTATCGAACATATAAATATCTGTTCCTTGTTGTAAGTTGATTTTTTCAGGACGTGGTGCAACACCGTATTCATAGCCACCAGCTTCAGCATCTTTTTGAACAAAACCAGCACCAGCAATACTGCCGACAAACATTGCTACCTTTTTGTTTGCAAATGGGCCAGATAAATATTTATCTGAACCAGCTGTGCGGAAGTAACCTGCTTCGATACCATCACGGTAATAGTCCACGACTTCTTGTGAATCTTTGCTTGTTAAATCTAAATCTTTATTAAAATCAACGCCTTTGTTTTTCATTCCAATTGCGTAATAGTTATTTAACGAGTCAAAACCAGCACCAACGACTTCTTTGTTGGATTTTTCGTAAATTGTTTTAGAAGCTTCTTTTAATTCCTCTAATGTTTTCGGTACTTCAACACCATATTCTTTCAACAAATCAGCATTATAGAATAACATTTCTGTCGATTTATTAAATGGAATGCCGTATTGTTTGCCGTCGATTTTGGCGCCGTCTAACAATACTTCACGAATTGGTTCTGCATCTTTCCAGCCGATTGTGTCATCATCCATATATGGTTTTAAGTCCACTAACATTTCATCTTGTGCAGCATTCCATAACCAGCCTGGGTACGCTTGCGTAATTGTTGGTAAATCTTTTGGTGAAGTTAAAGTCGAATTGATTTTGGCTTGTAAATCAGGGTAAGCAGATTGATTTTGTAATTCCACTTTAATTTTTGGATTTTCTTTCATGAAGTCTTTCGTTAATTTTGTTAACGCTTCTTCTTGAACCCCATTCATTGCATGCCAGAAAGTGATTGTCGTATCTTCCTTCACTTCTTTCACAATATCGTTTGATTCTTTGGCCCCATTACCGTTACCACAAGCCCCCAATGCGAAAATAGCTGCGGTTGCTAACACTGTTGTTGCTAGAGTTTTGAACTTCATTTTTTTCTCTCCCTTAAAAAAATTTATAAAACAATTTGCTCGCCACGTTCTGGCAATATTCTTTCACCATACGGGTTTTCCAGTTTTTCTGGTTTTAACGTATGGATTGGAACCAATACTTGAGGTTCAATCAATGCAATAATTTTATCCAGATCTTCTGGAATTGCATGTCCTGAACAAGCTAAACGGACAAAAGTAATGTCTTTTTTAGCCAACAAATCTAAAAACACGCGATACTGTGGATCAAAGTCCCCTAACGGTTGCGCATCACTGTGAATGTATAAACTACCTTCTTGGAGGTTGTCAAACTGGTTCACAACTTGCCACAAATAGTCTGTTTTGTCCTTTAGTAACGTGTCATACGGGATTTCTAACGCTGGATTCAATTCTGGTATTTTACCAGATTCAGCATAATAATAACGAACTTCTATTCCAAATACTTCAAGTAACAACGCAGCCATATTTGCTTCTAAAACGACTGTACGTGGTGACTTTTCAATAATCTTAGCAAAACGTTCCACGTTTGCTGGATAACCATTAAAGGTAATTTGTCGATTCGGGTTTTCTAGTTCTAAACGAACCAAGTGCTGAACAAGATCTTCTTCACTGACAACCGCTATTTGGGCTGGATCTGGTTCACGTTCTGGGAAGCTAATGCTTACGCCTTCCATCATTAATAATTCAGTATGTTTAGCTTTTTCACAAAAAGCTAAAGTCTCTTCACGATTATGGCCATGTAAGCGCAAATCACCTGTGTATGTGATGAAATGGTCAGGCGTGCGAATCAGTAATGCCGAAGCACCGTACGCATCATGATCAACAGGCACGATTTCCACTGAAATTTCGCCAACTTTAATCACATCGTTTTTATTAAGACCAATCATTTCTCGGGTAAAATTCTTTTCTTCAAACGGTGATGGAATCAAAAAATCACCTTTGCGATTTAAACTATTTAGAATCATCTTCGTTTCTTTTAATGTGTACAACGGAACAGCTGGGTCTAAATAATTAATCATGCGCGAATGATCTAAATGGGCATGAGATAAGAAAACAGCGGTGTGTTGATACTCTTTGTCTTCTGCACCATGATATTCATAACCTAAACGTGGATCATATAAGTCTTTTAATTCTGGCACTAAACGATTATTAATTAAGGTTTCAATGTGATCATCGGGCAAATCTAATTCTGGTCGAAATTCTGTACCAAAATCAAAGAAGATGTGGGCATCTTTATACGCCACTTCAATCACGGTTCCTCCAATTGTTAAAATGCCACTGTGAAAAGTCACAGTTGTTTTAGCCTTTGATTCCATTTTTTGCAACTCCTCTGATAATTTCTTTTCTGAAAATCAAGTAAATAATTAAAATTGGAATAACGGTTAATGTTGCAGCAGCCATTTGCAAATGTACGTCACTACCGCTCTCTGTCGCAAAGGCCGATAGTCCATTATTCAATAGACGGTATTTTTTCTCGTTCGTCACCAACAATGGCCACAAGAAAGAATTCCAACTAGAAATGAATGTTAAAATCCCTACTGTTACCAACGCTGGTTTTGACATTGGTACTAAAATACGCCAAATATATTCTAAATCACTAGCGCCATCAATCTTGGCAGCCTTGTAAAAAGTATCAGGAATACCTTTTAAATACCCGTTTAAATAGTAAATATAAAAAATACTAGTTAAAAATGGAATAATTAAGGCGCTGTAAGTATTTAACAAACCTAATTGCGCAATCGTTTGATAATTGGTAAAAATAATAGATTCATACGGAACCATTAACAACGAAATCATCAAAGCAATGACCACATTTTTAAAACGGAACTTCAAACTCGTTAATGCGAATGAAGCTAACACGGCGGTGACTACCGTAGCAATCGTTGTAACGCCTGAAACAAAGACTGTGTTCAAGAAATACCGAAGAAAGGGTGCTTTTTGAAAGACCTCTGTGTAGTTTTGCCATTGTGGTTGTTTCGGAAACATGGTTGGCGGCATGCTGGTCGCTTCAGAGTAACTCATTAAACCAGCTAAAATCATATAGACAAATGGAAATAACGTAATAACGGCTAAAATGCCTAAGAAAACAAATGCGATAATCGTTAAAACTTTTTTCATTGGCTTATTGCCCCACTTTCTTTAAGAGTTTATTTTGTAAGAAAGTGACCACTAAAATAATCACAAATAAAATCACTGTGGCGGCCATCGCAATTCCGGGACGCCCTGCAATGTGGAATTTGTCATAAATATAGTACACTGCGGTTGTGGCACTGTTGGCAATCCCCGCACGACCACCGAATAAAGCATAAACTTGTGTATAAACTTTAAAGGCGCCAATTAAATTGACCGTTAATAAAAAGGCAATGGTCGGGACTAGCTGCGGAAACGTAATACGTCGGAAAATTTCGCCGTCTGAGGCGCCAAACATTTTTGCAATTTTAAAATGTTCTTCATCAATATTTCTCAAGCCCGCCAACAAAATAATAATATTAAATGCTAAACTCGTCCAAACCCCAAAAATAATCAATGTCGGCATACTCATTTGAACATTATCTAGCCAGTTGACAGAAGGAATGCCGAAAAAGCCTAAGACGTAATTGACAATTCCATAATCGCCATTAAAGAAGTAACGGAAGACAATCCCAATGGCAATCGTACTCGTTACATAAGGCATAAAGAAAATCGTTTCAAAGAAACTCTTATGTTTAACTTTTTCAAAGATAATCCAAGCAATTGCTAGGGAAATTATCAAGGCAATCGGTACCACAGCAAATGCATAGAGCGCTGTATTTTTTAACGCTTTATAGAAGATTGGATCATTCAATACACGTTGATAATTTTCTAAACCAGCGTAGCGTTGGTTAATTAAGGAACCTTTTTGGAAGCTCATCCACAAAGAACGAAACAGCGGATAAACGCTAAACAGTAAAATGATTCCTAATGATGGCAGAAGGAAGAGCCATGCTTTTGGTTGATTTTCTGGATTGTATTTTTTCATTAGTAAACCCGGTCTCCCGCTTCGTTAAAGATAAATACTTTTTTATATGAAAAATCAAAAGATAAAGTGTCTCCTTCTTCAATCGCTTCTTCTACACTTACAATTGATTTCACTTGTTCATTTCCTAATGTAAATCGTAAAATACGTTCTCGACCAATCAATTCCACTAAATCTGTCGTTGTGGTAAAGAGACCTGTTTCAGTTGGTACCACATCTTCTGGACGAGAAGCAAACGTATATTTCCCGTCAGTCATTGGCATTTTAAAGCGTGCTTGCTCAAAACGCTCAAGCGGAATTTCAAAACTTTCGTGGTACATTTTGCCGTCTTTCACTTCAACAGACAATAAATTAATAATTGGGTTACCTATGAACTGAGCAACAAATAAGTTATTTGGTTCTAAGTAAAGGTTTTGAGGTTCATCATTTTGTTGAATAACCCCTTCGTTTAATAAAATAATTTTATCACTGATTGATAGCGCTTCCTCTTGGTCGTGCGTTACAAAGATTGTTGTAATGCCTACTTCTTTCACCAAGCGGCGGATTTCTTCACGAATTTTCAAACGCAAACGTGCATCCAAGTTACTTAAAGGCTCATCTAATAATAAAACATCTGGTTTTTGAACTAACGCCCGGGTAATCGCAACACGCTGTTGTTGACCACCAGAAAGTGTGCCTGGCTTTTTATGGCTTAACTCTTCAATATTCGTTAGTTTCATATATTCTTCGGCAATAGCTTGTGCCTCTGCCTTGGGAACTTTCTTACTTCCTACCGTCAAAGGAAACATTACGTTTTCTAGAACAGTCATATGTGGATATAAGGCATAGTTTTGAAAAACGAACCCGATGTTCCGATCTTTTGGTGCTGTTTTGACAACCGACTGCTGTCGAAACTGAATATCTCCATCACTTGGATGTAATAAACCTGCAATTAAGTTTAAAATTGTGGATTTCCCACACCCACTTGGTCCTAACAAACAAACCAAGTCCCCTTGCTCAATCGTAAAATTGACCGATTTTAACGCTTCAAACCCATTATCGAATACTTTTTTCAAGTCGATAACTTCTATCATGACCCAACCTCCAAAAAAACATTTAATAGCATACCTTTTGATTTTAACATTTATTTCTTGCAACCGCGAGAGCAAAGCTGTTTCATTAAGATAAAAATAGGTAAAGTTAATGTATTTTTTATGTAAAAAATGTTGTTTTTCTGAAAAGTCTATTCACACTTTTTTTAATGCGCAACAAAAAAACAGAGAATTTTTCTCTGCTTTTTTGGTTATTTTTTAGAATCTTTTTCTGATTCCTTTACAATATAAATTGGTCGTTTTTTCGTTTCTAAGAAAATTTTGCCGATATATTTGCCAATAATTCCTAAACATAATAGTTGCAAACCACCTACAAAAAGTACAATACAAACCATTGAAGGCCAGCCGCTTGTTGGATCACCATTAACTAATGTTCGAAAGATAATCACTAACATTGCTAGTGCAGAACCAACACACGAAAAGGCGCCAACGTATGAAGCAATATTCAATGGTGTTTCTGAAAAATTGACAATCCCGTCAATTGAATAACTTAATAGACTCCAGAAAGACCAAGAGGTTTCTCCAGCAATTCGTTCTCGATTTTTAAATTCAATATATTCTGTTTTAAAGCCGACCCAACTAAAAATCCCTTTTGAAAAACGATTATACTCAGATAACTCTAAAATCGCATCGACCATTTGTCGGGTCATGACACGAAAGTCACGGGCACCATCCACCATTTCCGTCTCAGCAATTCGATTAATGAGTTTATAGAACATCCGTGCAAAAAAGCTACGAATGGGCGGTTCGCCGTCTCTTGTTATGCGTCGTGTGCCAACACAATCTAAATCTGTACTGGTTTCAATCATCTCAATCATTTGAGGTAATAACTCAGGCGGGTCTTGTAAATCAACGTCCATGACTGTCACTAAGTCACCTGTTGCTTCTTTTAAACCAGCGTATAAGCCCGCTTCTTTCCCAAAATTTCGTGAAAAAGAAAGATAACGGACCTTCTCTGGATGTTCGCGATAAAGCTGTCTTAAAACAGCTAACGTATTATCTTTTGAGCCATCATTCACAAATATATATTCTACTGAATGAGATAGTTGCTGGCTAATTTTTTCTACTTCTTCAAAAAACAGCGGAATCGCTGCTTCCTCATTATAACAAGGGACAACAATTGATAGCATTTTATTTCCTCCACACTTCAGTTAATTATCATTATACCATATGATAGCCTTATTAAATAACGATATCCAATTAAGAATAGCTTAATTAAATAGAAAGAACCTGAGAAAAAATCCAAAACGATTTTTTCTCAGGTTGACTAGCGGTTAAACGAAAGCAACAGAAATAGTCCTACGCACTACTTCAGCCTCTTTTGTTTAGCACTAAAATTATTTTGTTAAATCTTCTTGGTTTGCTTCAAATTGATAACGCGGTTCATCATTCTTTTCATCATAATCAACAAGCAAATCATACCCTTTAAAGAACCAATCATCTGTTTCTTCAATAAAATAGGTAATCCCATCTAGGTTCTCTTTAATCATTGGCTCATCTGGCGCTTCTACAGACATCGCAATGGAAAAACCATCATGAACAGGTGTTTTTCCATAAATTTTTCCGAAAAAACGAATGCCTGTCTCAGGCTGAACCCCGGTTTCTTCTTTAAACCATTGTTGGGCTTTCGGTGTCACTTCTAATTTCATTCTTTGTTCCTCCTTCACATCTCTGTCGCCATTTATTGTAGCACAGCGCAGTGCTTTTAGAGAATAAAGTGCTTAGCCATTCATTTTTTCATCTAATAAATCAACGTCTGCGGTATCACCGATAACTAATAAATTGTCGTTTTCTCGAACAATTTCAGAAGCATCTGGCGAAGCAATTACTTCTGTTTTCGAGCGGCGAATCGCTACCACAGTTAAACCAAATCGTTGACGGAAATTTAATTCTGCTAAGGTTTTATTGTAAAATTTAGGATTGGTGACCCGAACCTCAGCTAATGAAAATTCGCTAGATAATTCAATATAATCTAAAATATTGCGTGAAACAAGTTTGTGAGCAATTCGAATACCCATATCCCGCTCTGGGTGAACGACCATGTCTGCCCCAATTTTATCTAAGACACGGGCATGATATTCATTGACTGCTTTGGCTAAGACATTGGGAACCCCCATCTCTTTAACCATTAATGTTACTAAAATACTCGCTTGAATATCTTCACCAATTGCCACCACTACGTGATCAAAGTTCCGAATCCCTAAAGAACGCAACGTCATTTCATCTTGAGCGTTAGCCACCACTGCATGCGTTGCAATATTCATATATTCATTGACACGGTCTTCACTGCTGTCAATGGCCAAAACTTCTTGACCAGCTTCCACCAAAGTTTGGCATATGCTGCCGCCAAAACGTCCTAAACCAATAATTGCAAAATTTTGTTTCATTTCTTCTGACCGCTCCTGTCTGTTCGTTAAAATTAGTATAACAAATCCATAAATAAATTCCTAGAAGGATTTCCTAGAATTTATTTATGGATTTATCTGATATTTATTTGGCTAAACCATGTTGAAAAGCATAAATCGCCGCTTGGGTCCGATCATCCACATCTAGTTTTGCTAAAATGTTTGAAACATGTGTTTTAACTGTTTTCAAAGTGATAAAGAGTTCATCAGCTATTTCCTGATTACTTTTACCTTGTGCAATCAACATTAAAATTTCGTGTTCTCGATTTGTCAAATCTTCATGCAACACCGGCTCTTGTTTTTTTGTTAACCGTTCCATCATCTTATGCGTCACTTCAGGTTCCAACACACGCTCTCCGCGATAAGTCGCCCGAATTGCATCAGCAATCTCATGTGCTGTTGATGTTTTTAATAGGTAGCCCGCTGCACCAGCTTCAATCGCCGGATACACTTTTTCATCATCAATAAAACTCGTCACAATAATAATCTTGGCTTCTGGCCAATCTTTCAAGATCGCTTTTGTTGAATCAATGCCGTCCATTTCTTCCATTACCAAATCCATCAAAATAACATCTGGACGTAGTTCCAATGCTTTTTCATAGCCAATCTTACCATTTTCTGCTTCGCCTACGACTTCTATATCCTCTTGAATAGATAAATATGATGAAACGCCTAAACGGACCATTTCATGGTCATCCACTAACATTACTTTGATCACTTGCAGTTTCCTCCTTTATGACAGGAACTTTAATTTCAACGCTGGTTCCCTGCCCTTTAAAACTAATAATTTTAACTGTACCGCCCATGCCGACAACACGTTCTCGGATATTATTTAAGCCATAACTACCGGCTTTATTACTTTGTTCCTTCATATCAAAGCCGACACCGTCATCAACAATACGCAATAACACGTTTTTATCGACTTGGTGTAAGTATACCTCTAATTCCTTTGCTTTGGCATGTCTTAAGGTATTTGAAAGTAACTCCTGCACAATTCGGAAAAGATGATCCTCAATGCTGCTATTTAAATGAACATCTTCAACATCCCAAATCAATTCAATTTTAATTTTTGTTTGTAGTTCTTTCAGTAATTGTTCAATACCTTTACGCAAACTTTTTCCTTCTAGACTGATAGGACGCAAGTGCAATAGTAACGCGCGCATTTCCGATTGGGAGGCATTAATGATTTCTGCCACCATGGCTAGTTGTTTACGATATGGTTCCGGGGTTTCTGTTCGTTGTGCTTGTTCATTTAAGGCAGACAACATCATCATGGCTGCAAAAAGTTGTTGACTGACTGAATCATGCAACTCCCGCGCCAAACGATGCCGCTCGTTCTCTAAAATTTCTTCTTTTGTTTGCCCATCCATTAATTGCGGCCGACTGTTTAATAATTGCAATTCTTTAGACATCTCTAATAATTTATTTTTAATCGACCAAATATCTTGTTCGACTTCGGTTAGATAATGATCTTGATTTTCACTGGTCGTTGGTTTGTTTAAGACTGGACTTTCATAATTACCATTGGCCAATAACCGAAGTTTTTCTTCAATCCGTCCATATTGCCCTTTTTGAACCAATGAAATCAGTAAAAAGGTCAATAAGCCTATTAGTAAGGATATGAGAACAATGTGCACAATTAGTGGTAGATAAAAGACTTTTCTCTGAAGAAGCTCTAATAACCACCGGTTTTGTTTAATCGAATGAAAATATGAAAACAATGTAATTAAGATAACAATAAAGGTGCTAAGGGACGCATATAATGAAATCATGCGTCTTGAAATCCGATCGGTCATACACGGATCACCTCAACATCTCCTACTAAAGTGTTCGTCATAATTTTCAAACGACGAAGATTGGTATCGTAATCATTGCTGTAAATTTTTAATGATTCGTTTTTCAATTGATATTTTTCTTCTTCAAAACGTACCGTTCCGTAAAAAGTTGAATGTTCTAACAAAATAGCTACACCTAACGGCACTAGAATTCGCGTGCGGCCAAAACCTTTACGAATAATAATAATATTGTCTTCTTTCGGTAGTAGCGTATTACCTAAATCAATAATGGTGTCCCCAGAGATTAAATCAATATTGATATCGTCCCATTCATAGATATTGTTACCAATGCGTTCGTTGGCAAACCAGCGGCGTTTAAATCGTTTGCCATTTTTAGGTTCTTTTGCCGCCGTCTCCACCATAATCATTTGTTTTTTTCGCCAAGGTGCTCGCTCAGCTATATCCACGCCTGAAATCTCAAAGCCTTTTAAGCCGATAAAGAGTACGCCAAAAATCAACATAAACCAAACAGCCGTGCTGTTCATTGCACCAATGACAATAAAAACAACGCCGAGGACGAATTGAAAGTTGTTAAAATGTGTTTTAGATGCTTTCCTGGAAACGTAGGCCACAAGTAAAACGCCAATTGTTAATAAAACAGCTAATCCAGGATTATGTACAATTTGCCATAACGCCAGAATAAAAAGTAATGCTTCTGCGACGATAAAAAAGCGCCAAGGGTTATTCATAGATTTGCCTCCTCCCTATGTCATTTATTTTACTCGTTTATTTTATTTAATCATAGTGGTTTGCGCCTCAGGTTACCATAGGACTTTAGCCCTAAATATCTTAGATTGCGAAAGGACAGGCCTTGGAAGCTGCCTGCCCTACTCAATTATTTAGTTTGCTTCAACTTTTGTAATTTTAACTGTCATGTCGCCACCAGGTGTTGCAATAATCACTTGGTCGCCTAATTGTTTACCAATTAAGGCTTGTGCAATCGGTGAATCGTTAGAAATTTTACCAGAAAATGGATCGGCTTCGGCACTTCCTACGATTGTGTATTCCTCTTCTTCTCCATCAGGCAATTCTTGGAAAGTAACTGTTTTACCGATGGAAACTTCGTCTTGGTCCACGCCATCATTATCGATGATTTCTGCAAAACGAATCATATTTTCTAACGTTGTAATACGTCCTTCAACGAAAGCTTGTTCATCTTTAGCTGATTCATACTCTGAGTTCTCTGAAAGATCCCCAAAGCTACGAGCGATTTTAATACGCTCTACGATTTCTTTACGTTTAATTGTTTTTAATTCTTCTAGCTCTTGTTCTAATTTTTCTTTTCCTTCAAGAGTCATTGGATATACTTTTTCTACCATGTTAATTCTCCTTTTTCGCTTAACGATACGTAGTTCTTGGTTGGTTATTGAAAAAAATTCCGCTTTCAATCCACAAAAGAGTACCACGCTTTTTCTAAATTGTAAATATAATTATTGAATTTTTGTGATTTTGCTAAATTTTATTTATATAAATTTCTAGTTGCTACTCTTTCCCTCTGTTAAACAGATTACTTTTTGAGTATCTAAAAGCTTGGTGAATCATACAAAATTGATTCACCAAGCTCTTTTATGTTTTCATTTTATTCACTACTTGAATTATTGACATACTGATCTACTAATACTTGATGTTCTTCATATGTTTTTGAGAAGTATACTTTTCCTGTAGAAATATCTGCTACAAAGTATAAATAGTCACTTGGTGTCGGATTCAAGACTGCTTTAATTGACTCCTCACTTGGGCTATCTAATGGTCCTGGTCCATAACCAGTATTTTTATACAAGTTATAAGACGAGTCCACTTCCAAGTCAGCATACGTTACAGTTTCTTTGTGTTCTCCTAGAGCATACAAAATAGAAATATCTGATTGGATCGGCATATCGGCAGCCAAGCGGTTAAAGAATACTTGCGCAATTTGTTTGCGGTCTGCTTCTTTGACTCCTTCTTTTTCAACCAATGAAGCTAACGTTAAGACTTGCTGATTGGTTAAATTCTTTGCATGAATTGTCGGCGTATATTGTTCCATTACTGTGTTCATTTTAGCAACCATCTGTTCGACAAATTCAGGAAGTGTTGCTTTTTTGTAGTAATCATAAGTCGCCGGGAATAAATAGCCTTCTAAGCGATAACGAACACCTTCTGCGGTTGCAGCACTTTCAAGTAAATCAGGATACTTAGCCTTCATTTGATTGAAGAAGTCTTCATTTTTCATTAATGCAATGAAATCTGCTTTCTTGAAATCCGTATTTTTTTCAATAGCTTCGCCAATTTTATCTATATCGTAGCCTTCAGGAATCGTTACTTTGCCATCTGCGATTTTAGTTGGTTCTGGCGTGCCCCCTTCTTTTAGCATTTCACCAATTTCATCGAGTGTCATGCTTGGAGACATTTGATAATAGCCCGCTTGAAAATCTGTTAAGTTTTTAAATTTTACGTAGTAGTTAAAAACCATTCCGCTTTTAATGACGTTGCTTTCTTCTAAAACCGCAGCAATTTGCTTATTAGAAGATCCTTCTGGGATATGCACTTGAACAAGCTTCTTATTGTTCTTGTCTAGTGGTTGTAGCCCAGCGTCTACATATTTATAAAAAGTAAACCCAAAGATTGCCATCATTAAAACCAATACAGAAACTACAATTAACACGATACGACCGACTAAACGATCTTCTTTTTTACGTGTTTGTTTTTTTGTATTTGTTGGCTTTTCGTCTGTTTCAATCGGGGTTGGCTCTTCGACTGTCTGTGTTGTCTTGTCTTTCCCACGTCTTCGAGCAGCTCTAGAACCTGCACGTGTTTGTGTTGTGCGGCTCGCTGTTTCTTGTGATTCATCAGATGAAGGTTGGGGAGACCTATCATTTTTTTCAGAGGAATCAGGTTGATCGCCATCATTTCTACCTTTTAAAGACCCAGTTACTTGATCTCTAAGCGAAGATTTGGGATCTTGGTTATTTTGGTTATCATTAGCCAAAACTAACCCTCCTTACTATTCTATCGTTTATGACTGAAACTATTATACATGAAACCTCTTTAAAATTAAATGTTTTTAATAAAAAGACCGTCATTCCCCGATAAAAAATTCATCATTGACAACGTTTAAAGCCTATGATGGCGCTTTTCTATTGAAACGATAATAAATCTTAAAATCCTCCTAAATTTATCGAAAATCCATTTTCTATTAAGAATTTTGTAGCAAAATAGCACCTAAGCCTTTAGGTGATTGTACTAGGAATGTCGCTCCCGCCTCTTGTAATTCTATTTCTTCACCAAATCCATACAAGACACCTATACTATCTAAGCCATTTTGTTGAGCACCAAGAATGTCATGATTACGATCACCAACCATGATAATCGCTTCTTTGGTTGGGTCTAATTGAGCTTCCGTTAATGCATACTGAATCACATCTGCTTTTTTAGAACGATGACCGTCCATACTCGCTCCATAGATGCCTGTAAAATAACGATCTAAATCAAAATGAGTAATAATCTTTTTTGCAAATTCTTCTGGCTTGGAAGTCGCAATGTATAACTTTGCTCCCGCTTCCTTTAACCTTGTTAGTACCTCTGGGATCCCTGGATACACATGATTTTCAAACATACCTTTTCTCTGATAATACGCTCGATAATGACTCACGGCTTGTTGCGCTGCTTCAGCTGAAGGCGCCATGTGCAAAAACGACTCATATAGAGGCGGCCCTATGAAAGAACGTAACGTCTCCTCGCTAGGAGCTGGCCAGCCTAATTGTTCTGTTGCGTATAAAATAGAACGCATAATGCCGCTACCAGAATCCGTAATTGTGCCATCTAAATCAAATAAAATCGTTTGATACATCTTCACTTCACTACTTTCTAGCATTTTTTTGTCTAATTGATTCTTCAAAATTAAGATACGCAAAAGAAGCACCTTTTCAGCGCTTCTCTGCCTTTTTATTTATTTTGCTGTAAACGTATCTGGTTTTTTATCTGATTGCTGCATTTCATAGGCAATGGCTTCAACGATTCGGCGGCTAGCTTGACCATCCCCATACGGATTTTGTGCATGCGCCATCGCGTGGTAAGCATCAGAATCAGTCAATAATGTTTTCGCCTCTTGATAGACTACTTGTTCGTCTGTACCAACCAATTTCAATGTTCCTGCCGCTACGCCTTCTGGACGTTCCGTTGTATCTCGTAAAACTAAAACTGGCACACCTAAGGAAGGAGCTTCTTCTTGCACACCGCCAGAATCAGTTAAAATTAAAGAACTTTTCGCTGCAAAATTTTGAAAATCTTTGACATCCAATGGTTCAATTAAATGCACACGAGCTAATTCACCTAAGTGTTCCGCTACTATTTCACGGACTTTGGGATTTTTGTGCATAGGGAAAATGACTTCAATTTCTGGATGTTCCATTACAAGTCGACGAACAGCTTTAAACACATTTGCCATTGGCAGGCCTAAATTTTCACGACGATGCATTGTAATTAGCACGATGCGTTGGTCTGTAGGGATTTTTTCCAATAAATCATTTTGATAGTGGGCATCAACGGTGTACGCCATCGCGTCAATCGCTGTATTGCCAGTCACATAAATATGTTCTTCTGGATGATTTTCTTTGATTAAATTGTCCTTACTTTGAGTGGTTGGGGCAAAATAAATATCAGTTAACACGTCTACCAGTTGACGATTCATTTCTTCTGGAAACGGAGAATATTTTTGCCAGGTCCGCAATCCTGCTTCCACATGTCCCACTGGAATCTGTTGATAAAAAGCAGCCAATGCAGCCGCAAATGACGTGGTTGTATCGCCATGAACCAAGACAATATCCGGCTGTTCTGTCACAAGAACCTCAGTTAATAAATTCAAAACACGACTTGTAATATCTGTTAAGGTTTGCCCATCTTTCATGATATTTAAATCATGATTCGGTGTAATTTGAAAATCTTCTAACACTTGATCCAACATTTGGCGATGTTGCGCTGTTACGACTACTACAGAGTCAAATCCTTGACTTTGCTCTTCTAAAACTTTGATTAAGGGCGCCATTTTGATTGCTTCTGGCCGTGTTCCAAAAACCGTCATTACTTTAATTTTCTTCATCATTTTCCTCCTAATTCTATGTTAGTTTCGGGTATTTTTGTTGGCGAAATTCTTCTGCTCGTTGAACGTAATGTAAGGCGTTCGTATGATTACTGGCTATTTCTGCTGCCGTTAACGGACGGATAACCTTCGCGGGTCGACCAAATGCTAAAACATTTGGCGGGATAATTTTGCCTTCTGTCACTAAAGAACCCGCACCAATCAGGCTGTTTTCTCCAATAATAGCATTATTTAGAATCGTTGAACCCATGCCAATCAAAGCACCATCACCGATTTTACAACCGTGTAACATGCATTGATGGCCCACCGTTACATACTTGCCTACAATTGTCGGGGCATCTTCATCAACATGAATAATCGTGCCATCTTGAATATTACTACCTTCACCAATGGTAATTGTGTTACTGTCACCTCTTAAGACCGACTGAAACCAAATATTACTATCCTTCGCTAGTTGTACGTTTCCATAGACATCTGCACTAGCAGCAATAAAATACTCTTTTTTCAAACTCTGTCACCTCTTTTCATTAAGTATAGACAAGAATCCCTCACTTTCATAGTAAAAAAGACAAGAAAAGAGCGTGGGACAAAAATCACTTTGGATTTTTGCTCCACGCTCAAAAACTGATAAACGGCGGGAACAAAAGCAACTCCTTCGGAAATAAGCCGGAATTCTCCAAAAATTACAGAACAATTTTCGGAAATTCCTTCTTATTTCTCGGAGTTAAACGCTTCTGTCCCGACCTCTTTTTATTCCTCATAGTCGCCTTCTTCAGCAAATTGACTATTGTATAGTTTTTCATAGAAGCCACCTTGTTCCAGCAACTCATGATGCGTACCTTTTTCAATGATTTCTCCTTGTTTCATAACAAGAATTAAATCAGCTTCACGAATAGTTGATAGGCGGTGGGCAATAACGAAACTCGTTCGTCCTTCCATAACACGATCCATTGCTTTTTGAATTAAGGCTTCCAAGCGTGTATCGACTGAACTAGTCGCCTCATCTAAAATCAAAATTTTCGGATCAGAAATTACCGCTCGGGCAATGGTCAACAATTGTTTTTGACCAAGGGAAACGTTATCTCCCTCAGAATTGATTTCCATTTCATACCCATCTGGCATTGTCCGAATGAAGTGATCCACATTGGCCGTTTTCGCTGCATCCACAACTTCATAATCCGTGGCATCCAACTTCCCAAAACGAATGTTATCTGCAATGGTACCTTTATACAACCAAGCATCTTGCAATACCATTCCAAATACAGAACGGACATCACTACGGTTCATTTTTTTCGTGTCAATACCATCAATTTTAATGGCGCCTTCTGTTACATCATAAAAACGCATCAGTAAGTTGATTAAGGTTGTTTTCCCAGCGCCAGTTGGTCCCACAATCGCAACCATTTGGCCCGCATCAACTTTAAAGTTCAAATTACGAATTAACGGTTTTTCTGGGTCATAACTAAAGCTGACATTTTCAAATTCAACAGAGCCTAAAATAGGTTCTGGTAAAGGAACATCTTGTTCGTTAAGTTCTTCTTCTGGTTCATCTAGGATTTCAAAAATCCGCATGGTCGAAGCTGAAGCGCTTTGTAAAGCTGCAGACAACTGCGTAATATTCCCCATTGGTTGGCTAATTTGCCAAATATATTGAATAAACGCTTGTAACTGCCCCACTACGATCACACCAGCAACCACATAGTAACTACCAAGGACAGCTACCCCGATATAGGTCCCATAAGCGGTCATTTGAACCAATGGCAACATTAATCCTGAGATAAAGGATGCTTTGAAACCAAAACCATTTAAACGATGATTGACTTGTTTAAAGCCTTCAAGGGTTTCTTTTTCCCGACCATATAGTTTTAAAACACTGAACCCAGTCATATTTTCTTGGACATAACCATTTAAGTCTCCTAAAGAATTTTGCATTCCTTGGAAATATTTCTGGGAGATTTTAACAATTGTTCTTGAAATAATCAGAGACAACGGAATCATAATCACTGAAAAAATCGCCATCAGCGGATTGATTAAGAACATCATCACTACCGCCATCACAATACCTAAGACTGCCGAAACAATATTGATAAAACTTTGTTGCATCGCATTGCTGACAGCATCCACATCGTTCGTCACCCGTGACAAAATATTTCCTTGTTGGTTCTTATCAAAATAAGAAACTGGCAAACGATTGATTTTTTCTTCAATATCTCGACGTAAATCGCGCATGGATTGTTGAACGACATTCGTCATTAAAAAGCCTGACAAAAATTGTGCCACACAATAACCTGTTCCCACAACTAAAATCCAAATTAAACATTGGATTACATAATCAAAATTAATGGATTCGCCAGCCGCAATATTACGGCTAATTTCTGTCGTTGGTAATCCAGTCAAATAAGGCAACGCTGCATTAAAGGCAACGGTTAATATTGTAAATAAAATAACTAAATAAAACGTCACTCGGTACGGTTTAATATAGCGACCGATTCGTTTCATAGAAGAAAAGGCGTGTTTCATGCTAATTCCTCCTCTGACAATTGAGAAGCCGCAATATCATAGTAAATTGGACAAGTCTCAAGTAATTCACGATGTGTGCCAATTCCGACCACGTCGCCTTCGTTTAAAACAACAATGCGGTCCGCATGCATAATTGTTCCAACACGTTGTGCCACAATTAAAACAGTGGATTCTGTTGTTTCTTTTTTCAGACGCGCTCGTAAATTTGCATCTGTTTGATAATCTAACGCAGAGAAACTATCATCAAATATATAAATTTCCGGATTGCGAATAATCGCCCGTGCGATAGCTAAACGTTGTTTTTGACCACCAGAAAAGTTCGTGCCACCTTCTGAAAGAGGTTCATCATAGCCTTGCGGTTTTTGTGAAACAAATTCTGTAGCTTGAGCAATGTCAATTGCTCGTTCCATTTCTTCTAACGTCGCATCTTCCTTACCGTAGCGAAGGTTATCAGCAATTGTACCAGTAAAAAGTAACGCTTTTTGTGGAATATAGCCAATCTTATTGCGTAATGCACTAAGTTTGTACTCTTTTACGTTCACTCCATCGATTAAAATTTCACCTTCTGATACATCATAAAACCGTGGAATCAATTGAATTAATGTTGATTTCCCACTACCTGTGCTCCCAATAAAGGCCACTGTTTCACCAGGTGACGCCTTAAAACTTACATTGCGGATGACTGGGCTTTCCGCATGTCCAGGATAGGCAAAGGTTACATTTTTAAACTCTAGATAGCCTTTAGTAGCTGTTTCTGTTACGCCTTCTTCTTCACGAATAGCTGGTTCCATGTCTAAGGCTTCTTGAATCCGTGAAGCCGAAACCGCAGCCCGAGGATACATCATAAAGACACTGGCAAATAACATAAACGAGAACAGCGCATGGAAAATATATTCAATAAAAGCTATTAAATTCCCAACTTCTAAATCCCCGTGGCTGATTTGAACAGTCCCGCTCCAAATGATTAAGACCATCACAATATTAAATAAGAAAAAGAAGCCTGGTTGGGCTGCTGCCATTAAACGAAACAGACTTTTTGAACTTTTAGTGTAAGTTTCATTGACTTTATTAAAACGAGATTCTTCAAATTTTTCATTAACAAATGCACGTATTACCCGCAATCCAGAAAGATTTTCTCTTAAAATCCCATTGATTCCATCTAAGTTCTTTTGTTGCTTTTTAGATAACGGTTCTGACAAACGAGCAATTCCGACAACTGCTAGCAGCAGAAAAGGCAAGGCACCTAAAACGTACATTCCTAACGACGGACTCGTTCGCATCACCATGTAAAGACTGGCAATAAACATCACTGGCGTCATAAAGCCAAGACGTAAAATATTTCCCATGAAGAGCATAATTTGGTATGCATCATTGGTCGTTCGCGTAATTAAGGAAGAAACCCCAATACTTTCATATTCACTGTGTGAGAAAGTTTGAATCTTTTCAAATAAATCATCACGAATATCACGAACAATGTTTGTTGTAATTCTGGCACCAAAGTACCCCAGCAAAATATTCATTGCGACACCAATAATCGTAATTACAACCATCCAAATCCCTTGCTGATAAATATAGTCCATATCTTTAGGAATAATTCCTTTGTCAATCATTCGTGCTAAAATAGTCGGCAAGCCTAATTCAATTAAAATAAAACCAAACACACAAATAAAATCAGCGAAAAGTAATTTCTTATAACGCATTGTGTAACGCCACATTAACTTCAATTAATCATCTCCTTCTTATCTTACTTTAAATTTTCTAGTACCCCCACTGTATCAAAAAGAAATCGGTAATACAAGCTGTCTGACTAGAAAAAACAGCCTTTCTCTTTCTATCCTTTCTCTTTTAGATTTTCTAAAAAATAGATAATTTTAATGATTTACTTATACGATTAAAATTGCTACTTCCTTTTGATTGTGCCATAATTGGGAAAAACTGAAAGGACCCTTTGAATGAAAAAATTATTCTTCATTTTTCTCGGTTCCTGTACGTTTGCTTTAGGCACGTTAGGAATCTTTTTGCCGCTTTTACCCACCACTGGTTTTTATTTATTAACGGCCTTTTTTTGGATGCGTAGTTCAGATAAACTTTATAACAAATTTTTAGCTTCTTCTTATTATCAAAAATATATCCAAGAAGCCTTCTTTGAGAAAAAAATTACTCGTAAAGGCAAATGGAAACTATTTATTTCCATGTTTCTTTTATTTGCCATTCCGTGTTTAATTGTCCGAAATACGTTGATGACCACGACTTTAGCGATTGTTTATTTAGCTCACGTGATTGGCTTAAGTTGGTATTGGCGTCCTAAAAAAAAGGCACTCGAACTTGATCAAGAATAAGGCGAAACAAGAAGTTTGTTTTTTTTAAAAGTCCAGTGAGTGTTTCTATACTTCCTTATCATTCTATGATAAAATAAGCTTAATTGTTGTTATTCACAACACACGGGACGGTTGAAAAAAGAACACATAAAATCAAATACCCAGAATGAAGCAAAGTCGAGGCTTCATTTCATCATTAACAGATGTTTTTGATGAGCATTCTTTTTTAGGTGATCAGCACCTCGTTTTGTTGTGTTTAATTTTCTGTCTTAAAATGAAAAAAACTATAAATTGCTACTATTAGTAGCTGAAGGAGAAATGAATCGATGATTTACAAAGTATACTATCAAGAAACAAAAATCAGAAACCCAAAAAGAGAAGACACAAAATCTCTTTACATGGAAGCCGATAGCGATGTAATCGTGCGCCAATTAGTTGAAGAAAATACCCCATACAATATTGAATACGTTCAATTATTAGACGAAAAACATCTTGCTTACGAGCAAGAACATGCGGACTTCACTCTAACGGAGTTTTAACATGAAAGTAAACATAAAAAATAACGAAACTGGCGTTTTTGCAATCGGTGGTTTAGGCGAAATTGGAAAAAACACATATGGGGTACAATTCCAAGATGAAATTATCATTATTGATGCTGGGATCAAATTCCCAGAAGATGATTTACTTGGGATTGACTACGTGATTCCAGATTATAGCTACATCGTTCAAAATTTGCATAAAGTCAAAGCACTCGTTATTACCCACGGTCATGAAGACCATATTGGTGGCGTTCCTTATCTTTTACGTCAAGCGAATATCCCAATCTATGCGGGACCACTAGCCTTGGCTTTAATTACCAACAAACTAGATGAACATGGTTTATTGCGAGAAGCGGAATTACACGAAATTAATGAAGATACGGTGATTCGTTTTAGAAAAACAGCGATTAGCTTTTTCCGGACGACTCACAGTATTCCTGATGCCTTGGGCGTTGTGGTTAAAACGCCTTCTGGTAACATTGTCGCAACAGGTGACTTTAAGTTTGACTTTACACCCGTTGGTGAGCCAGCCAACTTACACAGAATGGCGAAATTAGGTGAAGAAGGCGTCCTTTGTCTTCTTTCAGACAGTACCAATGCTGAAATACCCACCTTTACAAAATCCGAAAAAACAATTGGGACCTCTATTTTAAAAATCTTTGAAAAAATTGATGGTCGGATTATCTTTGCCAGTTTTGCTTCAAACATTTTCCGTTTACAACAAGCTGCTGATGCAGCCGTGAAAACAGGTCGCAAAATTGCTGTTTTTGGTCGTAGCATGGAAAATGCCATTGTCAATGGCGAACGCTTAGGCTACATCAAAGTGCCAAAAGGAACGTTTGTCGATGCGGCGGAACTGAATCAATTGCCAGCAAATGAAACAATGATTTTATGTACTGGCTCTCAAGGAGAACCTATGGCCGCGCTTAGTCGGATTGCTAACGGTACACATCGCCAAATTAGTATTCAACCAGGCGATACGGTTGTTTTCTCAAGTTCACCAATTCCTGGGAATACGACAAGCGTTAACCGTTTAATCAACTTATTATCTGAAGCCGGTGCAGAAGTTATCCACGGAAAAATCAATAATATCCATACTTCTGGTCACGGTGGACAAGAAGAGCAAAAATTAATGCTTCGCTTGATGAAGCCTAAATATTTCATGCCTGTTCATGGTGAATTTAGAATGTTAAAAATCCATGCTTCGCTCGCTCAAGATACAGGGGTTCCTGAAGAAAATTGCTTTATCATGGGCAACGGCGATGTCTTAGCTTTAACGGCTGATAGCGCACGTCCTGCTGGTCACTTCAACGCTAACGACGTGTACGTTGATGGAAATGGTGTCGGTGATATCGGGAATGTTGTTTTACGGGATCGTCGTATCTTATCTGAAGAAGGTTTAGTTTTAGCGGTAGCAACGGTTGATATTAAAAATAAAGAAATTATGGCTGGTCCAGACATTCTTTCCCGTGGTTTTGTCTACATGCGTGAGTCTGGTGATATGATTCATGAAGGCCAACGTCTTTTATTCAATGCTCTACGTGAAGCAATGAAAGATAAAAACTGTACCGAAGCAAAATTAGGCGAAGCCATGACGACCGCTTTACAGCCTTTCTTGTTTGAACAAACAGAACGTCATCCAATGATTCTGCCAATGATTATGACTGCCACAGTTAGTGATCAATAAAGCTCTCATTTAATAGAGAAGAAAAATGTTTGTCCATTTTTCTTCTCTATTTTTTCTAACAAAAAAACACCTAACGCATGTTAGGTGTTTTTGGATTATTTTTTATTAGTTTTTTTCTACGTTAACTGCTTGAGGGCCACGGTCTGAATCTTCAACATCAAAAGTCACTGCTTGACCTTCTTCTAAAGTTTTGAAACCATCACCTTGGATAGCTGAGAAGTGTACGAATACGTCGCTTCCGTCTTCGCGTGAGATAAACCCAAAACCTTTTTCTGCGTTAAACCATTTTACTGTTCCTTGTTCCATTCTTTTGTTCCTCCTCGTGCATTTGCACATAAATAGTCGTAACTTTGCTCGCTTCCAATAGAATATTTAAAAAAATTTAAAAAGTCTACATAATTCCAAACAAGATTACCCTTTCATTTTACACGTGATAAAATATTTTTGCAAGAATTGTCCTCATTCTGAAGCAAAAAAATTCTCTTCTCTCAAACTAATGTATCCGCTATCACCAACAATAATATGATCCAACAATTGAATCCCCATCATTTCGCCACATTCTTCCATTCGTTTGGTAAATTGAATATCTTGTGGAGACGGTGTCGGATTGCCAGATGGATGATTATGAGCTAATAGTATGCGAGCAGAAGAATATTTAACCGCTTCCCGAAAAATTTCGCGTGGATGAGCAATACTTTGATTCAGTGAACCTTTGAAAATCGTTTTCTGTTGGATAATGTCATTCTTGGTATTCAAGTAAATACAAATTAAATGTTCTTGTTGCAGCCCCTTCATCTCTTGGAGTAATCGTTGAGCGACTTGTTGACTGGACGTAACTTTACCAAATTTGATTTGACTACTTTGATAAATTCGACACCCCAATTCAATGGCCGCACGTAATTCAATGGCTTTCACTTGGCCAATGCCTTTAATAGCCATTAACTCGTTCAACGTGGCTTGCTGCAAATAAGAAAGTTGCTTAAACTGTTTTAATAGCGTTGCGGCAACAGTCATCACGTCTGCTTCTTTTGAGCCAGTTCGTAACAGAATCGCCAACAACTCTTGATTCGATAATGCTTTTTCTCCTATCGCTAAGAGCCGTTCTCGTGGTAAACAATCACTCGGCATCTCGCGAATAAATAGATCCGATACTTGCATAAAAAACCTCCTTTGCTAGTCATTAATAAACTACGCAAAGGAGTGTTGTTTTTATTATTTTAAATAATGTGGCGCTTGATGTAAACTCTCCAAGACATGTAATGTTTTCTCTTGGATAACTTCAGTTGGTTGCAATAAATCAGGTACCATGATCACTGGAATGCCCGCACTATGAGCCGCACTTACCCCATGAAATGAGTCTTCGAAAATCAAGGTTTTCGGGGCTTCTGTTCCTAAAAGTTGACGAGCTTTTTGAAAAATTTCTGGGTCCGGTTTTGCTCGTTTAACATCCTCTGCTGAAACGATCCCTACAAAACGATCCTGAATCCCAGCATGGCTTAATAACATTTCAATTGCTGGACGGACGTTACTTGAAGCAACTAATCGAGGAATTTTTTGATCATCTAAAAAGTCAAGGAATTCCACCACCCCTGGTTTTAAAGGGACGTTACCAGATCGAAACTCTTGCAGGGTATCCTCATAAGAACGGCGGATAAATTCTTCCACTGTGTCGTGACCATAGGATGCATAAATACGTCGGTAATTCTCTTGTACTTCTTCATCGGAAATCCCAACATAGTCTAAATAGACTTCTTTACTATATGGTAACCCCATTGCATCTGCTACTTTTTGAGTAGATGTATAGTAAATCAACTCCGTATCAAAAAGCAACCCATCCATATCAAAAATTACGCCATCAAATTTCTTCATCATTTCCTCCTATAGTTAAAAGTAATTCTCTTACTTGAGAAACAAAATATAATGAACCTGTTACTAATAATAAATCATCTGTCGACATTTTTTCTAAAATTTCGCCTAAGCCAAATTGCCATAAAGACACAATTTCTGTTAAATCGTCTTCATATTTTTCCATTTCTGTGAGTGCAATAGCTTTAGGGTAATCAAAGCTAGTTAAGTAAAGATGCGCATTCGGTACTTGCTTTAAGTCCTGAATCATCTCATCCACATCTTTAGTTGCTAAAGCTGAAAATAAAATATGAATCGTGTGTTGTGGAAACTCTTTGCGCAAGTTTTCAACTAAGCGTTTTACTGCATGCTCATTGTGGGCACCATCTAAAACAATCAACGGTTCATCACTAAGACGTTCCATTCGAGCTGGCCATTGCGCTTTAGCTAACCCTTGAGTAATGTCTCGTTCTTTAAACGGCAAATGTTGTAGTTGGCAATACTTGTCAAATAATTGAATAGCTACCGCCGCGTTTTCTACTTGGTGACGCCCCAACAAGGGAACTTTAATTTTTGTCAGTTTGCCCATTTCTCCATAGAAATTAAATACTTCCCCCCATTGTGTATCAGGATGTAGATATTCCACTTGATACTCTTTGCCAAAACGAAAAATTGGACTCTGTTTTTCTTGTGCGACTTTTTCAATGACTGCTAGCGCATCAGCACAAATATTGCCTGTTACTACTGGGACTTTTTCTTTAATAATACCCGCTTTTTGATAGGCAATTTCAGCAATTGTTTCACCTAAAATTTCTGTGTGATCCTTCCCAATTGTTGTAATTCCCGTCAATAATGGCTTCACGACATTGGTGCTATCAAGTAATCCACCTAAGCCAACTTCAACAACTGCGATATCCACTTGTTCATTCACGAAATAGTCCAAGGCCATTCCTGTCAATGTTTCGAATTCTGTAATTCCAGCCACTTCAGTGATCTGGTCTAATTCTTTAATGATTGGTTGATACTTTTCCACATAGGTAATCAATTGTTCGTCTGAAATTGGTTGACCATTTATCGCAATTCTTTCATTAAATGATTCAATATAAGGAGAGGTAAAGGTTCCGACTTTCAAGCCCATTTCTTCTAATAGACAGCGTAAATATGTCACGGTTGAGCCTTTACCATTGGTTCCTGCGATATGAATCGTTGGCACTTTGTTTTCTGGATGATCAATTTTTTCTAATAACGCATTGATCCGATCCAAACCAGGTCTTGAACCAAAGGGTAACCGGCTATGAATCCATTCAATGGCTTCTTCTATTGTTAATTGCATCTTGTCCAACTCCTTGTCTTCTTCTACATTATAACTAAGTTAGGTGACTTTTTCACTAATAACCAATTGAAACTTTTTCTTGAAAACTTTTTGCATTTTTCATAATTTTGCGTTATTAGCGGATATATTAATGAACTTATGGTAAACTAACATTCTGGATGGTTCATTCCAGCCAGCCAATTAAAAACTATTTTTAGAGCGTTCAACACGCTTATTCATGATTTTTTTATAAAGGTGGACTTATTTTGATGAAAAACAAATCGAAGCTTTTATGGTTAGGAAGTTTTTTCTTGCCGTTTTTACTTCTGTTGCTTGTATGGATGACATTACAACTTGCGCCTTTTGGTGACAACAACTTATTAGTTAGTGATTTAGGCACACAATACATGCCTTTCTTGAGTTTTTTAAAACGCTCTTTTCACGAGGGAATAACTACATTCTACTCTTTTTCCAATGAGATTGGTGAGTCGATTGTTCCTTTGGCAGCCTATTACTTACTGAGCCCTTTTAATGTGTTGGCTTTCTTTTTTCCTTATGAACAATTACCTATAGCAATTTTATGGATTATTACCTTAAAACTTGCCTTGATGGGCACGACGATGTTTAGCTATTTAAAATACACCTATCAAAAAGTTGATGGCACCACGTTACTTTTTTCAACGTCCTATAGTTTCTGTGGCTTTGTCACCGTCTATAGCCAAAACTTTATGTGGTTGGATGCACTAATTCTATTCCCGCTTATCTTATTGGGACTCCAACGTTTATGGGATCAACGAAAATGGGGCTTATACAGTATAACCCTATTTTTAGCGATTGTGACAAATTACTACATGGGTTATATGATTTGTCTCTTTGCTGTTTTGTACAGTATCTATTGGTTCTTTAAAAAGAATACCCAAACCCATGCTATTCGGCAATTTTTTAAACAAAGTCCGTTATTCATCCTCGTTTCTTTTTTAACAGGAACCGCAACTAGCTTTTTATTATTACCTGCAGCAGAAGGGATGCTTTATACAAAAAAAGCAGATTTTGATGTCTCGACGTTCTTTTTAACGCCTAAGTTCAACACTTCGTTTTTCTCGCAATTAGGCTTAGGTTCTATTAATTATGAGTTGCGTTTAGACCATTTACCAACCGTTTTTGCTGGATTATTTGTGACACTCCTCTGTGTTGCCTATTTTCAAACGAAACAAATTGCGTTAAAAGAAAGAATAGCTTCAGCAATTCTTTTATTCATTCTCTTTTTAAGCTTTTGGTTAGAAGCCTTTAATACTGTCTGGCACATGTTTCAAAGCCCAGCTGGTTTCCCTTACCGAAATGTCTTTATTTTTAGCTTTTTATTGATTGTCTTTGCCTATGAAGTTTGGCTTAAAAAAGTGACCATTCCTTGGACCGCACCTATTATTTTTAGTCTGCTGTTAGTCATTGGCTACGGATCTTTGTATTATGGTCCACAAAAGAATCTCTTAATTTCGATCAATTATTTATGGCTAAGTTTACTTTTTATTTGGTTGATTTTCGTTTGCTTGCGTTTAGCACACAAAAAGGCCTTAAGAAACTATGTAGTCGTGGCTTTATTCTTACTGGTCAGCACAGAATTAACAACGAATTTCTGGATTTCTTTTAAACACATGCCCTTTGGTAGCCAAGCGACATTTGCCCAAGATTACCGAAAACACAGCCAATTAATCGATGAAAAAATGGCCTCAGCACCAGAACTTTATCGCATGAAACAAGTCATTCCTTCCAAAGAAACAGGGTTCCGTGAAATCAATAACGGCTACAACAATCCTTTACTTTATGGCTATGCTGGCGTTTCTAGCTATACTTCGACTTTAACTGCCACTACCCAAGACACATTAAGTGCGCTAGGTTTATATCGAAAAAATGATCGCCGGATTGCCTATGTGGATAATTCACAACTAACCAATTTACTTTTAAATGTGAAATATGACTTTTTACCAATTGAAAAACCTACGAGTGAAAAATTGCTAAAAACAGTTGGTTCCACGAAAATCATGGAAAATGATGAAGCGATCGGTATGGGCTTTTTGGCGCCAACCGCATTAACCAAGTTAAAATTAGCAAAAAATAATCCTTTAGATGCCCAAGAAGAACTCCTGCAAACGCTCGTGCCGACGGATAAACCTTACTTTAAAACAGCTTCGTTGATAAATGAACCTCATCATACTAACGAAACAATTGAAGCAACCTTTAAAGTGAATAGCACTGGTGACTTGCATCTTTATATTCCGAATTTAAAATGGAAAAAAGTTACACAATTGAAGGTAAACCAACAAGTTATCTCGACGCCGATTTATATTGCAACCAATCAACTGTTCAATTTAGGGCATTTTGAAAAAGGAACTACCGTGACCCTGTCACTAACTGCTGAACAAGTGGTTGATTTAACTAATTGGCAACTTCAAACTTTAGACCAAACAGCCTTTAATCGTGCGGTTGACAAATTACGCCAACAAGCTCTTCACGTGAATGCAACTAAAAAAGGCCATTTAAATGGCGCACTGAATGTACCTGGAAATGACACTCAGTTACTGTATACGTCCATTCCTTATGACCAAGATTGGCAAGTCAAATCGTCGCTACAAAAAGAACCATTAAAAACACAACGCATTCTAGGTGGCTTTTTAGCTGTTGAAGTCCCAGCTGGCAAACAGCAGTTAACCTTTACCTATCATCCAAGAATGATTTATCTCGGTACTGCCGTCAGCGGAACGGTTTTACTGGGAGCGGCTGGTTATCTTGGCTTTAAAAAATACCGTCGAAAACGTCAGGAGGCCACTCATGACTAATCAGAAAAAATTTTTAAATGGACTCATTCGGTGGTTACCCCTAGTTGGACTGGTGCTTTTCTTCGGCTTAATTTTATGGGGATATTCCAGAGGAATTTTTCATTCTGTTGCTTCCTTGCAAGCTTTTATTAAACAGTTTGGTAACTATGCGGTTCTATGTTTCATTCTTTTACAAATCGTCCAAGTGATTATCCCTATTCTACCTGGAGGAATTTCTTCTGTTGCAGGAATGTTGATGTTTGGCAATTTGCAAGGCCTTTTGTATAGCTATCTTGGATTGATTATTGGTGAGTTTATTGGCTTTTTACTGGTTCGTTACTATGGACGTAGCTTTGTAAAAATAATCCTTTCACCCAATAAATACAAAAAATTTGAAGAGATTTTAGACAAAAATGAACACAATGTCAAAAAGCTCTTAATCTTTACTATGTTAGTCCCCTTCGCTCCAGATGATATTGTTTGTTTAGTGGCGGGAATTACAGATATTTCTTTAAAAGAATTCATGAAAATTGTTCTTTTATTAAAATTCTGGTCTGTGGCTACTTACAGCTACTTAATGTTGTATTTGTTTCAATTATTTGGCAAATTATAACAAAAAGACAACAAAACCAACGTTTGGTTTTGTTGTCTTTTCTTTTTTAGATTGAACGTAATTGGGCAATCCGTTCTTTGACAGCCTCTTGTTTTTCAAGGTAGTCCTTTTCTTTTGCACGTTCTGCTTCCACGACCTCATCTGGTGCATTTGACACAAAACGTTCATTTGAAAGTTTGCCTTGCACACGTTTGACTTCTTTTGTCCATTTGTCTAATTCTTTTTCTAAGCGAGCAATTTCTTCCTCGATATTAATCAACCCAGCTAATGGTAGGAATAGTTCTGCGCCTGTTAATACAGCGGACATGGCTAATTCTGGCGCTTCTATTTCACGACTGATGACTAATTCCTCTGGGTTACAGAAGCGTTCTAAATAGCTAGTATTAGCTGTTAAAAATTCTTCTACTTCTGTATCGTTTGTTTTAATTAACAAGGTAATTGGTTTAGAAAGTGGTGTATTCACTTCTGCTCGAATATTCCGAACCGAACGAATAACTTCTTTCAGAACTTCCATTCCTCGAGCTGCTGCTTCATCGTTAAATTCTTCATGAACAACTGGGTACTCTGCCACAACCAATGACTCACCTTGATGCGGAATTTTTTCCCAAATTTCTTCTGTTACAAACGGCATAATTGGATGCAATAAGCGTAAGATTTGATCCAATGTGTACACCAAGATGCTCCGTGTTGTTTGTTTAGCTGCTTCATTTTCTCCGTAAAGAATCTCTTTACTCATTTCAATATACCAATCACAGAAATCATCCCAGATAAAGTTGTATAATTGGCGACCTGCTTCACCGAATTCAAAGCGATCAAATAATTCTGTCACACGGGCGACTGTTTCGTTTAAGCGCGTTAAAATCCAACGATCAGCGACAGTCTTTTCACCACTAAAGTCAATATCTGCAGCAGTCATACCTTCTACATTCATGATAACGAAGCGACTTGCATTCCAGATCTTATTGATAAAGTTCCAAGAAGCATCCATTTTTTCATAACTAAAACGAACATCTTGACCTGGAGCTGAACCATTTGATAAGAACCAACGCAATGCATCTGCGCCATATTTTTCGATGACATCCATTGGATCAATCCCATTCCCCAATGATTTACTCATTTTGCGTCCTTGCTCATCACGAATTAAGCCGTGAATTAAGACATTTTGGAAAGGACGTTCACCTGTAAACTCTAAGCTTTGGAAAATCATACGACTTACCCAGAAGAAGATGATGTCATAGCCAGTAACTAATGTGCTTGTTGGGAAGTAACGTTGATAATCTTCGCTTGCTTCATCTGGCCAACCCATCGTTGAAAATGGCCATAATGCAGAACTAAACCATGTATCTAAGACGTCACTATCTTGAACCCAGTTTTCACTGTCGGCTGGCTCTTCCATCCCAACATACATCTCGCCCGTTTCTTTGTGATACCAAGCAGGAATTTGATGGCCCCACCATAATTGTCGCGAAATAACCCAATCATGTACATTTTCCATCCAACGTAAAAATGTTTGATTGAAGCGTGGTGGATAAAATTCAACAGCGTCTTCTGTTTCTTGATTTTTCATTGCTTTTTCAGCTAGTGGTCCCATTTTTACAAACCATTGGGTCGATAAACGAGGTTCCACGACAACGCCTGTTCGTTCTGAATGGCCCACGCTGTGATTCATTGTTTCGATTTTAATTAAGCGACCTAGTTCTTTCAAGTCAGAGACAATCGCTTTACGTGCGGCAAAACGATCCATTCCTTCGTATTTTCCAGCCAGTTCATTCATCGTGCCGTCTTCGTTCATAACATTTACTCGAGGTAAGTCATGACGATTACCGACTTCAAAGTCATTTGGATCATGGGCAGGTGTGATTTTTACAACCCCTGTTCCAAATTCCATATCTACATAGTCATCTGCAATAATTGGAATTTCTTTATCGACTAATGGCAAGACAACTGTCTTACCAATAAGTTCCTGATACCGTTCATCTTCTGGATGGACCGCAATCGCCGTATCTCCCAACATTGTTTCAGGACGCGTTGTCGCAATTTCAACAACGCCAGAACCATCTGATAATGGGTAGCTCATGTGGTAAAAAGCTCCTTCAATATCTTTATGGATTACTTCAATATCAGACAATGCTGTTTTCGCTTTTGGATCCCAGTTAATGATATATTCACCACGGTAAATCAAATCTTTCTCGTAAAGAGAGACAAACACTTTACGAACGGCCTCAGATAGCCCTTCATCTAAAGTAAAACGTTCACGGCTGTAATCTAAAGAAAGGCCCATTTTTGCCCACTGTTCACGAATGTGAGAAGCATATTCTTCTTTCCATTCCCACACTTGATCAACAAATTTTTCACGACCTAAGTCGTAACGTGAAATTCCTTGTTGTGCTAGTTTCTCTTCTACTTTTGCTTGCGTGGCAATTCCGGCATGGTCCATTCCTGGTAGCCATAACGTATCAAAGCCTTGCATTCTTTTTTGGCGGATAATCATATCTTGTAATGTTGTATCCCAAGCATGCCCTAAGTGTAGCTTCCCTGTTACATTAGGTGGTGGAATAACAATTGAATAGGGCTTCGCTTTTTTGTCGCCACTTGGTTTAAATAAATCTTGATCTAGCCATTTTTGATAACGGCCAGCTTCGATTTCTGTCGGTTGATATTTCGTTGGTAAGTTTTTTTCTTCTGACATTTTTTCCCCTTCTTTCTTAAAATACGCGATTTGGAGCGGTAATTATTTTACAAATGAGTTTTTTTGGGCTAAACACTAAAATACGCCCTAAAATACTTTCGTATTTTAGGGCGTAGATTCATCTTATTTACGCGGTACCACCTAAATTGCATTTGAATTGAATTCATTCAAATGCCACTCATTCGTGAGATAACGTTCACGAAACGAATCGTTTTACTAACGTACTGTGTTCAAACCATTGACTCACAAGCTACCTTCTCACTGGTTGTGTAAAAGTCTTGCACCTGAACGACTTTTTCTCTAAAACGACGCCAATGATACTCCTCTTGTTCGCTGTCTTTGCTTCATTCTACAATGAAGCGCAAGCAAAGTCAATTTGTAATCTAGAGGGATTACACTTTTTTTGCAGCTTCTAACGCTTGTTGATAATCGGGTTCCGACGAAACTTCTGAGACGATTTCTTCATAAACTAACGTTCCTTCTGGGTCAATCACAAAAATAGCACGTGCTAAACGGCCCATTTCTGGAATATACAAACCATAAGCTGCACCAAATGAGTCTTCAGTATCATGAAGCATTTCCATTTCGACACCCTCAGCGGCACACCAATTTGCTTGTTCTTCAACTGTGTTATTGGAAATCGTGATAATCTGAACACCGTCTAATTTCGCCGCTTCTTGATTGAAACGTTTCGTTTGCAGTGAACAAACACGTGTGTCGATATCAGGAACCACACTAATTAAAACCGTTTTACCTTTATAATCTGCCAAGTTGATTTCTTGGTTGTTTAAATTTTTCAAAGAAAAGACGGGGGCTTTTGTGCCAACTTTAGGCTGCTCACCTGTCAATTCTAATACGTGCCCTTTTCTTGTAACATTCATTCTGAAATCCTCCTTTTCCACTTTCAATAATAAGTATAGTAGAGGATTTTTATGAAGACAATTTTATTGCTTTGGGCTATTTGCTAGTGAAAAAGTTTCATTAAAATAAATCAGTGTTTGCAGTTCCGTTGTTAAATCAATATACTGCACACTAACGTTGGCTGGCACACTGACACGGTCTGGCGCAAAATTTAAAATCGCAGTCACACCCGCTTGTACAATTTTGTCGATAGCTTTTTGGGCATGGTGACTTGGTACTGTAGAAATGGCTACCGTGACCCCTTCTTGTCGAACGAATGCTTCTAACTCAGACATATCATGAACTAATAATCCATTAATCGTGGTGCCAACTAAAGCCGAATCATTATCAAAAGCACAGACAATATTCAAATTCTCGTTGCGTCTAAAATTATTTTTTAATAATGCCTTGCCTAAATTGCCACAACCAATCAGAGCAATTCTTTTTTCTTCTTGCGTATTTAAAATATTACTAAATACCTCAATTAAATACGGCACATCGTAACCATAACCGCTTCGGCCCAGTTCACCAACGTGGGAAAAATCACGCCGAATCGTTGCAGAAGGAATCTGGATCATTTCACTAAACTCTCGTGATTTAATGCGTTTAACACCAGAATCCCCTAACATTTTTAAATAACGTAAATAAACCGGCAAACGTTTTGCCGTTGCTTTAGGCATTTTTTTCTCCATCCTCTGTCCTCCTTGTTACCTACTTCACATATTCAGTTTATCACGGTTCCCCTCTCCGAGCAACTTGTTTGTGAAATAAGTACAAAATAAATACAGTGACGTCTAAGCGACCGTCACTGTATTTATTTCTTATAGGAAATCTGCAAATTCGTCTTCTTGTTTATCTTTCGCTGTTTCTGCTGAAATCTCTGTAATTTTGAGTCCTTCTAAGGCCCGAGCCATTAAACCTTCCAAGTCTAAGCGCGCTTCATAATCTTGCGCTTTATCCAAGCGAGGTCGTGTTTTCGGTTGCGGTGGCGCAAAAATTGTACAACAATCTTCGAAGGGTTGGATGGCTAATTCAAACGTGTCAATTTTTTCGGCAATTTCGATAATTTCTGTCTTATCCATTGAAACAACAGGTCGAATTATCGGTGTTGAGGTAACCTCATTAATTGCTACCATACTTTGAAGTGTTTGCGAAGCCACTTGTCCTAACGATTCACCATTAATAATGACTAAACCTTTCCGCATTTCACGAATTGCATCTGTTAAGCGTAACATTAAACGTCGTGTAATGGTCATTAAGTAGCCTTGGGGAACAACTCGTTTTATTTCTTCTTGAATTTCTGTAAAGGGCACTTCAATAAATTGAATAGTTCCTACATAAGGGACTAATTTTTCAGCTAAATCTTTAGCCTTTTGTAACGCTTGTTCACTTGTATAAGGCGGACTAGCAAAATGGACAGCTTCCACTTCCACGCCACGTTTCATAGCTAAATAACCAGCAACTGGTGAATCAATGCCTCCTGACAACATCAACATACCACGACCACTGGTGCCCACTGGCAATCCACCCGCACCGCGAATCGTTTCATAAGATAAATACGCCGCGTCTTTACGAATTTCAATTCTTAAGTTAATATCAGGCTTTTTCATTTGTACTCGAATTTCCGGAATGGCTTCAATAACAGCCCCACCTAATTCTTGATTCAAGCCATTTGAATCAAGTTCAAATGAATGGTCCGAGCGTTTAGCAGTAATTTTGAACGTCTTACCTGGCGTATAAACTTCCCGAACAACCTCTTGAACCATTGCACGAATCGCTGGCATTTCTTTTTCAATACGAATACTTGGCGAAAAATTTTGAATCCCAAACACTTTACTTAGTTTCGGAATCACTTCTTCACTATCTTCCCCATTTAATAAAATATGCATTCTGTCTCGATCTGCATGGATTTTCAATGCTGGAAAATCAGCTAACGCACGTTTCACATTTTGTGCTAACTGCATGATAAACGTTTTACGATTTTTTCCTTTAGTTGATAATTCGCCATAGCGAACCATAATTTCTGTATATTTCACTCAATTAATTCCTCTCTGTTCCTGTATCTTCACAGGTCAATGTCTTTGCAAATTATACATCAAATAAGGGGCGTTTTTCTAGTGCTTAGTCGAAAAAAATAGTTGATTCATAAGTTCATTGTCTTATGAATCAACTATTTGATAACTTTCTCTCTTGCTTATTGCGCATTCAGGATCCACATGAATCCGACAAAAACAAAGAACAAGCCATACATAATTGGCGAAACTTCTTTCCCGCGTTTTGCCGCAATCATTGTAATTGGATAGAAGATAAAGCCTAAGGCAATCCCATCTGAAATGCTGTATGTCAATGGCATTCCTAACAAGATTAAGAAGGAAGGAATCGCAATTTCCATCTCGTTCCATTTAATTTTGCTTAAGGATTGTGCCATCAAAACACCAACAATAATCAACGCTGGTGCTGTAACTTGCGAAGTGACAACTGCTAACAAAGGAGAAAATAGCAAGCTGAAAATAAATAAAATCCCGGTTGTAATAGCTGTGATTCCTGAACGACCACCCACAGCAATCCCCGCAGATGATTCAACATATGCACCAACTGGCGATGTCCCTAGTAGAGAACCAGCTAACATCGCTGTTGAATCAGCGGCTAAAGCTTTCCCCACACGCGGCATTTTATTGTCCTTCATAAAACCTGCTTGATTGGCTAAGCCCACCAACGTACCAGCCGTATCAAAGAATGTTACTAATAGGAACGTTAAAACCACGACCCACATTTGAATCGTATTGATATCTTTCACATGTCCTAACGCCACTAAAAATGTTGGTTCTAAACTTGGCGCGCTTGAAATAATCTTATCAGGCATTGGAATAACCCCTGTCGCTAAACCAACAATCGTTGAAATCGCCATTCCAATAAAAATACCACCTGGTACTCGACGAACTAACAAAATTGCAGTTACGACTAAGCCGACAATGGTGACCCACGTTGAACCAACATTCAAAGGTCCTAAGCCAACAAGTGTCGCATCATTAGCCACAATTAAGCCACCTTGGCTTAAACCAAGAAAAGCAATAAACAACCCGATTCCACCTGAAATAGCAAATTTCAAGTCTGCAGGAATTGCATCAATAATTAGCTCGCGTAATTTAAAAATTGTAATTAAAATAAATATCAATGAAGCCACAAAAACGCCTGCTAATGTCGTTTGCCAAGGAATCCCCATACCAACAGAGACTGAATAAGCAAAGAATGCATTAATTCCTAAAGCTGGTGCTGTCGCAATCGGATATTTCGCCAACACACCCATTAAAATACAACCTAAAGCACTCGCTAAAGCGGTGGCAGTAAAAACAGCGCCTTCGTCCATGCCAGAAGCACCAAGTACGGTTGGATTAACGAACAAAATATACGCCATTGAGATAAATGTGGTGAAACCAGCTAACATTTCTCGTTTCATATTCGTATTCAATTGTTCAAGTTCAAAATATGAACTTATTTTTTCTTTCATGTTCCGTCCTCCTAAAATCTAAATATTTTACAATGTTCGTAAAATATTCAATTTATTAATGAAACAACGTGTTTAATCATATAATAAACCAACAAATAAGTAAATATCAAATTCTAAATTCTGTAAAAAACGAACAATCACGATTAAAAAAAGTATTCCTTTCTAGGAATACTTTTTAAATTAAATCGTTTGTGTGGTCGGGCGAACAACCATTTCACTGATTGACATACGATCTGGCGTGTCTATGGCAAAGACCACTGCTTGCGCAATGTCTTCCGCCTTTAAGCCCCAACTTAACTGTTCTAGATGTAACGTTTCAGCTACTACTCGATTAGAAATTGTTTGATAAAGTTCTGTTTGTACAGCACCTGGTGAAATAATCGTTGATTTAATGTTATTCTCTCTTTGTTCTTGTCGCAATCCTTCCATAATTGCTCGAACAGCAAACTTTGTTCCACAGTAGACAGCCGAATCTGGATAAACGACATGTCCTGCCACAGAATCAGTAGCAATAATCTGCCCTGATTTTTGTTCAACCATAATTGGAAGAACTGCCGCAATGCCATTTAAAACACCCATAATATTAATATCTAGCATTTGACGCCATTCTCCTTTTGGTGCTTCAATAAGAGGCGCCGTTGGCATAACTCCTGCATTGTTAAAAAGAACATCAATTCGTCCATATTTTTCCATTGTAAGCTTGATTACACGCTGAACTTCCTCTTCTTTCGTTACATCTGCTTGTTGCACGAGAATCGTTGCTTCAGGAAGTTCTTTTTTTATAGCAATTAAACGTTCTTGTCGACGTGCTGCAATGACTAACTTCGCTCCTTTTCTGGCAAGTAAACGGGCTGTTGCCTCACCGATGCCACTGGAAGCGCCCATGATAACAATAACTTTTTCTGATAATGATTTCATTATATTTCCTCCTTATCTTCCTGAATCCAACGAATAATTTTAGCTGGTGTTCCTGCAACAATAGCGTTAGCTGGCACATCTTTAGTTACAGTCGCATTAGCTGCTACGATAGCATTTTCACCAATCGTAATACCTGGTAAAACAGTGACACCCGCACCTAACCACGCAAATTTTTTAATGGTAATTGGTGCTAGCAATACGCCTCGCCGTTTCATTGGCATTTCCGGATGATTGACACTTAAGAGATTAACGCGCGGACCAATTAAAACATTGTCTTCAATTATAATGCCCCCTAAATCAACAAACATAGCTGCCCGATTAATAAAAATATTTTTACCAAAATGTATATTGCGTCCAAAATCTGTATAAAAAGGCAATAAAATCGTAACGGTTTCGTCAATTTTGTCTTGGATAATCGTGGCAAGAAGATTCCTTACTTCATTATGTGTATAGGCTTGTTGATTTAATTCTATTAAATAGCGACTATTTTCCTCTTGAATCTGATGAATAAGTTGAAATAGTGGTTCATCTTTATCAATGCTACCTGTTGCAATTAGTTCTTGGAGATTTTTTGTAAGCATTCCTAATCGCCTCCTTTTGCTAAATTTATCGTAATACGTGACAACTCCTCTGTCTAATACTTATAATAAATAGATAAGTATGCGTTTTAGTTATAGGAGGGAAAGTAATGGAATTACGAGTGATTCACTATTTCTTAGCAGTGGTCCAAGAAAAAACGATTAGTGGCGCAGCCAAACAATTGCATGTATCACAACCAACATTATCTAAGCAATTAAAAGAATTAGAGGAAGAATTAGGCGTGACATTATTTATACGAGGAAATCGACAAATACAACTAACACCTGAAGGAGAATATTTAGCTAAACAAGGGCAAGATATTTTAAGCTTAGCGAATAAAACAGTCACCAACTTGTCGCAAAATGAATTCATTAATGGCGAAATCACGATTGGTGGCGGCGAAACAAAAGCTATGTCTTTTTTAGCGAATGCACTACAACAAATAACAAGCCATCACTCAGCTGATATTCACCTTCATTTATACAGTGGGAATGCAGATGATGTAATAGAACGGCTAGACAAAGGATTATTAGATTTTGGTTTAATTATTGAGCCTGCACCTAAACAAAAATATAGCTATTTAACATTACCAATTGTAGATACATGGGGCTTAATTACTGTAAAGGACCATCCCTTAGCCACTAAAAATGTTATTACTGCAGCCGATTTAAAAGAAGAACCTTTATTTATTTCTCGACAAGCACAAGTTCCGAGCCAACTCTCTGATTGGCTCGAAGCAAGTCTAGATCAGTTCCGAATCGTTGGGACCTACAACTTACTTTACAACGCTTCACTGATGGTAGAAGCTGGGCTAGGTAGCGCCCTAAGCATTGATGGTATTCTAGAAACAAAGCAAACAAATTTACGTTTTATCCCGCTATATCCTGCTTTAACAGCCAAAATTAGTTTAATTTGGCGCAAAAATACGGTTCTTTCCACAGCTGCTGCATTATTTTTAGAACAAATAAAAAAAAGTATTCAACGCCCTGAATAATAGGTCGTTGAATACTTTTTTAAATCATCACTGTGATCGTAGCTGCTGCCAAAATCAAAACTAAGCCGATAATCGTTACGGTCATTTCCTTGGCTGTTTTCTTTTGACCTAAGAACCAAATACCTGTCAACGTTGCAAGCACAACTGATGTTTGGGATAGAATAAAGCCCGTTGCCAAGCCGTTCATATCTGGCTGCGCTGAAATTAAATAAGTTAACGCTGCAAAGGCGAAGAAAAAGCCTGAAAAAATTTGTTTGTAAGAAACAGCTTCTATAAATGGCGATATTTCCCCACCCTTAATAGTGACAACTGCTGAGTAAATAACTGCGACAATTACCATGCCTATTGCTTGTGGTAAAAAGGCATGCATGCCATCAATTGCCGTCGCTTGGGGTGCTGCAGAGTACGCCCAATAGCCGATTTCACCAACGGCTAATAGAAGAACTGCTTTTTTCATAATCCCAGCACTCTCAGCGGACTCCGTTTCCGACCAGACCGTCATTTTGGCACCAATCATGATTAACACTAAGGCAAATGCGCCTAACAATTTGGCTGTCGCACCTGGCCAGTTTCCTAAGAAAAAGACACCCCAGAGAGAAGCACCTAAAAGTTGGAACGCGGTCGTTACTGGCATAGCACGTGATGACCCAATCATCGTGAAGCATTTAAACGTAATGATTTGCGCACAGGCCCAACCGACACCAGATAAAATTGAAAAGAATAAATCCATGCCCGTTGGAAAAGCTAAACCATTAATCATTGAAAAAATAGCGGCAAAAATTAATGTTCCTAAACTGGTCCCGAGAATTTGATTCACTGGACGACCACCAATTTTGGAAGCGATTGTTGGGAAAAGCCCCCAACCTAGAAGCGGTCCTAAACCGATTAATAATGCAGTCGCATTCATCTCTATTTCCCCTCTCTCGTTTAAAAGACAACGTTACTTTCTAATAAAATATTTGCGTAAGGGGTCATTTCCCCTGTCCGAATAAATGCATGGCAGTTGTTTAATTCTTGTTTCATTTCTGTATGAGGAATAAAACTGATGGGAGTTTCTGGTAAACGAGTTTTAATTGCTGTCAACATATCAGGATTTTCTGTTTTAATTTCTTCTGCTAAATAAATTCGTTGAACTGCCAATTCCTCAAGAACATTGTTTAAAACTTCCATAAAACTAGGGACACCATTGGTAACTGCTAAATCAATTTTTTCTGTAGTTCGAGGCACTGGCATGCCCGCATCACCAATACTTAATTTATCAAAATGACCCATTTGTGCGATAACGCGGGAAATATCTGAATTAATAACTTTTGTTTTTTTCATGTCGCTCGCTCCTTTTTATTTGTCTGCCAATTCGTGTTGATAAGGAATCGAAGGTTGGGCTCCAAAACGTTGAACAGTCAGTGAGGATGCCTTGTTTCCATAACGAATAGCTTCTTCCAAATTGCTAAAGTCTTTCTCTAATATACTACTTAATGCGCCAATAAAAGTATCGCCAGCAGCCGTTGTATCAACCGCTTTCACTTTAAAAGCAGGCACAATACCACTTCGTTCATTGACGTCATAAAAGGCTCCTTTACTACCTACTGTAATAATTACTGCTTCAATCCCTAATTGATGAAGTGCTTCTGCGGCTTTACGCATACTCGCTTCATCTGTGATTTTAATGCCTGTTAAAATTTCGGTTTCTGTTTCATTTGGTACAATCATATCTGTCACGTTTAGTAATTCTTCAGGAACTTGTTCTAACGCAGGTGCGGGATTTAAAATCGTTTTGACACCTGCTTTTTTAGCAATTTTAAACGCTGCAATCGTACTATCAATCGCACTTTCAAATTGGGCAATCACAAAATCACTTTTTTCAATAATTTCTTGATGTTCCTGGACTTGTTTTGGCGTAAAGGCGTTATTGGCTCCCGCGTAAATCATAATGCTATTTTCACCAGCGTTATCTACCATAATAAAGGCTTGGCCAGTAGCTGTTTTCTCTAAAGTGGTGACCCCAGTTAAATTAATTTCATCTTGACTCATTAAATCAGTCATCATAGCTCCAGCGCCATCATTTCCCACAGCACCAATAAAATATGTTTCTGCACCTGAACGTTTCGCTGCGACTGCTTGGTTCGCTCCTTTACCACCACCCGCTGTAAAATGTTCAATGGCGTGAATTGTTTCGCCTGGTTTTGGCATTTCTTTGACTCTTAATGTTGTGTCTAAATTGATACTCCCGATAATTGTAACCGCGTTCATTTTCATCCACCTCAATAAAATTTATTTTTTCATTCTAATTAAAACGTTTTAGTAAAACGTTTTAATTCCACAACAAAAATATAGCACACCTTGAAAGCTATTTCAAGGGTGCTGTCGAAAATCGTTCAATCAGTTGGACCGGTAAGGTTTGCTCCTCCCAATCTTTTGCAGGCTGATGGATTCTTTCCAATAATAAAGTCGCCGTAGTTTGCCCCAATTGAAAAACAGGTTGAGCAATTGTTGTTAGCGGCGGCGAAACATACTCGCACATATCAACATTGTCATAACCAATAATACTATAATCCTCAGGAATTTTTTTGCCCGCTTCTGCTAATCCTCGATATAAACCAAAAGCAATTTCATCATTGATAGCAAAAATTCCGGTGCTCTCTGTTTTTAAAATTTCGGGGACAGCTTGGTAGCCGCCGGTTTTTGATAATTCTGTTTCGATCAACTGGACCTTTTCCGTATAAACAGAACAAAAACCTTTTAACCGTTGCTGAATATTGACTGGCGCATGTGGTGGCATTACCACGACGACCTGTTCATGTCGTTGCTCTTGTAAATGCTTTGCTGCTAGTTGCCCACCTCTATAATCGTCTGTCAAAACAGCGTCGCTAAAGCCTTCTGCTTTTTTTTGGTCAAGTACAATAAACGGAATCTTTTTCGCACGTAGCGTTTCATTAATCGTTTGATTGGAAATTTCAGAACTTGCAATCACAAAACCATCGACACTGCGACGAATCAACTCTGTTAAATATTCATGTTCTCTTGTAACATCTTGGTCCGCATTGCATAACATCAGTATAAAATTTTCTTTGTATAAAACACTTTCAATTCCTCGAATCAATTGCGCAAAAAATGGGTTGGTAATATCAGGTACGATTACGCCAATCGTCTTACTTTTTTTCATCACCATACGTTGCGCAAAATAGTCGGGTTGATAGTTTAATCGCTCTTTTGCAGCTAATACTTTTTCGACCGTTTTCCCACTAAACCGTGCCCCATTCCCGTTTAAAATTTGTGAAACGGTAGTAATAGAGACACCTGAGTCATTGGCAACATCTTTAATTGTAACCTTTTTATTTGTCATCCTACTTCTCTCCTTGCCGTGAACGCGCCCATTCACCGGACCTCTTAATCTCATTTAATTTACTACAATCATTTACTTTACGCAACCACAAATAAATACGTACATTCGTTTAAACCGTCCTTTCATCCCTTCAACAAATTTCGTTGTTCTACTTTTAAAATGTTATACTGTAGAAAAAATGATTTACTTTTTGCTGAATGGAGGGCCCTAATTGAAAAAGAAATCGATTGGTTTGTTGTTAGCTAGCGCATATTTGTTCCACGCACGTTCTCGTCAAAAATCCTTAAAAGCCTGTCTTTTTGAAGATTCTTTACGTCTTTCCCAAATTGCTCGACTTGAACGAAATCCGAAAGTCACCAAGGCTTTTTATCATTGGCAACGATCATTAAATGAACAAGTAACTTTGCCAAAACATTTACGTCATCTTTTTCCTCTTCAAGAAATAACTCAATTTCCTACGATGTATCGCATGTCAAACTCCGTTATTGCACCTACCAAGAAAGCTGTACTGTACCTGCATGGTGGGGGCTTTACATTGAATCTCGCCTATAGCCAATTAGACTTTAGTTATAAACTAATTGAAGATCTCTCTTTTGCAACAGATTATTTTATCCCTGTATATCCATTAGCACCAAATAAGTCTTTTGCTGATATTTATAATCATTGCTATGCTGCTTATCAAGAAATTTTACAGCATTATGATCCCGAAGATGTTATTTTATTAGGTGATTCTGCTGGTGGCACATTGGTTTTAAACGTATTGCAGAATTTAGCCACCGATTTCCCTGAACGCTTACCCAAAGCTGCTGTTTTAATTTCTCCTTGGTTAGATGGACATTTAGACATTCCTGTTGCCAAAAGTTATCAAAAAAAGGACAAAATGATTGGCATGAACTATTTACAATTAATTGCCCAAGAGATTGATGACACGGCTAATCACTCCACGCTTTCTTTAAATTGCTTGTCCTTTGATTATCAAAAATTTCCGCCACTTTTTTTCGTGGGCGGCACACATGAAGTTTTTTGTCCTTCCTATCACCAATTTTTAAAACAATTAGGGCCACGACCACAAGATACTTGCCGATTGGTGCCTGGCATGCAACACGTTTTCGCAATGAAACAATACTTGCCAGAAGGACGACAAGCGCGGAAACAAATTGCACAGTTTATCCAAGAACAATGGTAAAAGGCAAATGGGACAGAAGTCAAAACGACTTCTGTCCCACTTGCCTTTTTAGAACAAAGCACTTAGTTTTCTTCGGCGACTTTTTTCTCCCGCATAGTCAAAACAGCGCTAGCCAAAAGAACAACCACTACAAAAGCAATGATTCCTCCTACTAAAAGACTCGGACCTGCCTCACCTAATTTGCCTAAAAATAGGCCTGGGATTAAATAATCTGTATCCGCAAACGTTGAGGATGCTAACTGTAGATCACCCAAGACTGGTAAAATGAATAACGGTAACCAACTAATTAATAAGCCATTAAACGCAGCCCCTAAAATCGCTCCCCGACGTCCCCCTGTGGAATTTCCAAAAACGCCTGCCGCGGCACCACAGAAAAAGTGCCCGACAACACCTGGTATAATCACGGTGGTATTCAGACCAACCATCGCTAACATTGAAATAGTTCCCACAATAAAGCTCACAAAGAACCCAATCAAGACAGCATTTGGCGCATAAGGAAAGATAATGGGAACATCAAGTGCTGGTTTAGAATTAGGCACTAATTTTTTAGCAATTCCTTGGAAAGCTGGCACAATTTCTCCTAAAACCATCCGCACACCCTGTAAAACCACTACGAAACCAGCCGTAAAGGTTCCTGCTTGAATTAATGAAAAGATGATCGCATTTTCGCCATTGCTTAACTCATGCTCGACATAGCCTGTCCCAGCCAGCAAAGCCAAAATCACATAGACAATCGACATCAAAATCATAATTGAGATGGTTGAGTCTCTTAAAAAACCAAAACTTTTAGGAATTTTAATATCTTCCGTTGACTTTTCTTTATTCCCAAAGACTTTTCCAATAAAGCCACTTGCCGCATAACCAATATTCCCTGTATGCCCCATTGCTACTTTATCATTTCCAGTAATTTGTTTCATAAAGGGCTGACAAAGAGCAGGTGTCACTGTTAATAAAGTTCCTTCAAATAAACCACCTAAAAGAATCATTGGTAAACTAACGCTAAAACCGGCCCCCACTAAAATAACGGCTGTCAAACACGAAACGTACATCATCGCTTGACCTGTCAAAAAGATATATTTAAAACGTGTAAAACGCGCCAACAGAATATTAACAACCATGCCTACCAACATAATCAGAGCAGTTGGTGTCCCATATTGTTGCAAGGCAATCGCTACAACTGCTTCATTACTAGGCACCACGCCTTGTGTATTTAATGCGGTTTGAAACATCTCCGCAAAGGGCGTTAATGAGTTCGCCAATAGCCCTGCGCCACCAATTAAAACTAAGAAGCCGACGAATGTTTTCAACGTTCCTTGAACAACATCAGAAAATTTCTTTTTCTGTAAAACTAATCCCAACAAAGCAATTAATGAAACCAGAATCGCTGGCTGGCTAACAATTGAAACAAATAAATTCAATAAAGTTTCCATGTTTTTCCTCCTTCTTATTGATGTGCAATGCCATTGTCATCTAAAACTTTCAAGACTTTCTCCTTCGTTTCATCGTAATCAATAATCGCATTTAAAGGAATGATTTTTTCAGCAGGAATTGACCCTAAAGCATCTTGCAATGTTTTTTCGACAAAGAAGTAATCAGCCATATCACCACTGGCACTCCCGACATCTGTGTGATCAATTTGAAAATTATCTGTATCAACACCGACTTCCTCTAAAATTTGTTGGATATTCATTTGCACCATAAAACTTGTTCCTAAACCACTTTGACAAACTGTAAAAATCTTCATCTTATTTCTCTCCTTCTTGGATAATTGATAGTATTTCTGGGACGGTTTCAGCCGCCACTAAGCGATGTAATGATTCTTTTTTTGATAGAATTTTTGTCAGACTAGATAAGGCCCGTAAGTGTGTTTCGTTATCTGAAGCAGCTAAACAAATAAAAAGGTGAATTTCATGCTTAGGATCTTCTAATAAATCGACACTTTTTTGGATTTTTAGTAATGACATGCCTAACTGATTAACGCCATCTTCTGGTCGCGCATGAGGCAATGCTACGTCTGGACAGATATGGATAAATGGCCCAAACGATTCGACTTTTTGAATCATTGCATCAATGTACTTTTCCGTAATACTGCCATTTTTTAATAACGGCTTGGCAGCTTCTGTGATTCCCGCTCGCCAGTCTGCAACTTCAGGCAGGACTTGGACTGTTTCTGTTGTTAATAATTCCGATAACATTGGACGCAGATCCTCCTCTTTTTCTAAAATTTTGTTCATTTTACGATGCAAGACACGATATAACTGCGCTTCTGTGACTCCTTTTTTTAAGGAAATGTAAGGTTTTAACGCATCTAAAATATCTTTAACATCTGGCATGGAAATACCTGGCAATAACCAATCTGATTGAACTTGGTGCATCAATTGATTTTTCTCCAAAGAGCTCATAATGGGCTTGGTAAGATAAACCTTTTTGGCTGTTTCAATAGGGACCGTTGAGAAAATGATGTCATAACTTTTTTCAGATACATTCTCTATTTCCCTCACCGCATTCGTTTCTTTAAATTCAATCATTGGAAATAGCCGACGCAATTCCGATTGCAAAATCAACGAAGAACTGATACCACTGGGACAAACAATTAGCGCTTTTAGCTTTTCTTGCCGCTGTTCATTTTTTTGCCCGAAAATTTCTCCACCAAATAATATGGTGAAAAAACCGATTTCCTCTGGCGGGATTGAACGTTTCGTTAATTTTTCTAAAGGAGCTAACGCTTGTTCACAAAGATGATAAAGCGACCGATACGATTGTCGAATATCCTTGATTAAAACATTCGGCAAGTAAAAGCCATAGTTAATCCGAAAATAAGCAGGAACCAGATGATAATACACATTCATGAGCAATTCACGAGGCTGTTCAAATTGAACAACGGCCAACAATTCCATTTTCCGAATAATTTCACCAGAAATATCTAATAAAAACTCTAACTTCGTATCTCGCAATTCTCCTTGCAAGGCTGTCATTAAACAAATCGTGAAAAAAAGACTCTCAGTTTCTGCATTCGCCACTGGCCCAACTAAATCACTTAAAATACGACGACTGACGGGATAAGCGCGTAAGGACTGAATTAACTGGTTCTCAGGCCAGACGACTGTTTCATATTTGCCTAATCTTTTTTGAGAAAAAGCAAGAAAGTAACTAATTTCATCCAATCTGCTGGGTACCAGTTGAAGCTGCGCTTCCTGGACGGCTAATTGAATGCCGTCACGCATTTTTGCGTATTGGCTCATTTGATGCTGACTGAGCCAGCAAAATAAAGCAAAGGTGCCCGACTTTTGTTGTAAGAGGCGGGCAAGCCAATTTTTCCCGAAACGACGAATCCGAAATTCATCTCCTTCTAGGTAAAACCCTCGTTTTCGTTCGTAGGATAAAGCAATATTTTCAGTTGCTAGTTGGTGTCGTACTTTTTTGATGTCAGCTAAAATAGTACCTTTCGAAACATCTAAAAAATTTTGGTAATGATACACCGATAGTTCTTCGATTTCTGAATAAGTGAGCAAAAAAATAAGTGCTTGTCTTTCTGTTTCGCTATAAATCACTTGACGTTGTTGAAAAAGTTGTTTTCCCCATTCATTTGCGGAAAGGTTTGGAATGCTGACGATATTCTGTTGAACTTCTCCGCCTATTGTCGAAAGTTGCGTCACTAATTCTCGTTGCGAAAGATCGGTTATTTGTTGAGCCAAAGAGAGCGCAATTTTTTGCCCTGCATACTCGTCAAGGAGATAACTTATTTTATAATTCACAGCTGTGTCCTCCTCCTGTAATTATCATATAATGATAGCGCTTTATTTTCTATCTAAGTTGGGTACAAATGTCTACTGTACTTTTTTGATAAATTGTACCGTTCTTTATTTTAAAGTTAACAAAAACCCGTTGCAAGTTTCTCAAAAACTTACAACGGGTTGTCTTTATGTTAATTGTGTTTGTAATGCGATATTCAGCAAGATAGCTATTGCTACCCAGCCACCACACATCACCAGAAGCAGCCAACTAAACATTGATTGTTTTACTAAAGACTGCTTAGGCTTTGCTTGATGAACAAAATTCATGCTATTTACTAAGAACAGTAAAAATAAAGCAAAACAAAGGACGGCCAAGCCAGCACAAATCCAAATCCACATCGTAATCTCCATCTATATTCCTCCTTCTACAATTGACTCTGTTTATAAAAACAGCACATTATTTTTCCTTTTTCCTTTTTTTATTCAAATAATAGAAACTTATTAGTACTACGAGTAAACATGCAATACCAAGGCTGTAAAGCCACGTGCTATTTCGTTCACCTGTCCTTGGTAAGGACGTCTGTGCAGCTGTGGGATTCGTCTTAGCAGTGGTTTTTCTGCTCACTTTGTCTTGTTGTTGTGACGTTTTTTTACCTTTATTAGTGACTGGTTGTTCTGTTGACTTAGTGCCACCTTTCGTTTTTAGAGGTGCCTTCCCTCCATAAAACGTCACACCGATATTCGTTTGTCCCGCTTCTTCTGCAAAGCTCTCAGAAGAAGCGGTCAGAATCGCAATGCTGACGGTTAAAAGTATTCCCAATGTCACCAGAAGTGATCCTTTACTTTTCGCTGTCATCATCGCGCACTCCTTGTCTATTTTTCAAGGCTGCCTGTTTTTCTTGTTGTAAATAGGCTTGTTGTTTTAGTATCGCTTTCTGTTGTGTAAAACGCCAAATAGCTAGAATTAGACTCACAATTGTTGCAGCTAACAATCCATAAAAAGCTTGATTCCACCAAGTCGGTAGGACCAATTTCACTACTGCTTCTTTGTTTAATTTCTTGGCTTCTTGACTACTGATGGTAAATTCTTGCTTAAACGGCCACACTTGTTGTTCATCTTCTTTCAAGACCGCTTCTCCTTCAAAAATATAGGTTCCTGGACGTACATCTTCTTTTCCAAAATCTAAGTGGAAGTTCATCGTTGAATTCGGTGCAAAACGAACACTTGGTAAAATCCGTTTGGCATATTCTTTCGTTTCGCCTTTTTTCGTTACTTTTCCTTCTAAACGTACTTCAGGAAAAATAGCGGATGTCGGATTCTGAATAACCGCTTGGACCGATTTATTTCCTAAAGCAATGGTCGGAACTAATTTAACTAATTGAAGAGTCTCTGCTAGATACATCGGTGTATCTTCTGACATTCGTAAAGCAATTGCTACATTAAATCCATATCGACTGGTTAAACCCGTTGATTTTCCTTTTTCTTCCTTTTCATCTTCTGCAAGCGAAGCATAAACACCACCCAAAACTAATCCTTGGAAACCATTCGCTGGAATTTCGACAGTCATTTTGGCTGTTACGGTTTTCTTAGCGGGAACTTTTACATGTTCCTCAGGTAATTTAATTAATGTTGTCAATGGTACTTTTAAACTTGAATCTGGTTTTTTCTCAAAATCATTGTACACAATTAAACCATTGTCATTCGTCACAGCATTCGCCAAATTTAAATCAATCGTTAATTCTTCATTTGTTTTATTAATTAATGACAGTTCTACTTCTTGTTTCTGTCCTGGTTTCACAATGAGATCGTAGTAGGATTGCGTATTTTTCGCTTGATTCTCTGGAATATTGGGTTTAACTGTAAATTTTGTATTCATGTTGTCATCCGCTTCTTCTGCTTGTACAGCAGAAGGGATGCTTAATGCCATCACACAAATAAAAACTGTGACGATTAGCCAGCGCATTGTCTTCATTATTTGTTCCTCCTATGTATCGAAAAGGAGCCGTGCACCAGTGCGCAGCTCCTTTTCTAGTAATGCAGTATTCTCGTTAGTAACTGTTTATGGCGCAGCCACTAATGTCCAAGTTACGTTACCTGTATACGCACCATTTGTAATTTTTGAACTAGGTGTTGTAATGTTTAATTTTACATTTGATAATTCAGAATCCCATGTACCTTGACCTTTACCAACTGCTGCTGTAGCAATTGATACAGCTGCTCCACCTACTGGAATAGTTGTTCCAGCAAATTCAGGGCTTCCTGGGTCTGCTGCAAAGGCAGCCACATCACGTGAGTATGTTTTTGCTGTTTCATCGTATTTAGCTACCGCACCTGTTTGCGCAAAGGTAATTGAACCTTCTAAAGTAGCAGTACCATTTTTCATTTCAGCAACGCCTGCAGTAACTGACCAACCAGCTTGTGTTCCACGAACATCCCCGACCGCATAACGTTTTGTTTGTGTACCATTTGCATCTAATGAAATCGCTGATAAATCAGAACTAACTTCTGTCGAAGCAAATTTGAACTCTGTTGGAACATATAACAAATCAAAATTTGTATTCGAGCCTGGTTCTGGTTCTTGTGTGCTTCCGTCATCTCCATCACCATTACCACCTGGCAATGAACCACTTGTCATCTCTACGTTTGCTGGTGTTGTACCAGTCGTTGTTGCATGTGCTGCTGCAGGAGCGATGCTTGCCCCTAAAATTACCGTTCCTGCAAATAAAGTTACCAATGTTTTTTTCTTCATTTTACTCTCTCCTTTATTATCTTGGTTGATTAATGAATAAAAAAGTGAAAAACTTTTCTATCTCAGTAGAACGTAAACTAAGTATAGCGAAAAAAAGACTGCTTGTGATTTCAAATTTTAAACACCTCATGCAAAAAAAATGAATTTACTATAACATCACGGTTCCAACGACTTTTCGTGTCTTTGAAAACGTAATTTTCAAAAGAGATATTGTTTTTCCCCATTTATAAAGTGGTAATTTTATAAAAAAACAGCGAGAAAACGTCAAAACATTAGTAATGAACACTAACATTTTGACGTTTTCTCGCATTTATTAAATCAAAATTTCCTCAATATTTTAAAAAAAAATAGTGAAAACTAAAATTATATCGTTTTCATAGACAAAACGTACATTTTTTCTTACGAAAATTGATAATCACTCGCTGACTATTCTCTAATCAACGCTTGCGTTGTACAACGGAAAGAACCACCTAACATTCTAGAAACATGGTAATCAATTGCCTCAACTTTGATACCTTTTGCTTCTATTTGAGGAATTAAGGTTGTAAACGATTGGTCCGTTATATACGTTTCTTCGTTAAGCGGTAGACCATTTGTCACTAAATACGCTGCTTCTTGCAAAGTAACGTGAATTTTTTCCCAGTTTGCTAATTGCGCAGGAAGTCCATCCAAAAAGGCCTCTTCACAAACAATCATCAAGCCTTCTCTCAACAAGCTTAACGCACAATCTAAGTGGAGAATATGCGGATGTAACCGAACCGGTACCACTTCATAACCAAAATGACCAATCATATTGGCTAACCACTGAATTCCTGCTAGGTTACTTGCCAAGCCAGAGTAGCCCACAAAAATTGTTTTTCCTAGAACTAAAACATCGCCGCCTTCAATAAAGGGACCTGCTTCACTTAAAGCCCCTTCAGAAATGTCAGGTTGTGGCGCAGCAAAATAATAGCCTTCTGCTTCTTGTGTCCACTGCTGAATAATCGGACGAATTGGTAAAATTTCTTGTCGACGGTGTTGAAATCTTAAGTTTCCTTCTATTAAGAGATTGCCAATTGTAAAAAAAGGGTCTCGTGAAAAGAAGTTACTATATCCTACGCCCAATTCCTTGCCATGTTCTTTTTCATAGTTTGTCAATAAACGTGGACGAAATACTTCTACGCCATAAGATTCTAATACTCCTTGCATGACTTCTTTTTCTTTTTCCCAACGAACTTGTTGTTCTGGTGCAAAGTCTGCTAAATCACGCCCTTCATTATTCTGTGTTAAACGGGCATTTTCCTCTGTTAAAAAAGTCGTATCCGCTTCATCAAATTTATCTGGTAAACAAAATTGCGATTGTGCTAAAACAACTGAACGCAACGGTGCAAATTCACTTTCAACATGCATTTTTTTCATTATTTGACCTCACTTTTATCTGGTTACCTTCATTATAACAGAGATAAAATTTTTATGCCTTTAATGAAGAAAAAGCAGAACGTATAGAAGTTCTGCTTTTTCTTTATTTTGTTATTTGCCAATACCTTTATCTTTAATCTCAGCTTTTTGCCCGGTGCCATCTACTAAGCCAAAAATAATCTTAGCTTGGTCTGTATTATCAATTTGTCCTGAAAAAGCTTCTGCTTGTGGGCCATAAGCATAGACATTTACATCTTCTCCCGTGTGTCCGCCAGTAGTCCAACCAGTATTCGATCGTTCATCAAAAATCTTTCTTAATGCCTGAGCGATTTTTTCAACATCTTTTGACTCCGCAGCTGTTTTCACTGCTTTCAATTCAGCCTCACTTAATTGAAAATCAATATACTCAGTCACTGTTTTTTCCACATTACCATTTTTAATAATTTCTTCTGCCATGAAATCAGGCGTGCGTTTTGCCGCATGTAAAGGCTCCGTCAACCAGTTGTATTGATCTCCTTTGCCTAAAGACAAGCCACCTGTTGAATGATCTGCAGTTGTAACCACCAATGTTTCACCATCTTTTTTGGCAAAATCGATAGCCTTTTCAAACGCCGCTTCGAAATCTTGCATTTCGCTCATCGCGCCAACAATATCATTGCTATGCCCGGCCCAATCAATTTGACTACCTTCAACCATTAAAAAGAAACCTTTTTCATTTTTATCTAACCGTTGAAGAGCCGCTTCTGTCATATCAGCTAATGAAGGGACTTCTTCCGTTCGGTCAATCATTTTAGGTAGCCCGCCTGGTGCAAACAAGCCTAAAATTTTGTCGTCTTGGTTCTCATTTAACGACTTTTTATCTGTGACATGACCATAACCCGCTTGGGAAAATTCTTTGACTAAATCACGATCTTTCCGCGCAAATAATTCGGAGCCGCCGCCAAGTAACACATCGACTTTGTGTTGTCCGTCGATTTTATCATCAAAATAGTCATCGGCGATTTCTGCCATATTTTTGCGTGAAACATTATGTGCGCCATATGCAGCAGGGGTTGCATGTGTTATTTCAGATGTTGCTACAAGCCCCGTTGATTTCCCCACTTTTTTCGCACGTTCCAGCACTGTTTCTGTTTTGGACTTGTCATTATCGAGCGCTATAGCATTATTATAGGTTTTTACTCCGGCAGCCATCGCTGTCGCTGCGGACGCTGAATCGGTGACATTCTCTTCTTCATCTTCTGGATAAGTGGCTTGTTGCCCAACCAAATAGGTATCAAAAGCTGTTTGGGGAACACGCTTGTCTGAGTGATTGGCTTTGAAATAGCGATAGCCCGTTGTATACGGATTCCCCATGCCATCTCCAATCATAAAAATAACATTTTTTACTGGTGCTTTTTCAGATTCAGTTGCCTTCGCTTCAGCAACCTCTGTTTGTTTTTCGCCGCTTTTCTGTTCAGATAAATTTGTACAACCCGCTAATGTTGTGAATGTTAATAAGGTAACCCCTAGCAAAGCTCTTTTCTTCATTTCCTTGTTTCCTCCTTCATATCTACCCATACATTGACTATAACAAGTCTTAGTTGATTTCTGATAAATAACAAGTAAACAAAGTGTTAAGTTGTTGTATTGCTTCTGTTAAGTTCCTTATTTGTCGCGTCTTGCTGCTCTTTTTTCGGCCTCTTTGCGTAATTGTTTCTGCGCTTTTTTTGAGCCGCGTTCAATATCTTTGAGTTTCTTTCGTTCATGGAAATCTGTAAATAAACTTTCTAAATCATAGTCTTGCGGATATAGATCTTGTGCTTTCGCTTGTAATTTCAACCGTCTTCGTGGTACATTTTCAATTTTATCATTCACAAATACTTGGATTTCTTGTTCACCCTCATCTGTAAAAACCAACCCAATTTGTTGTGTTTCTGTCAATAGGACACGATCACCTTTTTGATAACGGTGTGTTTCTTCTACAAACGTGGCAAAGGTCGTTTCTTTTGCTTTCAGGGGTTTAAATAGACTTCGATTAGTAGGGTATTCTTTCCGCTGAATATAATGAGCCGCCTTTTCAATGAGCTGTGGCTCCATCTTCATTTTACGTGCAATCCAAAGCGCCTGACTATCGCCAACTTCACCAATTTTCAATTGATATTTGGGCGTTAATGTTTCACGATCGAAGGCCATTGCGGCGGGCACAAAATCGTCATGCTCTTGGGCAAAACGTTTAATTTCACCATAATGGGTCGTTGCAACTACCAAGGCTCCCTTTTGATACATCGTTTCCATGATCGCAATCGCTAAGCCAGCTCCTTCGTTCGGCTCGGTGCCACTGCCAATTTCATCTAATAAAACAAGTGTGTGTCGCTTAACGTTACGCAACATTTCCGCAATATTTTTCATGTGCCCAGAAAAAGTGCTTAACGCATTTTCCAGATTTTGCTGATCACCAATATCGACAAAAATTTCATCTAATACTGGAATCTCTGTGCCCGCTTGTGCTGGAATTTGCAACCCAAATTGTGTCATGACAGTCAATAAGCCCACCGTTTTCAAGACAACCGTTTTACCACCAGCATTGGCACCTGTAATGACAAGTCCTCGATACTCTGCTCCTAAAGAAAACGTCAATGGTACTGCGTGTTCTAATAAAAGAGGATGTTTTCCTTGAACAATGCGCAAGCGTTCTTCTTTGTTTACTTTTGGCGTAATCCCACCAATTTCGCGACTATACTTTCCTCGTGCAAAAATAATATCTAAGGTGGTCATTGTATCGACGGCTTGATCGACTAGTCGTTCTTGCTCATTGATTAACCCTGTTAGTTCTGCCAAAATTTGATATTCTTCCGCTGTTTCTTCCGCTTTTAAGAGTGTCAATTGTTCATTTAATTTACTAATTGCTACAGGTTCAATAAAGACCGTTTGTCCTTTATTGGATTGCTCAATGATTGTGCCTGAAACCTTATTTTTATAGCTAGCTTTGATTGGTACCGTGTAATGTTCCCCTTTTTTCACCATCATATTTTCTTGAATATACAGTTGATTATTTTTATTGCGTAAAAATTTGGTGACTTTTGTTTCAATGTCTTGTTGGCATTCATTGATTTGACGCCGAATTTTTCGAAGTTGACGGGAAGCATCGGTGGCAACTTTTTGGTTATGGATTTTCGTATAAATTTGTTCTTCGATTGCTCTGAAATCAGCTAAGTGCTGACTGTAACTAAATAGGCGTGGTGTTTGGTATTGATTTTTTTCAAAAAACTTCTGGATTCGCTGACTACTTCTTAAAAAGTCAGCCACCTCAATCAATTCGTTTGGTGTAAGGATTAAGCCTTTTTTCACTTGTTGAAGCAAGCGGGTAATTTGACTCAAGCCCATGAAAGGGACGTGTTGTCCGCTATCAATAATTAAACGGGCCTCGGTTGTTTCCGTTAAGCGGGACTGCACTGTTTCTAAACGTGTTGCAGGGACCATTTTCGCCAACCGTTCTTTACTATACTCGCCAATCGCACGTGTTTGAACTTCTTTAAGAATTGTTGTAAATTGTAATTTTTGAATGGTTTCATGATTCATTTGTTTTTTCTTCCTTTCTATCACGAAAAGAATACCTGGCGCCTTTAAATAAAAACCAGTTTCTACAGAAAAAAGAGGACAGCGTTCTACCGCTGTCCTCTTTATCATTGGATAAAGGTTACTAAAGAAACCTCTTCTAAAGGAGGTATTTAGTAAATGAGATGACTGACAGGTATCACTTTCTAAGCACACCAAATAAACCTTGCTTGGTTCACTGGTTATTCAACTTATCAATTAGATACCTACGACACTCACCAAAATACCCCACATTCATTTGTTGGTTTTTATTTATTCTCCACTTGAGAGTAGCAAATCTGGTGGAGAAAGTCAAATAAATAAAGAAATATGTATAGATACAAAATACCGCTCATCAATATGGCATTTATAATTTATCCAAAGTTTGTTGTTGCTCTTTCAATACTTCTGTGATTTTTTTACCAAATTGTCCTTTTAAGGAACCTTCCAAGGTTTGCTCAGTTGAAGAGACTGTTTTTTTAGCACTTTCAATTGCGACTTTTCCTTCTTTTTGTGCCTTTTGCTGATTCGTATAAGCCTTTTGTGCGTTCACCCTTCCAATTGTTTGAACACGAATTTTTTCTAAACTTTTTTGTAATTCTTTAAACAATTTTTCTACTATTTCTTCCAAATCGAACGCTCCTTACTAATTTTTGAGATTGCGAAGATCTTGGCGATATTGCTGCTCTAATTCGTCTTGCTGCCGCATGAGTTGTTTTTTCTTTTTGGCAATTCCTTCATTATATTCATATTCTAGGCGCATAATCGCTTGTTTTGCCTGAGCAAACACTTCACTGTCAACTTCAGCTTTCTGAACGATTCGTTGTAGCTTTGATAACGTCTCCTCAATTAACTGCTCACCTTTACGTTGATAGTTTTTCAAATAATTCTCCGCATCTTCTAATTGCCAACGTTCTCGTTGATAAGCAGCGATAATTTGTTCTTCTTTCATTTTTTCTCCTTTTACGTCCCTAGTTGTCGGGCTAAGGCTCGATCTCTTTGGACCAATTCTTGAATTTTTTGTTTAATTTCTTGAGCTAACTGCTGAAATTTTTCAGCCATCATTCGAATCTGATTAATTTTTTCTTGGAAAAATTCCGTTGGTTCACCAACTATTTTTTGCTGCGTTGCACCTGCTGTGGCTAAACACTCTCTCATCTCACCATCGGAGAGAATCGCTGTTTGGCTGTAGGCTTCTTTCAAGGTATTCTGCCATAATTCCTCGGCTTCTTGAATGGCTCGTTGGTAAATATTCATCACATTGGTCATGGCATTTTGAAACGCTGTACGTCCTGTGTCCACCGCTAATAGAGCCTGCTGGTCTTCTAAATAAATTCGCTCATTAACAGAAAGGACGCCACCGCTGGCTGTTAAGCGACTTTTTAATTGAGTTAATCTTGTAACTTGTGCCGTGTAGTGTCGCATGATTTGCGCCCCTTGCTGACGCATATAGCCTTCTAAATTCCCAGATTTTTCTGGAATTTTCAGCTGACCTGTTTTTTCATCAAACGACCAGCTATCTAATGCATGGCTTTTGCCTTCGACCCAAATAATCGTGCCAAAATCATCGCTATTACCCCAGTGTGAATTAAAGTCATTCCACTTTGTCACATCATCATTCTTTTGTCGATAATTCAAAAACAAATGCGGATTTCCTTTCATAAAATTCGCTTCTGCTTTGGTTAAAGAACCATATTGAAACCAACCGCTAAAAACCGTTGTAGCAATTTGAAAATGAGCGCCAACTTTCAGCATATATGCAGATTGTGAGTAACCAGTCAACTGCGTAATTATCCAGTCTGGATGCGTTTCAAGCAAAGTTCCAATATACTCAAGTGCTTCATCTGCTTATGGCGAACCATTTGGCGCCAGGCCTTTAGCAGCAGCTTTCAAGTCGTTCTCATCAGAAGGGTAAGTTCCTGCTGCGACAACTGTCACTTGCGAAACGTCTGGTTGTCCCTTCACAATTGGTGCAACAGCCATGGCTTGGAAACTATGGGCGCCGTTTTTGATGGAGAGGACTTTGAAATTTTGACCATTTTTTGTTTTAAATTCATTTCGCTCAAATTCTTTCAAATCTTCCATATTTTTATCTGTATATTTAAATTTAGTTTGTGTATCTTTATAATTTGAGTCAACTCGATAAACTTCATTATTCAAGTCTCTTAATTCTTCTTCTGTTATCACTATAAGCTCCTTTCTGTTTTATCAGAGAAAATAACGTTCACTTCATTCTCTGTTTTTCCTTCCTTTAATTCTGGTAATGGAGCCGTCCCTAAGTATGATTGACTATTATTATCATTAAGCGACATACTTACTCCGATTTCAGAAGTCACTCCGTAACTTGTAGCTATTGTTACATCAACTAGAATGTAACCAGTCAACGTATTTCTTCCATATTTTTCCGAAAACTCAATCTCAACTACATCCGCAAAAGTATTCTTAATTTGCTTCGCCGTCATCGTTTCCATTCGAATTAACTCTCGTTCTTTTCTCCGTTCCACACTTTCTCGATAACCAAACACGCTCACTCCTCCTATCAGCAAAATGATTCCGCTTACAATTATCCACCATTTTTTCTTCAACACTTCACCTCTTCTTATTCCGTTCCTTAATAATAGCTTACCATAGATTATAAAAAAATGTGAAGATAAGCTAAATATTTTTTAGTTATTATAATTATTTAGCGTATTGATTGTATCAGTAAAAAACAAGAAAGGAATGATTCGCTTCCTCTCTTGCTTCTTCTCATTAAACTAATGTCTTTTTCATCATGGTTAGTAACGTTTTCACGTCTTCTGTTCTAGTGTCCCCTGTTTCTTGATCGATAATTGAGCTGTAAACATGAGGAATGATTTTTTTAACGCCCGCATCCACCGCAATTTGAACAATTTCTTCAAAGTTTTCTAAATCAATGCCCCCTGTTGGTTCTAAATAAAAGTCATACTTGGCACAAGCTGCTGCTACTGCTTGGTATTCTTCTTTGTGAGCCAAGCCTTTCATCGGGAAATATTTAATGGAACTGCCCCCCATGTCTTTCAACAATTTGATGGCGGTTTCGATAGGTACTTCTGCCGCTGGCGCACCCGAGCTTAACGGACCTGTCGCAATGTTGACATAGCCAACTTTGCCTGTGGGTGAAACCAAGCCATTAATCACTGTTTCGTCTTGACGAAGTAAGGCCCGCGAAGCGCCGACACCTGTGAAGACTTGGTTCACGTGTTGCGGTTGTAAAACTTCTGATAAGCGAGCCACCATTTGACTTTGATTAGGATCGCCAGCCCCTAAGCCGACAGATAAAGCGTTGTTGGTTGCTGCTTGGTATTTTTTCATATCGTCAATGGCTGCCTCATCGGTTTCATAGTTTTTTGAAAGGACGCCTAACACAACATGCCCTTCTGCTGCTTCATAACAGGCTTGGGCATTTTCTACTGAATTGGCTAAGACGTTTAAACAAATGCGTTCTTCTAAATAATTAGGTTTTAATGACATGGCTTATTTCTCCTTTGTGTCCATAATTTCTTGTAATCGTTGCACGATTTTGTTCATTTCTTCTTGATTGACAGAACGAATGTCAAATTCAATGATGCCATTGTTGGCTTGATATTCACGCGTATAAATGGCTGGACTTTCTGCTTTTAATGCTTGGATGACTTCCTTAGCGGTTTTTCTGCCGTCTACTTTGACACTGGCGCGATAAATGTCTCGTCCAGCGCCATCTTGGACGATTTTAGCGGTTAAATCTGACAAGTTGTTGATGGCTTCAACAAACGGTTTTAAGCGTTCTTGCATCGAAGCCCCTGATTCACTGCCATGCGCCAAGTATTCTTCCACTGCTTGCGTAAAGCCCAGGATATTGTCTTTGCCAATTTTCATTGCTCGACCAATGCCTTTACCTTGTAGGCGCACCCAGTCAATGTATTCTTTTTTCCCGACCACTAAACCGGCACTTGGCCCTTCAATGGCTTTGGCGCCGCTGTAAATCACCAAATCAGCGCCTGCTTCAGTGTATTTGAAAAGATCTTCTTCTGCTGCCGCGTCAACAATTAGCGGCACCTTGTGGCGTTGCGCCACTTTGGCCGCTTCGGCCACCGTCAGCATACTTTTTTGCACGGTATGATGGCTTTTGATGTATAGAATGGCCGCTGTTTTTTCGGAAATCATCATTTCCACGTGTTCTGGACTGCACATGTTGGCGTAGCCAGCTTCCACCACTTGGCCGCCGCCTTGCGCTACCATGACTTCTACAGGCGTGCCGTAGTCCACGTTGTGCCCTTTAGGTAAAACAATCTCTCGCTGTTCGATTTTTTCTGTATAGGGATGATATGCGTGGTACAAGCTGCCTTTTCCAATCAAGGCAGCCACCGATTGGGCAATCCCCGCCGAAGCCGAGGAAACGATTTGGGCATCTTCTACCTTCAACAAGTTGGCTAAAAAGGCCCCTGTTTGCAGACTAAGTTCACTCATTTCAAAGAAATGTTCGCCGCCGAATCGTTGAGCCGCTAGGACTGCCTCCGAAACTTTGGAGACACCTAGAATGGTCATTTTCCCAGAAGCATTGATGACTTCTTTTAAGTGGAATTTTTCGTAACTATTCATTATTTTCTCCTTTATAACAAACCAAAGAATGAAGTGACCAAACTAACTAAGACTATCGTGCCGATAATGATACCGTAACGTGGGCCTTTTTTTACCATGAAAAAATAAATAGCCATGACTGCTGCTAAAGGAAGTAAGCCTTTCATAATTTGATCTAGGATATCTTGTAAAACAATTGTGGCACCGCCAGTAACTTTAAACGTCATCGGGCTAACAATTTTAACATAACTCGCACTTAAAGCGCCCATCATCATCATTCCTAAAACATTCGCTGAATAAATGACTTGCTTAATTTTGCCGTCTTTTAACAAACTTAAGATTGAATTACGCCCTAATGTATAGGACTTATTCACTAACGTCCAACTGATGTATAACGTAATGGCTGTGTACAGAACCAACGGACCGATACTTCCAATCACGTTACCTCCTTTAGCCATTGGAATAAAAATGGAAATGATTAACGGCATTAATGCTGCCCAAATAATTGAATCGCCAATCCCAGCCAGCGGACCCATCAGCCCAGTTTTAATCGATGTGATCGCCGTATCAGAGATCGCTGCGCCATTGGATTTTTCTTCCTCCATAGCAATTGCAATCCCTTGAATGGAAGCTCCTACTGTTCCTTCAGTATTAAAAAAATTCAAATGACGTTTCAGAGCTTCTCTTTGTTGTTCTTCATCGTCTGCGTAAAGTTTTTTAATTGCAGGAATCATCGATGCACAAAAAACTAAACTTTGAAGACGTTCATAAGAATTTGATAATTCACAGCCTAGTTGATAAATCCAAAAGGCTTTGGATAATTCTTTTTTAGTAATTTTTTTCTGTTCCAATTGTTGTTCATTTGCTTGTGTCATTTGTTCCATTATGCTGCCTCCTCACTCAATGCCTTGTTTCTAACTAAAAAGGCAATACAGATTCCTAAAATAGCGACGGCCATAACTTCTGCGCCAAAATATACTACTGCAACAAAACCGATTAAAAAATAAGGAATCAAATTTTTCTTGCCAATTACCATAATTGTTAAGGCGAATCCTAACGCTGGTAAAATACCACCCATTACTTCAAAGCCGTGCATCAACCATGCTGGGATAACTTCTAAGACTTTATTCACCACAGATTGACCAAAAAAGTTCGCCGCAAAAACCAAAGGAAAGCGAATTAAAAATCCCGCTAAAGCTGGATAAACAAACGCAGCTCGGTAAATCCCCCCATAATTTAACTCTTCTGCATATTTATCAGCCATATGCACCCACGTCGCATTGATGGTCCGCCGTAATTGATCCATAAAGACGCCTAACACACCAAAAGGAACAGCTAGTGCAACAGCCGCCTCGGCATTCATTCCCACACCTAAAGCAATTGGAATCGCAATTGCTGAAGCTAAAGCCGGATCACTAGGCACATTGCCGCCCGGTGTGGAGGTGACTCCTAGATAAACAAGTTGAATCCCCGCACCTACAACCATTGCTTCACTAAGTTTTCCTGTTGCTAAACCAGCCACCAACGCTGCACCTAATGGCTGAGACAGCATGCCTGAAAATGTGTACCCAAAACGCAAACGTGCAAACCAATAATAAAGTCCCATAATAATTGAAACACCTAAAACGCCCATATGATTCTCTCCTTTTTCTCTGATTATAGTGATTGATATTTTTCAATTAATTTTTGAATTGGTAGGGGATTTTCTTCGGGAATCGCTTGGAAGAAAACATGGATGCCCTTCGTTAAAAGTTCAGTCAAAATTGCAACATCTTCTTCAGATAAATTGATATTTTTTAAAACATTTTTCCGATTTGGTCCGCCACCTAAGCCACCAACTTGAATCTCCTCTTTAATAATTTCTTGGTCCACCATCGCTTTTAAGGTCGTTAAATCTGGCACTAAAAATAACACCTTTTTCTCTTCCTTTTCTTGCGATTCCCAATATTCTTTGGCACTTTCAATCCCTTTAATTACTACAGAAACCCCTGGAGGCGCCGCCATTAAATAAATACTTTGTAAAAATTCATCTTGCTCTAGTTCATCACTCACTACCAAAATTTCATTTGCACCTGATTGTTGTAACCATTTAGTCACTACTTGTCCATGGATTAAACGGCTATCGACTCTTGTTAATACGATTTTTGACATTCTGTTCACCTGTACTTTCTTATTTTGGAATTTCTAAAATTTGACAACTGTCTACTGCTGCTTGTTGAATCAGCTCTGCATCTTGTAAACGAAATCCAGGACCACTTTGTTTCATGACGGATTCTAATAATAACGATGTGCATAATCCGGACACAATCAGGAGGTCATAATCTTTTGATAAACGCAATGCAACATTACTAGGTGTGCCACCTTTAACATCTGTTAAAATTAGCAACTGGTTGTGCCACGTTAACTGGTCAATTTTTTCTGTGACTCGTTCTAAATAATCCCCCAGTGAATCCTCTGCTTGTAATGCTACTTCATGTACATTTGTGACTTCTCCAACAATCATCTGGACGCTTTTGACTAATTCCAAGCCCCAACCATTGTGTGTTAAAAGTAAAATTGGTTCATTTTCCATAAACAAACTCCTTTGCTAATTAATCATTTTATTAAAAGCAATAAGTGTGCCAACTTTCATTTCCGTTTGAATTAAGCCTTTTCAAAGAGCAATTCATAAATATAGCGCACTTCCAAAGGTGGAATCAACAAATTATAGGACACTTCAAGCGGTCGAAACGCCATTTTTATGACAGATACAGCTTCTGGCAACTCTCGATATGACACTTCATAAGCTGTCGGGTCATATTCTGGATTCAACAATTGCCGTTCTAACATACAAGCACAATGAATGATAAAACGAAGTAAAACCTTTTCGTCACTTTTTATTTTAGTTTGCAAGCAAATGTCTGAATAAATCTTAGCTAATTCGATTGAAATGGTTGTAGGATTCAAAACCGTTAGTAAGTCTGTAATAGCTTCGATTGATAATCCTTGAATATATTTAGCTGAAACTTTTTTTAGTAACTCTTGGTTTTGTTTTTCTTCTAAATGATGGCCTAATAATTCGAAAACTAGCTGAATGCCCCGCTTCGATAGTAAATCTTGTAAAGAAATAAACGGAATATCTGGCACTTCTGTCTTTACGGTGCCAATGATACCAACGATTTTCTCTTCTTTTCGAACAAAAGAATGCAAACGATCAATGTCTTCCACTTCTCTTTTCTCTAAAGTAATGATGCGTACATTCGTTAGTAATTCATTAGGAAAAGTTTTTAGTAACAACTGTTCAATTTTAATAGCAGTCCCCATGCCAGTTAGACAGGAAATAATGAGAACTTTTGCCTCGTTGAAGCGACCTTTACTGCAAATCAAGGCGCGATGATTTTTTTCTTTTAAGACTGGTAATAGATACTCAAACGCCGTCGATTCATAAATGACTTCTCGGGCCACTTCTAGCAATGTTAAGAGATTGATATTGCTAATTAGCAGCACTTCCATTTGAAACGTTTGACTGATAGCATTACCAAAGTAAACCAGGGAACCGATGTCCACCATTAAAATAATTTTTTTATACTGATTTTGCTTTACAATTGTACGGACTTTTTCTAATGTTTCTTCCACGGATTGATTAATCGGCATATCAACTGCACGCATGACCGTTGTTGAAAACAGAAGGTTGGTGTACTCAACCATACTGCTGGCCGTCGCGGTACCATGAGCAACGACGATAACGCCACAGTTTTCTTCAACTGAGTGCGCTCTTTTTTTAGCTGTGACTTTACGAATAAATAGATCAAAAAAGAGGATTTCCGTATCAGCAAAAGAAATCCCAAACAATGTTTGTAGAAAGTCCACCATGGTCTTAGCAGCTTGATACTGGGTGACTTTGCCAGAATAGATATTTTTGGTATCTGAATAAAATGTTTCATTCATTTGTGCAGAATAAAAAACAGCAGAATAAAGGTGGACAATTAAAATATTCTGGAAATCCTCTGTCAATTTTTCTTGGATTAATTGTTCAAAAAAGACAATGGCTTCTTGAATTTTTGGCTGCAATGTTTCGTCAATGGCCTCTAAGGCTAGCGGTTCTTGAGCAAAAATGTCCATATCATAAAGTTGCTCGACTTTGTTTTGCATGATTGCTAGCGCATCCTCTGTCGAAAGAGTTAATTTTTTCAAATCCGCATATTCTTTCAATAGAAAATTATAAAAACGATCATTTTTCAGACTTTCCGATTTGAGTAACTCTTGACTGCTTAAATAAAAATGGTTGTATTGAATCGTGAGGCCATCGTTAGGTATCCACTCATTAAAAGCCAGCAGACTTTCTACATCAGGTTGCTCTTTGACTGTCCCCTCGTTTGCTTCAATGCAAATAGTTTCCGTTAATTGATCGAACACTTCTAAATAGGCTTGTGCGCTCATAAATTGAATCGCCGCTTTCAATTCGCCAACGTTGGCTTCAAAATGAGTAAATGTTAATTGTTTCAACGCCTCATAACGAATATAGATATTCTTTTGAATCCGTTGACTTTCTTCTAAGAAAAAGGACAAAATCAATTGAATTTTTTCTTTCAAAGAGCGCTCGGCTAAAGCTGGAATGGCTAATGTCACAGGGATCCTTCTTAAAAACGTTTTCAAAAAATGTTGATTGACTGCTTCGGTTGTTGCAAAAATAAATTTTATCGATACATTTCTTTGTTTTTCGGCTTCACCCATCCGTGTAAAATACCCTTTATCCAAAACTGTAAACAATTTTTCTTGGCCTTCGCTCGTTAATCGATGGACTTCATCTAAAAATAAAAAACCGCCATCTGCCAACTCTACTAAGCCTTTTTGGTCATTGACGGCACCAGTGAAACTGCCTTTTTTATAGCCAAACAGATGAGAAGTTAATAATTCTGGATTGTTGAAATATTCTGCACAATTAAAATAAATAAACGGAACTTCTTGGTTCATTTTAACTTGATAAAATTGGTGTAATTGTTCTGCAATTAAGGTTTTCCCAACTCCAGATTCTCCAGTAAGTAAAATATTCAAGCCATTAGGCGGATATAAAATAGCGGCTTTCAACTTCTTGATGGCGTCTGCTAAGCTCCCATCAAAACCAATTACGTTCGCAAATGGATTCATTTTCAGTAGCTGCTTTTTCTTATGTATCTGTTCTGTCTGTTGATAAATGTCCTCTTGCAGCGAAGCGAGGGAATCGTAGCACGTGCTACTTTTAAAAAAAGGAAACTGTTCCTCTAAGTAGTCTTTATCAAAAAATAACACCGGTCTTGATTTAACTTTAACGACTTGGTCTTTTCTCACTAATTCTGAAAGCTCTTCACTAACAGCGGTTCGGGTATAGCCAGAGGCCTGACTTAATTGCGAAGCCGTTGCGGGCAACAAGGTTACTTTGCTACTTGGATTTTGTACGTGAAACTGTTTTAACGCTTGATGAATATTATCAATTCTCATAGTCTTTTCCCCATTTCTTTTTTGATCCAAAAGTTAATTTATTATACATTAAAACGGAAGCGGTTTCTTATTTACCATAAAAAAAATCAAGTCTTTAACCAAAAGATTAAAGACTTGATTTTTATTCTCCGTATTGTACAAGTTGTGTATTTTCACAATGAAAGTCCAAGAAATCTTGGATTTTTTTGCCATTGAAGTAGTTATCAATGACTCGCATAACCGCATTGTGGCAAACAAATAGGTAAGTTTCCTCTGAAGCCAAGGCTTCCTCAATCAAGGGATAAATTCGACCCGCGACATCTAGGACTGATTCCCCTTCTGGAAACGGCAAGGAAATCTCAGAACGATTTTCTTGGAAAGCCGTTGTTTCAATCGGTTCACCATCATAAATGCCAAAATTCATCTCAATTAAACGAGGTTCTGTTTCAATCGTCAATTGATTTCGTTCCGCAATTTTACGGGCTGTTTCTTGCGCCCGTTTTAAAGGGGATGCCAGTAAACGGTCGATTTGAATTCCTTGTTTGGCAATTTTTTCAGCTACCAATTCCGCTTGTTGATAGCCTTTTTCGGTCAATTGCGCTTCCGCATGACCACAAATTCTACGGGCCACATTATAATCTGTTTCACCATGTCTCACTACGTACAGCATTTTTCCACCTCAGTTTTTTGTCTTGTGTCTATTTTATCTGAAATTTGGTCACAATAACACCCTATTTAGCGGTAACTTTCTGGTAATTTAAATTTGCCTTCTTGCTCAAACTGTTCACCTACTTGGAACAAGAGATCTTCACGTCCACGAGCAGCCAACAATTGAATACCTAAGGGTAACCCCGTTGCTGTCACATGTGTGGGCAAGCTGATGGCTGGTTGTCCTGTCAAGTTAGCTAGTTGAGTATACGGTGTTAGCTGTAAACTTTTATCAAAATAATCATAGATTAATTCAGCTAGCTCTGCTTCTGTTAATTCTGCTGCTTGCGCCATTCGTTGACGAATGTGCTCACTTTGCAAATCTTCGTTAATTTTTGGTGCTGAAAAAGCCGTTGTTGGGGATAAAAACAGATCAAATTTTTGAAAAAGTTCTTCCATCGTTACTGCTGCTTGATCCCACAACTGTAATGAATGAACATAGGTGGCTGCTGGAATCTTTTGGCCAAATTGATGCATGGTCCATGAAAAAGGTTCGATTTCTTCTTTACGAATTGGGCGCCCGAGCCCCTGTTGAATGCTATTCATCATCGCTGTAGTTTCTGCGCCGTTCATTTGATAATAGGAGCGAATCAGCGCTGCACCATCGACTGGATAAGGAATCTCAATGATTTCATGACCAGCTGCTGCCAGAAAATCAGCCGCTTGTTTCGCCGCTTGTGTTGCTTCTGGCGAAATCAGTGAGCCGATAGGCGAAGCGGTACACAGAGCAATTTTTAGCCGTTGTTTTTTAGGGTGTGTTTGCCATTCTGCCAAGGGCGCTTGGTAGGGGGCGCCACTGTGGCTACCACGTAGGCCATAAAATAATGCTTTGGTGTCTCTCATAGAAATAGTCAACGCAAAGTCAATCGAGGCACCTTGCCAGCCCCGCCAGCCTTCTGGGCCGACAGGCATGGAGCCACGGCTAGGTTTTAAGCCAATTAAGCCACTAAAAGAGGCGGGAATTCGGATGGAGCCACCGCCATCACTAGCGCCGACGATAGGTACAATCCCGCTAGCGACAACTGCGGCAGCGCCGCCACTGGAACCGCCTGGCGAATGTTCCAGGTTCCAAGGATTGCGGGCTGGCCCGTAAAGCGCAGGATCCGTAATATTTTTAAAGCCAAACTCTGGGGCGTTGGTTTGTCCTAAGGGCATCAAACCAATCGTTTCTGCTTGTTTGACAAAGTTAGAGGTCGTTGTTGCAGTACTATTTTTAAAAAGTTGCGAGCCGGCCGTTGCCGACCACCCCGCTTTTTCTTGGCCTAACATTTTCAAAGGAAATGGCAAACCAGCAAATAGTGTGTCCTGCTGTTTATTTTTTTGATAAGTTGCTTCTGCTTCTTGGCTGTCAAAGGTTACAAAGCCATTGATCTTTGGATTTAACTTTTGGACTTTTTTCTCAATATCCTTTAAGAGTTCTGTGTGACTTACTTTCTGTTCTTTTAATTGTTGTACCCAATATAGTCCGTCTTTCATACAGACCCACCTCCTATACTATTCCTTATTAGTATAGCATGGTTTTTAGGGGTCATCCTGTGATGGTGATTTTCATTCGTCAAGAGTTTCTTTATTTTAAGTAAATAATTCGCCAATGTAAGGAAGCAACTGCGGATGCAGTTTGTAGCCTTTATACCGTGTATTTTGGATACCTTGTTTTTTAAAGCCCCCTACTTGAATTTTTTTATTTAATTTTGTCAGCTGTTTGGTCATTTTTTTTCGATTATTGGCTGTTTCTTCTGTGTCATATATTAATTTACAAAGGCGTTCCATTGGTAAGTGTTCTTTTGGCGTACTATACAAGACAGCCAGTAGTGCACGTTCTGTGGCTGTTAGCTTTATTCCCTCTACATCTAACTTTTCATCTTCTCGTTGGATGGGTTTATTTAATTCTGCCAAAAGGAGATTTTCTCTTAATGTATCCAAAGTCGCATCCAATCGTAACCAATTGAGAATGCCATATTGATAGCTAATGCTCAATTCTTCCGAGGTAGGAATGTCTTCCGAGCGAAGAAACAACGGCGTTTTAACTCTGGCTAATTCCTTTAGATATAAATATTGTTCTTTGCGAGGAATCGTTTCGCTGAGAATGATGGCATCAAATTTTCGATAAAACAAATGACTTTCCTTAATTTCACCAATCAAACACGTCGTACAAAAAACTTGGTGATCTAAATGCTGTAAGCGGTTTTGAAAAGCAGTTTCTGATAAAATATTTTTTGTGATGACCATTATTTTCATTCTTGATTCCTCCTTAATTCTTTTTTAGTTCAAAATTTTCTCAATTTTCGTGTTTTGTTTTGATATATTTAGTATACTGGAAATTTTTCGAATTAAAATTTAGAAATTTACAAGCAAATCAATCATTAACAGTCATTCCTATAATCCCTGATTTATAAAGGCTTTCTAATAGTCTTATTTAAAAAATATTTGTTATTTAATCCTCAACGTGCTATTTTTTCAATTTTTTTCTTTTTATTTAGCTGACAAACGTCAAAAGGTTGGTAGCTAATATCAACCTTTTGACGTTTGTCAGCTATTTTCTCTTGAAATCTTTGGATTTTTTTCTACTTTCACTAAAAAAAACAGCCAAAAGTGGCTGTTTTTTTGCTGTTTGTATTTATTTCATAATATCGATCAAGTCTTTTTTCGAAGCTGCCGAGGCAGGGAAATAGCTAAATACAACCCCGATAAAGACAGAAATCCCAATGGCTAATGAAACGGTCATTAAATCTGGACGAACAGAAAACGGTAGTGCCATTGATGCTAAGTAGGCAATAATCATTCCTAAAAGATAACCAGTAATTCCGCCGATTAAGGTCAAGGCAATTCCTTCTGTTAAGAATTGCTTTTTAATATCACTGGCTGTCCCGCCCAATGCACGTCGGATACCAATTTCCTTAATCCGTTCTGAAACCGAAATGTACATCATATTCATAACGCCGACCCCAGCAATTACCAGTGAAATGGCCGCAATTGCGGAAATAAACAAGGTTAAATTATTTAATAAAGAGCCCATTTCTTTGATGGTATCTTTAACATTATATTCTTGATACGTCCCGCTGTTTTTCATGGTTCCTTGTTGAGAGAGAGTTTTTATTGTTTCTTTCAATACTTGATCTGGTTGATAGCCAGGTGCTACTGTTAGCTTCAACGTAGATGTATCTTTTAGCTTGCCGAAATAATGTTCATAGGTCTTTTTGGGAAAATAAAGCAATGAGTCATCATTACCTGGACCAATGGCACCGCTGGTATTGGTTGTCACGCCAACAATGGTAAAAAGTTGATCTTTATACGGAAAAGTTCGATTAACTGCTGCAGTTGGGTCTTGGTAGAGTTCTTTGGCAACCAGTTCATCCACCACCACTGTTTTATCCAGTTTTGCATTGTCTCCATCATTCAGTTGGCGTCCCGCCAACAATTCTTTGGTGGTTTTGTTGGCAAGTTCATAGGTTACAGAAAGATTTTTCGGTCCTGCTTGAAAATTCAGTGTACCTTTTTGGGCGCCATCAACTTCTCTTTGATCAAAATCAATTTTTTCTACGCCAGGAACCATGCGCACGACCCCTAAATCATTGTCGGTAAACATCGCTTGGTCACTAAACATATCCGAAGTGTTGTAGGCCGAAAAAGAAATCTTTTTCACATTTTCTTTTTGTTTTTCAGTAGATAATTTATCGACCATGTCTTCTTTAAAGCCGTTACCGATAGCCACGATGGTAATCACCGAAGCGATCCCGATGACAATCCCTAGCATCGTTAACAAGCTGCGTCGCTTATTTTTCAAAATGGAACGGAAGGCGGTTTTCCAAATAATTGAACGTTTCATGTCAGCACCTCCTCTAAAATCTTTCCATCACGAACTTTAATCAAACGATTGCAGTATTCAATTGTTTCTTCATCATGTGTCACTAAAATAATGGTGACACCTTCATTGTTTAATTGCTGAAAGAGCGTTAAAATTTCTTCCGATGTTTTACTATCTAAAGCCCCAGTTGGTTCATCTGCAATAATAAAACTTGGCCGATTGACAATCGCACGCGCAATAGCCACACGTTGTTGTTGTCCGCCCGAAAGCTGTTTTGGATGCTTCTTGCCTTTATCTGGCAAGCCGACTTTTGTCAGAACTTCGTGGACACGATCTTTGGCTTCTTTTGGGGTTAACCCACTATATAAAAGAGGTAATTCAATGTTTTCTTCAACTGTTAGTGTTTCAATTAAACTAAAATTCTGAAAGACAAAGCCGACTGCTTCATTTCTAATTCGGGATAGTTCCTTATCAGAAAAGTCGCCAATTTCACGGTCTTCAAATAAATACGTTCCTTCAAACTTTTTATCAATAAAGCCTAGCAAATTAATCAAAGTCGATTTCCCAGAACCAGAAGGACCCATAATCGCTAAAAATTCTCCAGCGTCTACTTGGAGGTTAATATCATCTAACACATGCAGTGTTTCTTCTTCGGAATAATAATATTTATGAATATGGGATAGCTTAATCATTGGCAGCTACCTGAACATCTTGATTATCTTTTAATTCTTTATTGGGATTGGCAATCACTTGGTCTTTCCAATTCAAGCCACTTTTGACAACTTTACGACCTAAATTTGTTTCTGTTTCAATCGGTGTTTTTTTCGCTTTGCCCGCTTTGTAAACATAGACAAATTCTTTTTCGCCTTCTTTTTGGATTGCTGCTGTCGGTATAATCATTTGCTTTTGTGGCACAGCGATACTAGTAGACAAGCCTTCTGCCCAAGGAAAATCACCTTCTACTGTAAATTGATAACTCACTACTGGATTGCCTTCATTTTTAGCTATTGGGGTTTGCGCAATGGAAACAATTTTGCCTGGCGCTGATTTGCCTGAACCAACGGTCGTCACTGTTACTTCTTCCCCTGTCTGTAATTTATCGTAATCATATTCGGTTACTTTTCCTTGAATATTTTTCTTTTGTGTTGCAATTTTAATGACTGGTTTGTCGGTACTACTCATGGCACTAGCATCGACAGTGACTTGGCCATCAATTGGTGCTGTAACGACTGTGTTAACTTTGCCACGTGTTTGTTCAAGCGTGTTTGCTGCTCCGACGGCATCACTGTTGGCTAATTGAAGGGCTTGGTTAGCTTGGGCGACTTCACTATTCGCAGCACTAACGGCTTCATTCAATTGCTGAATTTCCGCATTTAGTGTTTCTTTCTCTTCAGCCTCTTTTGCGGTGTTTAATTTTTGCTTGGCTGCAGCAACTTTGTTTAACGCTTCATTGTATTTTTGAGTGGCTAAGTTAACGTTCTCTTGTGCTTGTTGAACTTGAAGATTGTTCCGATTAACGGCATTCGCTTGTTCTGTTTCTGTGGCTTGGATGTCTGAGTTATTGTACGTTAACAATGGACTATCTTTCTTGACTTCTTTACCATTTTCAACATTTATTTCGGCAATTTTTCCTAAAGAAGGATCAAAGAAAATATCCCGAGTATCTAGAAAACTCACTTGACCATCTAATTTTAATGAGGCCATTTCTGTAATGGTATACGTTGTGTATTCAGGTTCAACTTCTTTTGAAGAAAAAACTGTTTTTGCTCCGATAAATCCGACGACGACCACTGCGGCACCAATACCGAACCACACTTTTTTATTTCGCTTCTTCTGGCCTGACTTTTTCATTTATTTGTTCCTCCTTGATTTCTGTTGACGAGTTTGTCATTTTATTTAGTATATAATGAATAAAAAAACTGGTCCCTTCATCTTCCTATCATTCCTCTTACAGTTTTGACACATCTTTATCTAACAAAAAAACGTTTATCCTGTGTAAAAGGATAAACGTTTTTTGTTATTTTATTGTTCTAATTGACCCAACCAGCCAGATGTACCACCTAGAACATTGGTTACTTGATACCCTTGTTGACTGAGAAACGCACACGCTTGTGCGGAGCGCGATCCCATTTGACAAATCAGATAATAGGGTTGGTTTTTATCTAATTGCTGATAATTTTCGGTTAAAGTACTTAAAGGTAAGTTGATGGCCTGGGGGACATGCCCCAGTTGGTATTCCATTTCTTCTCGTACATCAATAATCGGTAATTTTTTTCGTTTTGCTTCCTGATAAAATTCAGGCATGCCAATCGTGTTATACATTTTCTAGTTCCTCCGGTTTTACCATTCGATATAGCGCAAAAGCACCATCTAAATTTTTGGCTGAGATGCCTGCTTGTTTTAGCATCCGTTCTGCAATATAACTACGCAAACCGCTGTGACAACTAACAATGTACTCCGTTGACTTGTCTAATTCCTCCAAACGTTCTCTTAACTCATTTAAAGGAATAGAGACAGCATTTTTAAATTGACCATTGGCTCGTTCGGCGGGATTACGGACATCTAATAAAACAGCCCCCTTAGCTAATTCGTTGGATAACTCATGCCATTGAACGTTTTCACTCAATCCTTCTACAAGGTTCATCGCTGCATAACCTAACATGTTCACGGGATCTTTCGCTGAACCAAACGGCGGCGCATAGGTAAACTCTAATTCAGGCAAATCAAAAATAGTTAACTGTCCTTTAATAGCGGTCGCAAGAATATCAATCCGCTTATCTACGCCCTTTGCCCCAATTCCTTGTGCGCCATAAATTTCCCCTGTCGTAGGATGGAAAACTAATTTTAACTGAAGATCTGTTGCACCAGGATAATACCCCGCATGGTCTTTTCCACTGATATGCACAACAGCTGTTGTTAGTCCAGCAGCTTTAGCAGCTCGTTCGCTTAAACCAGTTGAAGCGGCGGTTAAATCAAAGACTCGCACAATGGCAGTCCCAATGCTCCCTTGATTTTTTCTCTCTAACCCAGCAATCACATCCGCTACTTGACGTCCTTGGCGATTGGCAGGAGAAGCTAAAGAAATCAGCGCATCTTCTTGAGTGATTTGTTGTTTCACTACAATAGCATCCCCAACCGCATAAATATCGGGTTGATTCGTTTGATAGTGTTCATCAACAACAATACCGCCACGTAAACCAGTTGCTACACCTGCTTCAACTGCTAAGGTATTTTCTGGTTGGACACCCACCGACAAAATGGTTAAATCAGAAGCTAATGTTTGACCGTCTTCTAAGCGAATCACTTGCCCTTCTTCTTCAAAAGCAACCGCAGATTGTCCCGTAATTACTTGAACATTGTTTTTGCTTAATTCAGTTTTGACAAAAGCGGCCATTTCTTCGTCTAATGGCGGTAAAACATGGGGTGCCTTTTCCACGAGAGTGACTTCTAATCCGCGTTTTTGCAAGTTTTCTGCCATTTCCAAGCCAATGAAGCCTGCGCCAATCACGACGGCTCGTTTTGTTTCTGGTGTCAAGGCTGTCATAATTTGATCTAAATCAGGAACATTTCTTAATGAAAAAACATTTTTGGCTTCTGCCAATCCTGTAATTGGTGGCACAAAAGGTTTCGCCCCTGGTGATAAAATTAATTTGTCATAGTGTTCTGTTAAAATTTCTGTTTCATGTTTCACTGTGATCACTTTTTCTATTGGATCAATCGCCACCACTTCATGGTGAGGACGAACATCTAAATTAAACCGTGCCTTTAACGCTTCGGGTGTTTGAACAAGCAGTTGCTCTCTTTCTGCGATTTCGCCAGAAACGTAGTAAGGCAAACCACAGTTTGCAAATGAAACAAAAGGGCCTTTTTCCATGACAACAATTTCAGCATCTTCCATTAAGCGACGTAAACGTGTCGCTGCTGACATACCACCAGCCACGCCTCCGATAATTACAATTTTCATTTATTTTCCTCCTTTAATTTGACCAGACCATTGGGACATCCCGCCACGAACGTTAATCACGTAATAGTTTTTTCTCGCTAAAATTTTGGCCGCATTTTTACTGCGCATGCCGGACTGGCAAATCACATAGACCTCGTTAGCGGGTTTGTTGTAGGCGGGAATTTTGTTAAGTGGGACATTAATCGCTTGTGGAATATGCCCTGCTCGGTATTCGCTAGGTGTTCGGACATCTAATAACGTTATCTCTTTAGATAAACGTGACTGCAATTCCTTTGTTGAAATACTTGGCGTTTTTTTAAACAATTGAAATAACATCTTTTTCTCCTTCTCTTATATACCTTATGGGGTATATTTAACATAAAAAAGTTAGACTTGTCAACTGAAGAGATTTCTGCCATTTTTAGATTCAAAGAAAAGATAGTTGACAAAAATACCTCGTGTAGGTATATTTTAAACCAATCACTACTCTTAAGGAGGGGCAAAATGACTGAAGAAAAAAAGAAAGTGCTGAATCGTTTACGCCGCACAGAAGGTCAAATTCGCGGGATTCAAAAAATGATTGATGAAGAAAAAGAATGTATCGATGTTATCACTCAGTTGAGTGCGGTCCGTTCTAGTATTGATCGCGTGATGGGGATGATTGTTGCGGAGAATTTAAAGCATTGCTTTGAAAATCCTGAAAAAGATCCTAAAGAACAAAAAGAGCGATTAGCACAAGCAATCAATATGATTGTCAAAAAGTAAAACAACGCAAACTTATTCAATGAAAGATAAGTTTGCGTTGTTTTTTTTATTTATTAGACGAATCTGCCCCGCGTTTTTTTAAATTGACAAGCATAAAAAGAATCGTGCCAATTAGTAAAATCACGACGGCGATATAAAAGCCCATGACTTTCGAACCCGTTGTGTCAGAAATTTTCCCAGTCAAAGCTGGGGCGATCACAGATGACATCATGCCGAAAAAGTTAAACACGCCCAAAGTAGTGCCAATTCCAATTTTTGGTGCATTTTCACCTAGCCAAGAAATAATAATCGGTTCTACAGCTAATTTTCCTAAGAACCCATACATAATTAAAGCAATTAATAACAACGTCGCATTACTTACTTGTACAGTTAACAAAAGCATGGCTGTTGCTAAAAATTCTAAAACAACGATGAATTGAACTTTTTTATGCATGTACTTATCCGCCAACCGACTAAAAAATAACGCTCCTGGAATAGAGGCAAATGCGACCAGCGAAGAGGATAATCCTATCGCCGCTCCTTGGAAACCACGTTCGGTACTTAAAAAATTAGGTAACCAAGTCACAATCATATAATATGCATAACAAGTGCCAAAATATAAAATATACGCAAATAGCATATGTGGCGCAAACAGTTTTTTAAAGGGCACTTTTTCTTTTACCGCTCCGTTATCTTTTTCATCAACAACGGTTGGCTGAATCAAGGCCATGTCTTCTTTATGATTGCGAATAATCACTTGAAAAGCCACTAACATACAAATAATCATAAAGGCGGAAATGTACATCATCACTTGCCAAGGCAATCCTTTTTGGGCAACTAAATAACTAGATAAAATCATCCCTAAACCTGAACCAACGGCTGAACCACTGTTGACAATAGCTGTTGCAAAACTTTTTTTGGCTTGAGGAATGTTTTGCGACGTCAACGAGTAAGCCGAGCCATAGAAAGAACCACATCCTAAGCCTGCCAATAAGCTACCTAAGTAAATTGTTCCAATCGTTTGGGCTTGGGCAATCAGTAATGCTGCCAGCGCAAACAAGATAAAGCCTGGAATTAATACACGTTTTTTCCCAATCTTGTCTACCAAGAAGCCTGCAGGAATCTGCATGACTACGTAACCGAGAAAATAAAAGCTAGAAATGGACCCTAGGGCCGTATCGGAAGCGTTACCATTTAGAGACGCACGAATTTGTGGATAAACGGGAGAAAGCGCGGAACGATAAATCCAGATTGTTACCCAGCCCATACATAGTAAAATAACGATTTTTTTCCAATAAGCCAACGAACTTTTTGTCTTGTCTGTCATTTTCTTTTCCTCCACCAATCATTTTTTTGGTTAACGTTTCACAAGGAACAAAAGCACTACGCTTTTTTACGTAGTGACCTTTGTCCTACCTTCTTTTTTAGTTTAAATACTCAGCCAATGCATGAGTACTACCGCTACCGCCTTCAAATTGATAGCCTTGGTGTTTCAGTACAGTCTCAAAGGCACTTAAGAAATGCAACACATTGTCTTCGCGACTGCTGTAACCCATATTACCGACCCGCCAAATTTTTCCTTTTAAATCACCGAAGGAAGAGGCAATTTCAACTTTAAAATGATCCAGTAATAAGCTCCGCACTTTTTCACCATCAATTCCTTCTGGAATGACCACAGGAATGACTGTTGGTGTTTTTGTGTCTAACTTCCCGAAAATTTCTAAGCCCATTTTTTGCAGACTTTCAACTAAAATACGATCGTTTTTCCGATGGCGTGCGTAGACATTTTCCATGCCTTCTTGAAGTAACAAGCGCAACCCTTCATGTAGCCCATAAATCATTGTAGTCGCTTCTGTATGGTGATTTAAGCGCTCTGGTCCCCAATATTTTTCTAATTGCGATAAATCCAAGTAGTTACTTTGAATGAACCGTTCATTCCGCGCATCCGCACCAAGTCCTAACTCTTTTTGGTAACGGCCCGCCAGATAATCGGCCACACGTTGGTTGTAAGTAATCAAAGAAAGGCCTGAAGGTACACTGACACATTTTTGAGTGCCTGCTACCGCAATATCAATCTTCCAATCATCGACCTTTGTTTCGACACCGCCGTAAGTCGCCACCATATCTACTACGAAGAAAATTTCATTTTCCCGACAAAAGGCGCCAATTTGATCCAGCGGTTGCATTTGTGCATTCGCCGTTTCGCCGTGGACCATCGCAACAATTTTTGGTTGATGTTCTTTAATCGCTTCAATCACCGTTGTTTGTTCAAACGGTGCGAGCCAGTCCTTTTCTAAATAAATGACTTCGGCCCGGGCGCGTTCGCAAATTTCACCTAATAAATAAGCAAACCGGCCGTACGCAGGCACAAGCACTTTGTCACCTGGCTCAATCAATGCAAATAACCCCGCTTCTAAGCCTGAACGTGACGTGCCATCAATGGCAAAGGCTTGTTGATTCTTTGTGGCAAAAGGTACTTTAATCATTTCCCGAACTTCGTCCATAATCTGTAGAAATTCTGGATCAAATTGCCCTAAAATTGGTTGACCCATTTGACGAAGTACCGATGGATGGGCTTCGACTGGTCCCGGCGTCATGATTGTTCGCCGTACAAAATTTGGTTGTTGATACATAGTAATCCCTCACTTCATTTTTAATTCTTCTCTTTTATTATCTTTGGAAAAACCCAGAAATTCATTGTTCAATTTGCACTATTTTGACTTTGTTTTTTAGACATATTCAATAACTATCTTTTGTACTCCTTTTTATTCTTCGCTATACTATAAAAAAAGGAGGTTGTTGTGATGAAAATATTAGCTGAGGTCTTGGCTTTACCAAGATTTTCTGACTTACAATTATTATCGTCTCACTCAAACTTAACACAGCCCTTGGAAAGTGTAGAAATCACGGAAACACCTGATGTGGCTGATTTTATCCCTAAAAATGTCATGATTTTAACAACGGCAATGATTTATAAAGATGATCAAGAAAAATTGAAACCTTTTATTGACTCGTTAAAACAAGCAGAATGTACGGCTTTAGGAATCAAAGTTGGGCGGTTCCTTGACGAAATTTCACCAGAAATTGTTGCCTATGCCAGTGCCGTTGATTTGCCCCTGATTAAAATTCCTAGCACACAGCCACTAGGCGGGTTGTTGCATGAAATTGTAGGCTATCTTCGTGATAGCAAAACCGAACAGATGTCTGTAGCATTTGACATCCAAAAGCGTTTTTCAACATTATTAATGCAAGATGTTGATGCTACGCGTTTCATCGCTGAATTTGCGAAAATTTTAAATGCGCCAATTATTTTATTAAGTCCTTGGCAACAGGTGATTGCCCACTCGAATTATTTTTATGGCAATCAAAAATCGGCGGAGTTTTTCATCGAACAATTATCAAAAGACCACTTTCAACAATTGGCACAAGAAAAGAAAATCTTTCGTTTACAGGATGAGCGACAAGAAAACATTCAAGTAGCTGGCTTTCCAATTCGTGTGAACGATTATTTTCCCTATTATTTATTGGTTTTATCTCCTGAACAGATTCCTTATCCTATTTCTGAATTTGCCATTGATCAGGCCATTTTAGTTTTGACTTTTATGTTATTTAAAAACCAGAAAATTGCTGAATCTTTTGAGCATCTCAAAACAGACTTTTTGGACCGCTTGCTTGATACACATCAAGAAGCGCTGAGTAAACATCAAAATTGGTTGGAACTTTGGAAAAATTATCGTTTAATAAACAGTGATTATTATCAATTAGCGATTGTCTACGGCGTGACTAAACCAGAAAATGAAACCCATATTCGTTATCAACAAGCGGAAGGGCAACTAATTTTCCAATGGCTCAAAGAACAATTGCCGGAAATCCTGCCAGATGTCGCCTTGTTTAAATTAAAAAATCAAAATAAAAGTATCTTAATTTTTCAATCTAAGAAAAATGACCATTTGATGATTTTGCAAAACCTCGCTGAACGTTTGCAACAGGCTTTGCCTATTACCATTCGCTTTGCTTTAGGCAATGCTTATGAAAACCTAGAAGATTTGCCTAATTCTTATATTGAAGCTTCCTCGACATTAGAGGCTTCTTTACACGCTCAAAAACCAGCGACTGTGCAATTGTTCCATCCCAAAGGCCTAGCTGGACTTTTTGAAAAGATTGGCACTGAAGATGTTGAATACTTTTGCCAGCAACAATTGAAAGAGTTGGCCTATCCGACGGAACCGACGTTACAAGAATTACGAAAAACCTTGAAAGTTTTTTTAGATTTCAATTGCGAAATTACTAAAACGGCCAACGCTCTTTACCTTCACAGAAACACCATTAAATATCGCATGAATCAATGTGAAAAATTATTAGACACCTCTATTCAAGAGCCTGAGACGAGTTTACTCTTACGGGTAGCGCTAGAGCTTTCAGAAAAATAATTAACAGGAAAATAGCCGAATAAAAGTAACGTCTACCAAGAAAAAGGACTCTACCGTTCACCACTGCGTGTTCAAATCCTATTGTTCCGAGGTCATTACTTTACATTCGGCTTTTCGTTATAATTCTGGTTCACGATTGGCATCTTTGGAATAAACGTACATTAGCGGTTCTTTACGGCCAACCGCATAGGCTGCTTGTGGCACATAGGCACTCATGAAAATATAGTCCCCTTTTTCCACTGGATACCATTCATTGTCCAAATTGTACATCCCTTGGCCACTAATTAAATACGCACCATGCTCTTGGACATGCGTTTCAATATAGGCATGACTAGCGCCTGGTTCAAAAGATAAGATATGCATATTCATATCAAAGTCAAACTCTTTCGGCAATAAACTCCAAAGTAAAACGTCTGTCATTCCTTCATATTCTTCGGGTTGTTGGTCATGAATTGACCCAACCACTTTATAAGGTTGATGGCCCGCCAACGGCTGATAGCGTTTTTTATATAAGAAAACTTCTGTGTCCGCTTCCTGTGCGTTCGCTAAATACATTTTCATTTCAGGCGTAAAGTAGGCGTAGCCCCCGGCTTCAAGCTCATGGGTTTCTTGACCATCTGAAACGCGCAAACGACCGTCAATGACATAAACCAACGTTTGAATCCCGTCGCCACCAAAACCAGTTGTTTGTTGACCATTTTTATGAAACGTAGCAATGTAATCCACAAATGTCGCACCTAATTTAGGTGATCCCAAAATGGAAATATCGACATTTTCAAAACCAGGTACTGCATTTTGCACCAAACCATCATGGGGAATAATGGCGTAATTGTCTTTTTTTATCACAGCTCTTGATGTTAACAATTCTTTTTGGTAACCAACTCGATTATTTTTATAACCCATCACAATTCTTCCTTTTCTATCTTATTTATACGCTAATTCATATAAGGTATCTGCTAAAAGCTTGACGCCTTCAACCAAATCTGGAAATGCCGTTGCTTCTGCTGGATTATGACTAATCCCACCAATACTTGGCACAAATATCATCGCTGTCGGGTAATGGGGCGCAATAATTTGCGAATCATGCCCAGCACCACTATGCATCATACGATACTGATACTTGCCTTCTTTGGCTTTTTGTTCAATAACTTCTACAATTGCTTGATTCATCGGTACAGGGGCTTCATCCATCCAGCGGTCAATCGCAATCGTTAAGCCTAATTCTTGAGCAATTGTCTTCATCCGTTCTTCTAATTCACCTGTAAAATGTCGTAAAAAAGCAGCGTCGGTATGACGGCAGTCAATTGTAAATTCCACTTCTCCAGGCACCACGTTGACTGTATTGGGTTTCGGAATGACTTTGCCGAATGTTAAAACTAACGGATCACCAATTTCATTCGCACGATCAATGGCTTCTGCACAAATTTTAGCAAAACCGTACACCGCATCATGACGGTAACTCATTGGCGTAGTGCCTGCATGATTGGCTTGCCCTTTTAAGTTAACCGTGTAGCGACGTTGCCCCACAATACTATGAACAACACCGACTTGGAGCTTTTCGTTCTCTAAAATATTGCCTTGTTCAATATGAATTTCGACAAATGCTTCAATGTCCTCACGTCTAGTTTGCTCCTGCCGAAAATCAAAGCCTTGGCGATGCATCTCATCAACAAACTTTTTACCTTCGTTGTCAGAGATGTCGACTACTTCTTCACGTTTGGCTTCACCAACGACATTTTTACTTCCCCAGAAAACCGTTGGAAAACGACTCCCTTCTTCTTCAGCCATGGAAAGCACTTCTAAAGAACGCCGTGGTTTCCCATATTTGTCTAATAAATATTGAACAGCCGTCATGGAAGCAATGACACCATATTGACCATCTAAGGTCCCACCATTAACTACTGTGTCGATATGTGACCCAGTTAAAATCGTTTCCTGAGGAAATTCCGTTCCTGCCACTCGACAAAACAGATTCCCGACTTCGTCAAATTGCGTTTCCAGTCCAAACGCCTCAGTTTGGCTTTGCACATACTTTTGTGCTGCCAACCACGAATCTGTATAAAGTAAGCGTGTCATCCCTCCTGCAGGATCACTCCCAATTGCTGACAACTCTTCGATTCTTTGTTTTAAAACTTTTTCCAAGTCCATCACAAAACCTCCTGACTGATTACACTCTGATTGTAAACGTTTCCCTAGCTATCTTCATTGTACTTATCAAACAAAATTAAGCCTTTTTTTGTGCAAAACAGCCAACGAACATCCTCTAACTCGTGGACAGAGGCGCTAATTCAATCACGCTTCTGTCCCTTTCCATTTCTAAAATAGGTGTTTAATTTTTGATAAATACGCCGTTAAATGCCTCAGTTACTCCAGTTTCTTGTGCGTAAATTGTTTCGCCTCTTAAAATTGTTTGAATCACTTGGGCCCCAATTTCACGACCAATGTAAGGACTAATTTTATTTCGGTATTCTAAATCTTCTGCTTTTAAGATATACGGCGCATTAGGTTTAATTAGTACAAAATCGGCATCCTTACCAATGCTGATGCGGCCTTTTTGCGCTAAGTGATAACGGTCAGCTGGGTTTGCTGCAATCATATCCGCGAATTGTTTCAAGGATAAACCACGTTTTTGGACGGCTTCATCGAATAACACATCGACGTTATTTTGAACACCAGAAATGCCGCCCCAAGCTTCAAAAGCATTGGTTGTATCTTTTAAGTCTGGCGTACAAGGAGAATGGTCAGAGGTTACAAACGCGATGCCGCCTGTTTGCACGTGGTTCCATAAGGCGGCTTGTTGGTCCGCGTCACGAATCGGCGGCGAACATTTGACAACTGGACCAATGGCATCAAGTTCATCCGTGGTAAAATATAAATAATGCGTACATGTTTCACAAGTCACATCTACCCCTTCTGCTTGGGCTTTCAAAACTTCTTCCACGCCTTCTTGACAAGCCACATGGCAAATATGAATCCGACAACCTGTTTCTTTGGCAAATAAAATGGCTTTTTGAATCGCTTCAACTTCGGTAAACACAGGACGTGTAGCTACATATGCCGCTAAAGTCGTTTCGCCATTTTGATAAGCTAACGCGCCTAATTTATCCGTAATTGGCGCATTTTCTGCATGGATTGCTAGCACTTTGCCAGTCTTAGCAACTTGTTTCATTCCTTCATATAGTGAATAATCGTCGACATTTTGAAAATCTCCTTCAATTGAACGATCGCCGCACGTTCCTAAAAAGCATTTATAGCCGGAAACGCCTCCTTCATCAAGTTCCTGAATCCCACCAGCCAAATTGGTCGGGACCACGCCGCCAAATGACCCTACATCTACTTTTAGTTTATTTTCTCCTGCCTTGTATTTGATCTCAAGAGAGGTCTTATCCACAGTTGCTGGAATCTGATTTAAAGGCATTTCCATAAAGGTCGTCACGCCCCCTTTGGCACAAGCGGCCGTTCCCGTGACATACCCTTCCCATTCATCGCGGTAACCACCACCAGGATCGGTAATATGAACATGAGCATCCACCATCCCAGGACTAACGACTAAACCCGTCGCATCAATCACACGTTCTCCTGACAAGTCTTGCCCAATCGCTACGATTTTTCCTCCTTGAACGGCGACATCCGTAATGACTTCTCCAGTTTCTAAAATAACTAACCCGTTTTTAATCACTAACTCTGCTTGCATTTATTTTCCCTCCTGATAAGCTGTTTCTTTCACTTTTTTTGAATCCCAAGTCCATTTTTTTAACACTAAGTACAGCACAAAACCTGTGGCAAAGCCCACAAACCACGAAATATCAGCAATGATTTTAACCTGTGGAATAAATTGACCACTTAAGGAAAGAACCAACGCCAGAATAGTAGCGACATACGCCGGCTTGTTTAATCCGTAAAAAGGATTGGCTTCCTCTTTTTTGCGTTTATCTACATATAAAGCATTTAAATCTATTTGTTGCTTTTGAACAAAATAATAATTCGCAATCATCACGCCAGCGACTGGTCCTAAAACAGCCCCAATTGCGTTCAGAAAAATAAAAATACTATCGGCGTTTTCCATCAGTTTCCAAGGCATAATGAGAAAGCTGATAACACTGGCAATCATGACGCCTTTTTTATACGTCATTTTTTTAGGAAATAGCGCCGCCAATTGATAACCTGCCGGAATGATGTTCCCCGTTGCATTCGTTGAAATAGTCGTTAATAAGAAAACCGACATGGCTAAGACCACCACTGCCACATTATCTAAACGATCAATAATGTTTAAAATATTCCATTCTTGAATCCCAAAATACAGCGAACCACCTAACAGAATAACCACACTGGAAAAAGCGAAAATCCCATAACCAACAACTAAACCTGCTGTTTGCCCCACAACCTGAGCACGTGTCGAGCGCGCATTCTTAGTAAAATCCGCTACACTCGCACCAGGCGCTGACCAAACGGCCACAACCGAGTTAAAAATAATCAGATACGCCACCAGTGGATTGACTGAACGAATCGCACCAGAAACTTGATAAGACAAAATCGGTGTTAAACCGCCCCCAGCTCGAATGGCCCAAATCGTTAATCCAATAATAACGACATAAATCAACGGACTTAAAATGGCGGTAAACCGGTTCAAAATTTTGCTACCACCGAAACCTATTGCCACATTTAAGAGCCAGAAAAGAGTAAACGCCATTAATTCAGGTAGCCTGAGACCAAAAAACTGGAATGATCCACCAATTTCTAAAAAGTTCGGCCAAAATTTCCCGAGAATAATTAATAAAGCCAGCGATCCTGTAAATGTTTGCAGACCAAACCAAGCAATTGCGGCCACACAACCTCTTAAGAACCCTGGCAGTTTTGCCCCGAGACTGCCGTAAGTAGACTGTAAGTGCATCGCAAAAGGAATGCCATATTTAGAGCCAGCCACGCCATTCAAATTCATGAAGGCTGCTACAATGAATGAGCTTAGCACAACTGCCAGCATAACTTGCAGCGGCGATAAACCTAAGAAAATAAAGCCGCCCACTGCTGCATAATTCGGGATATTATGAATCGAACCCATCCATAATGTAAAAAAATTGCGCGCGCCCATTGTCCGTTGTTTCGGGCTACTTGGCAACAAATCCTCATTGTAGCCACGTGCTTTCAGCGCTGTTTCTTCTTGAGCTGTTACTTGAGACACATTTTTCTCCACGACAAACTCTCCTTTTTATTAAAATTTTTTTCTATTAAAACACCCTACCTTCTCTTTTTTGTCACTTTTGCACAAACATGCGTACTACTCTCATCACACGAATTGTAAGCGCTTTTTATAACAAGAATCATTAGTTACCCCAACTAAATAACAAACGATTCTTTGTTCACTTTGAACGAAAAAATAGCAACCTTTTTTATATCGTCTTCTCACTCTAGAAAATAAGAAACAAATCTTTTTATTCACATATTATGTACAACTTCTCTTTTCAAATGCTAAAATACGCTTATTATTAAAAATGACATAAATAAATTATACAGTTAAATGAAACCCAACACAACATTTTTTAATCAAACACACACAAAACAGATAAACTGAAGTGGATTTTCAGGAAGAGACCCATCCTGAAAAAAGACACTGACAAAAGAGTTTTCTCACAAGATCGACAACTTTTCACAGATTCAAAATCTTCTTTTTCAATTTTTACGTTTTTAAAAATAACATTTTGAAAATAAAAAAATGCTTAATTTTAGTCAAAAAAATAAACAAAGATTTCTGATTTTATCAGAAATCTTTGTTTCTAAATTTTCTTGCTACAATTCCTTTAACAAAATAAAATCCGTCTGTTCATCGTCTCCCATAAAAAACGAATGTTGACTGTAATAGCGGTAGCCAATCGTTTTATAAAATGCCCGCGCCGCATCATTGTGTTCCCAGACACCTAGCCACAGTGCGTTTTTACCAAATTCACGAGCTTTTTCTTCCGCCAGTTCTAACAATTGTGTCCCCAGCTTCTTTCCTTTAAACGCAGGCAAAATATACAATCGCTCAACCTCGAGCTTTTCTGGCCCCATCGGTTCCGTTTGTGCCGTCTCACGATTTAATTTCATGTAGCCAGCTAATTGATTATCGACAAAGATAAAATAAAAGTCAGAGTGGGGATTAGCCAATTCCTTTTGTAATTTTTCTAAATTGTAAGCTTCTACTAAATAGGCTTGCATATTTTCTGGGGTATTATATGGTCCGAAAGTATCTGTATAAGTTTCAATGCTGATTTCTTGTAACGCTGGTGCATCTTCTATTGTTAATTGTTTTATTTCTCCCATCAATCAGTCGTCCTTTCCTTAATAATTTCGAGTGTTCCCTTTTTTGACAAATTCCCAATCTTCGCTGACATTTTTACGCATCCGGACTAAGTACTCTGCCAATTGTGAAATTTCCACTTCTGACAAGCCTTGCAAAGCCACTTGATTCGAGTGTTGATTTTCGCGCACAATGATTGGATAAACGTTTTTCCCTTTTTCTGTGGCATAAATCCGCTTAATTTTTTTGTTGCTTGCATCTTCTTGACGATAAATAAAGCCTTGTTCTTCCAAACGCTTAATCGCCCGCGCCGCTGTGGTTCGATCAACTTTAATCAGTTCGGCGATCTTTTCTTGGATAATTCCAGGATTTTCACATACCCTGACCAAATAAAGATATTGTCCTCGTGTTAAAGATAATTCCTTAAATTCGATATTACTGATTGAATCTAAGGCCCGCGCAATCATGCCAATTTCTCTTAAAATATCTGTCACTAGGACACTTCCTTTCGCTAATATTTTATGATTGTCATTACTTTAACTTATTTTTGTTGCAAATGCAACAAAAATAAGTATAAAAACTATAGATTTAAACAATTTGAGCATTCGTGAAAATAAAATAATTATTTCTTTTGTTATATTAACAAGTAAGATAAAATTAGTTATAGCGTCTATAGGAGGAATAGTATGAAAAAATTATTTTGTGTTATTTTAGTTATTTTTTTAACAGGTTGTAGTTCTCAAAAAGCGAATGAACCTAAAAAACAAGAAAATTCTACCAATCATACAACATCAATAAAAAGCAGTACTAATCATTACAGTTCTAGCACAGAAACAAGCTCTAATAATAAACTAAAAGAAACTTCAGAAAGTGCCAGCACCACTCAAGCTTCGGCAAAGTCTAAAAATGAAGTATCCACAAATGTCGAAGAAGCAAATTCTTTAGAAGCAACACCTTATGCTGTCGATCTTAGTAGTTTAAACAATCCACTAGTATTTAATTTTAAAGGAATGAATGTGCCAACTTCAATTACGTTAGAAAACTTAAATTCAACACCAACTGCTACCTTCCGAACTAAATTGTTTGGGGCTGAAAATGGTCAAGTGAAAGAAGCCATTAATAAATATGAGCTATCTATAAATACAATTCCTACAAAAGAGATTAGAATATTCTCGGCGGGCGATAACAGTATTCGCACCGTTAAAGTAAATACAGAGTTAATTTTAGGAACTAATATTTCTTCAAACGATGAACAAAATAGATCGGGTACTTTATACTTATTCAACAATAAAAATGGTTCGATATCTTTAATCACTCCTAACTACGCAGGCAATGTTACGGATGATCAAAAAGACGTTATGCTAGAAGTAATTCAATAAATAACCTAAAAAAATAATAAAGAGAAAACTTCATACTGAGAAGTTTTCTCTTTATTATTTTTTAGGAACTCCTCTAGAAACTCGTTTTAGTCCCCACTTATTTTTCTTATTTCTTCACCCATTAAGCACGCAATAGAAAATAGAACATTTCATTTGAAAATGAATTATTGTTCTGCAACATGCACCGTTTGTAAAAATTCTGCGACTGAGAAATGGTATTCTTTCTCTTGATTTCCTTGAATGGTTCGAATCATTTTTTCAACTTCTGGTTGCAGAGCGGCAAATTGAACTTGTTGTCCACGACCTTCTGCTGCAAGACAAAATTCTTCTAAAATATCTAACGCCGTACTATCAATGCTAGGAACTCCTCGCATTGAAAATACTACACCACTTTTTGTTTCCAATTGCAGTAACGTTTGTTTCAATCGTTCAGAAGACATGAAAAATAACGGGCCACTCAAATAAACCACCACCCAATTTTCCGTACAATCGGTCGGTACTAGCCCCATTCTTGACCAATCAACTTCCTCGACATTAATCGTAATCACGGCACTTTTTGCAATGAAAAACAGGCAACCAGCTAAGACCCCTAAAACAATCGCTAAACTCAAGTCAAAAATAACGGTCGCTACCATCGTTAAAAAGAATAAACATAAGGCTGTGTGGAAACGTTTCTGGAAGAATTCTTTAATCACCGACCATTCATTCATTCGCCACGCTGTCACCACTAAAACACCAGCTAACGCAGGCATGGGAATTTTAGACATGACTGGCGATAAAAGCAACATCGATAACAATAAAAAGACTGCATGAAAAATACCCGCTAAACGTGTTTGTGCACCAGATTTAATCACTACGCTTGTGCGGGCAATCGCTGCTGTCGCAGGAACGCCACCGAAAAATGGCAAAATTAAGTTACCAATTCCTTGTGCCACTAGTTCCTGATTACTGTCTAATGGTTTCCCTGTCATGCGACCAGCCGAAGCGCCACAAAGCAAACTTTCAATCATACCTAACATAGCAATGCTAATTGAAGGCACCAAAATATCCTGAAACGCACTTAATTGAAGCGAACCAAGTTCTAAACGTGTATCACTAAAAATACTTGTCGGAATTTTCCCTACAGTGGCCACTGGCAGTTGAAAAACCACTGTTGCTAACGTAGCTAAAATAATCATCACCAATGAAGCTGGTATCATCGCATTCCACTTTTTCGGAAAGAATACTAATCCAAGCACCACTAAAATCGACATCACCGTCGTTGGTATACTTAAATCAAAGCCCAATGAACGATAACTGCTGATTTTCTCAATTAAATTGTGGCCTTCTGAACGAACCCCAAAGAAATTATCAAGCTGCCCCAACGCAATAATAATAGCAATTCCTGAAGTAAACCCGGTAATGACCGGTGACGGAATAAAAGAAGTCAAGCTCCCTAAACGCAAAATCCCTGCCAAAAGCAAGAAAATTCCCGCCAAAAAGGTGGCCAACAAAATCCCTTGCATGCCATGCACTGCCGCAATTGACATTAAAATAGCTGCCATCGCACCTGTTGGTCCTGAAATTTGATAAAACCCACCCGAAAGGCTCCCAATCACAATTCCAGCGATAATCGCCGTGATCATGCCAGCTGCTGCAGTAGCACCGCTAGAGACCCCAAACGCTAACGCTAATGGCAACGCGACGGCTGCAACAGTCAAACCTGCCAAGAAATCTTTTTTCAATTTTTTTTGATTATACCCTTTAAATTCATCCCTTATCATTTGTGTGTACTTTTTAAACATTCGCATCCTCTTTTCATGAAATTTCCATTCTAAAGATATCATATTTTCGGAAAGATAATAAGGTGTTTTGTGAAGGAAATCGCTAAAAAATTTTTTTCACCTCATTTAGACAAAATTGTCTAATATTTTAGGAATTTAGCCACCGCTGTTTCCTAGAGTATGATATGCTTAACTAGTAAACAGGCTTCACAAACTTACATTAATTGGGGGAAACTATTATGTGTACAGGCATCAAGATTATTTCCAAAACAAATGATATTTTTTATGGACGTACGATGGATTTTACGTTTGACTTTTTTGGCAACGAAGATCCAATTGCACCAAAAATCCCTACTCTAATTGCTCAATTTCCAAAAGGTACAGTTCTAAATAGCCAACTAAATCCTTGGACGGCAAAATATTCCTTTATGGGACTAGCAATGTCAGGCACAGATCAACCAGCGAACGATGGTAAAACCGTCAGCCTTGCTATCACAGATGGTATCAATGAAGCCGGCTTATCTGGTGATATTCAATATTTAATGGAATCTTCAACAGCACCTGCTGAAAGTTTAGCAGATCGTGGTTTAACACCTCATATTGCAGAAGAAGTACTTGCTTATATTTTGAGTAATTTTGAAAGCGTTGACGAAGTAAAAGTAGCTTTTGAAAAAATCGGCCTGTTAGATCAAAAATTCCAACTTGATTCATTGGGGGAAGTTCATTTCACCTTACACTGGACCATTAATGATAAAAATAATAATAGTATCGTTTTGCAACCAACAGATAACGGAGCGTTCGTCATTTATGATTCGATTGGCGTAGTCACAAACAGCCCAGAATACAATTATCATTTAACCAATGCACGAAACTATATCGGAATGCGCAACTACGCTATTAAAGAACCTTACACTTTAAAATCAGGCGCAACACTTGACCCAATTGAAGGCGGGACTTCTTACGGACTACTAGGAATCCCAGGAGACTTCACTTCGCCGTCACGCTTCATTCGTGCGTTATACTATTCTGACAATCTCCAAGAATTTGATAGCTCTGAAGGGATTATGCAACTCTATCGCGCCTTCCAAACAGTGATGATTCCTCGGGGGATTGGCCATTTAGGTCAAAGTAATTCTCTGTCTGATTTCACACATTATTGGTCAGGATATGATGTGACTAATCTAACCATGTATGTCCAACCAGAAAGTACTACCTCATTTACAAAATACACTTTGGATCCAGCTTTAACAGAAGTTACTACTTTTGCTGTTTCTAACGAGCTACTACTAACAGATTTAAATCAATAAAAACACAAACAACGTCTCTGACCAGGTAATTGGTCAGAGACGTTGTTTCGTTCATGCGTTTAGTCGTTCAGTTATTTTATCATACCACTCCGGAAAATAGAGCTTACAACTCTGCACCATTGGACTCAATGATCTTTTGATACCAATAAAAAGAGGCTTTCTTTTTTCGAGCCAGCGTCCCCTGACCTTCATCATCTAAATCTACATAAATCAAACCATACCTTTTACCAATTTCTCCAGTTGAAGCACTAATTGAGTCGATGGCACTCCAGACGGTAAAACCAATTACTGGCACACCATCTAAGACAATCGCTTGTTTCACTGCCAGCAAATGTTGTTGTAAATAATCAATGCGATAATCATCATAAATTTCACCATTTTCTGAACAATGATCAACTGCTCCTAAGCCATTTTCAACAATCATAATTTCTTTCTCATATCGTTGATACAAACGATTTAAACTAATCCGCAGTCCCAGTGGATCCACTTGCCAGCCCCATTCAGATTGCTCTAAAAATGGATTTTTCCCTCCTGTTGCCATATTTCCTGCTGCTGTTTCTGGTGCAGTAGTCCAACTCATATAATAACTTATACTAACAAAGTCCACCACACCTTCTCGTAAGTCTTGTTCATCTTCTTCTGTAATAACTAGTTGGACACCCAGTTGCTCCAACATTTTTTTAGCCCACGGAGAATAATATCCTCGAATCTGAATATCACCAAAATAATAGGTTTCCTCATCATCCATCATTGCTTGAAAAACAGATTCAGGGTGACAATTGTGCGGATAAGTCGGGCCATACATAAGCATTGTTGCAAAACGATAGTTACTTGAATATTTCCGACCTAATTGAACCGCTTTTGCACTTGCTACTAACTGATGATGCGCCATTTGGAAAATTTCTTGAGAATTTTCCGTATGAATCCCAGTAGAAAAATAAGGCATATACGTAATAACATTAATCTCATTAAACGGAATCCAATAGCGGACACGATCACTGAATCGTTGAAATAGCGCTTCACAAAAGCGTAAATAGAACGTAATGACTTGGCGATTTTTCCACGAACCATATTTTGTCACTAAATTTTCTGGTAAATCAAAATGTGAAATCGTTATAATTGGTTCGATTCGATGACGCTCTAGCTCGTCCAAAATTTTTTCATAAAATAATAAACCTGCTTCATTAGGCCGTTCCTCTTCTCCAGTTGGAAAAATGCGTGACCATTGGATTGAAAATCGAAGACTTTTAAATCCCATATCAGCGAACAGTTGGATATCTTTTTGATAACTTTCATAAAAGCCAATCGCTCGATGAGAAGGATAGTATTGATTTACATCCACTTGTTGAGTTATTTGACGTTTCTCCCCTTTTTTACAACGCAAAGCTAAATCTAAATTACTCAAGCCTTTTCCGTCACGGTTATAGGCACCTTCTACTTGAGTAGCAGAAATTGCACCACCCCACAAAAAATCATTTGGCATACTGCTCAATTGTTTTTTTTCGCTGCTACTCATTTTCTTGTTCTCCTGTCGCTAAGGTCTGCTCTTCTTTCACTGCTCGTTCATCAGCCATACGGAAAAATGGATAATATAACAACGTCAGAGCAATTACCACAGCAATCATTGCCAACCCAAAGCGAATGCCGCCATAGAAAGTTTCTGCAACAACTGGTGGTGTCACCCAAGGTAATTCAACCGTTGGATTATAGTAATTTAAGAAACCAACTTTATAGAATAAATGTAACACCAAACCACCGACAGCTGTTGAACTTACCAACGGAATAAAGAAAATAGGGTTCAGCATAATCGGAACACCGAAAATCAATGGCTCATTAATATTGAAAATACTTGGTACAACACCTAATTTACCAAGGGATTTGTATCGTTCTGATTTTGCTCTTAACATACAAAAGGCTAAACCAATCGTATTCCCAGTTCCGCCAACCATAATAATACTAGAGAAAAACATAATTTCTGGATAAGGCAACGCTTGACCAGCAATAAATGCATTAATATTAGCTAGAAAGACTGGCGCCATCACAGCAAAGAAAATATTAATAATTGGACTTGGATGAATACCAAAAAACCATAATAGATTTGCTAGTGTAAAGACTACAATAACCGTCATTGGTGATTGACCTAATGATGCAATTGGTTTACTCACTAGCTCGGTTAAAAAGCTCATCGCATCCCCCGAACCAGTATATGTGAAAATAGCTTTGACTAATAAAGCTACCACAAAAATTATCATGGCTACAAAGGTTGGACTTAACGAATCTGTCACCATCGTAGGAACGGAATCAGGTAATTTAATTCGTAAAAATTCTTTTTTCATTAAATAACTATATAACATAGTTACACCTAACCCGACTAGAATAGCTACAAAAATCCCGTCAGTCCCAATTGATGCTGTTTTAATGACAATTGTTTCTTCTCCACCTAATTTAACGGCAAACTGTGGTACCAAGATCAAGAAAAATGCCAAAGATAATATAACACTAGTGATGGGATTTTGTTTTTCAATCTTCGCAGTTTCATACGCAATGGTACAAACAATGTAAACAGCGTACAAGCCACTGGTCATAGCAATGACTTCTTGAATGATTGGAGCTAACCCAATGGATGTTAAAAATTCTTGCCAAATTGGAATAGGAAAATTCCCTACAATTGCGATAAAAGCAACCCCTAAAGAAACGGGTAAAACAGCCATCATCCCATTAGTTAGTGCTTGAATGACCTTACTTTTTTGCATTCTTTCAGCGATTGGACCAATAAACTTTTCTAAAAAACGTTGAAACTTATCAAACATACAATTCTCTCCTCTTTCTAATTTACGTTGAGTATACACCTTAAAGTTACTTCAAGGTAAAGCGGTTTTATAAACTAATTTTGTGTTATACTAAAATTGAGGTGAATGCTGATGAACCAAGACCATCTTTACTCGCTAGAAACGATTGCTTCCTTGTTGAAAATTCCTAAGTCCACATTGCGCTATTGGGAAAAAGAACGGTTGATTCATTCTGTTCGAGGCGATACAAATGATTATCGACAATACACAACAGAACAGCTGATTGCTATCTGTGAAATCAAGTTTTATCGCGACTTAAATTTTTCCATTAAAGAAATTAAAAACTTATATACCAACCCATTATCAGATACCCAGAAATTACTAGAAAATGCACGTCAAGATTTAGAAGAACGCATTACACAGTTAAAGCAAATCCACAGAAACTTAATCACTTATCAACAAAAATATGAAGAAGTCAGCCAACTACAAGAGGAAGTCTTGAAAGAAGAAATACCGCCGTTTAAAACTCTTTACTATTTCCACCCTGCTAAAGCAGAAAATCTTTTGCTTTACTTAAATGATCCAAGTATTTTAGGCTTTGTTTTATCACCAGATGAACAAACTATTGAACATTTTTCAACGACTAATAAAGACAGCGCCGCTTTCCCTTTAGCCTTACACTGGGAATTCGATGCTTCTAAAAGCTACTATAGTCAACTGATTCGTATAGAAGAAAGTAGCAATCAGTTGCAGCCACAACAAATTCAGAAAAATCTAATTTACTTAAAAGAACAAGGCTATCAAGTCCATCAACTATTGGGCCGCTATCTGCTTTCAAAAAAACATCAAGATTACTATCAACTATGGTTTGAGTGTTCTAATTAGAAAAACGTCAAATCGGCTTAATCCCCTAAGTCGATTTGACGTTTTTCTAGTTACTCTTAATGATTTTATTTTTCAATAGCCATTGTAAAAATAACACAAGGACTACAACTGGCCAAAGCGTGATTGGGAAAAAGAGCCCCACAAAAATGCCTGGTACAAGAATCGTCCCTAAAATCTGGGTTGTTAAACTCGTAGCAAAAATTGCGACAACAAAAAGCGAGTCAATTGTTGGGAAAAATTGTGCGACCGCAAACCCGATTAAAATAGCTGAAAAAACGACGGGAAAAATATCGCCACCTATCCAACCTGTCTGTAAACAAACTTGTAAAAATACTAGTTTCATTATCGCAGCGACCACCAAGATATACCAGGCTTGTTGACTACCAAAACTAGGAACTAAATGCATAAAAGATTGTCCTGAAAATAGTAATCTTGGCATTAAAACAACAAAGAGAAAAATACAAGCTGCACCAAAGCTTACCAGTATGCTTTGCTTTTCTTCAAAAGGTTGGCATAGTTTAGCCAGAGCAGCTTGCAACCATTGATAGGCGTTACCAATCACAAAAGCAGTTAATAAAGCGGGTAAAATCAGCCATAACGAAGCCATTTCAATTTTTCCAGTTCCTAACTTCGTAATAAACGATGGGTGTCCCACCAATTTCATTAAAAAGGTAAACACCACCAACCCGTTCACAATAAATAACCCGTTCATCACTTGTTTCAGTTTCTTTTTATCCGCAGGAGCGAGCCTCGTGTCGTAGCGCTGAACAAACTGTTGCGGATGTAGCAAGCGCTGAATTTTTGTCCAAAATACTTGCTGTTCTTGCTCGTCATAATGAAAATAAAGGTACCTTAACTTATCAGATTGCCAGACTGACAACGAAATAATTGCTCCCAACAATGCGGCTTCAGGACCGACACCAGCCCCGAAAATTAAAATTACCAAGGCGGCCAATAAATTTCTAAACACTCCTGAATAATCGACCGATTGTTTCGCCTTCAATTCTGTCAGAGCCTCATGCGCCGTTTGTGGTACTTGTCCGAAGCGTTTCTTCAGATAACTCAATACCAACGCTCCTAGCACACACAAGATAAAATAATAGAGGATTGGCCATTTCATTTGCGCTGGCAACACCTCCCAGAGCAGAGTTGTTAGCTCTCCTTCAATGATTAAAAACGCTCCTGAAATTCCCGCGATGATACTACTTAAAAATAACCCACTGACGATAATTGTCCACATTTTTCTGTTACGCATACTTCCTCCAAATGATAGTTGTTTCTTTTATAGTAGCAGATAGTTAGTGGTTTGTGTTTGAAGATTTTGGGAAGGATTTATTTTTTTGAAAAAATTGAGGTTATGAAAAGATTCCATTTTTTATTGATTAAATTATCCTTCTTGTATAATCGTTTCTTTTAGCTATATATATTCCATTAAATTAAAAACCGCCACTTATATTGCTTCTTAAGTTCCCACAAACAACGCCACTTCCAGTGCCAACAAGTCCACTTCCTTATCAAAATCCAACAGCACTAGCTGTTCAATTTTCTCCAATCGTTGTAACAAAGTATTACGATGAATAAAGAGCTTTTTGGCTGTTTGAGACAAGTTTCGTTTTGATTGAAAATAGACATTCAGTGTATGGACAAAGTCGGTATGTTGCTGTTGATCACTTTTCTGCAATGGTTGAAGATATTTGTTTCTGAGGGTTGCTTGTCCTTCTTCTAAAAAATAACGTTGTAGTGTCTGTCTAAAATGAAAATTCGCGTAGGAAGCAATCCTCATTTCAGGTTTTTCTGCAATGAATTGACGTTGAAAGGCTAAAACGTCAATCGCTTGTTGATACGATTCATGAATCTGGGTCAGACCTTGAATCTTAGGTCCTATTGTTAGGAAAAGTTCCACATCTTCTTGTACTTTCATTAACTGATTTATGCTACTTTGCGCTAGGCGTTGCATCATTTTCAGATAATCGCCTTCTTTTTCAGGTGGATCGTCAACTAATAAAATAAAGGAACTATCAATTTCAATACAAACAATTTTTTGTTTATCCCCTAAGATAACTTGGTTTAGCTGGTTACCTAAAATAGACATTCTTTCTTGCCTTTGGCGTTCATTTAAGGTTAATGAAATTAGCAAAATCGCATAGGGCTTATCTATTGCCAAGCGATAATATTGTTGAAATTGTTGGAAGACAGCTTGGTCCCTCTTTTCATGCGCAATCAGCTTAAAAAATAATTCGTTTCGTTGTTGGTATTCTTCAAATTTCCGTGAGTATTCCAATTGCAATTGTAAAAGTAAGTAATGAGCTGTGATTTTAAAATGAGCCACGTCGACTGGTCGTAATGGAGCCAAGGTGTTCCAGACGAGTAAATAATATAAAATAACATTTTTCTTTTTAATTGGATAAATTTCAATTGGCACCACTTGGTTCTGGAGTTTCAACTGTAAATGAATCGGTTCTTGATAAAAGCGTAATAATGGATGACTTTGTTCCAGTAATTGTTTTTGGAACTCTGAGGTTTCTTGTCTATCTTCTAAAATGCTAGAAATACGAATTGGATTTTTAGGCAAGTCAAAAAAATTAACTCCTTCAAAGTGGTCATTCAATAACAAGACAGGATTTTGAATGGTTTCTGCTAGATCCTGCAGCAAATGAAAACTGCTACTTCCCGTTTCTAAGATTTGATAAATTTTATTATGCAATGCGGTTTCTTGCGCATTCATGTCAAATTGTTCTAACGTGACACGACTTTTCAACACGTCAGCAATTTGCGAAAAGGTGTAATTGTAAGGAATTGCTAAAATAGGTACATTCATTTCATTTGCTAGTTTGATTAGGTCTGGTGGAACTTCTTCAAAATAACGTTGGGTTTTAAATCCTAAGGCAGCACAATGGTGTTTGGCTAGTTCTTTCAAAAAATTTTTCTGTAATTTCCGATCATCTTTAAATATGTACCCTGTCGTTAACAGCAGCTCACCTGCTGTTAGCCAATCTAAAATATCAGGATTTTCTAAAATATTGACTTTTAAAATCGGTTGGTCCTGATTTTTATGTCCTGCCACTAAGGTAATGCCAGGTAATTCTTCTAACGTTAATAAATCACTCACTTTTAACATCATTTATCCTCCCAATGTACAAATTGTCCATTCAAACTTGTAAATCAATGTCATTTTTAGCAATTGTTTAGCGTGCTGGATTCTTTTATTATGAAGTTGTGAAAGCGCTATTAAAAAGGAGGTCGTTGGAATGACAAAAATTTTAGTTTATGACCAAACGATTTTATCGAAACTCCCTCATCAAACATTGACTAGTTTGCAATGTTTTACGCACGCTATTAATTATGGTCATGTAGACACCCAAGAAATTCTCTTGACCATTTCAACGCATCCCGAACATATAGCACCTAACACGATTATACTCGATGAAAAAAAACTTAGCCATTTCGCTGATTTACCTGTCCAAATTGAGCCCCTGTTTATCCGGTTAGGCCGACGACAATTAACCCTAGCCGATGCCCAAATTTGGCAACCAACGCCACTTTATTTAACACCCAGTAAAATAAAGATAGCTATTTTTTTAACGTATATTCAGCAAACTCGTTTCAATCCTTGGCAAACGCTTTTTCCTGCTTCGTCGTCAACCTTTCTTTTTGATTCTTATAGTCGGACCCAGATTCAAAAAGAAATGGTTCATTTTCAACAAGCTTGGGAGCAAAAATCTTTTAAAATAGCTCTTGATTGTTTAACGAAGATTTTGGGATTGGGGATTGGTTTAACTCCCACTGGCGATGATTTTATCACAGGATTACTTGCTAGTTTTTCTGCATTACAGCAGCTTCCCTCGAATTTCCAACAGCTGGCTGTGCTAGCCAAGGAACGAACGAATGCGGTCAGTTATGCGGAAATCCATGAAGCAGTGAACGAGCGGTTTTCTCAGCTAGTTCAGCGTGTTTTTTTATCAATTGAAAGTGGAAATACAAACGAAATGGCTCAAGCGGTTTCAGCTTTAGAGGAGGTGGGCTCAACTTCAGGAAGCGACATACTTTGCGGCATTATTTTTGGTTTAAAACTATTTTGTGAGGAGAATAATCATGACAATTCAAACAGTAATTAAAGAGAACGCCTATTTTGATTCAGTTACTTTAATGACCATTTCAACACGAGCCAATGAACTGGCTGGAGTTAAAACCGCAATGATTGGGATGGGAACCGACATGAATCTTGAAGTGATTCGGAATGTTGGTTTATATACACCCGCCTTGGATCATGTTACAACGGGCGATTTATTAATTGTTTTAGATCTTGATGACCAAGCGAACTCAGAAGAAATTTTACAGCAAGTCGACGAGTTATTTACGAAGAAAAAGAAAACCGCTTCTTCTGAAGTAACCTATAAGACGTTAGATTCAGCCCTTCATGAAGAGCCTGATGCCAACTTAGTTGTAATTTCTGTCAATGGAAAATTTGCTGCACGAGAAGCGCATAAAGCTTTAGATCAGCAAAAACACGTCATGCTCTTTAGTGATAACGTGACGGTTAACGAGGAATTAGCGTTAAAACAAAAAGCACACGAAAAAGAACTGTTTGTGATGGGTCCTGATTGTGGAACAGCGATTATTAATGGTGTTGGGTTATGTTTTGCTAACGAGGTACGTTCAGGAGATATTGGAATTGTCGGCGCTTCTGGTACGGGTAGCCAAGAAGTTAGTGTTCAAATCCATAAATATGGTTATGGGATTTCACAATTAATTGGTACTGGTGGCCGTGATTTGTCTGCTGAAATTGGTGGGCTGATGATGCTTGACGGGCTGGATGCTTTAATGGCTGACGAACAAACTAAGGCAATTTTGCTTATTTCTAAACCGCCTGCTCCAGAAGTAACAGAGAAAATTTTAAAAAAATTAGCTGTTTCAACTAAACCAGTTGTTATTTATTTTATCGGCAGTGAACAAACGGAACGAAAAATAGACAACGTCACTTTTGCTACTTCTTCTCTGGATGCAGTTCAAAAGGTGATTCAATTTAGTCAAACACAGGAAGCGGAAACCAGCCTCTATCAAAATCCGACAGGCGCAACGTTAACAGCCATCCAACAGCAACAAGCCCCTTCTCAAAAATTTGTTCGTGGGTTGTTCTGTGGTGGCACTCTTTGTGATGAACTTTTATATGCTTTAACAGAAGTCTCTGATGATGTTTATAGTAATATTCATAAAATTCCTGAACGGCAATTAGCAAATCCTGACCACAGCCAAGCACATACATTGATTGATTTCGGTGATGATCGTTTCACAGAAGGACGCCCACATCCAATGATCGATCCGACTTCTCGGATTACTCGCATTCTTCAAGAAGCCAAAGATCCTGAAGTGGCAGTTTTAGCGTTAGATTTTGAATTAGGTTATGGTTCTCACGAAAATCCTGTTGGCGTGTTAGCGGAGGCGTTAAAGGAAGCCAAAGCAATAGCGAAAGCAGATGGTCGTGAGTTAGCCATTATTGGCTATGTTTTAGGGACCGAAGAAGATCCACAAGATATTCATGAACAGCGGAAAATTTTAGAAGATTTAGAGGTTCTCGTTGTCGACAGCAGTCATCAACTTTGCGAAGCCACCAAAACTTTTGTAAAAGGAGCGAACGAACATGAGCAGAAATGATCTTTTTAAACAGCCTTTAGATACGATCAATGTAGGCATTGACTTTATTCATGAAGATATGAAAAAACAAGGGATTCCTTCACATCAAGTAAATTGGGCACCGCCAGCCAATGGTGACCCAGAGCTATTGAAATTATTGGATCAATTAAAAAATCCAACACTTTATGAAAAAATCCAACAAGCCAACGAAGAAGCGGTTACCCGCATTATTCAATCAAAACCTATTTTAGTAGGATTTGATAAAGCAATTAATGTCATGCCCGATATGACTGAAACGACCATTTTACATGCTGGGCCACCCATTACTTATGAAAATATGTGCGGACCGATGAAAGGTGCCGTTCAAGGAGCGCTTGTTTTTGAAGGATTAGCAAAAGATCTAGCTGATGCCGATCGGGTTGCTCGTTCTGGCGCGATTACGTTTTCTCCTTGTCATGAACATGATGCCGTTGGTTCCATGGCTGGCGTGACTTCTCCGAATATGTACGTTCATATTATCAAAAATGAAACGTACGGCAACACGGCTTTTACTAATTTAAGTGAACAATTGGCGAAAGTTTTACGATTTGGTGCAAATGATCAATCCGTCGTGGATCGCCTGATTTGGATGCGCGATGTTTTAGGTCCATTACTTCATGATGCCATGACTTTTTGTCCAGAAGGCATTGATTTACGCTTAATGCTTTCGCAAGCCTTGCATATGGGTGATGAGTGTCATAATCGCAATGTAGCTGGAAGTACGTTGTTAGTCCAAGCATTAACACCTTACATGGTTCAAACTGATTTTTCTCGTGAACAATTAAAAGAAGTATTTGAATTTCTTGGCAGTTCTGACTATTTTTCTGGTCCGACTTGGATGGGCGCCGCTAAATGTGCGTTAGATGCTGGGCATAATGTGGAGAATAGTACAATTGTCACCACCATGTGTCGCAATGGGGTCGAATTTGGGATTCGTGTCAGTGGGATTGGCGGAAATCACTGGTTTACGGGGCCTGCCCAACGGGTGATTGGTCCGATGTTTGCTGGTTACACACAAGAAGATGCTGGTTTGGATATGGGCGATAGTGCTATTACAGAAACGTATGGTGTTGGCGGATTTGCTATGGCAGCTGCACCAGCAATTGTCCCATTAGTTGGCGGAACAGTGGCAGAAGCATTGAATTATTCAAAAGAAATGCTGGAAATTACTACGAAAGAAAATCCCAATGTCACGATTCCTGTTTTAGATTTTATGGGGATTCCTTCAGGCATCGATGTCTTAAAAATCTTAGAAACAGGGATGCTGCCTGTCATTAATACTGCTATTGCTCATAAAGAACCGGGGATTGGTATGATTGGCGCTGGATTGACTAATCCGCCAGCGAATGTCTTTAACGAGGCACTAAAAGCTTTAGTAGCTAAAATAAACTAATTTCAAAAACTTAGTAAAATGTCATTTTTTTTGGAGCGATCATATGAAAAATAAATCGATCAATTACGAAGCCGTTTTAGCTCTTGTTGTAAAAATTTTTTTGGGAATGTTCCTGTATTGGATCATGAATGGCTTTCGACATGTGTCTAACTTTTTTCCTTACAATGACGTAGTTACCAAAGTGAATCAGCAGGGATTTTACAAATTTATCTATTTTGTTATGAACTTCACGGAAGGGGAATTTTACGGTGGACTTTTTACAACGTTTTTCTTACTAATCGGCGGTCTGATTGCTTGGCAACTTTATCGAAAAAATTCAAAATGGCAGGGATTTGCAATTGCTGGTGGTTCTGGTGCTTGGCCTTGGGTACTTGCTTCTCAGCTACTTTCCCTCTTTTTAACTATTTATGTTTTTGATTTTACACGCTTTTTTACAAAAGAAGTGTTGTGGTTACCAACGTTTATTGTGGTGGTCGGCACGCCGCCAGCTTTAACGCTCGTTTATGGTCCTGGCTGGAAAAAATTAGGAACGATTTCTCTGTTGAGTGCGCTTTTCACCTTTCCGTTTGCCAATTGGCTGAATGCGCAATTGATGCCCCTTTTAAATGTACCTGGGACAGTTTCCAACGTTACCACAATGGCTTTTGTTGGCTGGATTGTTTCAGCCATCTGTCATCAACTTCCTTGGATGGTTCCTTCTGTTGCACCAATCGCTCAGAAGCGGCAAAAACAACCTAAAATTGAAAATACGCAAACCTTTCAATGGTCAATACGACGCACTTTTGCTGACTTCTCCGAAGCTTGGTTTTATGGAAATGAGTTAGTTGGAGGTTTGGTAATTCTAGGCGTTTTAACAGATTGGTTTGTCAATATTAATCATATTACAAATGGTTCTGGCTTGGTTCCTGACATTTTAATGGGACAAATGATTGCTTCGGCTGTTGGTGTTTTTCTTTATCGAAAACATTTCGCTGAAGAAGGTTGGTATCCAACGTTTATGCCACTGGTCAGCATTGTTCCTGGTGTGATTTTAATGATGGGTGGTGGCTTTTGGCTTTCCCTGACCATCGCCGTTTTAGCAGGAATCAGTGCGGCCCCTGTCGGTAGCTATATTGCTAAACGATTACCTCCGTTTGTTCCTGGTGCTGTCGGCTTTGTATCAGGAATGGCTGTTGTAACCATTTTATTGTCAGCCGTTTTGCATACATTTGATATTTTTGTATAGTGAATAAAAAGAAGCGAATGACGATTCGCTTCTTTTTTTAATTGACCAATCCCCTTTTTATCCGTATTCTTAAGCAAAAGGAGGTTTTGCCATGTACTCCATGTTAAAACGTGTGATAACGGAAAAAGATTTGCTTCGGCAAATTCGTTTGTTGGAACAGTTGTTAAATGTTCCTCAGCTGACAGCCAAGCGTTTAGCCACGCAAATCCAGACGACAGAGCGAACCGTTTTTTCGGATTTACAGTATATTCGCAGTCAATTACCCGCCGACTGGTCCATTGAAACCGATAGCAGTGGTATTCGGTTACGCAATCAGGGGAATGCGCAAACCAATGAGCTTTGGTCATTATTTTTACCTCAATCCATTAGTATTCAGCTATTAAAAGAGCTACTATTTACGAAAGAGTTGGTGACAACTTCTTTTTTGAGCACTAGTGGTGTTTCTTATGAAACTTTGAAGCGACATATCAAAAAAATGAATCTGGCCTTACGTGATTTTCATTTAACGATTCAACTAACCACGACGACCATTCAGCTAATCGGGGCAGAAAGCAATATTCGGATTTTTTATCATCGTTTGTTGGTGCCTTTTACTCATAATAATTATTTTTTTGACGATTATTCTATTCATGAGGAGCATTATTTCCAATTTTTGAAACAAGTTTACAGTAGTGAGTTGACGGTGGAAACGGAAGAAATTTTTGGTGCTTGTTGGTTTTTCATTAACACGATTCGCAACAAAGCCAATTGCCGAGTGAGTCAATTTTCTTTTGATTCAAAAGATGTCTTGTTTCAACTTTATCAACCGTCCTTGGCAAAACTTTATGCTTCTGAAGGCATCTATTTGCAAGGAGAGGAAAGTTTTTTTGCCTTCTTTTGTTTCTTAGAAAGCTGGAATTACGATAATGTCTATGGCGAAACGTTGGCTTCTGCGCTCCACACTCATTACAGTCAGCTGCGAAAGTCGTTACAACAGTTTGTCACTAATTTGTCCACTGAAGAAGCCCGGCCTGATTTAATCCAAACAAATTTATTGGATAATCTGTTATTGTTATTCATTAAATATACCGAGTCCCCAACACTTTCTGAGCAATTTCAATTGGAATATCAAGAATTAATGACCGAACAAGCCGCAGAGGACCTTGCGTTATCAAAGAGCAACCAAGAACTTTACTTTTGGAGATTTTATCTCGCTACACCACGATTGAAGAACCGACTTATTTTCTTAGTTTGGCTTCTTTGTTAGAAAAACAAGCCAGTTATTCCATTCAGGCGCAAACGATGACTGCCTATTTCCTCTTTCAAGGGGAACCTGCTTGGAAAGCTTTTTTACAACAAGAATTAGCTGCTTATTTAGGTACTCGTGTGAAATTACAAGCTATTGAATATGTGGAACTAAGCCAGTTGACGTTAAATGAAGCCGACATAATTATTTCCAATTTCCCCTTGGATCATCTTGATCTTCCTGTCTTTTATCTCTCTTTAATTCCAACAAAAAATGAACTCCGCCGACTAGCAGAGCTCACTCTTCATTCTTATTTTTAAAGGAACTAGCGAGGACATTCGCTAGTTTTTTGGCTTTCTTTCGTCATGAATCGTTTGGTTATATATTTTTCCCCTTCAACAAGGAAAAACAGACTCACAACATGGACGAAAATCATTGCTAATTGAAGGCCATTTAAAGAAGTTGTGCCAATTAATTGCTGCGCTACTGGCCAGTAAACTACTAGTGCTTGTAGTAAAAAGAGGATTCCTAATGAAGCAAACAACACTTTATTTTGGAAAAATCCTGTGCTTAACGACGGATCAACCAACTTACGACAGTTGATCATATACGCTGCTTGCGCTAAGACGATACTTTGTAAGAGGAACGTTTGCTGTAAGGCTTGGCCCTCAAATTGTAACGCCATGAGGTAACCTGGTACCATAATGAGTACCGACACATAGACGATTCTAAAAATACTGTACTTTGTTAAAATGCCTTCGTTGACATCTCTTGGTGGTCGTTTCATGGTATCAGCACTCGCTTTTTCAAAACCTAATGCATAAGACAAAGTAATCGTAGTTACCATGTTTACCCATAATATCTGGACAGGTGTCAACGGTAGAGGATGATTCATTAAAAGCGCCCAGACAACAATTAAGCCTTGTGCCAAAGAAGTTGGCAAGAAGAAAGTAATCGTCTTTTTCAAGTTATCAAAAATGCGGCGTCCTTCTTTCACAGCTTTAGCAATCGTATGGAAATTATCATCTGCCAAAACCATATCTGCGGCTTGTTTGGTTACTTCACTTCCTTTAATTCCCATGGCAATTCCGACATCAGCTTTCTTTAGTGCTGGCGCATCGTTCACACCATCGCCGGTCATTCCGACAATTTCGCCATTGTTTTGTAAAGCCGTGACAATTCGTAATTTATGTTCTGGTGTCGTTCGTGCAAATACATCGACTTTTTGAACGTGCTGAGCTAATTCTTCATCTGACATAGCATCAATTTCTAATCCTTCAAGGACTTTTTTCGTATGCTTTAAACCAACTTGCTCGCCAATGGCTTGTGCTGTATCTTTATGGTCTCCGGTAATCATTTTGACGGAAATACCTGCTTCTTGAGATTCTTTGACGGCTTGAATGGCACTTTCTTTTGGCGGATCGATGATGCCTGCCAGTCCAGCAAACGTCAATCCTGACAATGCTTCATGTGTCAGTTCCTGTTGTGACGTAACTGTCTTATAAGCGAAACCTAATACCCGTTGTCCTTTTTGCGCTAATTGCGCAGCTTGTGCTTGCCAAGCACCTTTTTGATTATCAGATAACGTAGAAAGTTGTAACAATACTTCTGGCGCACCTTTGACATAAATAATTGAACCTTCTGCTTGCGGATGGCGAGTGGCCATGTATTTGTAACTTGAACTAAACGGAATTTTCTTTTCTACAGGGCGTAAAGACAGTTGATCCTGATCAACATATTGTAGTAAAGCTAACTCGGTAGGATTCCCTTGTAAGTCGGCGATTTTTTGTTGGTCTTGTAATTTCAATTCTTGACAGTTGGCCATAATCTCTTTGACAATGGTCATTTCTTCAGTCACTACATCCATTACCGTCATTTCGTTTTTAGTTAGCGTTCCTGTTTTGTCTGAACAGATAACTGTCATTGAGCCTAATGTTTCAACGGAAGGCATGCCTTTAATAATCGCATTTTCTCTAGCCATCTCATGAACACCCATCGATAAAATCATCGTTAACACAGCAGGTAAGCCTTCTGGAATCATTGCTACAATTAATGCAATCATCGCAGAAAATAAGAGGTTCCATTCCATGCCATGACGAAAAGTGGTAAACAAAATCAGAAACACGATCAAAACCATAATCCCTTGGAAAATTTGCTTGTTTAATTGGTGCATTTTCCGCACGAGCGGCGTTGTTTTTTGATCTACTGACTGCAACGCGTGATTAATTTTTCCAACTTCAGTGGAATCTCCTGTTTCTACTACAACGCCCAAGGCTGAGCCCGCTTGGACAAGAGTTCCTGAAAAAGCCAAATTCTTTTGATCGCCTGTTGGCAATTCTTCATTCAAGGAACCGGTAATTTTCTCCACGGCTTCTGATTCGCCTGTCAAAATTGATTCTTCAATCATCAGATTATGAACATCAAATAAGCGCAAATCTGCTGGAACTACATCGCCAGCTTGTAACGTGACTACATCTCCCAGAACCAACGTTTCAGAAGAAACGGTTGTTTTTTGTCCATCAATTAGAACGACTGCCTCTTGGCCCATCATCTGTTTCAGGCCGTCTAATGATTCTTCTGCTTTACGCTCTTGCCAATAACCGACAAAGCCATTGACAAGCACCACTAGAAAAATGATACTTCCTTCGACCACTTCGCCTGTGGCAAATTTTAGAATTGCGGCAGCGAGTAAGACCACCATTAGTAAATCTGTAAAATGTTTGGCTAGCTTTTGCCACGTTTTCAGTTGTTGTTTTTCTTCAATTTTATTTGGACCATTCGTTTGTAAACGTTGCTGACGTTCTTTGCTAGAAAGACCCGTTTGCTTCGTCTTAGTCTGCTCGATTACTTTTGTTGAGGAAAGTTGATACCATTTCATTTCGTGTACCTCCTATTTACTTGATACCTTTATTATAGAGAGGATTTTCTTCACAAAATGGTCGATAATTTCAGTGGCCCCTGAAAAAAATGGGGCCGAGATTATTAAAGAAAGGAACAACCCGCATTTTAGCGGGTTGTTCCTTTCTTTTAAATATTTTCTTGTTCGACCACCAATTGACTTTTGCCAATTAACGCTTTGACATCAATACTTTCACCATTTTTACGTCGGTCTGCTAACTCAACTGAGGTGGTAAACAACAAGTCACTAGAAGAGTTCAACGCTGTTTCAATGGAATCTTGGACTACGCCGACGATAAAGCCAACGCCGACGACTTGCATGGCAATATCATTGGAAATGCCAAACAAACTACATGCAAGCGGAATTAACAACAAGGAACCACCAGCAATTCCTGAAGCCCCACAAGCAGAAACAGCGGCGATGATGCTCAACAATAAGGCTAAATAGATTGGCACGGACATTCCTAATGTGTGGACTGCCGCCAATGTCATAATGGTAATCGTAATGGCTGCGCCGCCCATATTAATCGTTGCGCCCAGCGGAATAGAGACCGCATAAGATTCTTCATTTAAATCCATTGCTTTCGCCAATTCCATATTAATGGGAATATTGGCCGCAGAACTGCGTGTAAAGAATGCGGGAATCGCACTTTCCTTTAATACAAAAAAGACTAACGGATACGGATTTTGCCGAATATTCCAAAAAACAATCGCTGGATAAACGACTAAAGCAACCACGGCCATCGTACCAATTAACAATAATAATAACTGGCCATACTTGGCTAACCCTGCAATGCCTGTGGTTGCCACCGAATGAAACACCAAACCTAGAATTCCAATTGGCGCAATGCCGATAATCATTTGAACGACCGTGGTAATCCCTGTCGAAAGATTGGCAATCACATCCTTGGTAGCGACTGAACTTTGACGTAGCCCAATGCCGATTAATGAGGACCAAAATAAAACAGATAAATAATTGCCTTCAATCATCGCTTGAATCGGATTTTGGACAACGCTTGTTAACACATTACTTAAAACATCACTAAGTTGCGTTGGGGCTGCTTGCGCTTCTTGCGCCGCCTCCAAGACAATCTTAACGGGAAACAGATAGCTTGCTGTCACGGCAACAACAGCTGCCAAAAATGTCGCTAACAGATAAACAACTAAAATTGATCCAACATATGTTTTCGCCCCAGCCTTTTGTTGGGCTAGCGACGCAATAATTAAGACAAAAACTAAAATCGGCGCAATTGCTTTTAAGGCGCCCACAAACAATTCACCAAGAACGCTGATGAAGGTCCATTCTGGCACCAAGAAACCCAAGGTGGTTCCAATCACAATCCCTATCATGATTTTTTGAATTAACGATAATTTCCGAATCGCTTTGACCATTCACTTCACGCTCCTTTAAAATAAAATACAGTTTGGGACATACTACCATAATTATTAAGATAAAAAAAGAGTGTTTCTCAAAAAACTTTCATTTTTCGAGAAACACTTGGTCAACTCATCAATTTCGTCTATTTTTCTGAAGACTTTTCCTCTGAATGTTCTTTGTTTTTATGGTGATGGTGGTGATGACTTTGTTTAGAATACAAGTAGGATTTTGCTACGACCGAAATAAACATAGCCATAATCCCCAAGCCTACTGTAGCATAAACCATGGTGAAAATTTTTCCCAAGTCAGTAACTGGATGCACATCTCCATAACCAATCGTGGTTAACGTCATGAAACTTAAATATAACGAATCTAATGGCGACAATTTTTCCACTGTTGAATAAAAAATAGTCCCACTCAACAACGTGGTTGCCAGTAAAAAGAACAAGGCACGAGTGTCTTCTTTTTTTAAGATACCTAAAAAAGATGAAAATAATTTTTTGACAGAAATAAGTAAAGATAGCAAAAAAATGACCTCTTTCTATTGTTAATCTCTTCTTAACGTTAGCACTTTTTAGATAAAGTTCAACTTTTTAATTGGTGTGGTTAAAGAAAATTTATTTTTTTGTTATTTATAATACACTTCATCTAAAAACAACCCTTGTGCAGGAGCCGTTTCACCTGCGCCTTCTCGGACTTTTGTTGCGAATAATTCGTCAATTATCGCTAATTCTTTGGTGCCTGCACCAATTTCTAAAAGTGTCCCAACGAGGATGCGGACCATTTTATGCAAGAAACCATTGCCCACAAAAGTGAACTGTAACATTTCGCCGTCTCTTTCAATCGTAATCTTTTCAATCGTTCGAGTAGTCGATTTTTTGGTTTTTTTCAATGCTGAAAAGCCAATAAAATCATGGGTCCCTATTAATTTTTGGCAAGCTTGTTCCATTTTTTCTTGATCCAACGCTTTGGGAAAGTGAAAACTATGATACCGTTCAAAGGCATTAGGAATTGGGCTATTCCAAACATAGTAGCTGTATTGTTTGCCTGTGGCGTTATACCGTGCATGAAAACGTTCAGGCATTTCTGTAACTTCTTTAACAACAATATCGCCAGGTAAATATCGATTTAAAAAGGATAACATTTCGGTTGTTGTTAGTGAACTAGTCGTTTTAAAATTCGCTACTTGACCACGTGCATGTGTGCCGGCATCCGTTCTGCCTGAGCCAATAATTTCAATCGGTTCACCTGTCATTTGTGTTAAAATACTTTCAATTTTCCCTTGAATCGTTTTCTCTGAATTACCTAGTCGTTGCCAACCTGAGTATCTTTTACCATCGTATTCAATGGTTAATTTTATGTTGCGCATGGGCGAAGCTCCTTCGTATTCTTTTTCTCTCTTATCATAGCAGAAATAGGTGGATTTTTCTTCTTTTCCAAGAGAGCCTGGGACAAAAATCACTTTGGATTTTTGTTCCAGGCTTAAAAATTGATAAACGGCGGGAACAAAAGCAACTCCTTCGGAAATAAGCCGAAATTCTCCAAAAATTAAAGAACAATTTTCGGAAATTCCTTCTTATTTCTCGGAGTTAAACACTTCTGTCCCGACCTCTTAGTTTAATCCTGCAATTTTCAATTCTTCAACATTCGCTGCTTTAGCATTTTCAGTCACTACGGCTTTAAATGTCACTTGGTCGCCCTCTTTTAAGAATAGCGCCAGCGGACTGTTATTAGTCGTTACGCTAAAAATGGTTTTTTCATCTTCTAGTAAAAATGAAACTACCGTTTGCGCTTCCCCAGCTACTACTGAGACACGAGCTACTTTACCTTGCATCGTTTTCAAGTTGGCTTTGTCTGTATTTTCATTGTTGCTTCCTTTGGTTACTAACTCAATTCGATAAGCGTCTAATGCGCCTTGTGCCGTGTCTGCATCAATCACAATATCATTATCTACAGCATTTATATAGACATATTTTTTGAAAATCCCTTTACTGTCCATTAACGAAACAATCCACGTTGGCACGCCATCAATATTATAAAGGACTGGCATACTAGCTTTCCATTTCTTTTCTGGATAAATTTTTGAAGCGATAGAAATGGCGCCATCACTATCCATAATGCCGACTTTAGTATCACGATAATACGTAACTTGGCCTGTTCGGGCATTGATTAAGGAGTAGCCTAAAGCGGAATCTTGGTCTTTTTCACTACTTGTAAAGTCCGTAAAATAAAGCAATTGGTTCCCTTCCTTGTTCATCATCGGCGTAATTTGCCCTGATGCATAAATACCATTTTCAGTTGGAATTTTAACATCTTTTTTGGCGCCAAACATTGTCTGGTTCCACCAGCCTTGACTGTAACGACCAAAGAATTCATTTAAGCTATTCGCCGCTGAGCTAGTAATCGGCGCATCAACGAAACTTGGGGCTTTTTGACTGTCATAAACGTTAACTTCTCCTGTTGTAGCATTTAATACCGCCGTTTTAAATTCATTATAGTGCATGCGACCAGAAACCCCATACTCTTTGTAAAGCGTTTGAATATAGTAAGGATTCCCTTGGTCGTCCAGCTCTAAATTGATTGTGCCAGTTGCTGCATAACCTGGATAAGCGGAATAAATTTTTCGTGCGGCATCTTTGCCAAAGTAAGCTGAAGGAGTATAAACAATTGGTTTTTCTACAAATTCTGGCTGTGCGTTGATATCTGTCGCACTAATGATGAAATAGCCAGGTACTTCCCCCAGTTTTAGCCATTTAAAGAAGCCATTAAATTCGACTGTTGCTACATAAACATACTCGCCATTGACGACTTGTGCTGTTATACCATCCAAAGTAAACATATTGGAATTGGGAATGACAGAAAATTTTTGTAACATTTTTCGTTTCGCCGTTTGTGGTGCAATCGCAATGGGTGTTTCTTTCGCCGAAGTTAAAACTTCAGCTTTTTCTTCCGTTTTTAAAGGAATCGTTTGATAAATTTCATCAATAGAAGAAATTCTGGTAATACTACTGACAATGGTCAACAAAATCATTGCCAAAACGGCAACACCCAAAATTTTGCCAGACCAGTCTTTGTTAGCCGTTTTGTTGGTATTCTTCCCTACTTCTTTGCGGCCCTTTTGGATACCAGGAACTTCGACTTTACTAGCTAAGCGTGTACTTAATAACACCCCACTAGCAATCACTGCGCCAATCAGATTAATCCATAACACGGTTGAAAGATTTTTACTTGGCAAAGTCACAAATAAAAAGATACCTAACAAGAGCAATTCCATCGCCATTAACAGAATGGTCCCCTTACTCTTTTTCCCTTTATTCGCTACAATGTTGGCGCCATTCGCAACTAAGATCCCGATACCAAAAAATAACGTTAACCCAATAAAATTAAAAAACATTCACTTGCCCTCCTCATAGATAAGTAAAAAAAGTGCTCCCACGCATTGTAGAAGCACTTCCTGTGATCTATTCTATTATAACGTTTTCTATTTTTACTGACAATATCGTTGAAGCAAAATCAGTCGGAAGGCTTAGCGTTCTGAAGAACGTTTATTTCTCTGGCTGAATATAAGGAACGATAGGTACGGTCACGCCAATTGAAGCACCACGAACAAAAGGTTCATTTTGTAAGGCTTTGAAATTTTTGGTTTGTCCGGTGAGCATGACTCCCCAAATAGGTAATTTTTCGACTTTTTTATTTTTATTTTGTTGGATAAACTTTTGGCCTTCTTGGTTGTCAGCAAACAACGGGGATTTTTCTAAGGTTTCAAAAAAGTGTTGCTTGTCGTTTTCAGGATCAAATATTTCTTTGTGATCGTCCATGCTTAATTGAAAACCATAAGGCAGAGTACCAGAAGGACCTTCTTTTTCATTAACCGTTTTGGAGTAAACATAGAGCCAAACTAAGTTGACATTGCTCGGTAACATTTTGCGGACTTCTTCATATGGATAAGGTTTATCAAAAGAAATCGCCACTTCCGCTACTTGGTTTTCCATTTTATCTAATTCACTTAATTCGTTTTTGATGCCACCATAGTAATTGGTAATCGCTGGGTTATAAAAAGATGCTACTTTCTGCTTGGTTTGTCGGTTGTATTCATAAAAATTCTTAGAAGAATAATAGCTACCAGGATAGACTTCATTCCAGTCAATCGAATTTCTGAAAAAGCTATATCTGCTACGTAAATTACTCCACTCCACCGTGTAACCATCAATATTTTTTGAACGATTGGTCACAACTTCGCCCCCAAAAGGCGAACTATTAGCAATTACTTGGGAATCTAATTGAGTGTTTGGTGAAGCAATCATTTCTTGATCATTAATTACTTCTAGTAGGGTATGATAGTTTTTCGTCGAAAGTTTATCCATTCCCACAAAAAAACCGACAAACAATACGGCAAAACTAACAACGGTTATGGCACCAATCACGATAAATTGTTTTCTTTTCGCTTTACGAATACTTTTTTTTAAATCCACTTCTATTCCTCCAGTTCTTTTTTTAATTTTTGACGTGTGCGATACAATTTTTTGCGAACATTTTCAACAGATAATTCTAAAATCAACGCAATCTCGGCATACGATAATTGATAATAATATTTCAAAAGTACTAGTTCTTGTTCCTCATCTTTTAAGGAATCGATCAATAATAATAACTCTTGCCCTTCCATTTTTTCTATTGATTGCACAGGATGGCTGTTTGCCACAAAAGTGCGTTCTCGTTTCTTTTTTCGATACATCGTAATGTAGTAATTAAATGTTACTCGGAAAAACCACGGGCGTAGATTTTCTGATGTAATTTCAGGTAATATTGAAAAAATCGTTGTATACGTTTGCGACACTGCATCTTGTGCATCTTCAAGACTTGCTCCTCGGTGAATCAAGACTTGGATGACTTCTTGCCCCAAAGAAAATAGTACTTCGTCAAAATTTGCCTCCTTTTTCATCTGATTTCTCCTTTCACTTATACAACGTTTCAACTAGGGAAAAAGTGGACAGTCCTTCGTTCATTATTTTTATGTATTTTTTCTCTCAATAAAAAATACTCCTGCTTAGGCAGAAGCATTTTTTGTTTTTTCTTATTTATCATTTTCCAATGACTAATCTTCGTGTATAAACGGCTTGCCCAGAATGCATCACTGCATCATCAATCACTGAAACTAAACGGACTTGTCTAGTCACCGGCGGGGTCCAATTTTTATCAATCACGTCTGACAATTGTTCTTCTTTGATTTGGTCTAAATAGCTTTTGGTAAGTGCCACACTGGCAGCCAAATAGTCACTAAGCAATTGCTTTTCTGCCACCACGACTTTCGCCGCTTCTTCTGGTGTGTGATGCCAGTCTTCTGTTTCATCTGGCAAATCCAAGGCAAATTTTTCTGTCCAGTGTTGGCTAAGCCATAACGGCTCACTATGATTAAGTGCGGAAATTTGTAGGTCTAATTCTCTGGCTGTGTGCCACATCAGCCAAGTAACAGACTTGATTAATGGTGCGGGCATCGTGTTTGCTTCGGCAACGGTCATTTGCGCAAGTGTTTCTTCAAAACGTTCATGCGCTCGGTCAAGGGTTTCACTAGAAAGTTGAGTGACTTTCATAAAAATACCTCCTTTGTGTTGGTGCCTGTTCTTTCGTTTCTATTTTCTATTATACTGCAAAAGAATCCGTTGTAGCTCTTTTTTGGCTGCGGTATCTGCGGAAAGGGTAAATGTTTGAATAGGCCTTCCATTTTCTTGCCGATTGCCTTTATCATCCATCTCATAAAAACCATCTGTAAAAGAACCACTACTGTTATATTCATAAATTTCACCATCATCACCAAGTAAATATTTTATAATTGGTTTTCCTAAATCAGCAACTTCATTATAGCCTGCTGCTAAAGCCGAAGTCATTACTTTATCAGACCGGCCCAAGGTGCCATCTTTCGAAGTATAAAATGTTACCCCACCCAAGGCTTGAATAGAGTAGCTATTTTGTCTAGATGAATCTTGCCGCTGAACTAAAATAGCTTGCCAATCTGGTGTTAATGCATACCAATCACCTTTACCACTAGCTCCATGATCAAAAAATCTAGTGGTAACAGCCATTCCACCAATTTCTGCTCGCTTACTAGCCCAGAGCAGAAATTCATTAGTTATTGCTCGCTTCTCTGACTCCGTATAATTCCTTTCGTTTAATCTTATTGAACTATTTTGCTGTGAACTCATTGTTTGAGGTATGGTTTTCAAACTCTCTTTACTAATTTTTGTTGTTTGGGTTGTTTTGCTGAAACTTTTTGTTTGTTTTTCAGAATTTTTCCCACCAGTAACAATAATAAAAATAAGTAATCCAATAATGACTAGTAGCAGTATAATCACAACAAAGAAGTATTTATTTTTTTGGTGACGATGATTAAACATACGCTTTAACTCCTTTTCTAAATCAGTGCTCTATTACTTTATAACAATCTGATCCGCCACTCGATTCATACTACTTAAATCACCCACATCAAAAAAATTTTTCCAAATTTTATTCATATTAGCTTGTCCCAAGTTTATCGCTGTTGGTTGAGCGGATGAATTATCCAGTTTCGTTTTAACAACATAATAGTAAATCATTTCACCATCACGTCCGAACGCATAGATTTGCGAAGGAACACCGCCAACACCTTGTATATTTTTTCCAGTTGCAAAAAACATTTGATCATTTTCACTAGTGTTATCACTTAACTTACTACTTACTTTGGTTAACGTTATGGTATTCATATTGGACAAAGCAATCTCTTGAACTGATTGATTCGAATTTTCTTGAGCTGGATAGCCATTAAACCGCCATCCTGAAGGCGCACCCAAAATAACTAACGCCGCACGTTGGCTAGTGGAGAGTTTTTTTACTGCTTCTGCAGCCACATTTTCTTCATCTGAAATAGTAGTAACTGCTGAACTACTTTCACTTTCTTGCACCACTGAGGTACTTGAATAACTGCTAACGGTCTTTGTAGAGGAAGATGGTGTTGCATCTACTTCTTCTACCGTTTTTCTTTTTAAATTTGTTTGCCCATTCACTAAGATGAATACTAATAATCCAATAATAACAATTAATAATCCAATTACTATTCCTAAATACTTATTATTATGATGTCGATCACTTCTCATTAAAAATACTCTCCTATCATATAGAAAGGTAATATTTCCTTTCACTTATTCTACTAATGATTATTTTAACACAATCATTAAACAAAAAATGAAAAACGTCTGTTTCTTTCCTTCCATTTCTTCAAAATAACACCCCCCTAAGTAAAAAAGAATTGACAATTCTCGTAGTTTCCCTTAGTATGTGGAAAAGTACCTTTAAGATAGTCCGAGAGGCTAACAAGGCAAAGTTCTGTAAAATTCTGTATTTTTGTATAGTGAATGATACGAGATGTCTTGCCCTTTTTTTGTGTGCAAGGCTTTTTTTGCGCGGTGCTTAATCAATTTATTTGGGAGGCAACAAAGTGGAAAAGAAAAAACGTGAAGTGAAAGGTATCTCATTTACCAAAAAAATGGTGATTTCATTGGTGGGAGGATTAATCGTTGGGCTCGGCTTTTTATTTTTAAGAGAGCACCTTATTCGCAGCAATCAAGGCGCTGTGTGGCAGACAATCAATCAGATTCTTTTCCAAGATATTTCAGATCCTGAAAAAGGACAATCTGCGATTGGGCTTTTCTATATTATTGGTCAACTATTTATCAACGGCCTACAATTAGTGATTGTGCCGATGGTCTTTACTTCAATTACTTTAGCCATTTGTCATATTACCGATACGCAAAAATTAGGACGAATTTCTTATAAAACAATTTTTGGCTTTTTATCGATGTCACTGATTGCGCTATTAACGGCTGGAATTGTGGGCTATAGCGTATATTTAACTGGTGCTTTTAATGTGTCGTTATCTGAAACGCTAGCTCCTGTCGAAGTAAGTACGAGCGGCAACCCATTAATGGTGATTGTCAATGCTGTCACGAAAAATATCGGTTCTGCATTTAGCGACAATGGTGCAATTTTAGCCGTTGTTGTGTTGGCAGTGATTACTGGTTTATGTATTAATGCATTAGGAGATAAAATTCGTGTTTTCAAAAAATTAATTGAAGAAGTCAATGCGATGGTCACGTTATTTTTAACCTTTGTAATTACTAAATTTGCTCCTATCGCCGTCTTTATGTTGTTAGTTCGGACGTTTGCTTCTTACGGGATTGATTATTTAAAACCAGCGTTAGTCTACGTCGTAACAACGACAGCGACGCTCTTAGCCTTTTTGATGATCGGTTACCCATTATTTATCTTATTTGCGACAAAATTAAATCCTGTTCCTTTTATTAAAAAGATTATGAAAGTTGTGGTCTTTGGATTTTCTACTTCTTCTTCGGCAGCCACTTTACCGTTAAATACAAAAACAACGGTTGAAGAGTTAGGTGTCGACAGCGATGTTGCCGCCTTTGTCTTGCCGTTAGGAATGACTATTAATATGAACGGCACAGCGATTATGCAAGTAATTGCGGCTATTTTTGTAGCGGGCGTAGCTGGTTATGAAGTGACACCAGCTAATATTGCCTTGATTGCCATTTTAGCTTTAATGTCATCCATTGGTACACCGGCGGCACCTGGCGCTGGCGGGATTATCCTTTTCACTATTTTAACTGGTTTAAACTATAACAATGAGATTGCGATTGCGACGTATTCATTAATTTTAGCCATTAATCGTCCAATCGAAATGCTCGTTACTAGCCTAAACGTGGTGGGTGATAGCGCCACTGCGATTTATGTTGCACATTCGGAAGATTTGTTGGATGAAGCCACTTATCTGACTGATGTCGCTGACTTGCAAAATGCGGAAGCGGAGTAATTAATGAAAAAGCAGACTTCTTGTATGGAAGTCTGCTTTTTTATTATGTTTTTAGTGAATCCGTAATTTTTTACTTCTTCGATTTACTTTTACGAAAAACTAAAAGACACCCACTGGCGATAACTAGAAGACCAATAATCACAAGCGCGATCGATTTCTTTTCTCCTGTGCTCGGTAAAAATTGGCTAGCTTTTCTGAAACCACCTTGGCTTGATGGCTTAACTTGTTTCGTACCAGTTTGATCAACTCCCGCACTAGTATTTAAGTGTCCATTATTCCCCCCATTTTTTTGTTCCGTTTTATTTTCCCCACTATTTTTCAATGTTAATTGCTTCACTGCCGAACGTAGTTTTGCTTCTGCTTGATCTACTTCTGCTTGCGTTGCTGTTGTTTGATCTGCCACAGTTTGTGCTTGTTTCAACGCTTCACTGTAGACTTTCCAACTGCTTGCGGTGTAGTCTTTTTCTTGGTGTTTCTCGTTTTCTTTGATGATTTTCAACAAGTTGGTTTTATCTACTTCTTTGGTTGGTACTTTTGCCAATTGCTTCACTGCCGAACGTAGCTCTGCTTCTGCTTGGTCTACTTCTGCTTGCGTTGCTGTTGTTTGATCTGCCACAGTTTGTGCTTGTTTCAACGCTTCACTGTAGACTTTCCAACTGCTTGCGGTGTAGTCTTTTTCTTGGTGTTTCTCGTTTTCTTTGATGATTTTCAACAAGTTGGTTTTATCTACTTCTTTAGTTGGCACTTTTGCCAATTGCTTCACCGCCGAACGTAGCTCTGCTTCTGCTTGGTCTACTTCTGCTTGTGTTGCTGTTGCTTGATCTGCCACAGTTTGCGCTTGTTTCAATGCTTCGCTGTAGACTTTCCAGCTGCTTGCGGTGTAGTCTTTTTCTTGGTGTTTCTCGTTTTCTTTGATGATTTTCAACAAGTTGGTTTTATCTACTTCTTTAGTTGGCACTTTTACCAATTGCTTCACTGCCGAACGTAGTTTTGCTTCTGCTTGGTCTACTTCTGCTTGCGTTGCTGTTGTTTGATCTGCCACAGTTTGTGCTTGTTTCAATGCTTCGCTGTAGACTTTCCAGCTGCTTGCGGTGTAGTCTTTTTCTTGGTGTTCTTTTTGTTCCTGAATTAATTTTTCTAACGCTTCTTTCGTTACTTCAGGAGTTGTTTTAACTGTGATTGAACGCGAGCTGCCATTTAACCCCGCACTATTTAAAGTGATAATATTTTGGTCAACAGAAATTTCTGGGTCCGCTGCGACTACTTCAAGAATGCCCTTATCAAATTCAATAGAAACGGATGCATTATTTTGTAAAGGATTCGCAAGAGTTAAGCGATAAACACCGTTATCAATTTTTTCTGAAATAACCGACATTGGATCATACGCATACAGTCCTGCAATTTCTTGATCATTATTCCATGTATTCATCATGACATAATTACCTGCTTCAATGGCTTGTAAGTTTGCTGTATTTTCTAGAACAGTATAGCCTTTGTTTTTAGAAAGAGCTGCGATTTCTTCATTCGTTTTCCCAACCACTGTTAAATATTCGTAAGTACCATTTTCAACAGTCTTGCCATAATTTTTACTAATTTTAGCAAATGTATTTGTATAGGTTTTATCATTAACAAAGTATTCGTTAATATCTCCGTAGCGACCAGAGCGTTCTTCTATTTGAACATCAAGCGTATTCATTGAATTAGGAAAAACATAGCCAATGTTATTCAATGGATTCGCTGCGCTTAAACTAATCCAAGAATTATCTTTGTCTGAACCTTGGTTAAGCTTCACTTCCTGTGGATGAATCATCCGATTATCGAGGATTGTTTCAATCGAAGCATCTGTCGTACCAGTAATGCCACTTCCCAAATTAATGATTTGACCATCTAATAAGAACCAAGATTTTTTAGCAACTAAGTTCATTCCTTCATTATTTTTATCTAAAAACATTCCTATAGAGGCAACCTGTCCATTATTTGAGCCACCTACCCATGACTGGGGACTGCGTTTCCCTGTATAAGCTCCATTTGCCAATTCTCTTGTGTCAACTGTCGTTCCTGGTAATCGATATGGATCGATCGTTGCCCAATATCCTTCATCAAACTGAGCAAAGTCTTGATTGTATAAATAAAGCATGCCGTCTGCTGTATGCCAGCCTTTTTTATTTTCCGTATTCCCAAATTCATAGTTTCCGACACGTTGTGAATACATACTGATCCCCACCGCATATTCGTTATTTTTCTGTAGGACTCGATCCATCGAACCATATACATTTAAAGATTGCATTGGTGTCGCTTGGGCAGGTGAGGCACTATTCACCACATTTTTCAAGTCAATTAACGCTTCAAAATCTCTTGGTTTTTTAAAGAAATGATAGTATGACCCACTTTGTTGAAGCCACGTTTGGACAGATGTATAAATGTCATTTCTTAAATTTTCTGGTGCAAATTTTGCAATTAAGGTTAAATTAGCTATTGTTTCTTTACCCGATTCAAACTCTGTAGTAAAAGGATTCGTTTCTGGCGCTCTGGAAATACTTCTACCAGAAACCATCGATGGCATTTTTCCATTTACCATCAATTGTAAGTAACCTTTATCAACAACATTAAATAAATTACTAATGTTAGGGTCATTCATCTCCCAGTCGGAACCTTGTAAAATAGTCTGAATTCGTCCAAACCCTTTTAGCAACTCATTCCCGTAACTGCCGTTGTACGGAAAATAACCATGTTGAATCAAGGAACCATCAGGATATAAGCCATCACCAGAGGAAACACTTTTTAAAACGGACGGAACAGCTTCTTGTACTTGTACTAGGCGTTGATTATCTTCTAACAAAAGTCCAGTACCTAAAACGGTGATTGAAATATCTGTTAAGTTAGCCCCTGTTGCACGATAAATTGGCCATTGTATGTTTGGATCTTTTGCATACAGCATCAGCGGAGCAGTAAATTTATTTAATTTTTCTGCATCTGTATTCAATAGGTCATCATGTAATAAAATCAATGTATCTGTTAGCGGCTGTGCGGAACCAATTTGCCAATCCCACCAGTTACCTGTGTAATACGTTCCATTGTATTTTTTTGTATCAATCATAAATTCAATGCCTTTAACAATCGCATCATAAACTTCCGGTTTTTCAAAAAGCTCACTTGATGGTTCATAGTAGCCTAACGCTAATTTTTTAATATTGGTAAATTGAGTCGTGTAATCAGCAGACACTGTATCCGATGGTTTTCGTTCCCACAGATACCCACGATCTGCTGCTTGATTAAGCGTTTGCCACAATGCTAAACTCTCCGTAGCAATCTGGGCACGATACTGTTGCACATCTGCATCGTTATCATACTGCGTTGTACCCAACAATCGCATTTTCCATTTTGCTCGCATTTCCGCATATTGTTTATTTTCTGCTACAACAGTCACAGGAATTGTATCACTAATTTCTGTTCCTTTAATTTTGACTGTTACCTTCGCTTCACCACTCTTAACTGCTGTTAAATTACCCGTTTGGTCAACCGTCACAATAGTAGGATCACTACTTGACCACTCAATCTGATCTTCTGTAATATCTACTCCAGCTGGTGACACTTCAAAGGCTAGCTGTTGCTTTCTTTTTTCACTAATAGTCAGGTTCTCTGTTAAAAGTTTAATCGCTTCTGGCAGTCGTTTTTTTTCATATGCTTCAAACGAAATAATACTTGAACTGTAAAATTGCTTATTTGTGTGTTGCCACATTTTCATCTGCTGATATTTTACAAAACGTGCTTGTACATTATTGCCATCAATATATTTTTTAGTAGGTTGGCCACCTTTCCCATTCTCTTCTTTAAAGATAGATTGATAGCTTTCACCATCTGTTGAAACTAAGATTTCATACACAGGACTTTCTGCATGCAACTGTAAAACGAGTTCGCCAATGTTTTTTACTTCACCCAAATCAACAATTAACCATTGTTCATCTTGCTTATCAGCGGACCAGCGTGTTGTTTCATCGCCATCGACAGCTTTTTCGCCAACAAATTGAGGGTATTTCCAATTCTCTCCAATTTTTCCTCCTTCCACACCAGAATATGTCACTTCTTTTTGTAAAAATAAATCAGTTATTTCTTCTGCAGATGCACTCATCGCAGTTAGCGAGAAGCCTGTAAGCATGAAAGCAACAACGACTATTATTTTTTTAATCATATTTTTCCCCATATCTTTCTATTTTTAAGCAACCAATCCGACTTTTCCAAACACTTTTTTCTGATAATTTAATCAACTTCCTCCTCTACTAAGTATTCTATATAAAAATTAGGCATGAAAAGACAACCTAAAGTAATTACTTCAGACAGACTTTTCATGCCTAGTTTTCCCTAGTCACATGAAATATTATACATGTTTACGCTTTCAATTTAAGGTAATTTTTAATTACTGTCAATAGCGTTTTCTTCATTAAAGAGCTTATTCAACTTTTCACGTTAAAAACATTGATTTTTATGATAATCCCTTAATTTTTTCTCATTTTAAAATAATAATTATGGGTGCTGAACCTATTTCTGAGGCACAACAATCGGACAATTTTAAAAAAAACAAGAGGAATGACCATTGTTTTTTGCCATTCCTCTCATTTTTATTTATTGTTTGAACGGTAACGTTTCTCTCAATCCAGTTTGATTGAATTTTTTTATTTTCTATCAAACAAACAGACTAAAGATATTTTACTTCATATATTTTTCAAGCAATGACTTGATTCATAGAACTTACTGAGCAACCAGCCTACTTCCTATTTATGATACGGTTCCCCTTTCATAATCCGAAAACCGCGATAAATTTGTTCCACTAATACCAAACGCATTAACTGATGTGGATAAGTCAAGCGGCCAAAAGAAATTTGTTGGTTACTTCGCTGAAGGACTGAATCACTGAGACCTAAGGAGCCACCAATGACAAAGGTTAGATTACTTTTGCCACTAATCCCTAATTGTTCAATTTCTTTTGAAAATTCTTCACTAGATAATTGTTTGCCATTAATGGCTAAAACAAAGACGTATTCGTTGTCATTAATTTTCCCCAAAATACGTTGGCCTTCTTTTTCTTTGACTTGAAGCATTTCAGCGTCACTGAGTTTTTCTGGGGCTTTTTCATCTGGTACTTCAATGATTTCCATCTTGGCATAGCTATTTAAACGTTTCAGATATTCATTAATGCCTTGAATCAGGTATTTTTCTTTCAGTTTTCCGACTGTTACTAGTTTAATTTTCACCTATTCCACTACTTTCTCGTTTTCTCTTCTTTCTTATTTTAGCACGAAGTTTGGCTACTTTCCACAACGTTTCCACATACTTATACACATATACACAGAGTTATCCACAGAACAAACTAAAAAATTACTTTATTTAACAGCTTTTTCAATACAAACACATATTCGCCACTGATTTGTCCACATTATCCACATTCTGTGGATAACTTTCTTAAAAACTATACACAGAGTTATTCCCGATTTGTTCACATTTTTCTGTGTATAACTTTTTCATTCGTATTTTTTCTGTAATTTTTCCCTAAGTTGTTCATAAAAAATTCAAAGCTATTCGATAGACTAAAGGAGTAGGAAACAGATATACTTAATATAGAAAATTCAGATGCACTTATTGGGAGGTTATTTTATGCAACGAAAAGATGTTACACCTAATTCAGATAAAAAAAGTTTATTGCAAAAATTTGGGATTGGTTTAGCTGGCGGCTTACTTGGTGGCGCCCTTATTCTAGGAGGCGCTTATTCTGGGATTATTCCCACACCCAACGGCGGAAATAATGCGGCGACGACGACATCCACTAATCACGGCGACACAAAAGTCAGCAATGTGAGTTACAATGTTTCTAGCGATGTCACAAAAGCCGTGAAAAAAGTTCAAAATTCTGTGGTTTCTGTCATTAATATGCAAAGTGCTAGCAACAATTCTTCGGCAGATGATCCTTTTGGGGGATTGTTCGGTGGGAATGAAGGTACTCAAGACTCTTCCGGCAACAATGGTAACGATTTAGAAGCAGCCAGTGAAGGTAGTGGGGTTATTTATAAGAAAGATGGTAAAACGGCTTATGTCGTGACAAATAACCACGTCGTAGATAAAGCGCAAGGATTGGAAGTTGTTTTATCTGATGGTACCAAAGTGAAAGGCGAATTAGTCGGAACCGATGCTTACACGGATTTAGCCGTGATTAAAATTTCTTCCGACAAAGTTGATCAAGTCGCTGAGTTTGGAAATTCTAGTAAAATCACAGTCGGTGAGCCTGCTATTGCAATTGGTTCCCCTCTAGGCTCTGATTATGCTAACTCTGTCACACAAGGAATCATCTCTTCTGTGAATAGAAATATTACCAATAAAAACGAGTCTGGTGAAACCATCAATATTAATGCCATTCAAACCGATGCTGCCATTAATCCAGGAAACTCTGGTGGTCCACTAATCAATATTGAAGGACAAGTCATTGGCATTAACTCAGTAAAAATTGTGCAATCAACTAGTCAAGTGAGCGTTGAAGGGATGGGCTTTGCCATTCCAAGTAATGACGTAGTCAACATTATCAACCAATTAGAAAAAGATGGTAAAGTGACGCGGCCAGCTCTCGGGATTACGATGTCTGATTTAACAGGTATCTCTTCACAACAACAAGAACAAATTTTAAAAATTCCAGCTTCTGTAAAAACTGGCGTAGTGGTTCGTGGCGTTGAAGCAGCGACCCCTGCTGAAAAGGCTGGATTGGAAAAATACGATGTTATCACGAAAGTTGACGGCCAAGACGTAAGCTCTACTACAGATTTACAAAGCGCGCTTTACAAGAAAAAAGTTGGCGATAAAATGGAAGTGACTTATTATCGTGGTTCTAAAGAAATGAAAGCAACCATCGATTTAACCATTGATAAATCAGCTTTAACACAACAAAATAATCGCAGCAATCAATAAAAGAAAGAAACGACCTGTTGTTCAAACAACAGGTCGTTTCTTTCTTTTATTCTCCTACCGCAAATGCAGAACCAACTTCTGCATCAAAAGGCAATTCTAAGATTCCTTTTTTAGCAGGTGCATTTGGTAAACGTAATTCTTTTGCTGAACAAATCATTCCAAAACTTTCTTCACCACGTAAAACCCCTGGCCAAATCATTAAACCATCAGGCATCATTGCGCCTGGTTTGGCCACAACTACTTTTTGTCCTGCTTTGATATTCGGTGCGCCACAAACAATTTGTAAGATTTCGCCGTTGTCTACTTCTGTTTGTGTGATAGATAAATGATCTGAATCTGGGTGTTTTTTACATGATTTGACAAAGCCGACCACAATTTTAGGGGTGTCGTCTTTTTCAAGGGTTTCTGAAAATCCCGCATCTTTAATCGCTGTATTGACTTTTTCGATTTGTTCGTCTGTTAAAGTCACTTGGCCAGTGCCATTAATGTCACCTAGAAGCGCTGAAGCATTAAAAATATTCCAAGCTACCACTGTTTCTGGCGCCTCAACTAAACTTACACGTGCCACATCGCCGACACGTTTTACTTGGTTTTCCGCCCCTTGATCGTCCGCAACGATGACAAGTAAGACATCGCCAACGTGTTCTTTGTTATATGCAAAAATCATTTTTGTTCCTCCTCTGTCGTTTTCCTGTCTTATCTTATCAAAAATTGACCCATTGTGCATACTTTTTTGTCGAAAAACTAAAAGACTTGGAAAATATGTCGCTACGACTTATTCTCCAAGTCCTCAATTTTGAGTGACAAGCCGCTGATCCTTTGAAAAAACAAAAGAAACGTTAGGTCAACTCTCTATTCAATCAATAACTCTTTTTGCTTATTTTTCTTCAGAGTGAACAATTAAGACATCGCAAGGGGCTTGACGAATAATGTAGCTACTGACGCTTCCCATGACCACACGTTCGACTGCGTTTAATCCTGATTGTCCCACCATAATTAAATCAACATTGTATTTTTCAGGTAATTCATGACTCATGACTTCTTTGGGTGAACCGAACATGGTAACTGTTTCAACATTATGAAAATCAACACTTTCAGCATACTTTTTACAATCGGCCATTAATTCTTCCGCAGCGGCTGTTTCTTGATCAATTAATTGATCATTTAACGTCGAATACCCCATCATTGTATACACTTGATTTTCTAAAATATTTGCAACAATGACTCGGCTTCCGTTTCGACGAGCAACCTCAATTGCACGTTCATAAGCTAAATTGGCTTGATCACTACCGTCTACGCCGACAAGAATATTTTTATACATTTGTTCTTCCATTTTCGTCACCTTCCCGATGGAGGCTGATCTAAAAGGCTTCTTTGACTAAGAAACTAGAGTCAAAAATGAATTTAGGATCCTTACGCAGAACGCCCTTTTGTCCAGCTGATTCTCTCTTAATTTAATGGTTCCTCTGGTTCATGAAAATTAGCCTAAGCTAGTTAAAAATGCACTGATTTCTTCTTTTGTTTTTCGATCTTTATTTACTAAGCGTCCTAACTCTTGACCGTTTTCAATTACGACAAAACTCGGAATACCAAAAATATTCCACTCGGCAGCCACGTCAATAAACTGATCACGGTCGACTTCGATAAATTGAAACGCTGGAAATGCTTCTTCAATTTCAGGCATGACTGGTTTAATGAAACGACAGTCTCCGCACCAATCAGCAGTAAAGAAGAAAACATTTTTACCTTTTTCAACATAAGTTGCTAGTTCTTCTAATGAATTGGGATAAATCATTTAAACATCCTCTACTTTCCGTAAACAATTGTATTAACTGTTGATTTATCCAAGCCACGTAATGCTTGTAACAACATTTCCCGCGCTGCTTCATAATCCGCAATACTAAACATTGTTTGATGCGTATGGATGTAACGACCACAAACGCCGATAACTGTACTTGGTACACCATTATTAGTTGTATGCGCTGCCCCAGCATCCGTTCCGCCTTTAGAAACAAAATATTGATACGGAATATTGTGTGTCGCAGCTGTATCTAATAAATATTCACGTAAGCGAGGCAATGTGATCAAACCTGGGTCGAAAATCCGTAATAACGTTCCTTCACCTAAATGACCATATGTCCCTTTTTTCGTGTGAATATCATCTGCCGCTGAACAATCCACCGCAAAGAAGATATCTGGATTAAATTTATGAACAGATGGTTTAGAACCACGTAAACCAACTTCTTCTTGTACGTTTGCTCCAGCAATTAATGTGTGGCCTAATTCTTCATTTTGTAACGTTTCCAATGCATCTAATACCAACGTACAACCATAGCGGTTATCCCATGATTTACTGATAATATTTTTGCCATTGGCTGTTTTAATCGTTTCTGTTTGTGGAACAATGGAATCCCCTGGACGAACACCAAAGCTTTCAGCTTCTTCTTTTGAAGAGAATCCTGCATCAAATAACACATCAGAGACTTCTAATTGTTTTTGACCACTCGTACCACGCAACAAGTGTGGCGGAATAGATGAAGAAATACATGGATAGTTCCCTTTACTTGTTTTTAACGTAAAACGTTGTGCTGAAACAACATAGGGATTCCAGCCACCTAAAGGAACTACTTGGAATAAACCATTATCGTTAATTTGAGTTAACATGAAGCCAACTTCGTCCATGTGGGCTGCTACCATTACGCGTGGCGCTGCTTCCACTTTTGAACGTTTAATCCCAAAAATACCACCTAAACCATCATATTGGACATCGTCCACTAATGGGGTGATATGTTCTTTCATGTACGCGCGAATGTCGTCTTCAAATCCGCTGGTTCCTTGTAATTCAGTTAATTCCTTGATTCGTTGAAATGTTTTTTCTTCCATAGATGTATGTCCTATTGCTTTTGATTTGTTGGAAATTACGCCAACCAAGCGTCACTTTTTCTCTAAAAAGTCACTTTATCCTGTCGATAAAAATAGGTACTCCTTTCATATGATTTCACTCTTATTATAACGCAAATACTAGAAAATGCACATCGCTTTCTCTTTTTAAACGTGACAATGAGAATGCCCTAAAAGAATGATTGAAAAACTTTTTTTATTTCTCAGCGGCCCCTTCTCTATGGTAAAATAAGAGTGATACTGACAAAAGTAATAGTAAGCAGAAACCGACCAAGGGAGGTCATACAAATGAACGAAGAAAATGAGTTGACATACTTTAAAGGCGGCTTAGCGCTAGGCGTTGGTCTTGGTTTAGTAGGCGGCATTGCCTCAACCTTGTTCTACCATAAGAAAAAAACAATCTCCGCTGATCTCGTCTTAGAAAATGTAAAAGCTGCTTTTTTAAAAGAAGGACCGATTGAAGGTTCGTGGATTGAGTTTGAGAAAAAGCCCTTGCGGAAATTCGCCATCCACTCCAAAACGTATACTGGAGGAATTTGCCGCATTGAAGACGACGGCATTGTTCAATACGAATTTACTGCAGATGCCTACACAGGAACTGTCATTGACATCCAACGATTAAAAGATTAAAAAGATTGTTACAAAAGCACTTATTTGCTTTTGTAACAATCTTTTTTTCTTCTCATTTGTTTTTTGTAAAAGGGATGTTTATTTTATGTCAAAAAAATCAAATCAATGATGAATAAATACTCAAAAATCGAATGTTTTCTGTATAGAAATCACCTCAAATCTTTACTTATCAACGTTTGTCCACTTTTTTCATAAAAAAGATTAGACATTTTTTAAAAATTGATAAAAGAATAATCATTTCTAACGATTTTTTAATTTCTCCTTTTCATTTTTACATTATACTGAGAGTATTGCTAAAAATGAAAAGGAGCGTGTCAAATGAAGAAATCTGTTTTATTTACTTCATTACTTGTATTATCAAGCTTAGCTTTAGCGGCCTGCGGCGGTGGCAGTGACGATAAAGGAGCAAGCAACGGCGGCAGCGACAACCAAGTATACACAATGGTTGAATCCCAAGAAATGCCTAGTGCCGATCCGTCCCTTGCGACAGATGAAGTGAGTTTTACCACTTTAAATAATGTCTACGAAGGAATCTATCGTTTAGATAAAGACAACAAACCTGCGCCTGCTGGTGCAGCCGAAAAAGCGACTGTTTCAGAAGACGGTTTAGTTTACAAAGTTAAATTACGTGAAGAATCAAAATGGTCTGATGGCAAACCAGTTACTGCTGCAGATTACGTTTACGGTTGGCAACGAACAGTGGATCCTGCCACTGCTTCAGAATATGCCTACATGTTTGAACCAGTAAAAAATGCTGAAAAAATTTCTAAAGGGGAACTACCTAAAGAAGAATTGGGCATTAAAGCAATCAATGATCATGAATTGGAAATCACTTTAGAAACAGCAACACCATATTTTGACGATTTATTGGCTTTCCCTTCTTTCTTGCCACAACGTCAAGATATCGTTGAACGTTTTGGTAAAGATTATACAAAGAGTAGCGATAAAGCAGTCTACAATGGTCCGTTTACGCTAACTGAGTTTGATGGTCCCGGAACAGATACTAAATGGTCTCTAACTAAAAATGAAGAATATTGGGACAAAGAGACTGTCAAGTTAGATAAAGTCGCTATCAACGTGGTGAAAGAAGCCCCAACTGCCTTAAATCTTTATGAAACTGGTGAAGTGGATGATACGTATTTATCTGGCGAACTGGCCCAACAAATGCAAAACTCGCCTGACTTGGTCCAATTAAAAGCCGCTTCTTCTTTCTATTTAGAAATGAATCAAGCAGATGAAAAATCACCATTGACCAACGCAAACTTACGTCGTGCTATGTCTTATGCCATCGATCGCGATTCATTAGCTAAAAACATTTTAGCCAATGGCTCTCTTCCTTCACAAGGCTTCGTCCCTGTGGATGTCGCGAAATCACCAAAAACGGGTGAAGACTTTGTTAAAGAAGCCGGCAGCGACAAATTAGTCAAATACGACAAGAAAAAAGCTGTGGAATACTGGAACAAAGCGAAACAAGAACTTGGTGTTTCCAACTTAACGGTTGATTTAATGGTAGACGACTCTGAAGGCGCTAAAAAAATGGGCGAATATCTTCAAGGATCACTATCTGATACTTTGGAAGGCTTAAAAGTAACTGTGACGCCTGTCCCTATGGCTGTTCGCTTAGATCGTACCTTAAAAGGGGATTTCCAAATCGCTGTTCGTGGTTGGAGTGCCGACTATTCAGACCCAATTAACTTCTTAGATTTATTAGAAAGCTCAACTTCTAATAACCGTGGACGTTACAGCAATCCTGAATACGATAAATTCATTGCTGCGTCCAAAACTACAGATGTTAACGATCCTGAAAAACGCTGGGAAGATTTAATCAACGCTGAAAAAACAGTAATTGCTGATATGGGTGTTGTGCCAATTTACCAAAAAGCAGAATCACACTTACGTGCACCAAACGTGAAAGAAATTATTTATCATCCAACAGGTGCTAAATACGACTTCAAGTGGGCGTATAAAGAATAATCACTCGATTAAATTTAGAAAAAGATTTGGAACAATAGCGATTTTGGCTATTGTTCCAAATCTTTTTTATATAATCCCGATTAAAGAACCTAACAACCCAAAAATCACAGTAAAAATAATTAAAGCAATCGGCGTGCGTCCTTTTTTCAACATAATAAAACAAAACAGCGTAAACACTAACGGTAATAAATTGGGCATGATTGTATCAAACAATTGTGTTTGAAGGTCTAACTTAGTATCTTTCAAGCGAAAAACAAAAGTTGTCGTTAATTGTACACTCTTCGGAATCAACGCGCCCACCACGGAAATTCCTACAATTGTTGCTGAACGAGATAATTTTTTAGTACTTTCGCTTAAAACTGAAATTGCTTTGACACCCATTTTATAACCTAGATTAATTAACCCAATTTTGGCAGCCATATACGGAATATTAAATAACAACAAGAAAACAATTGGTCCTAAGATATTGCCTTCTAATGATAGTTGTGAACCAATCGCTGCTGCAATCGGCAAAACGGTTAAATAAAATAGCGCATCCCCAATTCCGCCTAACGGGCCCATCAACGCTGTTTTAATCGCTTGAATGGATTTTGGTGATTCTTTTGACTCTTCCATTGCAATAATCACACCATGCATGAACGTCACCAATTGTGGATTCGTGTTCATAAATTGTAAATGATTTTCCAAAGAAAGAGCTAAGTCTTCTTTATCACGATGAATCTTTTTCAATCCTGGAATTAATGAGTAGGTCCAGCCGCCTGCTTGCATTCTTTCATAATTAAATGAAGATTGTAGCAGATACGAACGGAACATTATTTTTTTTAACTCTTTTTTTGTTATTACTTTTTCGGATATCGTATCATTATATGTTTCTTCAGATGCCATCTTCTTCAAACCCTCCATTATTATTTGATGCAGTGACTGTATTATTTCTTTGTGCGTAAAATTCATATAAAGCAATTGCGACAGCTAAACCTGCAACCGCTAATGTATCTAACCCTAAATAGGCAGCCATAACAAACCCAAAAATAAAGAACGGTACGTAGGATGTTTCCCACATCGTTTTTAATAACATGGCGAAACCTACTGCTGGCATCATACCACCTGCAACGCTCAAGCCATGAATACTCCATTCGGGTAGAATAGAAATGAAACTAGATGCTTTATCAGCACCAAAGAAAATACATAAAAACACTACAAAAAAATAACAAATGAATAAAACGATTGGTAAAAAACTAGACATTCTTTCGATGCCTCTTGTATCTGCTTTTTTTGCATAAGCATCAAATTTATGCATAATTGGTGACATCGCTGTATATAACAAGGTAATTAACGCTTGCGCTGCAACTGCGAAAGGAACAGCCAAACCTACGGTCACTTGTGGGTCAGATTTTGTGATAATTGCTAACGCTGTTCCAATAACTCCCCCAATTACTACGTTGGGTGGTTGCGCACCGCCGATTGCTACTGCACCAATCCAAACTAACTCTAGCGTTGCTCCAGTGATTAACCCTGTGTTGACATCTCCCAATATTAAACCAACAATCAGCCCTGTAACAATCGGACGATGAATATGTGTCTGTAAGACAAGCTTATCAACCCCTGCTATCCCAGCCCAAATTCCTACCAAAATTGCCTGTACTAACATTTTTTTCCTCCTATTAGACTTCGTCTACTTTTTATAAACTGTTTCACCATTTACTAAGGTTTCTAGCACTTCGTATTTCTCATCAATAATTGTAAAATTACCTAAAAGCCCTAGTTTGATTTCTCCCATAGATTCGTTCACATTCAACAAACGAGCTGGATTTTTCGTGACTGAATTAATTGCAATCACTTCTGGAAGTAATGCTTTTTCAACAAGGTTGCGAACCATATTATTTAAATGGTTCGTACTTCCAGCTAACTTGCCATTGGCTAAACGAACCACATTTTGTTCATCAATAACCATTTCGATCCCTTTTTCTGGTTTTGGATAAACGCCTGGTTGACATCCTTTGGCCCAGATAGAATCTGTCACAGCAATTAAATAGTCCTTGCCTTTTAGTTTGGCTAACACACGTACTAATGAATAATCAACATGTACCCCATCAGCAATAATTTCAGCAAACGTTTCTTTACTATCCAAAGCAGCAACTACTGCGGTTGGTTTCCGGTGACTGATATCTTCCATTCCATTAAACGTATGGGTAAAACTTTTTGCACCTGCTTCGACAGCTGCCATTGCTTGTTCATAGGTCGCAGCCGTATGGCCAATTGAAATGACTACATCATGTTCATGACAATATGTAGTTAAGGCATTCTCTACATCATTTTCTGGTGCCAACGTCATTAATTTTATGTGCCCTTTTGCTAACTCTTGCCATTTTTTAAATGTCTCTACGGAAGGTTTTACTAATAACTCTGGATTATGAGAGCCACGAAATTCTTCAGAAATCATTGGTCCTTCCGCATGAATCCCTATGATTTGTGCCCCGTTGGTTCCTTGGTCTTCCTCAATAAATGAACCAATCACTTCAAATGAATGTTCCAAGTCTTTTGGAAATGTGGTTGACGTTGTTGGTAAAAAAGCTGTAATCCCTTCTTCTGGAAGGTAAGCTTGCCACTCTTTGATAAATTCATGATTGGCATGATTGGCATCCCCACCATGCCAACCATGATCATGAATATCAATAAATCCTGGAAGAATGCGATTTTCTCCGTATTCTTTGTCGACAGCTTTTTCATTGTACGGTAGAATTGCAACAATTCGTTGTTCTGACACTTCCACTTGAGCTGGTTGAAATTGTTCGTTAATCCATACGTTTTTACTTTGAATAATCATTCTTCCCACTTCTTCTCTTCAAAATTATTGTCCAACATTACTTTTTTATGAAAATAATGCATCTAAACTTTCTTCTGGCGTTGACGGGACACGTTGAATCGAAAGTTTAACACCTAATTCTTGTAGCTTTTTAAAGGCGTCTACATCTGTTTTATTAACCGCAACAGCGGTAGCTACTTGTTTTTTGCCTTCTTCCATATGCATATTACCAATGTTTAATTTTTCGATTGGCACACCACCTTATACCAAGCGCAATGCATCAACAGGATTATCAACTAACAGAAAAATCTTTTGTCTTTCTGAGGCTTTATGAATGACCTCAATCGTTTTCTTAATGGAGAAAAAACGGGTTTGTACTTCTGCAGGGGCCGCCATGTTTAACAATTGTTGGCGCATTGTATCCTCATAAATTGCATCATTTGCGACTAAAATTAAGTTGGCGCCTAAAGAACCGTTCCATTGTGTTGCGACTTGACCATGAATCAAGCGGTTATCAATTCTTGTTAATAAAATATTCGGCATAGTGCTTCCTCCTCTTTTCTAATTGGTTAGATTCCGTCTGCTTCTTCTTGAGTAGTTGCTTGTGGTTGTTCTAGTTTTTTATGAACAATCCCGTCTCTGGCTGAATCTGTGACCATTGAAACAAAATCTTCTACGTTCGTGCTGATTGTGCGTAATGCAAGCCCTTCAAGAACCATCGGTAAATTTGTTCCTGCTAACACTTCAACATTTTGATAATTACTTGCGACAGTCATTGAAATTCTAAACGGTGTACCCCCTAAAAGATCAGTTAAAATGACCACTGCTGGACACGTCTCCAGCATAGAGTCAACGGCTTTACGAATGTTTGACTCTAATACATCAAGCCCTGTATCATTGAAAAAAGGGACCGCCTGAACATTTGCTTGCTCTCCTGCAATCATACTAACTGATTGATGCATTCCAGTTGAAAATACCCCATGTCCCGTTAAAATAAGACCTATCATTTATTCTTTCTCCCCTAACTATTTACTGAACTTACTATTTAATTGGATAAGCAGAACTTATTCCTCAAAGAGTGTAACAATTCTTGTAACAATTGAGTATGCTTTCCCATGATTTTGGACGATGATTTCTATTTAAGAACATGTCCCTATACAGATACAAGGCGTCCCAACTTAAATATGCTTTTGAAAAAATGCTCGATTACAACCGTTAACCCAAATGAGCCAACAAATGTACCCATATACAACACAAGAATAACCAAGCTGACTGGTTGATTGGTTAAAAACGGATGGACCAGTTTCAAGACCACTTGAAAAACAAAAACATTCGCTAAATAACTGCGATACGCATAAGTGGCTATCCATTTAACCATTGGTAAAAGACGAATCTTTTTGGCTATTCCTTGTGTTCCCAAATAAAAAACCAACCCGATAATCAGTAAACTATAGGCACTTTGAAGAAGATCCAAATAAGGTAGATCGTTCGGTGTCATCTGTGTTCCATCAAATAAATTCCCTTGGACTGCCTGCCAAAAAATAAAAAGAAATAACAAAAATAGCGCCACCCTCGTCTTTTTTAAGAAAGTAAAAATTGCCCCTTGATACTTCGCTGCGATGACCCCGAAAATACCATAAATGAGATAACTAAGCCCTGAACGATCTATTAAGTACCAAAGAGAAGTTTCTGCATATGGAAAAATCATTTTCTGGTACCAGAAGCACCAAAGGATATGCGCACCGATTGTAAAAAAGACAATTGGTAAAATCACTTTTTTGTTTTTTGTAATTCTGGTTGCCAACCAAATAAAATACGGCATAAATAATTGGAATTGCAACATCATTACGGCATACCATAGATGTGCCGCGCCATCACCACTGAGAACTTTTCCTAGAAATCCTAGGGGCGTTTCATAGGGCATTCGTTGTTGTAAACTAGGAAAAGCATATAGATAGAGACTGGACCATACCACATAAGGAAGCACCAATTCATAAAATTTTTCCTTTAAAAATTCAAGATACGATTCAGCTTGACTCTTTAACACCATGTTGTAAATAATTGCAAAAATAAACATGGGTGCCGAATATTTAGACATTCGGTAAAAACTACCGATTGAATTCATTGCTTCCGTTTGCGGAGAATGTATCAACACGTATGATAAAACCGTTTGTAAAATAACTGATGCTACAGCGAAAACTTTTAAAAAATCGCTGATATTCAGATTTATTGGTTGTTCTTTACTCATGTACGTCCTCTTTCTTTCAATAATTTAGCGTGTAAGTAGGCGCTCTGATTAAGAACTTACTCACACGCTATTCACGCTTCTTTGATTTACATTGCTAGCGATTCATAATTGGCTAACAAGATGCCGCGTTCTTCAATCGCTTCTTTGACTTCTTGAGACGTTAATATTTCCACTTCACGAATTCGAGGCATACAATACCCTGATTGCTTTTGTAAAATAGTATCGATAAACGCAGGATGACAATTGATTTCAAAGACCTCTCCTTCACTACAAACAACCATATCAAGCAATTGCAAGATGGTTTCAGTTGAAATCGCCTTGTCATAAAATTGGTACAACATTTCATCTGGCGTGCGAACATCCTGATATAACTCTAAATAGTCTTTTGTTTCAATACTTCTTGAAGCGTTACGTAAAGGTAATTGATATTTGCGAGCAAGTGCCAAAGCTACGCCTAATAACTTTTTATTTTTTCCGTGAACGTTATGATGAGAATCAATATGATCAGGGCGTCTGCCACTTTTCATAAATGAAATAATTTGAGCATCCCATTCGTTATAAACCTCTTCTAAATTGACTTTTTCTTCAAAAATCGATTGATGCCAAAAATAACCAGCTTCATCTACTAAGGAAGGAACCATTTCTCGAGGTAAAATAGGTTTTGCTTGGTTCAATGTCAATGTTAAATGGACACCAATAGCTAAAGTCGGTGCACTGATTCGAGCACTCTCCATGGCCTCTAAAAAATAAGGAGAAGTTGGTAATGCGGTTGTTGAAGTAACCACGCCACGTTTGTGTGCTTCAATGATTCCTTGCGTTACCGCTGGCGTGTAACCAAAATCATCAGCGTTGATAATTAATTTTTTATTGCTCATTTTTCCCCACTCTCTCTTCTGTTTCATGAATTTTTAGTTGTTTCTCTATTGATTGTAGCTAAGTGACGCCTTTTTTTATAGCTAGTTTTCTGATTGAGTGCTATAATCTACAAATAAGACCATGTCCCTAAAAAAGGACATTACGTTCACAAATGACAGGAGGGATCAGCATGCTGTTTTTAACCTATGATCCACAATTAAATCCAACAGAATTAGAGATTTACAAGTATATTAGCCACAATATTGAAAAAGTTCCTTATATGACAATTCGAGAATTAGCAGATGAAATTCATTTCAGTAAAACGGCAATCTGGCGTTTTTGTCAAAAATTCGAGTGTGAAGGCTATACAGATTTTAAATTTAAATTGAAGAATTATCTAAGCGAACGAAAAAAAACAGCCCAACCAAAATCTTTAGATGAAACAATGCTGATTCATTTTTTGCAACGCTCATCAGAAGAATTATTAGAAGGACGGATTGTTCAAGCTGCGGAATTGCTGGCAAAAAAAGAATTTGTTCTTTTTATTGGCGAAGGAACGTCCAAAGTCCTAGCTGAATTTGGTGAAATTTATTTTTCCAGTATCTACAATTTATCTGCTTCTGTATCCCACCTTTTTTCCCATCCCGTTAGCAAATTATCCGAAGAAACGGCTAAAAAAGTGGGTGTTATCGCCTTATCAGTTTCGGGTGAAACACAAAAAGTTCGGCAAAATATTGATTATTTTATCGAAATGGGGATTGATGTAATTGCTATTACAAATAGTGAAAAAAGCACGATTGCTCAACTTTCAACAGTCACGATCCCCTACTATATAACAACCGAGAAAAGTTCCATTGCAGACGTAACGTCCCAACTACCTGCACTATTCTTAATAGAAAAGTTGGCGAAAACTGTTTCAACGATGTTAAATGAGTGTCCATAATCACTGCAAAAAAAGGAAGGAACTAGCCATTCGTTTTGCTAGTTCCTTCCTTTTTAATTCTTCTATACTTATTTATACTGACACGTTTCTAAATGATCATTCACCAAACCCGCCGCCTGTAAAAAGGAATAGACTGTCGTGGCACCTAAAAATTTAAATCCTCGTTTTTTTAACGCTCGACTAATCTGTTGCGATAATTCCGTGGAGGCTGGAACCTCTTCTGGGTGCTGCCAGTGATTAACGATTGGTTGCTGATCGACAAAGTTCCAGAGGTAGCGATCAAAGGACCCAAATTCTGCCTGAACTTCTTGAAAAACTTGCGCATTCGTGATGGTCGCTTGAATTTTTAAACGATGACGAATCACACCAGGATTTGCTAGTAAAGCTAAAATTTTTTCCTCATCATATCGCGCAATTTTCCGATAATCAAACGCATCATAAGCTGCTCTGAGCGTTTCTCGTTTATTCAAAATAATCGCCCAGCTTAAGCCCGCTTGCATACTTTCCAAGGTCAATAACTCAAATAACTGTTGCTCTTCATGAACTGGACGTCCCCATTCATCATCATGATAGGCTTGCATCTCTTCAGTTGTATTCGTTGCCCAAGTACATCGCTCCATTGTCCTGCCTCCTTTTATTTGCTAAAAAAGATGCGAACAAAGGGTACTGCCTGTTGTTCCACACCTTTTCTTATTCCTAATAAAATGCCCAGAAGTTTAACGCTTCATTCATCACTTCTTCGGCTGTAAATGTCCGTTTTGAATGGCCCTTTTCTTCTGAATCGTTTGGATCATTAATCCAGAAATCGCCTTTTTCATCCACACCACTCATCACCATAATGTGACCAGTTGTAGTGAAATAGCCCGGTTTTACAGAAATAATGACTGGATGACCTTCCTTCAAGAAAGCTGCCACTGTTTCAATATCCCCAATTTCTTGACAGTTATAGCCTTTCATTTCAGCATATGCACTAAAAATAGACCACGCCGTCCCTTGTCCTTCCATAAAGAAGTCATTTTTTGCCCAAGCTAACACATCCAGAGGGGTAACTTCTTGGTGATCCATGTATGAACCAACCATTGCAAGCGACACAATCGCACAGCCATTAATTTCGATTGTATTCGGCTTATCTACATTGCCAAATCCGTACGCGGTGTCTTTCCATTTAGCATCTGTCTGCAATTCTAACGGCAAATCCAGATGTCCATCATATTGCTTCTTTTCAATTTCTTGATTGACCTGTTGTCCATAGCTTAAAGGTTTGACTTTTTTCTCAATTTTAACTGGTGCTGGTTCTTTTGTTTTACTTGATTCAGCACTAGCTTTAACATATGAATCATCAAACCAACTTGAAAACCCACCTGATTTCATCGGCGAAAACTGCGCTAACAACCCGCCAAAGCCAAACGATACCAACAACACCGTGAGAACTTTTTTTTGGTAACCTGATGGTTTTTTTGACATACTATTCATCCTTTTCTATCTATTGACTACATCCGATAATCTTATGTATTTCTTATATGCTCACACATTATACTACTTTCTTTTTCGAAAAACAGAAACGTTGGTAAATTCTCATAATTATTGAAGGCGAACATATTTTCTTGAATTTTATCACAAAATTAGGTAAAATACAGGTAATTAGTCATTTGAGTTTTATTCTATTTTATTCGTAAAGGAGGCAGAAGAATGGATCAACATAAAGCTACCATCAAGAGCATTTCTAAACTGATTACGCTCTCTTCCCAACATTTCTTTTCGGCATTTTTAGAAGATTCTCAAGATCAAAAGAATAAAGAAAAGGAACGCAGTGCGCTTTTACAAGAGCTCCAAGTCGCTGCCGCCCAAAAATCCTTAGTGGTCTTACAATTGAAAGAAGTCCCTACAGCGCATAAATTCGAAACGGTGATCGGCTGGATTGTCTCAAAAAATATTTCGGACAATATCGTCGTTCGTTTACAAACGGATGAACAACAGTTGCGCATGATTCCTGTTGCTTCTGTCATGAAAGTCAGCACGTTAGCCAATCGTCACCAACGTCAAATTCACTAGAATATTGAAGTCTTTATAAAATAAATGGAAACCACCAACCCTGGCGATTGCAGGTTGGTGGTTTCTTTTATTTATGACTTTAGTCAAAATCCCATGAAACTTCTGACTTAGGACTCAACTTATTTCTTAGGAACAAATAATTGCGGTGCTACTTTTGCCAATAAGCCTAGAACTAGACTTACATACAAACAATTGACGACGGTACTCGTACCGTTTAGTACAAAAGAATAGAGGTATGGGCTCATCCCTTCTGGTGCATACATGCCCCAAACCAATACGCCCGCCCAAAAATGCCAAAACCAGCGGGCGAAGACTGCGACAACACTTCCTAAAATAATCGTACGAATGGCTGATTTTAAACGATTCGCTTGAAAATACAGTTGAATTTTTCTAGCGAATACGCCACCCATTCCTCCAAACGCAAAAGCAAAGGGATATTCAAAAATAATCTGTGGAACGGACAAGAAATTTTTCATGGCTGTACCGAGAATAATATTTAACATGCCCCAAACAAAGCCTGCTGCAACTCCAGGAAGCAACCCACGACGAAACGAATAAAGAACTAATGGAACCATTCCCAACGATAGGTCCAAGCCACTATTGGCAAATTCAATCGGTAAAAAAGAGAGGGCCATTGCCATTGCTGCGACGACTGTTCCTTCTACCCAAATACGTAAATCCATTTTTCTAGCCAAACAAATTTCCTCCTATGTTCTGACGCTCTCAACCACTAATACATCGTTATTTTACCATAGGGACTTTAGAAAAACACGTTTGTCGAACAAGCAAAAAATAGTTGGACCAACGTTTAAGGGAATCAGCTCCTACTCAAACGCATGCCAGCTACTTTTTATCCATTAATCGTCCCGCTCAGTTGTCAAAATTTTACCAGAATGAGCATCGATTTTTACCTCTATTTTTTGTTGGCCCTCTTTCACTTTCACTTCCCAATAGGTGATTCCTAATTCTTTCTCTAACTTCCAATCTGTTGCCTGGCCGACTTTCGCTTCTTTTTCAGCCAAGGTTGTGGCTTGTTCTCTGGAAATGATCTTTGTTAAATCAAGTGCCTCTTCTTGCATTTTAACGCCATTTTGTTCATCGGCATCCAAGGTTTCGACTTTTTCTTTTGTGAATTCGCCAGTCTCTGCGTTCACTTCAACTTGATATTCTTTTTGCTGATCCACGCCTTCTATTTCATAAAAATAACGGCCAAAATCTGTATCTAACTGCAGACTTGTTATTTTAGCTTCTGGATATTTTTTCTCAAATGCTGTCGTTACTTTTTCTAAAGAGACAGCTACCGCGCTTGTCTTCTCTGTTGTCGTCGTTGCTTCTTGTTGTACGGATGAACTTGTTTCACTAGTTGATATTGCTGTTTCTTTTTGTTCATTTGTTGATGAAACAGCAGTAGGCGTTTTGGGTGTACAGCCAGCTACCAAAAAGAGGGCAAAACCAGTCAGAGCGCCATAGAGTATTTTTTTCATTAAACAACCTTCTTTCCTTTTTATCATTTTATTATACTTGATTTCTCATCCAAATCATAGCTACAAAAAGAGCCCTACTTTAGTTGATAAAGTTAGAGCTCTCTCAGCCTTCATGGGCCAACATAAAAATTTCACCGAAATCATTCTCTTGTTCAATGTGCCAAATGCGTTTTTCACTATTATAGACAAGCGTTGCCAAAATTTCTTCTTTTTGGTAAGAGGTATTTTTCATCTTGCTAAGTGAATCTTCCACCAAGTAAATAGGAATCCGATATTCTTCTTTATCCACTTCCGTTTGTTGGAAGCAAAAAATAACACCTTCTTGCAAGATACCTTTCATATTTTTAAGTAATTCAGGACTTAATTTTTCGACAGGCGTATTTCGTTTAAAGAAGGCCTTTTTCTGATTCACTTTCTCTAAAACAACACGTGTAATTTTATCAGCAAAGATTCGATAAAATTCATCAATATAACGATAATAGACACGCGTCATCTGATCTGCAAATTCAAAAAAGACAAAATCATTTTGTAGCTTATAAAAGAAAGGCGAATGCAAACTATTCTTCATGTGTCCAAAATAAAGAAGTTCCGAAATTTCTAATGGCGTTAGCTCTTTTAGCATCGTCACATCGGAAAAGTCAATCCATTTAATTTCTTCAGTCATCCAACGACGTTGTAGCGATTGAAAATAGCGATTGACGCTTTCTTCTCCACGAATAATTTTCAAGCCTGAATGCATATCGTATTCGCCAGCTTCGGCAGAAGGATCTAATAATAGTAAGTTCTGTGGATGATGCACAATTGAACGAACAAAATCGGAATGGGTAATTCCTTTAGATAAAACCGCATTGCTGGTTACATCTATATGTACATAAATTAAATCAAGCAAATTCCCATCTCCCCTCTACTAGCCTCCTTACCATTTTACAATATTTTCAAAAGAAAAGCTTGTTTCTTTTACTTTAAAATTCCATTACAAAATGAGGATTTTTTTGAAAAATCAATCGATTCAGTTGTTTTTTATTAAATCAAGGTCCGGTCTGCTTACCTATTCCCCAAAGAAAATAAATAGGTTTTTCAAATAAATTGTGGTAAACTTGATACATTAAAAGGAGGGAGAATATGCGCCCAAAAGAGAAAAAAAGAGGAAAAAATTGGTTAATCAACAGCTTATTAGTTTTACTATTTATCATTGGCTTGGCCTTAATTTTTAACAATCAGATACGTAGTTGGGTGGTTCAACAAAATAGCCGCTCGTACGCCGTTAGCAAGTTGAAACCAGCTGATGTGAAGAAAAATATGGCTCGTGAAACAACGTTTGACTTTGATTCAGTTGAGTCCTTGAGCACAGAAGCGGTGATGAAAGCCCAATTTGAAAACAAAAACTTACCTGTGATTGGTGCCATTGCGATACCAAGTGTCGAAATTAATTTGCCTATTTTTAAAGGATTGTCAAATGTCGCTTTATTAACTGGTGCCGGGACCATGAAAGAAGATCAAGTCATGGGGAAAAACAATTATGCCTTGGCTAGTCATCGAACGGAAGATGGCGTTTCCTTATTTTCACCTTTAGAAAGAACCAAAAAAGACGAACTCATTTATATCACTGATTTATCTACTGTTTATACATACAAAATAACTTCTGTAGAAAAAATCGAACCAACCCGTGTTGAGTTAATTGATGACGTTCCTGGTCAAAATATGATTACCTTAATTACCTGTGGCGATTTACAAGCAACGACGCGAATTGCTGTTCAAGGAACATTAGCAGCAACGACGCCTATTAAAGACGCCAACGACGATATGTTGAAGGCTTTCCAATTGGAGCAAAAAACCTTAGCCGATTGGGTGGCTTAATAAAAAAATCCTTGAAAAGTTTTGACACTTTTCAAGGATTTTTTGCTTTATTTCATCGCTTGACGTTCTTGCTGTTTCAGACGAGCAAAACCATAACGGATACCTACAAACAATAAAACTAACGGAGATAAGAAGACAGAGATCATTAACCATTCACTTGTATACATACTACTAAAAGATAAATGATACGTGACAGCATACACTAGCGGCAGACTCATTATCAACAATAAATAATACAAACTCAATTCAAAAACATAGGATAAATAACTACTGTTCATCTTACTTCCCTCCTGTCTCTTTTTCCCTGAACAATTTGTTAACACTATTGTACCAAGGGGAAACAGAAAGTACTATCGGACTATAGTCCTAATCTTTCAGCTGTGCTTTTATTTTTTTCAACCATTCTGAGGTACCTGCTTCCACTAAGCGGTAAGTTTCCTCAAAATCACCAGTATAATAAGGATCAGGTACGTCCATGGTTTCTTTACCAGCCACAACTTCCATAAATAAATGAATCCGCCGTTGCTCTTCTTGAGGAGCTAATGCTTTTAAATCTGCCACATTATTCGCATCCATCCCAATGATATAGTCATATTTTTTAAAATCACTTGGCTGGATTTGTGTTGCCCGCATTCCTTGATAGGAAATTCCTTGTTGCTCCAAAATTTTTCTGGTTCCCTTATGTGGCTGACTGCCAACTTCCCAGTGACTAGTAGCTGCTGAAAATACTTGAATAGTCGATTCTAAACCAGCTTGTTGGACTTTCTGACGAAAAATCGCTTCTGCCATTGGCGAGCGACAAATATTGCCTAAACAAACAAATAACACAGTTACCACAACGTTTCACTCCTTCATAAAACTTTTTATCCTTCACACATTACTCATTGGCTTCTTGTTCATACAAATGATAAGCCATAAATTCTGTATCTTTCGCTAAACGGAATAATTGCGTCGCCATTTCCAAAGGAGTCTGAGGATATTCCTCAAGAATCCATTTCGTTAAGACGCCGCTACATCCATAAGAAAAGAAATTCGCATAAAATTGTTTGTCTTTATCTGTTAAATGGTTCTCAACATCGACTTGTTCAAATAATGAAATAAATAAGCGATTGGTCGAAGCGGAAAAAACATTAAGAAGAACTTCTGAATCTGAGGTCACTGTTGTATAGTAAAAATGACTCTTCTCTTTAATCGCTTTTAATAACTTCAGGGCTTGTTCCTCCCAGTTTTCCAAACAAATATCTGTTTCCAAGTAAATCAATGCATCGTGACGATAAATCCAACGTAATAAATCATATTTATCTGTAAAGTGATAATAAAATGTTTGGCGATTCAAGCCCACTTTTTTAGTAATATCTTGGACACTTATTTTACGAAAATCCTTTTGTTCACATAATTCTATTAAAGCTGAAGCGATTGCTTGTTTTGTATCGTGCGTTCCGCTCATGCTGATTCCTCCGCTCCTAATATGTATATACCTCTATAATTGCAAAAAAATGGCCAGATTACAATATTTTCAGATACATTTTATGCATATATTTAAAATTAAATGAATAAAAAAAGCGGCAACTAACGATTTTTGTTAGTTACCACTCCTTGTTATCAATTATTAATAGGTGACTATTTAGCCTGGAAAACGCCATACAACAGCGCGGAATCCTGCTGGTGGTGCTGGTGACCAGTTAGAGTTAGAAGAAACATAACCAGAACCTCCTGGGTTGTTCGCTTCAACGATTTGGACACTTCCACCACTTACACCTGTAACTAAGACAGTATGCACGCCACCAATCCAGCTATCTGGACTATAGGCACTTTCATATTGAACAACATCGCCTGGTTGTACGTTACTCCAGCTAACTTGTGTTGCGCCAGAAGCAACATAGCCACTGTTTGGACCACCATAACCGAAGTTAATACCGCCTGCCGCTAACCAGCGACGAACGGATACTAAACATTCGCCTGGCTGATTCCAACCTGTTGCATAAGAATTACCAACATCTGCTAAAGCTGCATTAATTGCGGCTTGTTTTCCTGAAGTCACGCCACCATTCCCTGGTTTTGCTTCATTGCCTTTTTCAGGAGTCGTTGGGTTAGTTACAGGAACTTCTTTTTCTTTTTCAGGTGCTGCTGCCACAGGTGTTGTTACAACACTTTCTGTTTCAGTACTTGAAGTTGTTGTTTCTTGCGTTGTGGTACTTTCAGTAGTTGCTGATGATTCTACTACTGGTGTTGCGGCTTTTTCTTCAGCGGCTGATGCTGCTGCCTCATTGGCTGCTTTTGTTGCTTTCGCTTGCTCAGCTGCCGCTTTTTGTGCTGCGGCTTGTGCTTGCGCTGCCGCTTGTTCTTCTGCTTTTTTAGCAGCTGCACGTTGGCGTGCTTGCTCTTCTGCTAAACGTTTTTCCGCTTCTTTTTTCTGTTTAATGAAGCTGTCTTTTTTCCCTTGTTCTTCAGAACGTTGTGCTTCTAAATCATTTTTAGCCACTTCTTGTTGAATCTTCAATGTTTTTAATGATTCTGTTTTGTCATTTAATTCTTTTGTTGCTGCTTCTAATTCAGCAATTTGTTTTTCAACATTCTTTGTTTTCTTTTCAACAGTCGCTTTGTCTTCTTTTTGTTGTTCTAGTAATTCATTGTTGGCGCTCATCATTGTTGAGACCGCTTGAACACGACCAATTGCATCTGCTACTGAATCTGCATCTAAGACCGCATCAATAATTGAATCACTTTGACCATTCACTTGGACATCGCGCGCTTGTTTTGTCATTTGTACTTCACGTTTTTGAATACGGACATTCAAATCAGAAATTTCACTATATAATTTAGATACTTCTGATGATAGCTTGTTCTTTTTAGCTGTTAATGTATCGATTTGTTTGGCCGTTTCAACCATATCATTTTCAATAGCGGCAACTTTTGCTTCTGCATCTGACATTTGGCTAGTTAACGCATTAATTTTTTGATCTTGTTGTTGAATCTTTGTATCGTATTCATCTGCAAATGCTGCGGATGGTAACGCTACGCTTGTTAAGGTAATGGAACATACCATTAGAGCCGATAATACACTTTTCTTCAATCTGTTGTCCTCCGAAAATCCTTTTTTGTTAAGCTTTTTTATTATTTATTAAAATTTGAATAAATTTCTCTTTTTCAACGATAGAGCAATTGTAGCATAGCTGTATGTCACTGAGATAATATGGATGTTACAGTAATATTTCAATTTTCTTCTTGTAAATGACAAAAAAAAGCTTCACTTTTTTCACAACTTTCTTCATGGCTCCAGGGTAAGCTTCTCATTGTTTTGTTATTTAAAGAAAATAAAAAAAGCGAAAAATGCTAACAAATGAGCATTTTTCGCAAACGAACAAAATTTCCAATTTTTATTTTACGGAAAACAGTTTTTTCAGTGGATAAGATAAAATAACATACCACACCATGTTCAATAGCAATGTAGGGCCCAACACACGCGTAATAAATAAAATTGGGCTGACATCCGCTAAATGAAAGGCCACTTGAATCAGTACCGCAATCAGTTCATACAACGTGGTAAAAATAACGATCCCAAAAAAACCAGTTAGTAAATTTGTTTGAATTACTTCTTTAAATGTATACATCAACATAACCGAAATCGTCAGTGCAACTGTATAAATCCCGATAATGCCAATGTAGTAGCTATCGCAAATAAAGCCTAAAATTAACGAAGTAATTAATAGATAACGTTTAGAAAAATTAGGAACGGCAAACATAAACGCAAGTAATAACAGATGAGAACTGGCAAAGTAAACATTACTTGTCCACGTTTCAAAAGACTTTGTTAAATGAGCATCAATTAACATTAAGAAAAACAAGAGAATAGGTGTGACGTATTTTAAATACTCTTTCCGAATCATTCGCTTTCCCCTGCCGATCTTTTCACGACCGTCACAACAGAGATACCATAGACATCCGCATAAGGTTTCACATACACTTCACGATCTAAACCAAAACTATCTGGTTTCACTTTAATAACTGTCCCTACCGCTAAATCGGCTGGGGAATTACCACCTAAGCCAGAAGTCTGAACGACATCGCCTTCTTTCAGAGTGGCATCGCCAGTTAATTGTGACACAATTAATGCATTTGTCTTATTGTCGTAATTTTTAAGTAAACCAAACGATTCGCCATTTGCGGAAGTTACTCGCACAGGGAAATGGTTTGAGTTAACATTTTTAGACGTTAGTAGTTCCACTTTTGCAGTCGTTGCATTGACTTCAATAACACGCCCCACTAACCCTTTTTGCGCCATGACCGCCATGCCCGCTTCAATGCCGTCATTGGTTCCTTTATCGATAATTAATAAGTCTTGCCAAGTATCCGGCGAACGCGTAATGACATTCGCAGTTACTTTTTCATAGTTGGCCAACGTTTCGTTCAGATTCAATTCTTGTTTTAAACTATCAATTTCACGTTTATAGTTATTGTTTTGGACAGCTAATTCATTATAGCTATCAATTTTTTCTTTTAGACGTTCGTTTTCTTTAAACGTGTTAATTAAATTGCCCATTGAAGACAAGCCATTTTCCACCACACGAGCTGGAAAAGAAATCACACGATCCACCATACTAACGCTATTGTTGACACCACCTTGAACGACATTGGTTTTGCCTTTTTCAGAACGTTGCGCAGCAGTTAAACTAATAATGGTTACTAAAATAATGACTAAAATTAAGGTAATGATTATATTTTTATTTGGATTAAATTTTTTCACAAAGACACCCCAGATATTCTTCAGACTGATAGTATTAATTTTACCACTAATTGACTATAAACAAAAGAGTTGGCGATCGTCTTTAGCTTTTTTTATCATTTCTTTTTTAGGGCTTGTTTTCAACGAAAAAACCAACGAAAAGAAAGGAAGCTTCCTTGGTTTTCGTTGGTTTAAAAAGAAATTATTTTTCTTTGTTTTCTTCGTTTAATAATGCTTTTCTTGACACGTTGACACGGCCTTGTTTGTCAATTTCAGTTACTTTGACAAGGACTTCGTCGCCTAATTTCACGACATCTTCAACGTTGTTCACACGTTCGTTTGCTAATTGAGAAATATGGATCAAGCCATCTTTGCCTTTAATTAGGTTAACAAACGCACCAAATTTTTCAATGCGGACAACTTTTGCTAAGTAAACTTGACCGACTTCAACTTCTTTGGTTAATTCTTCAATAATCTTGATGGCTTTTTTAATCATTTCAGCATCTGATGAAGCAATACTTACGTTACCGTCTTGATCGATATCAATCTTAACACCAGTTTCATCAATGATGCTGTTGATTGTTTCGCCACCTTTACCAATGACATCTTTAATTTTCGCTGGTTTAATTTGAATCATTTCAATTTTCGGTGCATATTGACTTAATTCTTCACGAGGGGCAGCAATCGTTGTTGTTAATTCTTCTAGAATTTCCATCCGTGCTTTCTTCGCTTGGTCTAATGCTTCCGTTAAAATTTGTTCTGTAATTCCTTGGATTTTGATGTCCATTTGTAAAGCAGTGATTCCGTCTTTCGTTCCCGCTACTTTAAAGTCCATATCGCCAAGGTGGTCTTCTAAACCTTGAATATCTGTTAAGATTGTATAGTTTTCACCATCACTAACAAGACCCATTGCAATACCTGCAACTGGCGCTTTAATTGGCACACCCGCATCCATTAATGCTAATGTTCCCGCGCAAATACTTGCTTGTGAAGAAGAACCATTTGATTCTAACACTTCTGCTACTAAGCGGATTGTGTAAGGGAAGTCTTCTTCTGATGGAATAATTTGTGCTAAGGCACGTTCACCTAACGCACCGTGACCGATTTCACGACGACCTGGTGAGCCCGCGCGTCCTGTTGAACCAACAGAGAATTGTGGGAAGTTATAATGATGGATGAAACGTTTGCTATCTTGGACACCCAACCCATCGATAATTTGATGTTCCCCTAAAGGCGCTAATGTACAAACGGATAAAGCTTGTGTTTGACCCCGAGTAAATAAGCCAGAACCATGCACACGTGGTAAAATACTTACTTCTGATGATAAATGACGAATTTCGTCTAATTTACGGCCATCCGGGCGAATCTTATCGATCGTGATTAACTCACGTACAACATCTTTTTCAAGATCTTCCGCAATTTGTTTCACTTCTTTTAGTAATTGTGCTTCTTCTTCGTGTTCCGCAAATTTTTCAGCGTAAACTTCTTTGACTGTATCTTTTACTTTGTCAATTTCAACTTCACGTGCTAATTTTTCTTCCGTCATTACGGCTGTTTTCATTGTATTGTAGTACGCATCAAAAATTTCTTTTTTAAGATCAGCGTCCACTTGTAATAAGTCCACGTCCATTTTTGGTTTACCTACAGCGGCAACGATTTCTTCTTGGAACGCCACTAGTTCTTTGATGGCATCAAAACCGAAAAGTAAGGCACCTAACATATCTTCTTCTGATACTTCTTTGGCACCACTTTCAACCATGTTGATGGCTTCTTTTGTTCCAGCAACAGTTAATTCAATATCTGTTTGTTCTGCTTGTTCTACCGTTGGGTTTAAGACATATTCGCCATTAATACGACCAACGTCAACGCCAGCAATTGGTCCGTCAAACGGAATATCTGAAATTGCTAACGCTAAGGAAGACCCAAACATTGCAGCCATTTCTGGTGTACAGTCTTGCTCCACACTCATAACGATGTTCGTAATTTGGACTTCGTTACGGAAGCCTTCTGAGAACATTGGACGAATAGGACGGTCGATTAAACGAGCGGTTAATGTCGCACGTTCACTTGGACGACCTTCACGTTTAATGAAGCCGCCAGGAATTTTTCCTACCGCATACATTTTTTCTTCATAGTTTACAGTTAATGGGAAAAAGTCTACATCTTTTGCTTCTTTAGAGGCAACAGCAGCACTTAAAACGACCGTATCGCCGTAACGTACTAAGACAGCTCCATTGGCTTGTTTGGCTAATTGGCCGATTTCTACTTCTAGTGGGCGGCCGCCCCAAGTTGTTTTAAAGACTTGTTTTTCTGTCATAATTCTTCTCCTTTACTCTTGCTCTTTGGAAAAGTCAGACGGCTACTAAACAAATGAAAAAGTAACAAGTCGTTGCTGCTCTTTCATTTGGTTAGTAGTTCCTAAAAACTTTCCAAAGAGGACCTTCAATAGTGACAATAAGATAAAAAGCGAGATTCTGATTGAACCTCGCTTTATACGTAATGATTAACGACGTAATCCTAAACGTTGGATCAATTCGCGGTAACGTTGGATGTCAGTTTTACGTAAGTAAGCTAACAAGTTACGACGGTGACCGATTTTTTTCATTAAACCACGGTAAGAATGGTGATCTTTTTTGTGTGTACGCGCATGTTCGTTCAATTGGTTAATGTCTTCAGTTAAGACAGCAATTTGTACTTCTGGAGAACCAGTATCTCCTTCATGACGTGCGTATTCTTTAATGATTTCGTTTTTTCTTTCTTGTGAAATTGCCATTTGTTCCACCTCTTTCTCTATTATTCGTCTGATCACTGAGTGAAGCGTTGGTGACTCGCTAAACCAAGTGATAGATGGTGTGTTTCCACACAAGCTTACTTTACAGGAAACACCGCTAAAATGCAAGCTTAATCTCTATTATTCGATAGTTTTTTTAAACAATCTAGCCCCTTTTTTGGTGATTTTGTGATACACTAAATGGTGGTAAACAACTGATTATTTCAGCGCATGAATAAATAAAAGAAGAATTTTTTTATGTTTCAAAGGAGGAACCATTGAATGATTACAATGAAAGATATTATTCGTGAAGGGAATCCCACACTTCGTGCTGTGGCAGAAGAAGTGCCTGTCCCTATCACTGAGGAAGACCGACAATTAGGCGAAGACATGTTGACTTTCTTAAAAAATAGTCAAGATCCAGTCAAAGCCGAAGAATTACAATTACGTGGTGGCGTTGGTTTAGCTGCACCACAATTAGATATTTCTAAACGAATTATTGCTGTCCATGTTCCTAGTAACGACCCAGAAAACGAAACGCCTTCATTAAGTACGGTAATGTACAACCCTAAAATTTTGAGCCATTCTGTGCAAGATGTATGTTTAGGTGAAGGGGAAGGCTGTTTATCTGTCGATCGAGATGTGCCTGGGTATGTCGTTCGCCATAACAAAATTACCGTCAGTTATTTTGACATGGCTGGCGAAAAACACAAAGTTCGTTTAAAAAACTACGAAGCGATTGTGGTTCAACATGAAATTGATCATATTAATGGCATCATGTTCTACGATCATATTAACAAAGAAAATCCATTTGCTTTAAAAGAGGGCGTTTTAGTCATCGAATAAAGGAGCGTGGGACAAAAATCACTTTGGATTTTTGCTCCACGCTCAAAAACTAATAAACGGCGGGAACAGAAGCAACTCCTTCGGAAATAAGCCGAAATTCTCCAAAAATTAAAGAACAATTTTCGGAAATTCCTTCTTATTTCTCGGAGTTAAACACTTCTGTCCCGACCTCAAATGGCCTTCATTTCTTTTAAGGCTTTCCAAATGCCATCATTATCATTTGTATCTGTGACCATCGTAGCCACTTTTTGAATGGAAGGACTCGCATTGCCCATTGCAACGCCAATTCCTGCATGGCTTAGCATTTCTCGATCATTTTCGCCGTCCCCAAAGGCAATGATATTTTTTGCATCAATGCCCACACGTTTAGCTAAATACGTTAACGTAGCTGATTTTGAGCCATCTTTAGGCACAACATCTACGCTATGTTGATGCCAGCGAATAAAGCGAAATTCTGGGTATTCTTCTTCAAACGTACACTGATCTTCTGCGTCATAAAAAGCTAGCGCTTGGTAAATATCATTTTGACGATAAAAGTGTTCATCATAAGCAGGTGAATGAAAATGAAAAGAGTTCATCGCAATTTCCATTTTTTCAGCACGGTGCTGGTTGCTCTTCTTAATATCATCTAAGCCCACACAAGCAAATCCTAAGCCGCGTTGATCACTGTCTTGTGCCAAACGTTCCAACGCTTCAGCATGCAATAAATTTTGATAATATTGCTCATGATCCACAAAAGCCGCGGCGCCATTACATAATACGTAATTGGTAAAATCTAAATCCCAAATCACCTCTTGCGCCATATAACGACTTCTGCCAGTTGCCAGCGTAACTAAGTGTCCTTGCTCCCGCAATTTTGCTAGCGCTTCTCTCGTGCTATCCAATGCTTTCTTCTCCGAATTTAACAACGTCCCATCAATATCAAATGCAAAAAGTTTTCTTTCCATCATTTCTCCTTATTCGCTCGCTTTCGCTAAATATTTACTGCCTTCTCGTTGTGCTAAAGGACTCAACACTAATTCATTCATCAATTCCTCGACCCATTGCGGATTCGTTTTACTATATTGGCGTAAGGACCAGCCAATCGCTTTTTGAATGAAGAACTCCTCTGTAGTTCTATCATAAATAATCGCCTTTTTCAACAGGTCCTGATTGGTCTTTTCTTTCAACATCAACTGTAAATTCAGCGCAACACGCCGATTCCAGAAATTTTCAGCGCCATAAAAAAGGGCAAAAATCGTTGGCAATTCAGTCAGATGCAACGCCACCCACGACCCAAAAAATTTTCGCCAAGCATCCACACTATCCCACCACGCTTTTTGTGGAACATAGGCTTTAAACGCTACGACCTCTTCTAATGAAAATCTCCGAACATTTTGAAGGGCTAAATCAATAGCGACATACTGATATTCTCGTTCTGTTTTTTGATAGTAAGCCTCAATCTCTTGGCATAATTTTTCCTTTGGCCACGTATGACTTTCTTTTAAAAGTTGTTTACTTAACACTTGACGTTCTGGGGCGGGGATGCCTGCAAAAACAAATTGGTGTTTCATATAAGCAGACATTTTTGCTGCTGTTTCTGGGTTCTTCTGAAATTGAAGTGTGTCCATTCCTTCGCTCCTCATAATAAAAAAACTATACTAAAACAGTGTACCATGTTTTAGTATAGTTGGTTGGTCAATTAATCAAAATACGTTAAGTTTTTGTTGTCTTTATCTAACCAAGCATAGCCGAGACCCATAATTAAGCCACCACCGATAAAGTTACCGATAAAGGCCCAGAAAAGATTATGAATAACATTACCAGCTGTGAAAGCTTCAATTGCGCCGTTTGAAGCAAAGTAAGCTAAACTGAAGGCTGGGAAGTTGGCAATCACGTGTTCAAAACCAAGGAAAGCAAAGATAAAGATAATGAAAATAATGGCCGCGACTTTGCCGGCGTCATCTTTCATTCGCATACTCACTAATACGGCTGTATTAACCACAATATTGGCGAACATAGCTTCAACTAAAATTTGCAGGGTGGTTTTTTCTAATTTTCCAGCAATCGACGTAAAGAAGAAACTATCTTTTGGTAAATCTTGGAACGGCACCGTAAGTGATACCAAGAAACCAAATAAGACACCACCAATTAAATTGAATAAGATACAGGTAAATAAAATTTTTGCAGCTAAGGAAAAGTTGACTTTTTTACGATAGACGCCAACAGTCATGTACAACATATTCGAGGTACCAAGTTCGGCATTCATATATAAAATCATCACAAGTGACCAACTGAACATGAAGGCGTAAAGCATTTTCCCTAAACCATGAGAAATTCCTTCTCCTTTAATTGCGATTGCAAAAGCAACGGCTGTTCCCAACGTTAAAAATAGACAAGCAAGCATTGCACGAACAGCGTAGCGGGAAAAGCTGTTTGAGAATAAATTCACTTTCTTGTCGATGGATTTATCAATTTGTTCAAACAATGGTGAACCAGACTTCATTGTAAACTCCCTTTCATTCCGTTTTCAACTTATATTTTCAAAACATCTCCCCTTATTCTAATGAGGAAAAGTGTTTTTGTCTACCTTTTTTTCATATTTCACTTTAAAACCTTGACGTTTCCTATCCTATTAAGTATACTAGATTTTGTGTAAAATAATTGCAGCAGAAGAATAATAACTCGTCAACAGTTCATTGCCAAACTTGGTTCAACTGCGTAACCGCGGCTGCAAAGGCGAAGGTTGAAGAATGAACTGAACGAATATGAATTTTTCATCTAATTATTTTACTCCAAAAAAACATTTATTTATTGGAGGAATTTTTAATGTCTCGTTATACTGGACCATCATGGAAAGTATCTCGTCGTCTAGGTATCTCTTTATCAGGTACTGGTAAAGAACTAGCTCGTCGCCCTTACAAACCAGGACAACACGGACCTAACAGCCGTGGTAAAGTTTCTGAATACGGAATGCAATTAACTGAAAAACAAAAATTACGTCATATGTATGGCATGAACGAACGTCAATTCCGTACGTTGTTCATTAAAGCAAGCAAAATCAAAGAAGGTAAACACGGTGTTAACTTCATGGTTTTACTAGAACAACGCTTAGATAACGTTGTTTACCGTTTAGGTCTTGCAACTACTCGTCGTCAAGCACGTCAATTAGTTAACCATGGCCACATCACTGTAGACGGCAAACGTGTTGATATTCCATCATACCACGTTGAAGTTGGTCAAGTGATCGGTGTTCGTGAAAAATCTCAAAACATCTCAACAATTAAAGAAGCGGTTGAAGCAACTGTTGGACGTCCAGCATTCGTAAGCTTTGACACTGAAAAATTAGAAGGTAGCTTCACTCGTTTACCAGAACGTGATGAACTTTACCCAGAAATCGACGAAGCACTTGTCGTTGAATACTACAACCAAAAACTTTAAGATTTCAAAAGGTCGAACTTCGGTTCTTACCTTCTTTCAAAACCTTGCCTTTCTTGGCAAGGTTTTTTTCTTTGCCCTCTTTACAAAATTGTTTACTTCCGCTAAACTATTGTTAACCAAACAAAAATAATTGGTTAACAATAGAAAGTGAGGCTTCTTATGAATAAAGCATCGTTACGCTCTTTAATTTTAGCAGCAGAATTCGCTGTGATTATTGCTGTACTTTCACAATTTACAATTCCATTGGGGATTGTCCCCTTGACTGGACAAACGTTCGCCATCGGCTTAACCGCTACCGTTTTGGGCAAACGAACAGGGACCTACGCTATTTTAATTTACTTCTTATTAGGATTAATTGGTTTACCCGTTTACGCTGGGATGTCTAGCGGGTTCGGTGTACTCTTTGGACCAACTGGCGGCTATTTAATCGGCTTTATCTTTAACGGCTTATTAACTGGTTATATTTTAGAAAAAACAACCTTTAACTATACTTGGGCCATTATCGCAAATATTGCCGGCGCCTTAGTTACCTTAGTTTTCGGTATGATTTGGTTGAAATATTCCGCAAATCTACCGTGGCCAAATGCTTTCGCGGGCGGGTTTGCTCCGTTTATTATTCCTGGTATCATCAAGGCTGTCGCAGCTGCTTATGTTGGTATTTTAATTCGCCAACGCTTTATGAAACGTTTTTTAGCACACCTTTCTTAAGGGGAAAACTTTTTTCTTTTCCTTGTCTGTAGTACACTAAAAGGACAAAGGAGTGAAGTCCATGTCCTCATTATTAAAACGATTGGTTCAGTTGGTTTTGCTAGTCGGCGCTGTCTTGCTGATTCGACACTATGTGTTCTCCCCTGCTGCGGTGAATGGCTCTTCAATGGAACCAACACTTCATAACAACGACCGTTTATGGGTGACCTCGATTAAAAAGCCACAACGCTTTGATATTATCGCTTTTCCTAGCCCGCGCAACGGCCAACGAGTAGCCAAACGTTTAATTGGTTTACCTGGCGAAACAGTCGAGTATCGCGATGATACCCTCTATATTAATGGTGTATCACTCAGTGAAGATTACTTAGCAAGTGCTAAACGAAATGTCTCTAAAAATGAAAATTATACCCAAGATTTTACCTTAGAGACCTTAGAAGCCACCCAATCCCTGACCGTTCCAGAAGGTATGTATTTTGTCTTAGGCGATAATCGCCCGCGCTCAGATGACAGTCGTTACTTTGGCTTTGTTAAACAAGCGAGCGTGGAAGGTGTTTTGACTTTTCGTTATTATCCATTAGATAAAATTGGCTTTCCATAAAATAGTAAACCGCCCCCAAAAAGTTAGACTTTTTGAGGGCGATTTACTATTTTTTTAAGGTCCAGTGACTAAGTTCCACGTCACCGTTCCTTGATATTTCTCATTTATTTTCCCTTGATTGGCAGGGACTTCTAATTTCACATTGGCAAAATCAAAATCTAATTGATAGACATCATTACCTGTAAATTGGTTATTAAGAATTACTGGTGTAGATGTGCCGTCACTCGTCAAAGCTAACGGCTCCGTAATTCCAACTTTATTCGTTAATTCTGTGACTAGATTATAGTTTTCGATTGCTGCAACGTCTGCATTGCCTAATAATAAGCGCGTACTAGTTGGCAAACTATCGGCAGACGCTTTTAGCTGTGATAATTGTGCTGTCAACTGCCAATTGGGTTGGCTTTTCTTTATCCGTAAATACGGATTACGTGTGCCATTCCCATAATAATCAGCTGCTTTTTTCAGGCTGTACTGCTTAGTACTACCGCTAATCATAATTTTTCCAAAGTCAAACGTCGGCATACTAATGAAGCCTTCTTCTGCTGGTGTTGGCTCAATCGTTTGATCTTCGCCTTGAATACGCACAAAGTTACTAGCTGTTACTGCAGAAAAGTTCCCACTAGCTGTCATTTCTGCGGTTAATAGTTGCCTTGGTTCCCCAGTGATTTTCGCTGTGTTCACTGTCACTAAAGCTTCACCATTCACCGGAATTTCCACACCCAAGTTAACTCCTGTGCGCCATTGTTCTGCCGTCACTGGAATAATTTTATTTGGCGTATTACCAAGGCGAACAGCTAATTGGGTCGGCGCCGAAATACCTGCCGCCCATTTGGCCGTTGGTGCTAGTTTAACGTTGGTCAATGGATCTTCACTAGTGTTTTTTAGCCTAACTGTCCAAATCATAGAAGCTTCATTGGAGACAACTTCTAGTAACCGACTAACGGTCATTTCTGCCGTTGCTTGGACTTCCTCATAGACTGCCGTCATGTCATCTTTATCATCGTAAGTTACGGCATAACTTGGCGTTTTCGTCGTTTTCAACGCAGTTTTATCAGTACCTTTGTACCAACCTTTGAACTTGTAGTTTTTGTCCCCTACTGTGTAGGTGGCTGGCAAGGCTTTGGCACTGGTGTAGGTGAAGCTGTTACTTGTCATTGGTGTTTGTTTCCCTTGCGTGAAACCTGTCGGTGGCGTAATTTTAGCACCAGTGGCATCAACAAAGTTTTCGGTGACTTGTTTTCGTGTGACTTTATAGTTTATCGTTTGCTTGTAGTCGCTAGTTCCATCGAAACCAAATAATCTTGGTTGGGAATTTGCACTAGTTAGAAATAACAAACTAGGAAGGATATCTCTTGTTAGTCCTGATTGGCCCCACCTTGCCTTAACAGAAAAAGTATTGTTCGTCTCTCTGTTAAACACTGTTTCAAAACTAGTAAAACTAGTCGTTGCTGAATCCGATAGAAGGTTGGTGCCAATGTCACTAATGGTCTCGTAGTCGTACAACGTAATGGTTTTCGTTGTTGCTTCCACTTTGTCAACATACTTCAATTCATTCGTAATATCAAAGTTGTTCAACGCAAAACCTTTATTTAAAACACCTGTTGGTAGATCAGAAAAAAGTTCATAATCATTAGGAATCAAGACGTTTTGCTTTGTTTCTACTTTATAGCGATTAGCAACGGTCGCCTCTTTACTTCCCACCATTGGGTAAAGCGAACCTGTTGCTTCAAAGGGACTAGTGGCGGTTTTTCTGAAAAATTCTGTATAGTTTCCAGAAAGCGTAAGTGGATTCGTGAACGCTTGACCTTGTTCATCGACAAACTCTGCGTAGAATCCTGGGTGAACAGTGATTTCTTGGACTTCTTCATAAACCGCCGTCATATCATCTTTGTCATCGTAAGTGACGGCATAACTTGGTGTTTTCGTCGTTTTCATTTTGGTTTGATCAGTGCCTTTGTACCAACCTTTGAACTTGTAGTTTTTGTCCCCTACTGTGTAGGTATCTGGCAAGGCTTTGGCACTGGTGTAGGTGAAGTTCTCACTATCAATCACTACTTTGTTGCCTTGGGTAAAGCCTGTTGGTGGTGTAATTTTGGCACCGCTGGCATCGACGAAGTTTTCGGTGACACGGCGGTTTTCTAGATAATAATAGATGGGACTATCATCTTTAGAAATCACTACAATCCCCTCCGCTGGTCTCATAAATGCCATCCCTAAAGCGGTAAATGTTGTATTCGTTGGACTAACATTATATCGTGCTTCCGCCAATGAGAACTGGGTAGGATCTGCCATAGTGAATAAATCTCGATAGGTCAAATCATTAGGTATCTCAGTCTCTAAAACACCGGTAATAAAATTCTTTCTGCGAATACTAGCCGCTGGATAAACTTTGGCTGTTTTAGAATAATACGTTCCTGGGTTTTTCGTCAACGATTTATAGTATTTTGGAAGCGTAAATATTGATCTTTTCGCTCCATAAAAACTGAAACGCGTATCAGTCACGCCATAGAATACTTTCTCAGGAATCGTGTATTCTTTTACCATCCCATTATCTTTACCAATAATTTCCCCGATAATTTTTGGTGTTTCATCTGAAACATATTCTTGGAGATTCCCTTTTAAAGAAATTCCACTTGGATTGACTAAATTTCCTTGCTCATCAACAAAACTAAATTTAAACGTTTGTGCTGGTAAAGTTGTCGTCTCACCTAAATCCTCGTAGACCGCTGTCATGTCGTCTTGGTCATCGTAAGTCACGGCATAACTTGGTGTTTTCGTTGTTTTCAGGGCTGTTTGGTCGGTACCTTTGTACCAGCCTTTGAATTTGTAGGTCTTGCCGCCTGCCTTGTACGTATCTGGCAAGGCTTTGGCACTGGTGTATGTGAAGTCATTGCTCGTAATACTTGTTTGTTGCCCTTGCGTGAAACCAGTTGGCGGTGTGATTTTGGCACCTGTGGCATCAACGAAGTTTTCGGTGACTTTTTTATAAATAAGTGATAACTTATAATCGTTTTTTGGTAAAAAAGTTGCTAAATGTACTGAAGTTGAACTTGCTGGATTAGCTAAATAAGAAAAATAGTGTTGGATTTTATTCACTCTAGAAATACCTTCAACAGGTTCAGTTAATGTTTCATAAGAAGATATTTCAAACTTAGATTCATCAATCTTCGAGATGGTAGCTGGGGGAAGTTCTGCAAAATCACTTAAATTAAACAATCCTGAACTCCATAAATAAACTATAGGTGCATCAATCGTAATATCTTCAACATATTTAGGAGTTTGCAAAATAATATCATCTAAGTAGCGACGACGAGAAACAGCATTTAAATTAAAACTTATAGAAGGAATGGTGATATCAAATCCCGACATTATTTTAACTATCGGAACAGCTTGTTTTTCAACATTCGTTGTGATAATACTATTAACACTTGTTTTATCCATGGTTACCATGTTAGCTGTCAAGTTAAAGTCAGCCATTTGAATCTGAGTATTATTTTCTGCATCAATAGCTAGACCAAAAATAACTTCTGGAAATCTAATAATATTTGCATGTGTAAAATTTTTGTTTGCAATCAATGTCTTGATTTGTTGCTGCGCACTTGCTAAATTTCCTGCCTTAACCCCAATCGCTCGATTCTGGATTTGTACTGGGAGTTGCGGTGTGAGTTGCACCTCCTGCTGAGCTTCTGCTTCTTTTTGCTCCGCTTTCACTGGCGGTGCTTCCTTCTTTTCTACCGCCACTTCTGCTTGTTTCTCTGTTTCCTGTGTTACTTCTTCTCGACTTGTTTCAGTCGTTGTTTCTTGCGTTTCACTACTTGCTTGCGTTTCTTCCTTGACGCTACTTTCAGCGGTCGGACTACTTTCAATCGTGACGGTTTCCGCAACTGCTGTCACGCCCGAAAAGGCATTCACTAGCAAAGAACCACATAAGCCAATAGCTGCAAGACGTTGCCACTTAGTTTGCTTCATGTCGTCCCTTCTTTCTATGTACCATTCCGACAAGGCCAATTAAGACCAAGCCGAGAATGTTAAGATTTGCCTGACTCTTACTTCCTGTACGCGGTAGTTGTTTGTCACCAGTGGTAGGGGTGCCTTGACCGCCTGCCACACCTGCTTGATTAGTTCTCGTCTGTCCCGATACTTGCCCCTTAGGACTTGGCGCGTCTGTTTTCGGTGAGGGCTCTTCTTTCGGGGATACCTTTTTGTAAAATTCAATCCCCACCGAACTAGAACCACGTTCAGACGCTTCAACATTTATAAAAAAACTAGGGGAAAATAGTAGGCACGCAATCATTAAATAACGCTTTTTTTTCATTTAAAAACCTCCTTTTAAATCAACAACAGCTTTGAGCTTTTATTTCCTCATGCTCAAAGAACCTTTTTTATACCTCTATAATAACAAACAAAAAGCTTTCCAAAACACCATTATTTTCCATTTGACAACCCTATTTCCCACAAAACCCTTATATAACAAGCGTTTCGTGCTTTGTTATTTAAAATTATCCTTTGAAAATGATTGTCGAAACACGTTTATCCTTTAGAAATCGCCTTTAATTTCTTAAATTTTTGCTAACCAAACCTCAGAAAAGCTCACAATGTTAGTTTTCGATACTAACATTGTGAGCTTTTCTCATTTTTGACGATTAGATAATTCGATAAAATAACACTAAAACACAAAATGCTGTCTGTTTCTCTTATTGGGCAATAGCCAATTGGTACAATGGCAGGAGTTGTTGATAGGTTGCCAACATATACGCTCGTGCTTTTTCAGGGTTTTGCCACAAAGCACTATCTTTGGGAATGATGCGCCCAATTTCAAACTCACCTTTTTTTACATCTCTAAAACGAGTTAAGGCTTTTTCTAAATCCGTTTCCGGCAGCGGAGTAATTTGAGGAACCGTGTGATCCAAGGAAACATACGTATCTTCTGGTAATGCTTGGAATAATTGCTGATTCTCTAAAAAGGCTTGCGCAATCTGCTTTTCATTTTTAGGATTATCAATAAATGACAACCACATAAACACATAGTCGCCCCAAATGCCTAATTGAAAATGCGGCTGCATTTTATAGCCGCGCTTATTCGGACTGAGTGCGGACCAAGTATTTTCTGGTGGATACACGGTGCGACGGCGATGTTGCGCAATATGGACAAACAACTCCGTTCCTAGTTCAGGCGCTAGTTGTTCGGCAAAATACGTGTCTAATTCTTGAAAAATAGGTTGAATTTGCGCACGGATAACCGCCATTCGTTCATCTAATCCAGCAACTTCAAAGGCTGCGAATTCTTTTTCTGTAAACATCAACATTTCTCTAATTCCTCTCTCAACTTGTCTTACGCTTCTATTTTTGTCGATTTTGCCATGTTTCCAGTGTCATCCCACGATAAACATCTGTGACAATTTTCCCTTTACTAATTCGAGCATTGGGTAGTGTTCCTTCGTAGGTAAAACCAATTTTCTCCATGACACGACCAGAAGCTGGATTGTCTTGATCATGTAAAGCAAAGATTCTCATGAGTTTCATTTTTGCAAAACCCAGTTCAACTAACGCCGTCGCGGCTTCAGGCATGTAGCCATTGCCCCAAAAGGCACGGTTCAAGACATAGCCTAATTCTCCAACATTATTGGTTTCATTGACCCGCAAATCAATCGTGCCAATCATTTTGCCCGTTTCTTTCACTTCAATCCCATATTTTCCTAAAGGTTCCCCCATAAAATATTTAGCAATGTTTTGTCGTGTTTCAGCGATTGTTTGGTTTTTCAAAAACACATAGCGGACCGTTTCCTCATCTGAAGCATATTCGTACATATCTTCTGCATCGGCTAATGTGACAGGTCTTAAAATCAAGCGTTCGGTTTCAATTCGTTGGTTTTCTGCAAAAATCAATGGATAATTCATGAACAAAACTCCCTACTTTTCTACATACTTTACCGAAAAACAGCGAAACACGCAAGGAAAATCGGCATTTCCCTCGCGTGTTTCTTTAATTGGCGTTTAAGCGAATGATGGCAATGATCGTTTGAACAGCTTTGGCCATTGATTCAACGGTAATAAATTCATATTGCCCGTGAAAATTTTCGCCTCCTGTAAATAGATTAGGCGTGGGAATGCCCATGAAAGAAATCTTAGAACCATCTGTCCCGCCACGAAATGGTGTGATGATTGGTTCAATGTCACAACTTTCCATTGCTTGGACGGCCAATTCTACAGGCGTCCAATCTTTTTCGATGATTTCCTTCATATTATAGTATTGGTCTTGGAAAGTAATTGTTAGTCTGGGTTTATCCGCCAGCGCATTTAAACGTTGGACTTGTTTTTCCAAAAATTGCTTTCTCGCTTGAAAGTTTTCTTGATCATGATCCCGAATGATATAGACAAGTTCTGCTTTTTCAATACTTCCTGTAAATTTATTGAGTAAATAAAATCCTTCATTTCCACGTGTTTGTTCTGGTACTTCCTTTTGCGGCAGTGATTGATCAAGTTGTTCGCCTAATTTAATGGCATTTACTAACGAACCATAGGCCGTTCCCGGATGGACACTGGTTCCCTCAATTGTTATCACAGCTTGAGCAGCGTTAAACGTTTCATACTCGAAATGCCCCACGCGGCCACTGTCGATTGTATACGCAAAAGCGACTGGGAAGTTCGGCGCATCAAATTGATCGGCCCCGCGTCCAATTTCTTCATCTGGACCGAAGGCGAGCCAAACATCCCCCCGCGCTACTTCTGGATGTGCCAAAAAATACTCAACAGCAGCTAAAATCTCGACAATTCCCGCTTTGTCATCTGCTCCTAAAAGTGTTGTTCCGTCTGTAGTAATCAACGTTTCCCCTTGATACTCTTTTAAATTGGGAAATTCAGCAACCGATAAAACGATGCCTTGTTCTTGATTCAAGAGGACATCTTGGCCATCATAATTAGTGATGACTTTGGGACGGATATTTTCTGCTGAAAAATCCGCCGTATCCAGATGTGCAATCAACCCAATACTCTTCGCTGCAGGTTGGTTACCCGGCAACCGTGCCGTTAAAAAGCCGTTTTGTTCGTTATAATGCACATCGGCCAAGCCTAATTCATGAAGTTCTGTTTCAATCATTTTGGCTAAAACCACTTGACCGACCGTCGTCGGTGTGGTTTGACTATTGGCATCTGAACGGGTGTTAACTTTCACGTAAGTTAAAAATCGTTCGACTAATTTTTCCATTTTTTACTCCTTCTTCCTGAATCATTCTGTTAAATAAGCATTGCGCAAGTGGAAATAATCCCCATACAAGTGATAACTAATGCCTTTCAATTTAGGATTGATTAGATAATTTGAGGCACTTTGATACAGCGGTACTTGGGCAGCATCTTGGTTCAACAAGATGTCTTCCGCTTCTTTGTATTCTGCAAACTGTTTCTCTGGATTATTGGCATTAATCGTTCGTGCATCTTCTACCAGTTGGTCGTATTTGGCATTATGATAATTGCCATAATTGTAACTTGATTCTCCTGCATATAAGTTAAAGTAAGAGTCTAATTCACTACTGCCGGCAATCCATCCTGAAAGAGACAACTCATAATTTTTTTCACGTCGCGATTGGTTCACATTATTACTTGGTTGCGATGAAATGGTAATTTCTAAACCTGGCAGATTTTCTTGCAACTGACTTTGAACATATTCAGCAATTCGTTTTCCTTGATCTGTATCTGCCGCCAGCAAGGAAAGTTTCACTTTTTTACCGACATCCGCTTGGGCTTTCGTCCATTCAGCTTGAGCTTTTTTGACGTCATTTTTCAAATATTCGCCACTGTAAGCTCGGAAATCTTCATCTGTTTCTGGGTTCGCATAAAGTTTACTTGGAATCAATCCGTTGAGGGGTTTTGACCCATCGTTTAAGACACTTTGTGTTAAGGCTTCTTTATCAATTGCTTGGCCAATCGCTTTTCGTAAATGAACATTCGCTAATGGCGTTCCTTCTTTTTTGTTGAAATCTAAGAAGTAGTTGGCCACATCTGGATGACTGACATAGCCTGGGTCCTCTTGATATTGTTGAACATATTGTCCATTAATGCGAACTAAGTCTAGTTCATTCGCTTGATATAAATTAATCCCAGTATTATCTTCTTTGATTGTGCTAACCGCAACTTCTTCCAGTTTCACTTGATCCGCATCATAGTATTCTGGATTTTTTTTCAATGTCCAAGTATCTGAAGTCGCATCCCAATTGGCTAGCGTAAATGGCCCGCTATAAAGTAAATGTTCACTATCCAAGGCGTAATCTTTGCCTTGCGCTTCGACAAATTTTTGATTTTGTGGCGCTAACCAAGCAATCGAAACGACTGCTAAGAAGGAAGGTTGGGCCTGTTTTAATTCAACAATGAATTCTTTGTCATTAGGGGCTGAAATCCCTAATTCATCGACTGACTTTTCACCGTTGCGTATTTCAAAACTATTTTTAACACTATCTAGTAAATAGGCATTCGGTCCAATCGTCGCTGGTGTCACCAGTTTTTTCCAAGAATAAACAAAATCTTGGGCCGTGATTGGCTCGCCGTTGCTCCACTTAATCCCCTCCCGCAAGGTAAAGTGGTACTTGCGCCCATCGTCACTAATCTTGACATCTTTAGCTAGAGCTGGCACCGTGGCACTATCATCATCAAACCGATAAAGGCCTTCAAATAAATGTTGTGCCATTGTAAAGGTATTTTTATCTGTTGTTTGTGTTGTATCCAATGTTGAGATTGGTGCAGGTGAACTAATACTGATTTTTTGTTCAGCTGCTAAATTTCCCGAATCTACTTTCTCTGCCGCTTCTTTGGTTCCGCCACATGCGGCTAAAAGAAACCCTGTTGCAATCAAACCTACTACTTTTTTCCCCAATTTCATGTTGTTGCCCCCTCATATTTTTTAAACAAATAAAAAAGCATTCGTCCTAAAAAGGACGAATGCTTATGCAATCGCGGTACCACCTTTGTTGATCTCTTCGCTAAAAAAGATCCGCTCGTTTCCAGTACAATCATACTGTAGCGCTATAACAGGCGCACCTGAATTGGTTTAAGCAAACGGCTTCAACCAACCTGTTCAAAGGCCATTTTCCCCTTTAACGTCACTACCTCTTCTCACCAAACGAGGCTCTCTGCAAGCTATTTTAAAAAGTACTTTCCTTCTCATCACATTTTGTTCTTTTATTTGTTTCATCAATCATACTGATTTACGGATAGTTTAGCAAACATTTTCGAGGCCGTCAACTACATTTTTAATTTAAAACTTTTTTGTTTTTCATCAAAAAAAAGAAAAGAGGTTTCAATCCCTCTTTTCTAAAACAATTTTACTCTAATCCTTTTTTAACATCTTCTATCATCAAATGCATTGATTCTAATCCACCACCGCTTAGATACCAAACATCTGGTTGAAGCATAATGACTTTATCATTTTTACCAGCATCGGTTTTTTGAATCAATTCGTTTGCAGCGACGTTATCTTTTGAATCGTCGCCACCAATTGCTTTGGTGCGATCTACCACAAAGAGAATCCCAGGATTTTTTTCTAAAACATATTCGTAAGAAACACTTTGCCCATGAGTGGAAGCTTCAATCTTATCGTCTGCTGCTTTGAAGCCAAATGTATCATGAATTAAACCGATGAAAGACCTGTTCAACCATCAATTGGCCGAACACCAGTAAAAAGACTGCTATTAAACTCCCTGCCACAAACAGTTCTCGGTGGCGATAGGTTTTCATGAATTGATAACTCATATTGGCCACGATAAAACCTAAAAATGTAATCGGTCCCACTAATGCTGTTGATAAGCCGACCAGACTACTGATCAAACACAACAACACTAATTGAAACTGATTCACAGCAATCCCCAAATTCTGGGCTTGATGGTTCCCTAAATGTAAAACGTCTAAACGGTAACTTTCCCGCCAAAGTATCCCACAAATTATGAGTACCGCCACACCAACGAAAACGAGATACTGACTATTGACGTTACCAAAACTGGCAAACAACTTTCCTTGGAGTAAGTCGTATTCGTTAGGATCCATAATCACTTGTAAAAACGTACTAATACTACTGAAAAAAGTACCTAAAATCATGCCAATCATCAATAATAAAAATAAATCGGATTGATTTTTGCGTAATAGAAAATACGATAAACTAGTACTTAAAAACACCATTAAAAAGACGTTCATCAAAAACGACCCAAGACTTACTTGACCTAACGCTTGTGCGCCTCCTAAAAGAAAAAATAACACCGTCTGCACAAAGACATACAAGGAATCCATCCCTAAAATGTTTGGCGTTAGGAAATGATTTTGCGTGACCGTTTGGAAACTAATGGTTGAAAAAGCCGCAGCGATTCCGACAAATATAAAAGCCAATAACTTTTTCCCTCGTAACGCCAAAGCAAAGGACCAATTGCCATAAGTGTTATAAGTTAAATAACAAAGGCTCACAATTACTACGGCAGCTAAAAGCAAAAGTAATGAAAGCCATTTTTTTAAAGGCCGTTTCATTGTTTGCGCCCCCTTAGTAATAATAAAATGAACAAAATGCTCCCTAATGTTCCGACAACCACGCTGACAGGAATTTCATAGGGGGCAATCAATACTCGTGCTAAAATATCACAGATTAACAAGAACAAACTCCCACAAATCCCAGTTAACCACAAGGTATTTTTCATATGATCGCCATAACGTAAAGACACGAGATTGGGAATCACAACTCCTAAAAACGGAATATTCCCCACCATCAATAAAACGATGGCACTTGCTAAAGCAACCAGCGTCAAACCTAAAAACTGAATTCGCTGGTAATGGACGCCAAGACTATTTGCAAATGCTTCACCCATACCAACGACAGTGAAATGATAAGCAAATAAATAAATAACAAACCACAAAGGAATCATTAAGAATAACCATTCATAATTCCCTTTCATAACTGTGGAAAAATTTCCTTGTAACCAAGCAGACATATTTTGAACCAATTGGTATTGATAGGCAAAAAATGTGGCAATTGAGCCTAGAATGTTACCAAACATCACGCCCACCAAAGGGACCATCACTTGATTCTTACTTGGTAATAATCGAATGAGCGCTAAGAATAATAAGGTCCCGCTTAGCGCAAAAATAAAAGCAATTGCCGTTCGATAGAGAAACGGAGCTGTTGGGAAAAATAACATTGCGACTAAAATACCCAACCTTGCACTATCGGTTGTTCCAGCGACACTAGGAGCGACAAATTTATTTTGTGTGAGTTGCTGCATAATCAAGCCAGAAATACTCATCGTACTACCAGCAATGATTAAACTCAACGTGCGGGGAACACGGGTGGTAAATAAAACAAATTGTTGCTGCGCATCTAATTGAAACAACTGAGAAAGTGCAATGTCCTTCACCCCTATCACTAATGACAATAAACTGAAAAGTAATAGTAGAACAAACAAACCAATCTTTTTCATGAGAAAACTCCATTTTTATTTAATTGAGAATGATTCTCATTCTTAATTACAGTGTATGAGAAAACCATCACAAATGCAACCACTTTTTTTCCTTTCTTAAAAACTTCTTCTCAAGCCGACTGACCAACGACTTATCTAAGATATGCTATAATGGAGGGAAACGTTATGAAAGGAGTGTTACTGAATGGCGAATGATGACTTACAACAACGTCTGGATAAAGGAATGTACGGTACGCCCCTCGTCAATCCTGAAGAACAACACAAATATATGGGTACATTTCGTGAACGCTGCCGTCTCTCCATGACCGTCGCTGAAATGAAAGATACACAGAATCAACAACATTTATTAGAAGAATTAGCGAAGCATCCTGAAGTTACAGTACTTTTAAATGGCGAAATCTCTTCTGACCTGCAAAGTACCTATATTAAATTATTAAATCAGCATGGCGCAACCTTTAAGATTGTTAACAATTTTGTGGAGAACAACCCTGACTCTCTCGGCTTACTGTTAGCTGAAAAACATGCAGTCGATGAACCTGTGATTGACGTTACAGAAAAATATCCTCAAGCAACCGAAACGCCAAAAGAAGAGCCAACAGCTAAAAAAGGCTTCTGGCAAAAACTATTTCACTCATAAAAAGCTCAAGAAAAGTTATGAGTCATTGGATTGTTTAAACATAAGTTATGAGCGCTTCCATTTATAATAGAATTGTGCTATTATAAAGATGAAAAAGAGAGGTATGCGGGTACATACCTCTCCTTTATACCAGCGCCAGTTATAAGAACTGGTGGCTTACTGAGTTAAATTTTTGTTACTATTTAACCGTTCGGCCTGTCAAGCTTATGAACGGTTATTTTTTATTGTTTTTCGTTGCTTCAAGGATACCGAAAATCAGTAACGCAACAAGGGTTGCAAAACTAATCATCAATTCCAATGTCGCTTCGATTGACAAAAAAAATGCTCCTTTCGTTAAAGTGCATCGGATACACATAGGCATCACCTGCCTCTCTAACTCAGAGCCACCGTCATACAACTTTCATTGGTAATAGCTTTAGTATAACCTATTGGGTTCACTAAGAAAACGTTTTTATAGGAATTTTCTATAAAATGATATAAGTTATGAGCGCTTCCATTTTAAATAGAATTATGCTATTATGAAAATGAAAAGAGAGATATGCTACTACATACCTCTCCTTTTATACCAACACCAGTTATAAGAACTGGTGGCTTACTGAGTTAAGTTTTGAATCTTAACCGTTCGGCCTACGAAGCTTGTGAACGGTTATTTTTTATTGTTTTTCGTTGCTTCAAGGATACCGAAAATCAGTAACGCAACAAGGGTTGCAAAACTAATCATCAATTCCAATGCCGCTTCGATTGACAAAAAATGCTCCTTTCGTTAAAGTGCATCGGATACACATAGGCATCACCTGCCTCTCTAACTCAGAGCCACCGTCATACAACTTTCATTGGTAATAGTTTTAGTATAACCTATTGGGTTCACCAAGAAAACGTTTTTATAAAGAATACCGCCAAAAAATCTATTATGAATTTTTTGGCGATATTCTTTTTTTATTGAACCACTTCTGGGTATAAAAGTTTTAAAACGTCCATTGTCAAGCGTCTACCCTGTCCAGCGTATGGATACACATGCATGTGCATGGCTGGATTAAAGTTCGCTTCGATAATCCCGTACGTTAAGCTATCACGTGTGCCTTTTACGTCTTTATCAGGAATGATTAAATCAATGCCACAAATTTTGGCTCCTAAAGCAGCTACGGCCTCAATGGCGATTTGTTTATAACTATCATCAATGACATCGGTCATATCAATCGAATCCCCGCCCGTGCTAACATTAGAATTTTCTCGCAAGTACACGATTTGCTCTTTTTCTGGCACAGAATAGATAGTTAAACCTTGTTCTTTCAACATTAGTTTTTCTAAATCATTTAACTGGATTAATTCTAGTGGTGCACGGTGATTGGTCCCCCGCAATGGATCACTATTTTTAGCGGCCACCAATTCTTCTACAGTGTGTTTGCCATCTCCGGTAACATTGGCTGGCACGCGCAACATGATGGCTTTTACATCATTATCTAACACAAAGAACCGATATTCTGTTCCAGGTAAAAACTCTTCAATTAAAACCGCTGTGTCCTCTTTAAAAGCAATCCGTAACGCTTCCGTAAAGTCTTCCAACGAAGCGCCTTCTTTAAAAATGGTAATTCCTAAACCGTAATTCGTTGATTTTGGTTTCACGACAAACGCTTTATTGGCGTAGCGTAAATGTGCTTCTTGTGACTCAATAAAAGATGAAAATTCTTCACCGCCAGGCACATGGAACCCTGCTGCAGACAAAATTTTCTTTGTCACGGTTTTGTTTTCCATAATCAATGGTACCACGTAGTTATCTTTGCTAGTCATGTTGGCATTTTTGACGTATTCAATGTGCTCGCCATGTTGCAGTTTCAAAAATTGCTCTTGTTCATCTAAAATTTCGATTTCCAAACCTTTTTGAATCGCATCAAATAAGAAAATTTGTGTGGATAATTCCATCTCACGGAAACCAGCTAATTGATAAGGGCGTTCAAAGGCCATACTTTGATATTGGTTTCCAAAAATATTTCCCAGTTCACTGTTGGAGTTTTCTTGAATAATCGTCCACATTTTGCCAGAAACGGTGTCTTGTGGATTCCGCAGTTGTTGATAATACTTACCGACAACTTCTTTGCCTTTACGAATGCCTAGAGCATCTAACATATCAATCATTTCTGAAAAAATCCGATCGCCTTCTGCAATTAACTTAATCGTTTCATGAGGATGACCAAGAGCCACTTGTTCATTAAAAATATCGCCAGTTTTTACCCATTCATCCGCTTCTTCTTTTTCATCTGTCCACAATAAATACAACATGAAATAATGTAAGAAATCCACGGTATCTTCCACAATGCCTAAACGTGAAAAAGGATTTAAGTCTAAATTACGCAACTCGATATAACGAATACCTGTTTTAGGCAGATCAGACATTTGTTTCCCGCCACGTAAGCGTACAGGCGCATAAAATTCTTTTTCTTCAGAAAGTAAACCATTTTCCACCATGCGATGAATATCTTCTAAATAGCGTTCCAATGAGGCATACGATACTTTCACATTGTCATGATTTCTGTAGCCATACGTACTATTCCGAATACTGCGAATGGGTTCTTGCGGTTGGTCGTCATAGACTCTAAAGTAGCCGTCTTCACTAACTGGCGAAGCCCCAAAAAGATACGTAATTAACCAACGATAACGTAAAAAGTTACGGGCAACTTTCATGTACACTTTCGTTTTAAATTGTTTGCAATCTGTCACTTCGGATTGTTCATCATATAATTGCTGAATCAGGGCTTGGTCATATTCAAAATTAAAATGAATTCCGCTGACCATTTGTTTTCGTTTGCCATACTCTTTTGCCAAATAACGACGATATAACACCGCATCATATTGATCTAATTTAGCGATTTTAATCTCTTCATCTTTTGTTGGTAATTGTGGCGGCATACTTAATGGCCACAGCATTTCATCTTCTGGAATCGAACGACGAGCCACATCGTGAATGGCATCTAAAAAACGAAGCATTTCTGTGCCGCTATTTGCTACAGGCGTGATTAGTTCTAATTGTGTTTCACTAAAATCTGTTTGAATATATGGATGATAAGAACGGTTACCAAAAACCGTTGGATGATCAGTTGTCGCTAAAAGCCCTTCTCGTGTACTACGTTGGTTTTCTTTTTCTAAACCAAAACGAGCCATCAATACGTAAGGACGAACATTTTTCTTTTGCATTAATTCTCTATAATTCATCTTGTCGCCTTTCTTTCTACAAACTATCTGTTTCTCTTACTATTATATAGGAAAACGAGTAAATATGCTGTTTTTTTGAACGTTCACTTGGGAATTTTCGAGACACTTTTAGAGAGCGCCTTTTTCCGTTATACTGAAAACAACTAGTTTATAGAAAGTGGGGATTGCTCATGAAAAATCGTGCATTACTTTTAATTGACTTTCAAAAAGGCATCGAAAGTCCGACGCAGCAATTGTACCGTCTGCCAGCAGTGTTGGAAAAGGTCAATCAGCGTATTGCTGTCTACCGCCAACACCATGCGCCCATTATTTTTGTTCAACATGAAGAAATCGAATTACCTTTTGGCTCAGACTCTTGGCAACTTTTTGAAAAGCTGGATGCACAGCCCACAGATTTTTTCATCCGCAAAACACATGCGAATGCCTTTTACCAAACAAATTTAAACGATTTATTGACGGAACAAGCCGTTCAAACGTTAGAAATTGCTGGTGTCCAAACCGAGTTTTGTGTGGACACTACAATTCGGATGGCTCATGGTTTAGGCTATACGTGTTTGATGACACCGAAAACCACTTCCACCTTGGATAATGGACATTTAACCGCGGCACAAATTATCCAACATCATGAAGCTATTTGGGCTGGCCGCTTTTTGACTTTTTTGAGCCTGTGACAAAAATCACTTTGGATTTTTGTTCCGGGCTCAAAATCTGATAAACGGCGGGAACAGAACCAACTCCTTCGGAAATAAGCCGAAATTCTCCAAAAATTAAAGAGCAATTTTCGGAAATTTCTTCTTATTTCTCGGAGCTAAACGGTTCTGTCCCGACCTCTTTTCCAAAAAATTGTTTGTTCACTATGTTTTCTTGTCGGATTTCATGTTAGTATAAGGAAAAAGTGTTCAGTTGATTAGTTGAAGATTTAGAGTGTGGGACATAAGTCGATTAGGCTTGTCTCTCATGTTCTGTCTTTTTTTATGTCATCATTCACTAAACTAATAAATAATTGGAGGTATTTTATGAACAAATTTTTTACAGCCCAACGTTTAAAAGACACCGCCTATGTAACAGTCGGTGCATTCATTTTGGCCATTTCAATCAATGCGGTCTTATTGCCAAATAAACTTGTCGCAGGCGGAGCCAATGGCATTAGTATTGTTATTAATTATGTTTTCGGGATTAGTCCCGCCATTGTTCTTTACGCCATCAATATTCCTCTTTTAGTGCTTTGTTTCTTACTTCTTGGGAAAGAGGTCGGTGTCAAAACCATTTATGGCAGTCTTATTTATCCATTTTTTGTAGGAATTACTTCAGGGATGCCTGTTTTAACACATAATATTTTTCTAGCAGCATTATTTGGCGGTATTATTACAGGTGCTGGCCTAGGCTTGGTTTTCCGTGGCAATGCCTCAACTGGTGGCACAGCAATCATTTCACAAATTGTCAATAAATACTTCAAAGTTTCCTTAGGTATTGCTATTTTATTCGTCGATGGTTTAGTCATTTTATCAGCAATGTACGCTTTTAATGCAGATATTGTGTTATTCTCTTTAATTTGTTTATTTACAATTGGTCGTGTCGTTGACATGATTCAAGTTGGCCTGGTTCGCTCGAAGAATGTGATGATTATTTCACCAAAATATGTCGCTATTCAAGAACGCTTATTACGTGAACTAGATAAAGGTGTGACCTTGGTGCCAATCGAAGGCGGTTATCGAAACGCGAAAGGCATGCTCTTAATGACCGTCATTCGTGAAAAAGATTTTCCCCGCTTAAAAGAAGCCATTCTTGAGATTGATGAAGAAGCCTTTTTGATTTCAATGAGTGCAAGTGAAGTCTACGGAAAAGGATTTAGCTTGAAAAAAGTAGCTGATTCTTATGGTGTTGAAGCTACTAATGCCAATAATTTACAATAGTTTTTTGTATGAAAAGAGCCGCAAAATCTGTAGAGATTTTGCGGCTCTTTTTACATCTTCATCCAGACAGGTTCTAAGCTATTGCCATCCAAATCTTGCACTTCTAAGCCATACATTTGCTCTTCTGGTATTCCCATATCAACTCGGTAGCAGTTGCCTCCGTTAGCTTTGGCGGTTTCACCAAACTGTTTTACGGCTTCGGCACTCTCTAAACTAAAGGAAATTAATGCTCCACTGGTTGTTTGCGCATCAATAATTTGCTTTTCTTGGATAAATTTTCCATAAAAGTCATGGTTCAACAACATAATCCAAAATTGATCATCCCACATCATCGAACTAGCTTCCTCTGTTGAAAATTCCTCGTTCTTTTTGAATCCAAGTTTTTCATAAAATGCTGTAGAACGTTGGACATCCGCTACTGGGAAGTTAACAAAAACCATTGTGCCCATGTGATTCATCCCTTTCTTTTAATCATCTACGACAGCTAAGTGTGCGTTGCGACAAAATCAACAAGCTTGTTTGATTTATACTAGCATATTCATAAAAGAAATGTTACTAAAACGTTTTCTTAAGGTAATTCTCGATAAGCCAAGTGCTGAATGATTTCACTATGTTGTGGATAATCGTTTAACAATTCCGCTTGAGTAAATAACTCGAAGTCTTCAAACTCAAAGCCTGGTGTAACCACACAACTGACTAACGCAAATCCTGTCGCTACTGTAGAGCCAAAGATTGTGCCGGCAGGAACTGAGAACGAAAGCTGTTGTCCTTGAACTAAGTCTTTCCCTAACTGAACAGCTTGATACGTTCCATCAGGAAAAATACAGTGAACGGTTAATGGCTGACCATCGTGAAAAAACCATAATTCATCCGCTTTTAAACGATGAAAATGTGATGGACTTTCTGTGTTTAATAGAAACAAAATCGCTGTATGCAATGCCCGTTCGCCTCGTTTGGTCGGAATCAATTGTTCACTTTTATTGGTTTGTTTAAAATAACCGCCCTCAGGATGCGCTTCTAATCCTAACTTCTCAATCCATATTTGTTCTGTCATCTTCTCCCTCACTCCTTCATTTTTTTCAGAAACGATTTAGGAAGAACTTAGAACATCCGTCTCAATCCTAAAATAAACGGCGGGACAGGAGTAGCTTCTTCATTCTTGAAGCTAAATACTCCTGTCCCACGTTCTTCCCAAACCTGTTTATTTTCTACAACTAAACATCTTTTAATAAGCCTTTAAATAAGCCCATTGCGAAATCGTTGGCATTGAATGGTTCTAAATCGTTAATGCCTTCACCTAGACCAACTAATTTCACTGGCAAGTGTAATTCATTCCGAATAGCAATGACAATACCACCTTTGGCTGTTCCGTCTAGTTTGGTTAAAACTAAGCCAGTGACATCGGTTGTTTCTTTGAACTGTTTGGCTTGCGTCATCGCGTTTTGGCCAGTAGTTGCGTCCACGACTAAGAGAACTTCGTGAGGCGCATCTGGAATTTCTCGTTGGATGACTCGTTTGATTTTTTCTAATTCCTTCATTAAGTTGACTTTATTTTGTAAACGACCTGCTGTATCCACTAGCAAAACATCGGCCTGTTCTGCTTTGGCACGTTCCACTGCATCGAAAACGACCGCTGCTGGATCGCCGCCAGCATTCCCACGTACAACTTCAACGCCAGCCCGTTCACCCCAAACAACTAATTGATCGATGGCGCCCGCTCGGAACGTATCGGCAGCGGCCATTAAAACTTTCTTTCCTTCCAACTTGTATTGATGGGCTAATTTACCAATGCTGGTTGTTTTACCAACTCCATTAACACCAACAAATAAAATCACGGTTAAGCCATTTGGCTGTAAGTTAATTGCATTATTTTCATTAATTCCTGCTTCTTCATACAAATCAACCATTTTTTCAATGATGGTATTTTGAACTTGAGCTGGTTTTTTCACATTTCGCAGTTTCACTTCTTGTCGCAAGGCTTCTGTAATTTTTAAGGATGTATCAAAGCCTACGTCTGCACCAATTAACGTTTCTTCTAATTCTTCAAAGAAATCTTCATCAACGCTTCGGAAATTAGCAAACAATTCGTTCAACCGTTGACCAAATGTTTTACGTGTTTTTTCCAAGCCTTTTTCATATTTTTCTTGGACCTGCTCTTCTTTCGACTCTTCAATTTCTTCTGAAACCTGCGTGTCTGTTGGTTCTGCCAAAGGGGTTACGACACTACTTTCTTCCTCAGGCACTTCCACAACAACTTCTTGTGTTTCCTCTGTCAAGATTTCTTCTGGCTCTTCTTCTAATGCTTCTTCTACGCCAGCTAATTTTTCCATTTCAGCGTTATCTGTTAAATCGGCTGTTTCTGCGACTTCTTCCGCTGCCGTTTCTGGTGTTGTTTGCGCCTCTTCTGCTGCGGTTTCTTTTGATTCAGCAGGCGCTGATTCATCACTTGGTGTTTCGTCTACTGTTTCTTCAACAATCTCTTGTTTTTCTTCTTCCTTTTTTTCAGCGGAAAAAGCTTTTTTAATTTTATCAAAAAATCCCATTCTTATTGGCCTCCTTCCAACGGCGTTAAAATATATTTTTCGACCGCTTTGGCAACGCCATCTTGGTCATTCGTGTCTGTAACGACATCTGCGGCTTCTTTAACTAATGGAATCGCATTTGCCATGGCGACACCTAAGCCAGCGTATTCAATCATCGGTAAATCATTTTCTTCGTCCCCTAGGGTCATGATTTCTTCCGCACGGATTCCTAAATCTTTGGCTAACAAGGAAATACCATAGGCTTTCGTAATCCCTTTTGGCATAAATTCTAATAAGTTATTTCGCGTTTTAATAATTTCAAAGCGCTCATAAAAGGAGGCCGGAATTTCCTTGATGCGTTCATTTAAATACGCTTCATCAATCGCAACAACAACTTTGTTATAAATTCGATTCGGGGTTAACTCTTCTAATTTGTAGGACTCAAAGGTTAATAATTTGTTTAGAGAACTATAAATTGAAGGATAATTAGGTGCAGAAGGCAATTGCATCACGACCTCATCGGATAAGACATCAAACGGCATGTTGAGTGTGGTTGCTAATTGGTACAGCTCATTAATCGCTTCCAAGGGCATCAATGTTTTCTCAATAATGGCCCCTGTATCATTTTTTTGAACCAATCCGCCGTTAAAAGTAATGCTATAATCGCCTTCCTCTTGTAAACCTAATTCTTCTAAGTAAGGACCAATAGCTGCCAAAGGTCGACCTGTGCAGATAACAACTTTCACGCCTGCTTGTTTCGCAGCCATCAGTGCTTGTTTATTCCGTAAAGAAATCTCTTTTTGGCTATTTAATAATGTTCCATCTAAATCAATAGCAACTAATTTTATCAAACGTTCGCTCCTCCTTGCTTCTGGCTAATTGCTTTTTTCAATTGCGCCACCTTCTTTGACCTCTTCCAAGCGAACTGAAACGATTTTTGAAACCCCAGATTCTTGCATAGTCACGCCATATAAAACATCTGCGGCTTCCATTGTCCCTTTACGATGTGTCACCACGATAAACTGTGTGCCATCTTCAAATTCGCTTAAATAATGGCCAAAACGAGCTACGTTGGCTTCATCTAAAGCTGCTTCTACTTCATCTAAAATACAGAACGGAACGGGTCGAACACGAATAATTGAAAAGAGTAATGCAATCGCCGTTAATGCCCGTTCGCCTCCAGACAACAAGCTTAAATGTTGTAATTTTTTCCCTGGTGGTTGCGCCTCAATCTCAATCCCTGTATTCAAGAGATCCTCTGGGTTAGTTAGCACCAGTTCTGCCCGTCCGCCACCAAACATATTAGGAAATACCACTTTAAACTGGCCACGAATTGCTTCAAAGACTTCTTTAAACCGTTCTTTCACTTCTTGGTCCATTTCATCCATAGTTTCAAATAATTGTTCTTTCGCATTTAATAAATCATCACGTTGACTGACTAAAAATTGATGGCGTTCATCGACTTGTTCAAATTGCTCGATGGCACTTAAGTTAACAGGTCCTAACCGCTCAATTTCTTGTTTTAGGCGTTTCACTGTTTGCTGCGCCTGCGCTAAATCATCGATTGGGAAATACGCTTCATAGGCAGCTTCAAAGGTTAAGCTGTATTCTTCCTGTAAGTAACTTAACGAGCTATCTAATTGCATTTCTGCACGATTTTTTAGGACTTCAATTTGTGTTTTATCTGCTAAATACTGTTGTTGGCGTTTGTTTTCTTCCGCTAATTTTGTATCTAACTCGTCTACTTCTTCTTGCAACGCTTGTCGTTGACTACGTGCCGTTTGTAAAGACGTTTGCAATGCTGTTTGTTTCTCCGCTAATTGCGCGACTTGTGCCGCTAAGCCTTCTTCGGTTAACTGGTGATCGCTAGAATGGCTACTTAGTTGTTGTAGCTGTTGACGGATGGCCGTTTCTCGAATCAACAATTCGTCCAATTGTTCTTGTTTGTCTTGCTTTTGACGAGCAAAATGGGCACATTGTTCCGCCGCTACTGCTTGTTCTGCTTGAACTGTCGTCAAGCGTTCTTGCGCTTGGGCTTTAAAGGTTTCCATTTGGCTAGCTTCTTGTTCCACTTGTTTCATTTCAGCATCTAAACGTTCTTTCGTTGCCATTAAGTTTGCTTGTTGCTCTGTCAATGTGGCTTTTTTCGTTTGATATTCGGTTAAGAATTGATGTAATTCTCGTGATTCATATTCAAACAGACGTTTTTCTTTTGTTAAACGAGTAATCGTTTCTGTTTGATTGGCTAATTTATTGTCAATTTCTTGTTGTTTTAAGCGATTTTGTTCACCAGCAGAGCGCAACATTTCTGCACGTTCCGTGGCTGTTTTCACTTCTTGCGAGAGCGCTTGGACTTCTTGTTCTACACTTCTCAGTTGTGTTTCTAATTGAGTCATTTGTTCAGTAATTGTTTGAAGTTCTTGCGCTTGTGAAAATAGGCTTCCTTGGTTGCCACGTTTATTGGCTCCCCCAGTCATCGAACCGCCAGGATTCATCACATCGCCTTCCAATGAGACAACGCGATATTGGTAATTGACTAATTTTGCTAACTGGTTGGCACTCGTTAAATCTGCCGCTAAAATCGTGACGCCTAAGAGATTTTGAATAACGGTTTGTACTTGTTCTGGATAACGAACTAATTCACTGGCAATCCCCACGAAGCCCGGTGCACCAGCCAAACGATTCTGAACCATCGCCGATACAGAGCGTGGCTTAATGGTAGTCAATGGTAAAAAGGTTGCTCGGCCACTGTGTTGTTGTTTTAAGAAGGTGATGCCTGCACGACCATCTTTCTCATTTTCCACAACAATATGTTGCGCCGCACCACCTAAGGCCGTTTCAATCGCCAACGTATATTCTTTAGGCACTTCAATTAACTCAGCCACTGCGCCAACAATCCCAGTTAATTGGTTTTTGTGACGCAATACAGCTTTCACGCCTTGATAGAAGCCAGCGTAATTTTCTTGAATTTCTTGCAAACTTTTTTGGCGTGCCTTCGCTTGTTGCACTTGATTCATCGCTTGGTACATATCGTTTTGACGCTGTGCTAATCGTTCACGCTTGGCTTCAAGCATTGCTTTCAACGCAGTGTATTCTTCCAGCTGTTCTTGTAAGCCTTGTTTTGCAACTTTTTGCTCTTTTTCTAGCGTCTCTTTCATTGCGAGAGCTTCAACCATCTGTTCTTCTAGCGCTTCGTGTTTTGCTAGCGATTGTTGATTTTTAGCTGTTTCTTGTTGATATTGTCGTTCTAAATATTTTAAGTCATTGGCTGTATTGGCTTGTTCTTGCATGACTTCCACATACTGACTGCGCAATTCTTCCATCAATTCTTTAGAAGACTTACTATATTTTTCCACATCTTTCGTTGCCAAAGCCAATGCTTCTTTTAACGTCTGACGTTGTGCCGTTTTTTCTGCGATTGCTGTTTCCAGCGTCTGCAATTCTTCTCGATAACGAACAATTTTTTCGGCCGTTTCTGCCAATGTCTCTTCGTATTCGCTGGCCGTTTGGGAGGTGTGTTTGGAACGTTCAATTAAAACATTTTTTTGTCCTTCTGCTTGTTTCAACGCTTCTGTCACTTGTAATAATTGTTGTTGTTCCGTTTCAATTTGTTCATCTAAACGATTGCGCTTGCTGCGTAAACGTACCAATTTGCCTTCTAAGTCATGGACTTGCTTACTTGCGTCAGCTAACTTTTCTTCAATGGCTGTTAATTCTTTCGTTTTCGTTCCCCAAATAGCTTTTGCTTCTTGAATTTCGGTCACAGTTAAATTGACATCAATTTCGGTAAGTTCTTCTTTCAAAGCTAAATACTTTTTAGCCGCATCTGCTTGGGCGGCTAGAGGAACTAATTGGTCTTCCAACTCGTAAATGATATCTTGGACACGACTTAAGTTGTCCTCGGTTTCAAAAAGCTTTTGTTCAGCCTTTTTCTTCCGTTGTTTGTATTTTAAAACGCCCGCTGCTTCTTCAAAGATCCCACGACGGTCTTCAGGTTTACTATTAAAAATCGCTTCAACTTTCCCTTGTGAAATAATTGAAAAAGATTCTTTGCCTAACCCTGAATCCATAAATAAATCTTGAATATCTTTTAAACGGCACGCTTGTTTATTAATAAAAAAGTCACTTTCGCCCGTTCGTTTTAAACGACGGGTGACACTAATCTCACTATAATCCAATGCTAAATAATGGTCGCTGTTGTCTAACGTCACGGTAACTTCCGCAATATTTAGCGGCTTACGACCTTCCGAACCGGCAAAGATAATGTCGTTCATTTTGCCCCCGCGAAGGTTTTTCGCAGATTGTTCACCTAATACCCAGCGAACGGCTTCCGTGATATTACTTTTCCCACTTCCATTCGGACCAACCACTGCTGTCACATCATCTTCAAATTCAATAATGGTTTTATCTGCAAATGATTTAAATCCTGTAATTTCAATTCGTTTTAAATACACGAATATTGCTCCTTCCAGCCTTACTGAGGAATACTTTTCAGTGCCCGCTCAGCGGCATCCTGTTCAGCTAACTTCTTCGATTTTCCTTGGCCTAACCCAATGAGTTCACCATTCATGTAAACTTCAGTGAAAAAGGTGCGGTCATGAGCAGGGCCTTCTTCTTTAATTAAACGATATTCAATTGAAACATCGCCTTTGCGTTGTAAAACTTCTTGTAATTGTGTTTTGTGATCCATCTCATGTGAAAAAGCACCGGCATCAATTTTCGGAAAAATAACGTCTTCAATAAATTTCTTGGCTGCGCCAACTTTTTGGTCTAAGTAGAGGGCACCTAAAAAGGCTTCAAATAAGTCACATAATAATGATGCACGTGTTCGTCCGCCCGATGCTTCTTCTCCTTTACCTAATAAAATGTAGTTGTCGAAGTGACATTCTTTCGCAAATTTGGCTAAACTATCTTCCCGAACGATGGCTGCGCGCATCTTCGTTAATTTTCCTTCTGGAAGTTCTGGGAATTTTAAATACAAATATTGTGAAACAATTAATTCTAAAACTGCATCTCCTAAAAATTCAAGACGTTCATTATCGGATAATTTTAAATAGCGATGCTCATTCACATAGGATGAATGAGTAAAAGCTTGCTCTAATAGATTGACATCATGGAAAACAATGCCGTAACGTTCTTTTAACTCTGTTGTTAACTGATTGTCCATTCTCCACATTCCTTTACATTTATTTACACCTTGTTTCATTATACTTTTTTTTTCACTTTTTTTAAATGGTTCTATTCAGAAAAAGCCTGTTATTCACTGTGTTCTCATTATTTTTTAGAAAAAAAAAAATAAATCACCTCTCCAGCTATCAAATCAGCCACTGCTACCCCATAAAAAAAGAGAAAACGTAGCAACGTTTTCTCGGAATTTTTTGAATAAACGTACCAGCAAGAGACAATAAAAAAAGGATTCAGTTATTCACTTTCACTAAATATTAACATCTCATTTAAAGATTGGGATAATTCTTCTTTTTGTCGTCTTTTTAATTTTGTTTTAGTCGCATCATGATTCTTTACTGTGCCTATATGAACCTGCACCTCTTTCTTATTATTTATAGCAACAATAAAAGGTACAGAAAGCGACTCATCCCCAGTATATTTTTGATAAAATTTTTGTAATAATTCATCATCATTTTCTGTATAGTCATCATCACGAGTATTTACAGCATAAGCATTCATACTTTCCTTCTCTAATTCTTTATCTAGTATTGGTAATAATTCTAGACACCAAGGACAAGTCGGAAAGCCAAAATAATAAATTCCTTGTTGTCTGTTCACCAGATTTTCCATTATTTTTGAAGTATCAGTATGTACAAACTGTTTTGTCTCGTCATTATATGATACATACTTATTTTGATTAAACGCTAAGTAATAACCAAAAACAAATATAATCAAACTAACAAGAAAAATAATGAACACTTTTCTTTTTTTCATTTATTTCTCCTCCTAAAAATTTGAAAAATTGAAAGCAAAATTATTTCTCCATCTGCAGTAAACGGTAAGAGATTAAAAATATTACTAATACAAGATACTTTTAAAATCACAGTATAATAATTTAATGGCAAAATTATTCCTACTATAACCAAGAAAAGCGGAGATATCGCTGAAATCAATAAATTATCTAGAGGATTATTTCTGTTCGTATACACCACTTTAAATGGGTATAGACCAACTCTCTTTATATAAGCATTGTATTTGAAGAATTTGGCTAAAATAAAATGTAACCACTCATGTACAAGTAACACGACATATATTGACAACACATACAATATTGATAACTTAATAATCATATTTTCTTTTTTCCAAATAACCCAGTCAAAATATAGACAACTAACAATAACAACAAATAGAGTACTAATACCTTAATTGTCAAACCAAAAGTAGTTGAAATTTCATGTTTACTTATACGATTATCAATCGTAATTCCTAATAAGGTAGTGACTTTCGTTGATTCTGTGCGACTGGTATGGAATAGCTCCCATAATGTTTCGATCACAAGAACTAACAAATAGATAACTGTTATACTTCCTAAATATTTACTATTCTTTTTCATTTCTCACCTTCTTAATTACTAACAAATGCAAGAGTACTAAAACAATTAGAATCAACCAACCAAAAGAGCGATTTGTCAATAAACTAACTAGAACAAATACAATAAATAATAACAATAATGAAGTCGTTTCATTTAAACTTCCTTGTGATTTTGGAAATACATATCCCAAAATTATAGCTACTAATGATAACGACAACGCTGTAATTAGTTGAGCTAACTCCCCAAATCCCCAAAAACAAAGCAGTAACAATGGCATTGCCAACATTATCACTAGCAATAGTTGACTCAACCATTCATTTCTAATTTTTATTCTCAATAAATCGTATTGTTTTCTGAAATCAGCAGTAATATCTCCATAGCTTAATAATAAAACGCCTGAAAAGGCCATAACAGTTGTCAAAATGAATAACATTGTTCTTAAACCACTTTGGAAAAAAATAACCAACATAACAACTGTAGTAAAACTAATAAAATACCAATTCGCTTTATAACGAAATATAACTTTATTTAAGAATGGAATGTATATATATTTTGAATGTTGAGACATTTGATTTTCAAGAATACTAATTAGTCTTAATAGACCTATACTAATAAGCATTAAACATACCACTATTAGAAAAAAAGTGATAGGAATCATATAGGAGATACTCCACAATTGGTTTGCTAGAAATAATTCTAAACCATAACGAAAATCAAAAAAATAAAAAGTAGCAAAAATCATTAATAAACTATCACCTATCACTTTGAGACTATTGATTTGTTTCACTCTTCGTTTCAAAAAGAATGTAAACAAACAATGTATAAACTCAATCACCCCAATTACCACTAGGTAAAAAAGATGCTGAACAATAAAAAAAATGACATATTCAATAGGAACAGTCGTCACAAGTTTAATAGCTGGCGTAGAAATGATCATAACTAATTCATAAAGCAATATCATAATTACAAATTTGAATAGCATAAAAGATAAGCTGATGTCTTTCTTTCTAAAAGGCAATGTTTTCACAAAAAATAAGGAGTTTTTATCTAATGCAACAGTATTATCAACTAAAATATATGCTATTATACCTAAAACAAATGTATTACTAAAATAACTATAAAAAGTTATTTTTCGACCTTGTTCTATCAAAATATGACTAATTTTTTCTGAATCTGGTACAATTCTAGCTAATTCACTCATATTATAAAAAAAGTATGCAAAATAGATAAAAAATACACACACACCTATTACGATGCGAGTACTCTTTTTTGACAAAATAGAGTGCTTGAGCAAACCTCGTAAAGCATTATCAATAAATAACTCGATTAATAGGATGATATCCTTTGATGTATTTAATTTTTTCATGAATTTTCTCCGTACTTATCACTTCTTTTTCTAAATTCTCTGACGCCCCTAAAAATGGAGTTAAATTGCCATTGGACATCAATAAAATATTCTCTGAAAACCTTTCAATAATTAATTTATTATGAGAAATAATCACTATCCCTACTTCTCTAGATAAATTTTCAAACAGCTCTAACGTAAGCAATGTTGTCTCAAAGTCAAGTCCATTAAATATTTCATCACCTAATATATAATCAGTGTTAGCTAGTGCTGCTGCAACTATTTGTATTTTTTTCTTCATACCAAATGAGTACGATTCTATTAAATTAGTTCCAGCAAATTTTAAATCAAATAGTTCTAAAAAATCATCTATCCGTTCTATATCACTACAGCGATATCTTGATAAAACAAAGTTTAAGTACTCTTTACCCGTCATATAATTAGGTAGATAAAATTCCGATGGTATATAGAATATACATTCTTTAAACTTTTCAGAATCATTAGAATAGCTCTCAATAAATACCTTTCCAGACGTTGCATCTTTCAATCCTACAATACAATCTAATAAAGTAGTTTTCCCACTTCCATTTATACCTACAATCACACTAACTCGGTTTTTAGGCAATGAGATAGTTATATTATCTAAAACTTTCCTATCAAATTTTTTTGTTAAATTTTCAATTCTTATCATAAGTTTCTTAACAAGAAGCCTCCATAAAATAGAGGCTCCTTCCTCCTTAAATATCAACGTTTACAATTGAAGGTAACGTGTACCAAGTCGGGAACACCAATTTTAATACTCCCAGCAAATGTTCCACCTACCCAACTACAGTAAACTGCATAACCAATACAGCCAATCACTGAAAGTAATATTACAACTGCCCAAACCCATTTTACAGTTATTTCTTGTGAATATTTTGATTGCAACGCAAGCAAATAATTCTCCATATAAAGTGGCATATCCATTCACTCCTTTCTTTAAATATAAGTTTTAGTTATAAACAATACCAAACACACCTTCAAAAACTAACTAAAACTTAATCTAATTGTAACTTATCGTTCTTTATACGTAAAGGTAGTATTATATATATAATAAAAAAAATAACATTTCATAACAAATATGTAGATATACACACTAAATAAAATAAAAAAACAGAACCTCCCATCAAAAACCATACTGCATAAAAAACAATTCATCTATAACAAAAAAATAACGCATACATATAAATTGTAATTGCTTAAAGTAACAAAAATTTTCACATAAAATAAGATGGCCTAAGAAACTATCCTATCCAAAAAAACAGATTCTAGAAGAGCTTTATGTCTTCTAGAATCTGTTTTTTTATTTCCGTGAGTCTGCAGTGACACCCACCGTTGCCCATGGATTATCTTTCGTATCAACTGCCCAAGTAAAGTCAACTACACGGTCGTTGACAGGCAAGACTTCATTTCTGTAAAGCGTTGGGATTACAAACGCTTCATCAATGGCATACTCTTGCCAATCGTAGAAGGCTTTTTTACGTTTTTCTTCATCAAATGATGCTTTTGAATCAATCGCATCAAGTAATTTAGTATTTTCTTCTGACTCAAAACGTGTATAGTTAAAGGCTGAGTTTGGACCATATAAGCCGGTTGGTGAAGGATCTGAACCTGTGCCCCACGCGCCTTGATAGATATCTACTTCTGGGTCATCATTTTTCAATTTATCATAGAAGGCTTGGAAATCAATTAAGCGTCCTGTTGTATACGTTACGTTTAAGCCAATTTCTTTCCATTGTTGGACATAGTAATCAGCAAGTGGTTGTGCAGTTTCGCCGCCTGACATTGAAGCAAACTTGATTTCTAGTGGTTTGCCTTCTTTGTCTTCGCGAATGCCATCGCCGTCTACGTCTTTATAGCCAGCATCATCTAATAATTTTTTCGCTTTGTCTAAATCAAGCGTATAGCCTTTCGCTTCGCTATCATGCAAGCTCTTGAAGACTGGTGGAATTAACGTTGTTGCCCCTGTTCGTAAGCCGTTGTAGAATTTTTGGCCGACTGCATCATTGTCAATTGCATAGCCCATGGCTTGACGTAAGCTTTTATCTGCCATTTTAGCTTTTGGATTGTATTTCACTGTATTGGTTTCTTTGTCAAACGTACCCATTTTAAAGCCAATATACGTGTAGGCTTGTTCGGGACGTCCTAAGATTTGATACCCTTCAGTATCTTTGTATGTTGGATACGTATCTGTTGGCATTGATAATGCAATATCGTATTGTTTCGCTTTCATCGCTTCTACAATGCTCGCAGAAGGAACAGATTTGAACACTAATTTATCTAATTTAGGTTTGCCACCGTAGTAATACTCATTTGGTAGGTATTCAACAGATTCACCTGTCACAATATTACTCATGTAGTATGGTCCAATAGTCACAGGGTTTTTACGAACTGCATCGCTTGATTCCATGTCTTTAACAGCAATTCCTTCAAAGGCATGTTTTGGTAAAACTGAACCCCAAACACCGCCACCTAATTGTTGCATTCCTGGGTGAACTTCTTTGTAAGTGATTTTAACTTCTTTATCATTGACTTTTTCTATGCCAGAAATGGTTGGCGATTTACCATCATGGTAGTCTTCCATACCAACAATATTCGTAAAGTTATCATCATAACGAATCCCTGTATAGTCTTTATGACCAATGACTTCATAAGAGAAAATCACGTCATCTGCCGTCACATCTTTACCGTCAGACCATTTTAAATTGTCACGTAATTTAATGGTTGCTGTATTGGCATCTTCATCTAATTTCAGATCCGCAGGACCCCCATCGACAATCTTAAAGTCTGCATCATTGTTAAATAATGGCTGTACCGTTGGAAGCATGTATTGTGCATCATAGTTGTCTTGATAAAATTCTTGCTGGAAAAGTCCTTGGAATTGTGTATCCATAACTACAGCGACATCTAATGTCCCGCCATCAATTACTTTTTTATCATTTTTAACAGCGATTGGCATTTTTGAAATGTCTTCTGTTTCCGTTGCTTTATTGCCCCCGCCTTTATTGCCGCCACCACATGCAGCTAACCCGAATACTAACACAGAAGCTAACGTGATTGCACCTAAAATCCGTTTCTTGCTCATCTCTTTTCCTCCCTCATTTTTTGGCTAATTAGCCTAATCGTTGTCGTGCATCTGCTGAGCGCTTAAATGCTTGTCCAACATAGTTTATACTTAACATCAAGACTAAAATTAGAATTGATGCAGGTAACCAAACCCATTGTTTATTGACTAATACATCCCCACTGCTGGCGTAGCCAATTAAGGTTCCTAAACTTGGGACACTTTGTGGTAACCCGAAGCCTAAGAAAGTTAACGTTGTTTCGATCCCGATATTGGCCGCGAAATTAATCGTTAAGTTCGTAATAATTAATGAACTTAAATTCGGCATAATTTCTCGAAACATAATTTTAAAATCGCTTGTTCCCATTGTCTTAGAGGCACTAACGTAATCTCGGCGCCCTTCAGATAACGTTTTACTGCGGAACAACCGCGCTTTTCCAACCCAATAAAACGCACACATAATCCAAATAAAGGACCAGATACTATATTTAGGAATCACGGAAACGAACACAATAATAATTAACATAATTGGCAAAATCATAATAAAATCCACGATACGCATCAAAATATTATCAATCATGCCTCCATAATAACCGGAAATAATCCCTAAACCGACCCCGATAATAGACGTAATAATCGTAATGGCAAAACCGATTAAAATCGAGTTTCTAGCCCCGATAATCAATTGTCCTAAAACATCACGACCCCCTTCATCGGCACCTAAAATGAACTTGGTGCCATTCATTGTAACGGTACCTGGTTCCGCATATTTATCTAAAATACTTACATGCATAACGGCACTTTGGTCTAACACTAACGAACCGATAAAAACGGCTAATAAGATAATGACCAAAAGGATTAAAGAAAACATCGCCATTTTTTCTTTGACGAATTCTCGCGCAATCATCCGAAAGCCCATTGGTGGAATACTTTCTTGTAAGACTTCTTCTCTTTTTTCTTCTGTCAATTCCATTTTTATCACCCTTTCTTCGTGTTTTTTCTACTGAATTCGAATTCTTGGATCAACAATACTCATTACAATATCAGAAATTAAGGTTCCGATAAGGGTTGCCAATCCCAAAATCAACACGAGAGCGGTAATAACGGAATAGTCACGTTGAATGATACTATCAATAAATAATTTTCCAATTCCTGGGAAAGCAAAAATCTTTTCAATAACGACTGATCCGGCAATCAAAGCAGTAATTTCATAACCTAATTGAGAGGCAATTGGTAATGCTGCATTTCTAAAAATGTGTCGATTAAAAATTTTATTCGTTGGCACTCCTTTTGAACGAGCAGTACGAACAAAGTCCATGTTTTTAACATCAATCACTTCACTGCGCAAATATTGAATAGTGACCGCTGTCCCTAGCAACGCTTGAGTGACCCCTGGTAAAATTAAATGCTTCAGTTTATCTAAATAATACGGCCACGTTCCCTCAGCCAAACCAACAGTCACGGTTCCACTCGTTGGGAACCAGTCTAAGCGATACCCAAAAATAAAGAGCATAATCAAGGCAAAGATGAATAATGGTACGGCAAAACTGAAGAAGTTGTAGATAACCACCATTTTGTCAAACCATGAATTTTGGTAACGGCCAGCAATTAAACCGAAAGGAATGGCGATTAAATACGTGATTATAACTGACACAGCGGCCAATGCAATCGTATTCCCCACCCGACCAGCAATGAGCGTGGACACAGGTAATTTAAAGATAAAACTATGACCAAAATCTCCATGTAAGGCATTGCCAATCCAACGGAAATATTGTTCGTACCAAGGATCATTTAACCCGGCAGCTTCGCGCATGGCTTCAATCACTTTCGGGTCTTGGTTCGGATTAATCAATCCTGTAAACGGATCACCTGGCATCATTTTAGCCAACAGGAAAATCAAGACACTTAAAATAATCACTTGCGGAATCATCAATAACAAACGGCGTAAAATTGTTTTCCACATTATTCAGCACCTCCATTTTTTAACGCTACTTGGTGGGTTGGACTAATCGCATGTAAGTTATAAACCCGCCCATTTTCATCATAATAGTCTTTATGATTTTCCCGATACTCTTGCTCAACTCTTCTTCGTTCTTCTTTGTGAGCTTCTCGGTTCGCTACGTCAATTTTAGGAATTGCTGAAAGTAAGCGTTTGGTATAAATGTGTTGTGGATTAGTGTAAATATCTTGGCGTGTACCGATTTCTACAAAACGGCCTTTGTACATAATGGCAATGTTGTCACACATATGTTTAACTACGCCCAAATCATGGGAAATAAATAAGTAACTTAACCCATATTCCTGTTGAATGTTCTTCATAAAATTCAATACCTGTGCTTGCACAGATAAGTCCAGTGCTGAAACAGGTTCATCTGCAATAATTAATTTGGGGCTGGTAGCCACCGCTCGGGCGACGCCTAAACGTTGGCGTTGTCCACCAGAAAATTCATGAGGATATTTGTACAACGCATCTTCTGGCATCCCCACAATGTCCAACAAACTTTTGACTTTTTTCTTTTCTTCTTGGTCACTTAACCGTTCAAAATTTCGAATTGGTTCGGCGATAATATCTAGTACTCGTTTTTTAGGGTTTAAACTTGACATCGAATCTTGGAAAATCATTTGGACATCTTTGTTGTATCCAATCGCTTTTCGACTTCGCGGCTTGGTTACATCTTGTCCTTGATAAATAATTTCACCATTTGTAATTTTTTCTAAACCAATAATTGCTTTTCCTGTCGTTGATTTTCCAGAACCCGATTCACCAACTAACCCATACGTTTTACCTTGTTCAATCATGAAATCCACACCATCAACCGCCAAAACATGATCAGTGATTCGATTGAAGAAGCCGCTGCGAATTGGATAATGAACTTTTAAATCTTTAATTTGAATAATTTCTGTCATTACGCTTCCCCTTCCCCGTCTCTAAAATGAAAATGTTTATAACATGTACAACGAACATAATGATTCGGTGCAACTTCATGTAATGTTGGATTTTCTTCATGTTCCGATGCATCAATCCAAGGAATTCGTGGGGCAAACCGACAACCTTTTCTAGGTAATTTGGTTAACGAAGGAACAATCCCTTCAATCACATGAAGTTCTTCTTCATCGGAATTCTCTTGGGGAATGGACTGAAGTAAGGAACGTGTATATGGATGTTTCGGATGACTAAACAATTCTTCAGCAGTGGCTACTTCTACAAACTGACCCGCATACATAACCGCTACACGATCAGCCATTTCCGCAACTACACCTAAGTCATGGGTAATTAAAATAATGCCGCTTCCCGTTTCTTCTTGTAAATCTTTTAACAAATCGAGAATTTGTGCCTGAATGGTAACGTCTAAGGCCGTTGTTGGTTCATCTGCAATTAAAATCGGTGGTTTACACGCGATTGCAATGGCAATAATCACCCGTTGGCGCATGCCGCCAGACAATTCATGAGGATACTGTTTCCCGACACGCTCTGGGTTGGGAATCCCCACTTGATCTAACAGTTCAATGGCCCGTGCTTGTTTTTGTTGTGCAGTCATTTTGGTATGATACGTGAGACTTTCTTTAATTTGGTCTTCAATTCGCATGAGCGGATTCAGTGCAGACAACGGATCTTGGAAAATCATCCCAATATCGTTTCCTCTGACTTTGTTGTACAATGTTTCATTAAACGTAGTTAAGTTTAAATTGTTGTATAAAATTTCCCCAGTAATTTTGGTATGATTGGGATCATGTAAGCCCATAATCGTTGTTGCTAAGGTACTTTTTCCACAACCAGATTCTCCGACGATTGCCAGAATCTCATTTTTCTTCAATTCAAATGAAACATCATCGACGGCATTATAATAATCATCTTTGATTCTAAATGCTGTTTCTAATCCTGAAACCTCTAGTAATTGTTCATTTCCTTGCATCCATACGCACCCCTTACGTCCTTTCAAAAACATTATATAAATTAACTAATATTTAATGATAGCACTTTCTAATTTTTATCAATGTTAATTTACAGCTCATTGTTTTTTCATAATTTTATAGAATTATTCCATAAAAAGCAAGATAAAATAACTTTTTTCGCAGTTATTTTTTTACATGTATGATTTTTTTTACAAAAATATGTGTAAAAATAGCCTTATTGCTTAATAAAATAACCATTATGTACGCAAAAAAAGTCGATTAACAGGAATGTTAATCGACTTTGTCTTATTATTTTTTATGAATTACTCACAATATAATCTACAGCGGCACCAACTGTTTCAATTTTTTCTGCATCTTCATCTGAAATCTCTGTTCCAAATTCATCTTCAAGTTCTAAAACAAACTCCATTACGCTAATTGAGTCAGCGTTCAAATCATCTTTAATGTTTAATTGATCTGTTACTTGATCCGCTTCAATATCAAAGTGGTTTGAGATAATCTTCGCTACTTTTTGAAGTACTTCTTCACGAGTCAACTGTATTCACCTCCACTGCTTTTGAAAAAAGGTTCTTTCTTTTACTAAAACGCTAAGATACATTGTACTCACAATTTGGCTATTTGTCCATCTTTTTTTCATTTGAGTAACAAACTGATGTCAAGACAATTGCAAATTACTCTGCTTTGCCTTCATAATATTCCACTAATTGTGGGACAACTTGGGTTTCTAACATTGTATGAATTTGACGAATGGTGTAGCGGACGGCATCAGGACCCGTGGCCCCATGCGTTTTAATGACTGGCGCTTTTAAGCCAAATAAAACCGCTCCCCCATGTTTTGAGTAGTCCATTTCGTCTTTCATGCCACGCAACGCATTCTTTAATAATAAGGCGCCCATTTTTCCTTTGACACCTTCAGAAAGAATCGCTGTTTTCAGCAAGCTCATCATGTTCATAGCTGTGCCTTCGATGGATTTTAAAACGGCGTTTCCTGTGAAGCCATCTGTCACCACCACGTCAGCTACGCCATTTAATAATTCTCGTGCTTCAACGTTTCCGACAAAATTAATCGTTTCATCTGCTGCTAACAATTCGAAGGCTTTTTTCGTTAATTCACTGCCCTTTGTTTCCTCAGTTCCGTTATTTAATAGACCGACACGAGGATTCTGAACGTTCCGAACTTTTTCAGCATAGAATGAACCTAAAACGGCATACTGAACCAAATGTTCTGGTTTATTGTCTGCATTGGCTCCTAAATCTAACATGTCAAACCCTTTATCTGGTTCTCCCATGACAGGTAAAGTTGACATCAAACCGGGACGTTCCACATTTTTGATGCGGCCGACAATGAACAGACCCGCTGCTAACAGCGCTCCGGTGTTGCCTGCAGAAAAAATCGCATCGGCTTCCCCATTTTTAACTGCTTGCGCTGCTAAAACCATGGAAGCAGTTTTCTTACGACGGATTGCTTTAACTGGCTCATCATCACTAGCAATTTTTTCATCGGTATGAATAATCGTAATGTTTTTTTCATCGGTGATGTATTTTTTTATTTCGGCTTCTTTTCCATATAATTGAAATTCAATGTCTGGGAAGTCTTGTTTGGCTAGCATAACCCCTTCAACAATTGCTTGTGGGGCGTTATCTCCACCCATTGCATCTACAGCAATTTTCATGAGTGATTCCCTCCTACTTTTTTGTTTCCTAACAAGTATAACATATTTTTTTCAAAGAAATACGCATTGGCTTTTACTTTCTGGCTTCAAAAATTACCTCTTCTAATCGAAAAATTGGGCCGCCTCATCTTGGGGTTTCACTCGATTGGCTAAGCCTTGATAAGCAGGATATTGCCACCACTCTTTCACTTTCCATAGGGCACTTGCTTCTTGGCGCGCAACTTCTAAAATGTTAAAGTCCGTCACGATATCTCCTACCGCAAATTGAGGCACCCCTGATTGCCGTGCACCGAACACTTCCCCAGGTCCGCGAAGTTCCAAATCACGCTCACTCAAGACAAAACCATTGGTGGTTTCTGTCATGATTTTCATACGCTCAACGCCCATTTCATTTTTCGGATTGGCCACTAAAATACAATAAGATGCACTGGAGCCACGCCCCACACGTCCCCGTAACTGATGTAATTGTGCTAACCCAAACCGGTCCGCATCCATAATTAACATCACTGTGGCATTTGGTACATTCACGCCAACTTCAATAACGGTGGTAGAAACCAATAATTGCAGCTGATTGTCTTTGAACTCCTGCATAATGTCATCTTTTTCTTGGTTTTTCATTTTACCATGTAGTAATCCCACTTGATATCTTGGGGAATAAAAGCTTTGCATATGTTCAAAAATTTCTGTTGCGTTTTTCACATCTAAGGCTTCTGATTCTTCAATCAATGGACAAATAATATAGGCCTGATGTCCTCGAGCCAGCTCTTTTTCCATCCATTCTAAAACAGTATCTAACTGCGGCGGCCGAATCCAACGTGTTTCGATTGGAATCCGTCCAGCTGGCATTTCATCGATGATTGATACATCCATTTCGCCATAGGCTGTAATGGCCAGCGTTCGAGGAATCGGCGTGGCCGTCATGAATAAAACATCTGGTTTTAAGCCTTTTTCTCTTAATATTTTTCTCTGGTTCACACCAAAACGATGTTGCTCATCGGTGATTACCAAACCTAATTGATGGAAACTGACATCTTGTTGTATCAAAGCATGGGTCCCTACCACAATGTCAATCTCGCCATTGGCCAGTTCTTCGAGGATTAGACGACGTTCTTTCGTTTTGGTGGAACCTGTTAATAAGGCCGTTCGCACTTCTAATGGATCAAACAACTGCTGTAAGCTTTCCATGTGTTGCTGCGCTAAAATTTCAGTCGGAACCATCAACGCTCCTTGAAAGCCAGCGGTCATGGTGGCGTATAGCGCAATCGCAGCCACTACCGTTTTCCCACTCCCCACGTCACCTTGAAGCAATCGTTGCATATGCTTCGGACTTCGCAAGTCTCGACAAATTTCATTGGTCACTTTTTTTTGGGCGCCTGTCAATTCAAACGGCAGTCCTTGGGTGAACGTTTTTAAGCGATCCACGTCATATTGAATAGCTAAACCATTTTTTTCCGCTTTTTCTTGTTTCTTCAATCCTTGCATTTTAAGTTGGAAAAGGAAAAACTCTTCAAAGACTACTCGCCGTTTGGCTTGATGGCTTTCCTCTGGATTACTGGGAAAATGCATCGCCCACATTGCTTCTTTTCTAGACATCAAGCGGTACTTTTCTAATAAATCATTCGGTAAAATCTCTTCAATCAGCGAACCATACTCTTCAAAAGCAGTGCGGATTAACTGAACCAACGTGCTTTGGCGGACTTTTTTATTCACATGATAAATGGGGGCGAAATCTTCATTGTCTCCTTTAGAAGCTAAGATTTTCATGCCATTTAATGATTTTCTCTTGGCATCCCATTTGCCATAAACAGCAATTTCTTCGGAAAGAACTACTTTGTCTTTTAAAAAAGGTTGATTGAAGAAGGAAACATTAATGACCGCATGTTCTTGCATCATTCGAAACGTTAACCGGCTCTTCTTATAACCGTACCGACTAACGACTGCTTCCGAAACCACTAGCCCTTTTAGCGTAACTTTTTCCTGATCCTGAATCTCGCTTAAATCCTTTTCTTGGATATCATCGTAGCGGAAGGGATAATACGTCAATAAGTCTTCAATTGTAGCAATCCCCAGTTCTTGTAAATTTTCAGCACGTTTTGGGCCAACACCGGGCAATACGCTGACTAAATCTGTGATGTCCATAAAATCCCCTCCTCATTAATATACGCAAAAAAATGGATCATTCATTAAATAGGCTGGTTCATTAGCCCTAACTAATGAACCAGCCTATTCGTTTTTATTTTTTCATCACGAAAACCTATTCTGCTGAGAATAAGTATGGATACACAGGTTGTCCACCTTCATGAAGTTCTGTTTCTAGTTCATCGTTTTCAGAAACTAAAATAGCGATTAGCTTTTCAGCTTCTTCAACCGAACCATCTTCGCCGACAATAATTGTCACGATTTCAGTGTCTTCATCGATCATGCGGTTCAACGTGTCTAATGATGCATTAAAACGATCTGCTTCAGAAACGACGATTTTACCATCAATCATTCCTAAGAAGTCATCTTTTTTAATTTCAACGTCATCAATGGTTGTGTCACGAACAGCTGTGGTTACTTGACCACTCACAACGCTGTCTAACATTTCCGTCATACTTGCTTTATTTTCTTCTAATGATTGTTGATCATTGAAAGCTAACATTGCTGTCATTCCTTGAGAAATGGTTTTAGATGGAACAACCGCTACTGGTACATCGGCAACTTCTGCTGCTTGATCAGCCGCCATAAAGATGTTTTTGTTGTTTGGTAAAATAATGACTTGCTCTGCATTCACTTCTTTGACTGCTTTTAAAATATCTTCCGTACTTGGGTTCATTGTTTGGCCACCACTAATAATGTAGCTTGCACCTAAACTTCGGAATAATTCTTGAACGCCTTCACCGGCTGCAATAGCAATCACAGCAAACGGTACGCGAACTTTTTCAGTCAACGCTTCTTGCTGAGCATCGCGTTCAACTAACGTTTCATGTTGTAAACGCATATTGTCTACTTTTATTTTTACTAACGAACCAAATTTTTGGCCGTAGTTCATCACTTCACCTGGATGCTCGGTGTGTACGTGAACTTTGATAATTTCGTCATCGTTAACGACTAATAGAGAATCGCCTAGTTCATTTAAGTAGTTTCTGAATGTTTCATAATCAAAAGCGCTGTCCACGGTTGGGCCTTCGCCGATACGAACCATAATTTCTGTACAATAGCCAAATTTAATGTCTTCTGTCGCAACGTGGCCACTAACACCACGGTGATGTTCAGCATTAACCATTTCGTCCATTTCGGCAGGACTTGGTTCATACGTTTCAGTTGGTAAAAATTCACCACTAAGCGCTTCTAAAAATCCTTCATAGATAAATAGTAGTCCTTGACCCCCACTATCTACAACGCCGACTTCTTTTAGGACAGGTAATAAATCAGGTGTTTTCGCTAAGGCACGTTTAGCACCTGCTACAACAGCTGTCATAACTTCGATACAGTCATCTGTTTCTTTCGCTTTACGTTCACCAGAACGCGCCGCTTCACGAGAAACAGTTAAGATTGTTCCTTCAACAGGTTTCATCACTGCTTTATACGCTGTTTCTACACCATGTGTAAATGCAGCGGCCAAGTCTTTGGCATTTAATGTTGTAACCTCAGGAATTTGTTTTGAGAAGCCGCGGAATAATTGAGATAAAATAACCCCAGAATTTCCACGAGCACCCATTAATAACCCTTTGGATAACGCGCCTGCTAATTCTCCTACTTTTTCAGAGCGAGAATCGGCCACAGCCTTTGCACCACTGGTCATTGATAAGTTCATATTTGTTCCTGTATCACCATCGGGTACAGGGAAAACGTTTAATGAGTTGACATATTCTGCATTTGTGTGCAGACGAGTCGCACCTGCCTGGACCATTTCCTGGAACTGACCTGCGCTGATTTCTGTTACATTCACCTAAAAAATCCTCCTTCAGATTTACCGCTAACGGCAACACACGACTTCCTTGTGCAATTGCATCGTTGACAGTACACTACCTCTAATCCGGTAATACACGAACTCCTTGAACAAAAACGTTAACTGAATTCGCAGTGACACCTAATAATGTTTCAAGATTATATTTTACTTTTTCTTGGACGTTACGAGAAACTTCAGAAATTTTTGTACCATAACTAACAATCGTGTAGACATCCACTGCGATTCCGTTGTCTTCTTGACGAACAACGACACCACGTGAGTAATTCTCACGACGTAAAATATCGTTTAAGTTATCTTTAATTTGATTTTTGCTTGCCATTCCGACAATTCCGTAAATATCTGTCGCAGCTCCGCCAACTACTGTAGCGATCACATCATTGGTAATCTCAATGGTACCTGCGGGTGTTTGAATTTTTACAGCCATTGATGAAAGCCTCCTTATAAGAGCACATTCGCCCTATTTTCTTCCATAACATTTTATCATATCCAGCCTTTAATTAAAAGGAAGTTCGTCAGATATTATAGACCCTTCCTCATAATTACCAACATTTGTACAATTTACAACGTTTGTCGTGCATTGTCAATGCAGAAAAAGACAAGATTCGACTTGGTTCATTGAATCTTGTCTGGTGATTTTGTTTCAACTGTAAATTAAGTAAGCCTAGGAATTTATTACATCGTTTCAAAAATCTTTACGTTATTTAAAAAAACAGCTGTCAAATAATTAAATGCCATCGCACAGGCGCCTAATATAATAAAACCAACTAAATAGACGTTCTGTGGCATCTGTAATTCTTGTAATGTAACAACTTTAAATATATCGATATAGCTGTAAGGAATAAATTTTTTCACATTAGTAAGTAGTTCGCTTTGTGCCACTAATGTATAACCAAAATAGGAAATAATTACAATTCCTATTGATGCTAGCGATTTTTTGACGAGAGCACTAATCATTGTTAGGAAAGAACTCAGAAAAAAAATAACCACTAAATAGTAAGGAATAAAGCGAAATATTAATTCCCAGACAGTTATCGTAGAATAGCCTAATTGTTCATTACCGATAATCAGTGGATAATCCCCTGTATTGAAACCGTTGAGAATTCCAGCAACTAGAAAAACAAGTCCTGCACTCCCCAGTAAAAGAGCAAAACTTAGGAACGTATTACTGAGATTCTTTTTTAAAATCAGTTGTTTAAAACCTTGCAACACGGGAGCATAGAGATAAAAACTTTTATTTTCAAAATCTCGTGAAAGGCTGTCACCCATTAAAACGATAAATAAAATAATAACTAAGACCGATGAGAGAAACTGACATAACCCGATTAAAAAAGGAAAAGCTCTAATCGGCAATCCAAGGTCCGTTTCAAAGTCCAGTTTTCTTTTATTTAATTCTGTAATTAAAAGCTGATCATTTTCCAAACGAATTCTTTCTTGTAAAGAATCTTGCCCTTGCACAGATTGTGAATTTAAAAGGATATCCTTCTTCTTACTTTCCAAATTCCAATATGTTTTGTAATTTTTTGTTGCCAAACTATCTAACTGTTTTTCTAAAAGATTTAGCATTTTTTCTGTCGATGCAATATATTCTTGAATAAATTGTTTTGTCTTATGATCAATCGAAGCTTGTTGCTCATCATTTTTAGCAGTTTTTATCTCTTCTGATAGAATAGTAATATTTTCTTTTATGCTATTTTCACTATTTATTGCAAATGTTCCCACCATTCTCATTGCCGAAAATAATTGCAAGGTACATAATAAGAAAAAAACAATTGCAAGGATGCTATTTTTTTTATTTTTCAAACTTTTCAACAATTCAAATTTCATGGGCTCCCCCCTCTATCAAGTTTTCATATAATTGATTCAAATCTAATTCTGATTTGTTGCTATAAATTTCTACTTTCTTGTCATAAACAAAGGCAATCCTGTCTGATATATCACGGACATCATATAATTGATGGGAGGACACTAAAACAAGTTTAGTTTTTTTCAACTTTTTCATTAATTGAATCGTTTTTCTTCTATTTATTGGATCTAAGCCATTCATCACTTCATCGAAGATAATAATTGGCGTATCCAAACTCACTGCTAAAACAATCAGCAAGAGCTGACGCATTCCTAAAGAATAGTTACCCACTTTTTTCTTTAATATCTCTGGTACAGCATAATAAGCAAGTAATTCATACGCTTTTTGTAATTGCGTTTCATTTAATAATAAAAGATGTTCTTCTCCACTTAATCCATCCACTAAAATTGTATCATTCAAAAAGAAACTAACTTTGCCTACGACATCGAAGGTATTGCTGACTTTGGTCCCAGCCAAATGAACAGTTCCTTCATCCACGGGGGCCATCCCTGCAATTATTTTCAGTAAGGTACTTTTCCCAGCACCATTTGGCCCCACAAATGATATCAGTTTCCCCTTATCAATAGATAGTGTCACATTTTTTAAAACCTCGTTATTTCCGTAACGCTTGCTTATGTTATCAAGTTCAATCATTTTATTAGCCTCCACCAAAATGTTATGTAAACGGATACAGAACAACTTAAAAAATCCTGTATCCTGAGAGCTGATTTTTTCCTATCACTACCTGTAGCTGTAATAATAAGCAGTTGTTTTCGTTTTATAGATTCCGTTCGAACCCCAATATGTGCCTTAACCACTGCGATAACAATATTGATTATAATAAATTGTTCGCCAATAGTTATCAATACGAAAAATATTTCCAGCCAAATTATAATTATAGACCATTGAGCTCTTCACTGTAGTAGCCATTGAAGCAGCTTCTACCTTTCTTCCAGAATAAAACAAGCTCAAACCTACCAATAAGAACATCGCAACAATTATTTTAAGTTGTTTTCTTTTCATAGACTTTCCTCCTAATTACTATCAGCTCTTAGAATAAACTTAGCATAATTCTTAAATAAAATACCCGTTTTTTCTTAAACGACTACTAAAAAAGCCTACTTGTATTTTATATTCCGTTCTATTAATTTTAGTTTTAATTGTTTCATTCCTCGTACCGAGACTAAGCAAATATCCTCGTTGCTCATTCTAACTAATCGGTCTTTTATTGATACTTGTTTTATATGGTTTAAATTAACCAGAAAAGATTGATGACATCTACATAGGATTTCAAACTCTTTTTCAAAGTCCCTTAAGGTTCCATAAATTTCAAAATACTCAGTTGCTCGATGAATAACTATTTTATGCGGAATATCAGAAGATTCTAAATATAATATTTCTGATAAATCGACAGTTCTTATTTGATGTTTTTCTATTAACTGAACTGTTCCTCTGAATAAATTTATTTGTTTAAAACGTTGATTTGCGACTCTTATGCACTCATGCACCCTTTTTTTCAATCGTTCTTTTTCCGTTTCTGTAATAAAATCCATTGCCTCTAGCTTATAATCATAGGATTTCCTTAGAAAACAAGGATTACTTGCTAAAAATACTAATTTACTGAAACCATCATCCAATTTTCTAACTGCTATCGTTGCTTCTAAACTATGTACATCTTCATTCTCTTCAATTCCCCAAAAAATCAGCCTCGGTTTTAGAGGATTTTTTTGAATATAAGTAATGACTTCGGAGCCCTCATTAACAGATAAGACGATTTTCATTTCAAACTTTTCTATCAGTATCAAACGAGGAATCCATTTCTCCAGCCATTCTCTGCGCCTTTTTTGTTTTTCACAAATAATTATTTCAATCATTCCAGTTCTCCTTTCACGTTTCTAATTAAATTCTAATCTAATTAGTAATTTCCTGTCAACTTTGTTCTAGACTTGTGGTTTGTTGAAAAGCTAATTTTATCACTATCAACTAAAAATCTTCTTGCAAATCAGTGCCTAATATGATAAATTAAGTTAGTATGAGCTGAATATTATCGCTCCAAGATCAAGGCAAAGGAGGAAACTTAAAATGGCAAAAGTATGTTACTTCACTGGTCGTAAGACTTCAAGTGGTAATAACCGTTCACATGCGATGAACTCAACAAAACGCACTGTGAAACCTAACTTACAAAAAGTTCGCGTATTAATCGATGGTAAACCTAAAAAAGTTTGGGTGTCAACTCGTGCTTTGAAATCTGGTAAAATCGAACGTGTTTAATAAACTTAAATAAGCAAAGCTGGACGTTCGTTGTTCGGCTTTTTTTATTGCAAAAAAAAAGAAGTTGGACCTTCATCACTTTGCTGAAGGTCCAACCTCTTTTTACTTATCTTTACTTTGAATAACCGCAATCATCCCTGCATCGAAGGAAAAAGCAGCGGCTTCTTCGATAAATTCATTACTTGCATACGATGTTGGGTAAGGAACATCTTGATTGGTTAATAAATATTTACTGCGTCGTAGCGTCAAGTTTTCTACAGGCGTCAAACAGCAGTAGGCCAGATATTCTTTATCTGGCTCTTTTGGTACGATATACGAACCAGGGGCGTAATACTGGATGCTATTTTGACGATCGCATAGACGGATTTGGCGAAGTACGCCTTGAAATCGTGGTTCAAAGGGTAACCAAAGATTGGCTAACAGGTGGTCAATTCTGCCCCCTGTCGCACCGATAATCGTCATCTCTGCTTGTGGAAATCGTTGTAAAGCTTCTTGAAGCGCTAATTGTGTATCTGTATCATCTTTTTCAGCAGGTGCTTGGATGAGTGTTTCGGCAGTTTCTTGGACAAAATGGTATTCTTCTCGTGATAATGAATCAAAATCGCCCACTGCTAATTGTAACGGTAAATCGGCCTCTAATAAATGGAGACAGCCGCGATCAATACCTACGAAATAATCATACGTAGCTGGTTCAATGGTTGGCCAATCACTTGGATCGCCGCCAGCTACCAGTAAGACACGACTCATTTGTCTAGCACTGCTCTCAGTGCATCGATTCGTTCTTGAGGATTTTCAGCATTATAAATGTAGGAGCCTGCAACAAACACTTCCGCACCAGCTTCTTTGCAGCGTGCGGCAGTTTCAGGAACAATCCCGCCATCGACTTCAATTTCATAGGTGTATCCTTTTGTTTCTTTCCATTCTTTTAATTGAGCAATTTTTTCTAGTGAGTTTTCAATAAATGATTGTCCGCCAAAGCCTGGATTGACAGTCATTACCAAGACTTGATCTGCCAAGTCTAATACATTTTCGATCATCGAAAGTGGTGTCCCAGGATTGATGGTTACGCCAGCTTTCACACCCGCATTTTTAATCATTTGTAAGGCACGATGAATATGGGGTGTTGCTTCTTGATGGACGGTAATAATATCCGCACCGGCTTCCGCAAAGGCATTGATATAATTTTCAGGTTGTACAATCATCAAATGAACATCCAATGGTAGTTTTGTCACTGGACGAATCGCTGAAACGATATTCGGTCCTAAGGTAATGTTGGGCACAAATTGACCATCCATGACATCAACATGAATATAATCTGCTCCTAATTCTTCTACTAAACGGATATCTCTTTCTAAATTGGCAAAATCGGCACTTAAAATGGATGGTGCTAGTTTCATTTGGCTCGCTCCCTTTATATTTGCTATGATTTTTTCTTATAAACAGGTCGTCGATTCTCGATTTCCATTAAAAACTGTAAATAATTTTCGTAACGACTCGTCGCAATGGTTCCCGCTTCCACTTGGCGTTTCACTTCACAACCAGGTTCTTTGTGGTGCATACATTCACGAAACTTACAGTGAGAGGCCGCGGCAACAAATTCAGGAAATTGCTTTGGTAATTCCACTGCTTCCATCTCCAAGAAATCGATGGCACTAAATCCTGGTGTATCAGCAACCAAACCGTCGTATAACGGAATCAACTCCACGTGACGGGTCGTATGTTTGCCCCGTCCTAAAGATTGGGAAATTTCCGCAGTTGCTAGTTGTAATTCTGGTGAAATTTGATTCAACAATGTTGATTTTCCAGCGCCTGATTGTCCCATAAAAACAGTCAACCGTTCTGGGAAAAAGCGTTCTAATTCTTTGGTGGCTTCTACGTCTTCCGAAGCGATTACCGCATAACCTAACGCTTCATAAATCTGTTTAATTTCAGTGACTTCTTGACGTTGCGGCTCATCTAATAGATCAACTTTCGTTAAATAAATAACTGGTTCTATATCCTTATACTCTAAGCTGACTAAGAAACGATCCAACAAATTAAACGAAAAATTTGGCGAAACCATACTCATGACAACCACACCTAGATCCACATTTGCAACAGGCGGGCGCACTAATTCATTTCGTCTTGGTAAAATTTCCAACACATAACCATCTGTTAAATTATCGCTTTCAAAAAGTACTTCATCTCCCACGAGTGGCGTAATTTTTCGATTACGAAAATTCCCTCGCGCTCTTGTTTGATATGTTTCTCCATCTGCGTATACATAATAAAAACCGCTTAACGCTTTTCTGATTTGACCTTTCAGATAAACCACTCCTAACTACTTTCGAATATACAGGATAGTGGCAGAGAAATCAAGGGAGCCTCTCGATTCTATTAATTAAAAAGAGCCTAGGACATAAGTCGAAATGACTTACCTTCCTAGACTTAAACCTTAAGATAAACGGCGGGACAGGAGCAGCTTCTTCTTATTGCTGAGAAACACTATTTGAAAAGCAAATAGATGTTAAACAGTACCTACTTGGTTCTTGAAGCTAAACACTCCTGTCCCAACCTCTTGTCTTAATTACTCGTACTACTTTCACTAGTGGTGCTTTTTGAATCATTTGCTTTTGAATAATAAACCGTAACAGCGTCGCCTTTTTTGACTTTGCTGCCAGCGGATGGGCTAGTTCGTTCAACGACTTGGCCATCGCCAGAGCCAGATAATCCTTGTTCATTGATTTTAAGGCCAGCGTTATTGATGCTGTCTTCTGCAGCTTTTGGCGAATAACCTGAAATATCGGGAACAGTTACTGAGTCGCTGCCTTTGCTGACATGTAAAGTAATCGTGTCATTTTTCGGATCAACAGCGGTACCAGAAGCTGGTTCTTGACTAATCACAGTATCTTTTTCAACTTTGTCGCTTTCTTCGTCCACTCGTTTTATTTGAGATTCTGGGATACCTAAAGCAATTAAGCGACTTACCGCATTATCATAAGAAATTCCGCTATAATCAGAAAGTGTCACTTTGTCGCTACCTTTACTTACATATAATGTCACTTGACCATTTTTAGGTACTACGGTGCCCCCTGGTGCGGGGTCTTGCGTAATGACTAAACCTGGTTCTACCGTATCGCTTGCTTGGTCGACACGCGTAATTTGAGATTCAGAAATACCTAATTGTGCCAGTGCATTTACTGCATTTGTGTAAGAATAACCGGCGTAACTAGGCAAAGTAACCGCTTCTGGTCCTTCACTGACCGTTAAAGTGACGTTGTCTTTTTTCGGATCAACTTTTTTACCTGCAGCTGGTTTTTGTTTAATAATGTTATCTGTAGACACAGAATCACTGTATTCTTTTTTCGTTGTAATTTGGTCTTCTGAAAACCCTAGTTTTTTCAAGGCTTCGACAGCAGATTCATACGATTCCTTTGTATAATCGGCCATCTCAATTTTTTCTGTTCCAGAGCTGATATATAAAGTAACAGATCGGCCTTTTTTCACAGATGATTTTGCTTCGGGGTCTGTTTTGACCACCTTGCCTTCTTCAATCTTATCGTCGGGAATTTTTTTGGTTTCACTATCGACTTTCAGCCCGGCACTTTGTAGCGCTTGTGAAGCGGCCGCTTTCGTTTCATTTGTAACATCAGGAACTTCAACGTCTTTACCGCCCGACATTGCAAAGGCTAAGCCACCTATTGCTAAAGCAATTAATGCCGCAATTGCTAAGCCAATCCACAATTTTTTGCGGTTTTTCTTCGGTGGTTGTTCAGCTAAAATGTCATCTGCGATATCTTCTGGAACTTCGACAGGCGTTGTCTCTTCCGGTTCAGCGATGTCTTCGGGAATCGGAGTTAATACTTTCGTTTCTCCTAATAAAGCCGTTGGTTCCCACGCAGGTTCGTTTAAACGACTGGCTGACAAGGACGTGTATAAGTCTTCTGCCATCTCATTCGCTGTTTTGTAGCGATCGCTTGGGTCTTTTGCGGTTGCGTGACGAACCACATTTTCCAATGATTGAGGAATCCCTGGATCAAACATTTTGACAGAAGGAATTTCTTCTTGAAAATGTTTTAAGGCAATCGTTACGGCTGATTCACCATCAAACGGTACATTCCCCGTTAACATTTCATAGAGAATAATTCCCACAGCGTAAATATCTGATTGGTTAGTCGCCATGCTTCCGCGCGCTTGTTCTGGCGATAAGTAATGCACCGAACCTAACATTGTGTTCGTTTGCGTAATTGACGTTTCTGACAAAGCAATCGCAATCCCAAAGTCAGTAATTTTGACTGTGCCGTGTTCGTCAATCAGAATGTTTTGCGGTTTTAAATCCCGGTGAATAATTCTATGTTCATGTGCCATTGCGACAGCAGATAAAATTTGTTGCGTAATGTCCACAACTGTGGAATAAGGAATTGGGAAATGCGTTTGGATGTAACGTTTTAAGTCCATTCCTTTCACATATTCCATGACTAAATATTGTAGTCCATCTTCTTCGCCTACATCGTACACACTGACGATATTCGGGTGAACCAGCTCAGTTGCGGCTAGTGCTTCACGCTGAAAACGTCGGATGGCGGCTTGATCGTTTTGGAAGTCAAAGCGCAAGACTTTTACTGCAACGTCTCGGTCTAAAATTAAATCGTGTGCTAAATAGACGTTGGCCATGCCGCCGCTTCCGATGCTGCCAATAATGTGATATCGACCATTCAGCTTCTTGCCGATTTCTATCATTGGTTTTCCTCCTTCTGTTCGTCAAAGTGTATCACTAACACGGTAATGTTATCTAAACCACCCGCTTCATTTGCTTGGGCAACGAGTTGGCTTAATTTGGATTCTAAGGGATCTGACGTCTCTAAAATTTCTAAAATTTTTGTCTCAGGAACCATATTGGTTAAACCGTCCGAACATAACAGTAAATAGTCATTAGGCAGCCATTCATGATTGGTTACATCGACTTCGACAGTGCCAGGCATTCCCAAAGAACGTGTTAGGACATTTTTTCGTGGATGATTTGCAGCCATCTCACGAGTAATCTCCCCTGATTTTACTAGTTCATTCACTAAAGAATGATCTTCTGTTAATTGTAACATGTGTTGGTCACGAACTAAATAAGCACGACTATCCCCCACATTTGCTAAGACAAATGAATCCGGTAAAAGAATGGCACCAACCACGGTTGTCCCCATTCCTAAATACTCTGGTTTCGATTGTCCGCGTTCATAAATTTTTTCATTTTCCTTTTGAATTGCTTGAATTAACCACTGTGCAGATTTTTCAGCTGAGTCGACAGACGCATTGGACCAACTCTCACCTAAATTATTGACTGCCATTTGGCTAGCGACATCACCTGCTTGGTGGCCACCCATGCCATCTGCTAAAACAGCAAAGGTTATGTGTTGTTGGTTCTCAAAAACGTTGGCATAATCTTGGTTCGTATTTCTTTTGCGACCGACATCTGATTGAACGTTGATTTCCAAATTATTTCACCTCATTTGAACTAACTTTCCGCATACAGCAAATAAAGAAGCCATCTGTCATGTATTGATGGGGATACAGAACCAGTTCTTGCTCTTTTACTACTGCTTGGACGTTTTCATTTGCAACAATTTCAATTTTTTCAAATTCAGGGTGTTTGGCTAAAAAGGCTGCCACTACTTCCTGATTTTCTTCTGGCGTAATAGTACAAGTGCTATAGACCATTATACCCCATTGTTTTAGTGTTGGGGCAACACTTTCTAAGATTTCTAACTGAATTTTAGGTAAATTTTGAAAATCATTGGCCGTTTTATGGTATTTAATGTCTGGTTTACGGCGCATTAGCCCTAAGCCTGAACATGGTGCATCAACTAAAATCCGATCAAAGGTTTCTGCGGGAAATTCTTCGGCCACTTGTCGCGCATCAAGCTTTTCTGCTTGGACGACTTCCGCCACATGGAGGCGTTGCGCATTTTCATTAATTAGCTTAATTTTGTGCGCATGAATATCTAAAGAAGTCACACGACCACCTGCTTCAGCCTCTAAAAAAGTTGCGATATGAGTCGTTTTGCCACCAGGAGCCGCACAAGCATCCAAGACACGATGATGCGGTTCAATTTGCATCGCTGGAGCCACGAGCATAGAGCTTTCATCTTGAATGGTTAAACAACCGTTAATAAACAGTTCACTGCCAGCTAAGTAGCCTTTTTCAGCGACAACACCATAAGGGGAAAGTTGACTTTCCTTCGCGGCAATCCCTGTTTCTTGTAATTCTTCCAGCGCTTCTTCTCGTGAAATAAACCGCGTGTTTACTCGACCACTCGCATGACTTTTTTCAAATAATGACAAACCCAACTGCCGTGTTTCTTCTTCGCCTAATTGGGCAAGTAATTTTTCTGTTAACCAACGTGGCATGCTAATTTCCGTTGCTAAACGATCAACTGGATCGCTAATTGCTGCCAAACTAGGTGCTCCATTTCGTTGGAACGCCCGCAGCACGCCATTCACGAATTTACCAATCCCAGGATTGCCACGACGTTTGCCAATTTCAACCGCTTCATTAATGACTGCATGATCAGGCACTTTATCTAAATAAAGTAATTGATATAACGATAAAATCAATAAATTTTTCACCCAATTATCGACTTTTTGCTGTTTCTTAACAAATGGTGTTAAGTAGTATTCCAACAATAATTTGCGACTAATTGTGCCGTAGACAAGTTCTGTAAACAAGCGGCCATCTTTCTCGCTTAGTTCTGATTTTGTCATCATTTCATTAAGTAAAAGATTGGAGTACGCCCCACCTTTATCCACACGTTCGATGGTTTCTAAAGCAACGTATCGAACAGAACGTTTTAATTTCTTGGGGATTTTTTCAGCCATTTTTGTTAGTCCACCTTATCTTTTTCTGCGACATTTTGACCAACGCCATTTAAAAATTCTTGAATCGTTAATTGACCTTTACCTGCTGGTTGCAGGCGATCAATTTGAAGGACTGTCCCTTCACCACAAGCAATCCATAGCGCTTTTTTACTACGCTGGATAATCGTTCCTGGGGCGCTGGTTGTTGTTTCAGTCAGTGGTGTCACTGCCCAAATTTTCCAGTTGGTCCCTTGATAGGTTGTGAACGCTGTTGGCCAAGGACGCATACCACGCACTTGGTTATCAATTGCCTCAGCAGTTTTTTGCCAGTCAATTCGTTCTTGTTCCCGGGTAATATTTGGTGAAAAAGTAGCCTCTTCTTCCACTTGTGGAATAGGCGTGATTTCGCCAGCAATTAGCTTGGGTAACGTTTCTAATAAAAGTTCTTTTCCTAGAATGCTTAATTTTTCAAACATGGTGCCTACATCGTCTTGTTTCGTAATCGGAATTGCACGTTGCGCTAAAATCGCGCCAGCATCCATTTTTTTCACCATTTCCATAATCGTGACGCCTGTTTCTTTTTCTCCTTCAATAATCGAGTAATGTACAGGTGCGCCGCCACGATATTTTGGTAAAAGTGAGGCATGGACATTAATCGCACCTAGTTTGGGCGCTTTTAAAATTTTCTCTGGTAAAAATTGTCCAAAGGCTGCTGTCACAATTAAATCTGGTGCTAAGTCAATCACTTTTTCCATTTCAGGAGAACCTGAAATTTTCTCTGGTTGTAAGACTAATAAGTTATGTTTTAAAGCTGCTTCTTTGACAGGCGTTGGGGTAATCACTTTTTTTCGGCCAACTGGTCGATCTGGTTGCGTGACAACCGCTTGAACGTCATAGCCTGCCTCGATTAAACTTTCTAAAATCGGAACAGAAAAGGCTGGTGTGCCCATAAATACAATTTTAGTCATCAAAATGTTCCTCCATATACGCTTCTAAATCTTCTGGTGCAATTTTCTCAATCATTTTATCGATAAATAACTCGCCATTCAAATGATCAATTTCGTGTTGAAAAGCTCGAGCTAAATAGCCGTAAGCCGTAACTTCCATTTCTTCACCTTCACGGTCAAAATAACGGACAGTCACTTCATCTGCTCGTTCAACGGTTCCATATGTTTCTGGAATACTTAAACAGCCTTCCACATCAATACTGGTTCCCTTTTTTTCAATAATCACTGGATTAATTAGTTCAAAACGACCAGATTCTTCATCGATTTCAATCACTGCCATTTGCAAATTTTTACCAATTTGCGGGGCTGCTAAGCCAATCCCATCATGGGCCAGCATTGTTTCATACATATCCTCTAGTAACTGCACAATTTCATCGGTAATAATCGTCACAGGTTGAGCCTTCATTTTTAAGTGTTCGTTCGGGTGAATCACAACTGGATAGCGCATAAGTGCTCCTTTCAAAGCTGTATTTTTTAAATAAAATTCATGGGTTCTGCATCAATGGAAAGCTTTAAGCCACGAGCCGTTGCTCGTTGTGTATCGGTTAAAATTTCTTTCAATAATGGTTGAAGCATTGGTTCTTGTTTATACTTGATAATCACTTGATAAAAGTATCGATTATTGACACGCATAATTGCGTTGGGCGTTGGTCCCAACAAAATAGCTTGCGGCGATAAGCCTTGTTTTAATTTCGTCGCGATTTGAAACATTTGTTTCGCTGCTTCATTTTCTTCAGGATGGCTAGCCGTAATTTGGACCGTAAAATAGTACGGCGGATAATCCCCACGATGACGAATATACATTTCTTTTGTATAAAAATCTTCATAATCTTGGGCTTTTGCCAATTGTATCGCATAATGCTCGGGGTTAAAAGATTGAATGATGACTTCCCCCGGTTTTTCAGCGCGACCAGCGCGACCGCTGACCTGTGTCAATAACTGGAAGGTCCGTTCACTAGAACGAAAATCGGGTAAATTCAAGGCGGTATCAGCATTTAAGACACCGACTAACGTCACATTTGGAAAGTCCAGTCCTTTGGCAATCATTTGTGTGCCTAATAAGATATCCGCTTGTCCTTCACCAAATGTTCGCAAAATCTTTTCATGCGCACCTTTGCGACGGGTCGTATCAACATCCATTCGGAGAATACGACTGTCTGGTAACAACGTTTGTAATTCTTCTTCTACTTTTTGTGTGCCTGTTCCGTAGTAGCGAATTTTATCTTGGCCACAGTTAGGACAGCGATAAGGAATCCGTTCTTCATGTCCACAATAATGACATTTCATTGTTTTACTATCCATATGCAAAGTCAAGGAAATATCACAATTCGGACACGGCAACACATAGCCACAATCGCGACACATCACAAATGACGAATAGCCACGGCGATTAAGTAGGAGAACACTTTGTTCGTTTTTCTCTAAGCGTTCTTGGAGTTTTTCTTGCAACGACATGGAAAAAGAAGAGACATTGCCATTTTCTACTTCTTGCCTCATATCCACTACATCAATCGTAGGCAAGGTTGCCGCTTGATTGGCACGCTGTGTTAATCGTAACCGCTGATAAACATTTTTTTGTGCGCGAGCGCGTGATTCCAAGGACGGCGTGGCACTGCCTAAAACAACAGGGCAATGATGGTACTCCGAACGCCAAATCGCTAAATCTCTCGCGTGGTAGCGGGGGGTTTCTTCTTGTTTATAACTTGCCTCGTGTTCTTCATCAATAATGATCACACCGATGTTTTCGATTGGCGCAAAAATGGCAGAACGCGCGCCAACCACCACTTCCGCTTCTCCTCGTTCAATCTTCCGCCACTCGTCGTATTTTTCACCTTGCGATAAGCCACTGTGCATTACAGCAACATGTTCGCCAAAGCGACTTTTAAAGCGTTGCACCATTTGCGGAGTTAAAGAAATTTCAGGGACAAGCATAATGGCTGTTTTGCCTTGGTTAAGAACTTCTGCAATGACCTGTAGATAAACTTCTGTTTTCCCGCTTCCTGTAATACCTTCCAATAAGTAGGTTTGGCTTTGCTGTTCTTGGACCGATTGTAAGATTGTTTCCACAGCCACCTGTTGTTCTGCATTCAAAGATAACGCAGTCGTTTTTTCAAACGTCTGATTAGCAAACGGATCACGATACGCTTCTTTTTCAATGAACGTTAACCAGCCATTTTTGGCCGCTTCATTTAAAAGTGCGGTACTGAAACCTAATTCTTTCATTTCCTTCACAGCGGTGACTTTTTCAGTGCCCAAGCGTTGTAAATAGTAAAGAAGTTGCTCTTTCTTCTTAGCTCCCTTGCGTAAACCCAAACGAATTTCCTCTAATTGTTCAAATTCCTTAGCGGCTTGAATGAAGCGGACCATTTTGACTTTATTTCTCGTCGTAACTTCGTAGCGAATATCGACTTTTTGCTGTTTACGCAACGCCATTAGTTGAGGCAAAAGCCCACGTTCTTGCGCTTGGTCCCACGAAATTTCCTCTAAACCATAAAATAACTGATCTTGTAATTCTTCAGAAAGCTCATCCGTTAAATAAATATATTTTTGGTAATCGGCACGCATTACGCTAGGCAACATGGTTTGCAAACAAGTGATTTTAAAAGCAAACGTTTTTTCCTTCATATAATCAGCTAAAGCCAACATTTCTGTATTTAAAACAGGTTTTAAATCCAACACCGCCACTAGTTCTTTCAACTGAACATTGGTTTCGTCAAGAACCGTTGCAGCCATTGGTTCAATGGCTAGAACAAACCCTTGAACATGCCGATTACCGTTACCAAAAGGCACTTCTACACGCATGCCGACAGCCAATTGCTCATTTAAATTTTCAGGAACTAAATAAGTGAATGGTTGATCGGTTTGCATCGTTGGTACATCCACAATAACTTTGGCTACTTTTTGCATGGTGCGTCCTCCTTTTTATGTAAATTCTCTTTGCCTATTGTACTAAAGATTGACTGATTTGTCTTGTGTGTCTCGTTGGCACCTTTCAGAATAAACGAAGAGAAAGCCTCTGAAATAGACAGACGGCTTTCTCCATTCGTTGACAATCATTCAATTAATTTTTTTCGTCACGTAAACGGTTTTCTAATTCTTTTTGTTCTTGTTCACGTTGGCGTTTGCGTTCTTCACGTTCAATGCGTAGACGTTCGCGTTTTTCTTCAGGATTTGGATCACTGATCACTGTTCCTGCTTCGATTTCTTCTAACGCACGACCCACACTTTTTACAGAATCAAAGGATTCAACGGTTGGTTGAACACCTTCATCTAATTCATGCGCACGTTTGCTTGCTAAAATAACCAAAGAATATTTTGAAGGGACTTCTTTTAACAATGAGTCAATTGACGGTTTTAACATCATAAGGCTACATCTCCTCTAACATTTTAATATATTTTCCAATTACACGGTCAACACGGAAGTGCTCACTCGCGATAATGTCTTTAATTCGTTGCACGGCTAAAGGAACTTCATCATTCACTACCGCATAATCATACAGCGCCATCATTTCGATTTCTTCTCTGGCCACAGCCATTCGTTCTTCAATCACAGACATTTCGTCTGTTCCGCGGCCAATAATTCTTGATTTTAATTCCGCTAAATCGGGGGGTGTCAAAAAGATAAATACGCCATCAGGCACTTTGTCTTTGACTTGTTTAGCCCCTTGGACTTCGATTTCTAAAAAGACGTCTTTGCCTTCATCTAGCGTCTGGTTAACATACGTTAATGGTGTCCCATAATAGTTACCAACATATTCCGCATATTCCAACATTTCTCCAGCTTCAATCATCGCTTCAAATTCTTCTCTTGAACGGAAATAGTAATCTACTCCATCCACTTCGCCTTCTCGCTGTTTCCGAGTGGTCATTGAGATTGAATATTGAAAATCATTTTCTTCACTGTCGAAAATAGCCTTTCTTACAGTCCCTTTCCCCACTCCTGAAGGACCTGACAATACGATTAATAACCCGCGCTCTGACATAACGACTTCCTTTCAAAACATAATTTCACAGTATTAGTTCTATTTTGCACTTTTTTTCTGCAATTTTCAAGACTTTCTTGGAGATTCACTGAAAAAATAACATTTCTTCTTTAATTTGGCTTTCATAACTTGTTCTTTTTTTAAACAAATTACCTAGAATTCCTATACAGGCAGCCATTTTTTAAGTAAAATGAAGTGATGACTCCTTTAGGATGAAAAAACGTGAATAAGAAAGGACTGAGAAACATCGCACGAATTAAACCATTTACATTGTTTCTGCTAGGCTTAGTTGTCAGTTGTGGGGCCTTTTTTGCCCAACCTACTGTGACTCACGCAGAAGAAGATATTACCGCAATTGCTAAAAAAATGGGAACGACCCTGAAAGCGGATGGCATTCCCAAAGCAGCCATCGTTGTTGATGCTGATTCTGGAGAAATTCTCTGGTCGCAGCAACCAGATTTAGCGTGGAATCCTGCCAGTATTGCCAAAGTGATGACCATGTACTTGGCCTTTGAAGCAATGGAGCAAGGAAAATTTACAATGGATACGACTGTGACTGCTACGCAAAAAGATGTCGATATTTCTAAAATATATGCCATTAGTAATAACAAAATTACGTTAGGTGTTGCTTATCCAGTCCGTGAACTGTTAAAAATGATTGCTGTCCCCTCTTCTAATGTGGCGACTCTCATGTTGGCAAACTTAATTTCAGGGAACCAGCCTACTGACTTTGTTCATTTAATGAATCAAAAAGCGGCTGAATTAGGGATGACAAATACTACCTATTACAACTGCAGTGGAGCGCAAGCAAGTGCCTTTAACGGCCTGTATCAAATGCAAGGAATTGACCCAAATGGCGATAACGTCTCTACAGCTAGAGATTTAGCTTCACTAACCTATCATTTTCTGAAAAATTATCCAGAAATTTTAGAAATCACCAATAAACCAGTGGTGAAAACAATGGTCGGCACGCCTTACGAGGAAACGTTTGAAGCGTACAATTATTCTTTACCAGGCGCTAAGTATGGTTATCAAGGCGTGGATGGTTTAAAAACAGGCTCTAGTCCAACAGGCGGCTTTAACTATATTGCGACTGTCAAACAAGGAGATTTCCGTTTAATTGAAGTCATTTTAGGCGTTGGTAATTGGCAAAACCAAGATGGTGAATACGAACGGCATGTGGCTGGGAATGCTTTGCTGGACTATGCCTATACGACATACGAACGCAAAAAACTTTTAGACAAAGGGCCACAAACCATTGATCATAAAAAAGTCACTTTGGCTAACGATTTATACGGTGTCATTCCCAAAGGCAGTCAGCCTACTTTTAAATTAGTAGCAGGGCAGGTGCAAGTCGACACGCCTTTGACATTGTTAAATAGTACTGTTCAAGCGCCTAAAATGGCTTACCAAGAAGTTAAGCCAAAACAAACAACAGCTGAAGCTGCGGAAGAATCAAACGAACATTCTGGGGATACCACCGTTGCAGAACCGAATCATTTTATTCCCAAATCGATTGCCACAAGTGTTTTAGTCCTTTTCGGGCTGATTTTCTCAGTAATTACCCGTCAGCTTCAAAAACGTTTAGAACGTCAGAAAAAACACGGCAAAGAAAGCAGTAAAACTGCATCCATGCGGACAATCTTTTTAAGTGCCGCAGTTCTTTCTTTCCTATGCGCCGTTGGCTTGTTTCTTTTATTCTAATTAAAAAAATACCACCAAGCGTGAAATGCTTGGTGGTATTTTTTATAAGCCCATATTAGAAAGCGTATTGACCACGTTCATCAATTCATCGCGACGACGAACTTGTTTGTCGACAGGGCCGTCAACTTCTTTCACGTCAATGCGCACAACAAAGTGACGATTCAAAGTAACAAACGTGTCTTCGTTAATTTGGATATTTAACTCTGTTTCAGAATAGCTTGCACAAGCATCTTGCCAGACGTCAAATGGTTCTCTGTCTGAAGCGACTTCTGTTTTTACCACAGAACGACCACTTAATTCTTGAAAGGTTACATCATAAAATTTAGTCATTGCTTTCACCTCTGTCATTTATTCGTTACTTCTATATTATAGCGTTTTCTGGAAAAACACGAAACCATTTTCTCTATTCGACATTTTGAATTTGTTCCCGAATCTTTTCTAAGGTTGTTTTCATTTGAACGACACTATTTTTTATTTCAATTGGACTTGATTTCGAACCAATCGTATTGACTTCACAGTTCATTTCTTGAATTAAGAAATCTAGTTCTCGGCCCACTGGTTCTGTTTCGTCAAGCAACTGATGCAACTTATCAATATGGATATCCAAACGATCCAATTCTTCATGAATATCGCCTTTTTCCAATAAAATGGCCATTTCTGTTAATAAGCGTGTTTCATCCACTTGGCTACCTAACCATTCGTTTAATTTCGCTTCAAAACGTTGACGGTATTCTTGTTCAAAAACGCCCACAAACGCTTGCAGCTCTTGAATTGATTGGGTCAACACTGCTACATAGTCAAGCAGGACTTGTTTAATTTGCGTTCCTTCTTGCACACGGCTTTGGTCAAGACTAGCGATGGCTGCTTCAAATGCTTGAACAAGAAATGGTTCAAATGTCTGATCAGCAATTTCTGCTTCCACTATTTCGACAAAATCATTTTGCTTTAATAAATGGTTGACCGTGTCCCCTGCATCAAACGTTGCTTCCGGATAGTTTTCCTTTAAATGTTGATCTACCGAAGTTAATAATTGATCAATTAAGTCCCACTGCACGCGCACTTCTTTTTGATTGTTGCCGATTTTTTGGAGATTTACATAGACTTCCACACGCCCACGTTTTAACGTGCGTTTGATTACTTGCCGAATCACCAGTTCATAGGCATTCAGTTCCTTTGGCATACGCAATTGAATATCTAAAAACCGCTGATTAACACTTTTGACTTCGATATCCAATTGATAATTTTCATTTTGAATGGTCTTTTTTCCAAATCCAGTCATACTTTTCATTGACAGGGTGCTCCTTTTACATGGATTTAATTGTTTTGCTTAATTCAGCAAATTCTTCGTTGGTTAAGGTGATGCCTTTACCCATTTTTTCGTGATCAGGGGCCCACTCACGCAAATCAAATTTTGGTGGACGACCATTCCAACTAATTAAATTCAATTCTTTACGCCAGCCACGAGCATTCTCAGATAACACAGCGACTTCTTCTAAAATTTCATATGAAAATTCTTCTTTCATAACATTCACTCCTTGTTAGTATTCCTTAGGTTATTGTACCATCTTTTCCTCGACACTTAAAATACACATCTCTTTTCTATCACCCTGTCTATATAAACATACGCAACTTTTTCAAAAAATCAGTAAAAAAAGCGGCGACTGCTCGTTTCAATCGTGTCAGTCACCGCTTCTCTGTCTATTCTTTTTCTGTATAAAGATCCACCACTTCAAAACTTTGGCAAACTAACAGCATGTCGGGATAAAATTGTAGCTGATAGGGGGCCAGTTCTTCTTTAAAGAACCGCGCATGCTCTTCATACCAATAATCCAGCGTCAAATCTCCTTCACCTTCCGCTTGTGCAAAAGATTCTGAGACCTTATTCATGGGCATAATTTCAACTTTGGTTGTTCGAATAATAGCCAGCGGTTGAGACTGACCATCTAAAATTATGTCGTATTGACCAGCTTTAGGGAGTTGTTCTTCTTCCATCTTATAAATATCTAAAGAAGAACATGTCGCTGTCTTACGACCAGAAACAACCAATTGACCCAAACGATTACCCATCTCAGAAGAGCCATCACCAAACATCCACACATCGGGCATCAACATATCTAATTCATGTTTATCTAAAAAGTTTTGCCAGAACACTTCTACATTTTTTAACATCCTTTGCTCTCCTTTTTATTTTTACTTCACGCAACCTTCTTTCACTAATTATACATAACTGATTGCTTTTCTCCTATACTATTTTTACAAAATGAAAACTAAAATAATGTCAGTAACATTTGGACAAAAAAAAGAGGACTAAGTAACAAAACTTAGCCCATCTTTTTATTTTGCTTGTCGTTCTTTGATTTTCGTGAGTAAAGATTGAACATGCTGGCGTGCCGAAGCTTCATCTTCTTGAAGCATTTTTTCTGATAAAATAAAGGAACCGCCCACTGCTAATACTTCTTTGGCTTCCACATACTCTATAAAGTTTGTTTCATCAATCCCACCAGTTGGTAAAAATTGAACATCATAAAACGGACCGCTTAAACTTTTAATGGCTTTTAACCCGCCATAAATATCGGCTGGGAAAAATTTAACCACTCGTAAGCCATACGCCAGCGCTCGCTGAATCTCCCCAGGCGTAGCTGTTCCTGGAAAAATAGGCACCTCATTTGCCAGACAAAAATCAATGACTTCTGGAACAATCGCTGGGGAAACAATGAACTGTGCACCGTTCGCTACTGCCTCTTGGGCTTCTTTCAAGGTTCTAACAGTTCCTGCGCCCACAATTAAATTCCCTGAAGCAGCAAGTTGTTTGATGGCAGGCAAGGCCAGCTGACTCCGAAAAGTGACTTCAATAAACGGTAATTCGTTTTCTACTAAGACTGATTCTACTTGTGGCAAATAGCGTAAATCTGTTGCAGTGTATAGTGGTAAAAGTTTACATGTCGCTAATTGTTGATACAGTTGATTTTTTTCAACTTTTGTTTCCATTCTGTCACTTCCTATTTTGTTTGGCTTTGGTTGCTTCGTACAGTCCTTGAATATAGGTCAACCCCATTGCTCGATCGTATAAACCATAACCAGGCATCGCTTTTTCATCCCAAATTGCCCGCCCATGGTCAGGGCGAATAACGCCTTCATACCCTACGTCTACCAGTGCTTGCATTAATTCCGCCATATCTAACGAACCAGCGACACTCGGATGCGCCGTTTCTTCAAAACGATGCTCGCCTAAATACTTCACATTGCGGAAATGAACAAAATTAATTCTGTGACCTATTTCACGAATCATAGTAGGCAAATCATTCGTCGGGTCCGCACCGAGGGAACCTGTACAAAATGTAATCCCATTTGCTGGTGAGTCCACCAAGGAAAGGATCCGTTTTAAATCCGCTAAATTTTTAGTGATTCTTGGCAAACCAAAAATTTCCCAAGGTGGATCATCGGGGTGAATCCCCATTTTGATATTTTCTTCTTCACATACAGGAATCACACGTTCTAAAAAGTAGCGCAAATTTTCGACCAAATCTTCTTCCGTTACGCCGGCATACATGGCTTTCAATTCTTGAAATTGTTGCAAACGCTCCTCTTCCCAACCTGGTAACCGGAATCCTTTTGACTGACTGTGAATTAATTGATACATGTCTTCTGGCTGCATGTTCTCTACCACAGCTTGATCAAATAACAACGATAAACTGCCATCTTCATTCTCATACGCCAAGTCCGTTTTAGCCCAACCAAAAATAGGCTTGAAACTGTAGCACACTAAGGAAATTCCACATTTCCCCAAGTTACGTAACGTTTGGCGATAATTATCAATATAGTGGTCTCGTTGATCCGTCCCCGCTTTAATGGCATCATGAATAGCGACACTTTCAATTCCTAAAAGCGCTAATCCTTCTTGTTCCACCGATTGTTTAAGTGCCTGAATTTCGGCTACTGTCCAAACATCACCTGGTAGTTTATTTAACAAGGTACCGACAACACCAGTAATTCCTGGAATCTGTCGAATGTGTTTTAACGGAATGGCATCGCCTGCCGCTCCGTACCATCTAAATCCCCATTTCATTGCTTTCACCCTTTACTACATTCTTAAAAATCATCGTCCTCATCCTCTTCGTCCTCAAAGGAAGTCATAGAAATATCCCATGCTTGCACACTTTCTTTGCCTTGCGCAACAATCGCTTGCGCCGCTTCAGCAATCGGTGTGCCTAATAATTGATGGTTTATCGCTTCTAAGACCATTGGTAGGTTGGTACCACTCACCACAAAGATTTTCTTTTGTAGTGCTGGTTCGAGTTCGTTAATCACCAAAACTGCCTGATTGTAAGGACTCGCACTTAATAAGTCAACCATGACCAACACGCCATCCCCTTGTTGGACGTTCTCAATCGCTGTTTTAATTTGTCCGCCTAGTGCTTGGACATCGTCTCCACTATTTAGATTAACAGTTTCGATATTTTCGGTTGCGCCCATAATCACGGTAGCTGCGTCTTTCGCACCGTCACTTAGTGCACCGTGTGTAGCAATCACAATCCCTAACATAAAAGTTCCTCCTTCAATTCAGTGGCTTGAGTCATTACTTCAAACAGTCATGCAATGACTCAAGCGACTGGTCTTTTTATAAATTAAATTTGCCTAGAACCTCTTTTAAACTAGTTTTTGGTGCAGAAGGCGTTGCTTGGAAATAAATATCTTCTACGCCGTACACCTCATGTAGTTCTTTTAATTTTTCAGCATCTTCTTTGTTTAAATAAACAGATTTGGTTACTAATAAATCTTTTTCTGGATTTTTCTGTGCAATACCGCCGATGTTTAACTCCTTCATAGGGACTCCGTGTTTTACTAAGTCATAAATTACAGAGACGGTTTTAGCGATTAAAATACAGTTGTACTCTTTGAATTGGTATTCATCCCAATAAAATTTAGCTTTTTCCGGCGTAATGACAATGGTTTTTTGTCCTGTCCGACTGCCTGCACTTTTGTATAAATCACGCATAAATTTATCCTTTGCCACCACTTCATCGACAACGAAAATGGAATTAACGCCACTTTTTTGGGACAAGGTCACCATCACTTGTCCATGAATTAATCGTTCATCTACTCTTGCTAAATTTACTACGCCCATTTGATTCACGTCCTTTTCTTTTTATAAAATACCGACTGTTGCTAAGACAATTAAGATACCTGTTAACCACAATAATGCTTGCGTAACTTTCAAGCCTTTTTTCGTATAGAACCAATACACGCCCATCACGACAGCTAGCGGCAAGAGTCCTGGGACAATCTGATCAAGGATATCTTGGACCACAAACTCACGGCCAGAAAGTTTAAATTGAAGGGTTGAAGAAACTTTGACATAATTACCAGCTAAAATTCCCATCATGAACAACCCTAAAACAGATAACATTTCAATGGCTTTTTGAATCCCCGCACTTTGCATTAAGCCTGTGGCATTCCGCCCCATTTTGAAGGATTGTCTCGCAAAGAACACACCTAACAGTACTTGATAAAGGGCAAACGCCACAAATGGGAAAATCGCACCTAATGCGCTACCTTGTTGCGCCCACGGCACCGCAATCGCAATAAAAATATATTGAACCGTGCCTGAGTCAATCGCATCACCAATCCCCGCTAACGCGCCCATCAATCCAGCTTTGGTGTTATACATTAAATCATCTTGCATCATGATTTCGCGGCCTTCATGTTCTTCTTTGGCCCGCTCTTGTTCCATGGAAGCCATCAGCCCAGTAATGACCCCGCCGCCCCAACTTAATTGCGTATTGAAAAACAGCAGTTGACGCATATAAGCGGCTTTTAATTGTTCATCGTCTTTATATAATTTCTTTAAAAGTGGCATCATTGCGTACAATAACGAAGGCGCCAAGTAACGTTCAAAGGAATGGGGAATTTCATTGGCAAAATGCCAACGGAGATAGGCTTTTGTAACATCTTTATTGGTAATTTCTTCTGGTGCTAAATTCGTTGTTTTCGGCACGACTTTTTCTGTTGTTTCCGTCATTTCAGTTCCTCCTTTTTCTTTTAAAACCCGTCATCGTAATCGTCATCATCATCAAAATCAGTGGTGGCACTGGCGGAACCAGCACTTTCTGCTACAGGTTTGCCTTTTTGGACTTGCACAAAAATTAACGCAATAATTACGCCAAAGATGGCATACGTTACCATGGTAATTTCCAATGACTTAAAGACGATACTCATGAAGTATGCAAGGAAAAAGAAAACCAAGAAATCTTTTCGACCAATGACATAGACCGTTGTCGCAATCCCAATTGCGGCTAAACCACCACCTACTACTTCTAACACGTGAATCACAACGGTTCCTTCTAATGCTTTAATAATATCGGCAATGACTGGTGCCCCTAAATAAAGAGCAAAAAAGACTAATGGAACGAATAAAATAAATGAGGCAATCGTTGGATACCAGATAATTGAGCGGGCAATTTTTTTAGAATTTAGTTCAGCCACCGCACGATCGGTATACTTCCCTAAAAACGTGTTAATAAAGAAACGGAATTGATATAAATAACTTCCTAAAAGACCGACAGGAACCGCTACGGCGATAGCGGCTTCCGGCTTCAAATTCCCTAGCAACGCAACTGGCACAGCAATCGCTGCCGCAATTGATGGTTCTGCTGGCATAGAGCCACCTGGTGAAAAAACACCCATGTAAATCATTTGTAATGCTGCGGTGACGATCATCGCTTTCGGGACATCGCCCATCACTAAACCTGCTACTAACCCTGTCATTAAGGGCGAGAAACGCAACGTTAACGTTGCTCCTCCTCCAAGCCATCTGGACATAATTGCTGCCACCCAAAGCGCCATTATCAAACTTTGTAAAACACTTAACGTTTCCATAGTTCCTCCTTCTTATCCTTGGTTTTGGATATACTTTTCTAGCTCTTCAATCCCTTGACGTAAACGTTCTTCCGAAATCTCAATAGGAATTAAATGAACCTTTTCTTTTGAATCAATAAATTGAACCATTGCATCGAGTACTGTTTCTTCTGGGTAAAGGCCCATTTGTCGTAACGACATGGGCAAGTTTAGCTCTTGATAAAAAGGGATTAATGCGTCTATGATGGCCCACCTTTTTTCCAATGCTAATTGATAGAAGATGCCGTAAGCTACTTTTTCGCCATGTAAATAGTCATGACTTTTTGGTAAAAATTTACTCATAGCATCATGCATGGCGTGTGCTGCTGCATTGCGGGCGTATTTGTCGCCGAAGCCGCCGACTAATCCAGAAACAGCGAAAACAATTTCTGAAAGATGGACAAATTCAGGCGTGAGTTTGCCCTCGTCCATCGCTGCTAAGGCTGCTTTTGAGTCCCGCATAATCGCTTCTTGCGAAAGCTTGGCGGTCGCTCCCGCTAATTGTAAAAAGGGTTCCCCTTGCAAATGGGCTTGGCGTAAAATGGTCTCTGATTCATACCATTTCGCTAACGTATCAGCTAAACCAGCGACAAAATAATCACGGGGTGCATCAAGAAGCAACTTAGGATCGGTGATTAAAAACGCAGCTTGGCGAAAGAAATGTTCCGTTTTGCCTTCGGCCGCGCCATTTTCTTGATACATCACAGCTAACGGTGTCCACGGCGCACAGTTACTAGCCAAAGTGGGGACCAAGCCAAAATTCAGATTGTTTAAATGGGCGCTGTAGCCCACTAAATCGGCTAACTTACCGCCGCCGACTCCCAGAAGAAAGTCAATCTGGTGTTCCTTTATTTGCTGTGAAATTTGTTCGGCGCCAAAATAACTACATTCTCCTGTGTAAGTGTGATAGAAGAATTGATACTCTGAATCTGCCAAGAAGGGCAAAAATGGCTGAGCTTTTTCAAAGGATACGGTGCCATGCACCACCAAAATTCGTTGGGCGTGATATTCCTTGAAAAGTGACGGCACCGAAGCTAAGGCGCCTTCGTGGTAACGATAAAATTGCGGTCCAACTTTCACTTTTAAATCAGTTAACATGCTCCTCCTCCTTCTTAACTAACGTAACGACTGACTTCTTGCACTGTCCGTTGAGGTAAAATACCTTGCACCACGTCTTCCACATCTTGCACGCATTTTTCTCCCATCGCTTGCAGGCATTCCATGGTATAAGCGGAGGTGTGCGGCGTCATTACTACATTTTCAAACGCAAGATAAGGATGATTTTTCCGACCTGGTTCCTCTTCTAAAACATCTGTCCCAAGCCCAGCAATTTTGCCCGATTGTAAGCCGACAATCATGGCTTCTTCATCAATCAAGGCGCCTCGTGCGCTATTGGAAAGATAGACGCCGTCTTTCATCTTGGCAATTTCCGCCGAGCCAATCATGTGATAACTTTCTTCAGTTAAATTGGCACATAAACAAATGATGTCAGCTGAAGCTAGCAACGTATCTAAGTCTACTTTTTTGGCTCCATAACTTTGCAGATAAGTGGCGGATTTATAGGGATCATACGCTAATACGTCACAGCGAAATCCGTTTCGTAACGTCTCAACGACACAACTTCCTGTGTTCCCAACACCAATGACACCCACAGTTTTGTTAAATAACGTCCGACCGACAAAATTCGCTCGTTTTTCCCATTGATCTGCTTTAACGCTGGCATCTGCAGCCACGGTTTGCCGTAAAACAGCTAGTAAATTTGTGATATTGTTTTCCGCCACGGCATCTCGTTCTACTAAAGCTGGGATGATGGAAACAATTGTGTCATGCTGTTTTGCAGCGTCTAAATCGATGTTGTTATACCCAATGCCGTGGCGAGAAATCAGCAATAATTCATCTTTATGTTCAAAAAATTCTTTCGTGAAAAATGGCGTCACGCTAGCAATAATAATCGTATATCCTTGTAAACGTTCCGCTAACTCTTTGCCACCAATTTCACTGTCGACTGTAAAATGCTTCACGGTGCCTATTTTTTCTAAGCGCGTCAAGTGTTCAGGAAAAATTTGACCAAAACTACTGGAATTCACTATGGCAATTTTTTGTTTTTTTAACATGACTAAACTCCTTTACTGACTTTTTACGACTTCATGCCCGCCAAATCCTTGTCGCAAAGAAGCGACCACTTTGTTTGAAAAATGATTTGCTAGCATACTTTCATTTCGAGTAAATAAGGACAACGCTGTCGTTGGGACGGGCATCTCCAAACGTAATGCTTCTTCAATCATCCATTTGGCTTCGCCATTTGCTGCAACTTTCCCTTCTAGATTGGCTAACGTAGGATTTTCCGCAAAAACCTCTTTCGCTAAGCCCATCAAGCGAGCTTCAATAATCGAGCCGTGATTCCACACATCGGCTACTTTCTCCAACGCAAAATCATATTCGGCAGCTTCTAATAAATTGAATCCTTCGCCCATGGCTTGCATCATGACGTACTCAATCCCGTTATGCACCATTTTCAAATAGTGACCAGCTCCTGATTTCCCAGCATAAAGATACCCTTGTTCACAAGCTAAATCTTCAAAAAATGGGGTTAACACCTTGACAGCTTCAGGCGCACCGCCAACCATTAAACACGCTCCTTCCCGCGCTCCTTTGATGCCACCAGAAGTACCACAATCAATAAAATAAATTCCTTTTTCCTTAGCAAGCTGAGCATTCGCGACACTATCATGAAAATTTGAATTGCCACTATCCACAATGATATCCTCTGGTGCTAATTGCTCTACCAATTCTGCCACTAATTGATTGGTAATCTGACCAGCGGGGGTACTTAAAAAAATCACCTTCCTTTTATTAAGCGCTTTCAATAATTCTGACAACGAATCTACAACGGAAAGACCCTGTTCTCTAGCAGTCGCTCTTGCTTCCTTTGTCACATCAAAGCCAATAATGGGCCAGCCTTGTTCGTGAACATTTAATGCCATGTTCAAACCCATTTTCCCAAGTCCAATAAAGCCAATGTCCATTTTTCTTTCACCTGCCTCTTTTGATACTTCAATCATAAAGGATAAAAAAAATAATGTAAACGATTACACTAATTAAAAAATATTTTTTATTTTTTAGCAAAAATCTTGCCTACTCAAAAGGTAAAACGTTTTTATTTTTAAGGAGCTTTCATACAAAAAACACAAGTAAATCTCTTGGTATCACGTTCTTTTTACTGGCTACTTTCTTTAGTTGAGAGAAGTCTTTTCAAGACCCCTTCATTTTTCAGAAAAAAGATTATTTATTTTTTTTGGCTTTTTTTAAAGAATTTCTTTTTTGTGGAGAAAAAGAGAAATTGTATTTGTCCTCTTTTTCCACTATAATCAGTCTATACCAACAATGAAAAGGCATTCATTCTATTTTTAAAAAATAAGATTGGAGGAACGTGTTAATGAAAAACCACTATTTGGATCAACGGATTCGGATCAAAAAACCGAATTTGAGCCTCACAGAAAAGAAAATTTCCGATTACTTTGTTCATTCTGAATCATTATTGACACAAATGACGTTAGAAAGTCTGGCCAACGAAATTGGCGTCTCCCAATCTTCCGTATATCAATTTGTAAAAAAGATTGGCTATTCTGGGTTCCAAGAATTTAAAATTGATATCGCCAGAAATTCTAATTATCAGCCGACTTTTCAAAACGTCAATAGCGTGAATGGCGCCGATGATATTTCACCAGATGATGATAGTATTACGATTGCTAAAAAAGTCTTACAAGCCAATATTTATTCCCTCAGTAACGCCACACAGTTCTTAACAAAAGAGCTGTTAGATAACGTGTTGGCTTTGATGTACTCTGCCAAAACGCTTCACTTTTTTGGGCAAGGCGGCTCCTCGATTGTGGCTTTTGATAGTTTCCATAAATTCATTCGGACCAACTATCGATGCAACTACATTTTTGATTACCACATGCAGTTAAGTTTTGTCACAAAATTAACCAGTGAAGATTGCGTGTTTATTTTTTCCCATTCAGGCAAAACCAAAGAATCAATCAACCTAGCACGACAAGTTAAAAAAACCAACGCAAAAATGATTACGTTAACCGGTAACAGCGGTTCAGAGTTGGCAGGCTTGTCCGACGAAGCAATTATTGTCGTCACCGAAGAAGGCTTGTTTCGTGCGGAATCCTTGGCTTCACGGATTAGTTACTTAACGGTAATGGATATTTTATACACAAATACGATGTATCACAATTTTGATCAAAATGCCGATTCCTTGAAAAAAATCCGTGATAACATTAGCACGACTAAGACCGATCCGCATTATTTGTCGTAAAGATCTGAATGGTGCTTATTTTTGTAATATCGGTCCTCGCAAATTGGCTTTATACCGTGACTCTACATTTTATGAAGCAAGTGAACTATCATGGAGGTATTTCAAAAGCGACCAATTTTTTGGTCGCTTTTTATCTTGTGGGTAAAAATAAGTTAGAAAAAAGAACTTGGGGGTTATGTCCAAGTTCTTTCTAAATCTTAAGACAATTAGTTAATGCACGTGTTGTCTTAGCTTCATTTTAAATTTGCTTATTTCGTTCATTCCGTTACTTTAAATTGTTCGGATACATATTTAGCGTAAGTTTTATGTTTACTTACTAGCTCATCATGTTTTCCTGAACCAGTTACTTTCCCTTTTTCAACAAAGTAAATGCTATCCGCATCAACAATTGTCGACAATCTATGGGCAATAACCAATGTCGTTCGGCCCTTCATTAAATTAGACAATGCCTCTTGGACCTTCATCTCAGATTCTGAATCTAGGCTAGCAGTAGCTTCATCTAACATTAAAATCTTGGGATTCCGCAAGAATGCACGAGCAATTGCAATACGCTGTCTTTGTCCTCCAGAAATTTTAACGCCACGTTCACCGACTTCCGTATTCAATTTATCTGGCATTTCTTCTACAAATTTTCGCGCATATGCTAGTTCCAAGACATCCCATAGTTGTTCATCTGAGAAGTTTTCTGCTAAGCCATACGTTAGATTATCTCTGATTGTCCCTGCCATAATCGCAGAATCCTGTGATACAAAGCCGATTTGACGACGATAATCTGATAATTTGATATCTTTTATGTCAATATCTCCAAATTTAATTTGTCCTTCTGTAGGTTCATAAAACCTTTCAATTAAACTAAAAATCGTCGATTTCCCGCCACCTGATGGGCCAGCAAAAGCAATTACTTGGTTTGGCTGAGCAGTAAAAGAAATGTCTGTTAAGATAGGTTCCTCTGGTGCATCTTCATAAGAAAATTTTACATTTTTAACTAATAAAGTCTTTTCCGATAAATCAATATCTTGTCCACTTTCAAAGTCTTCAGGTTCTCTAGATAACAATTCTTGCACTCGTCGCGTTGATCCTGCTGCTTTAGCTACTTCAGAAAATAACGTCGCAATGATTGGCATGGCACCAATAAGATTAAATAGATACATTAAGAAACTCATCAATGTTCCGATTGTCATCACACCAATGGCAATTCGATGCATCCCATATGCCAATAGCCCAAATACCATGCTCATAAAGACCATCATCATAATTGGTTGCATAGATGCATCAAATATTGCTTCTTTTTTCCCTACATTAAATAACCGATCCACTTCATTTGCAGCACGAACCTGCGCCTGAGATTCAGCATTAGAAGTTTTGACTAAACGAATTTCACTCAACGTTTCAGTAGCAAGTCCGTTAAATTGACTCATAGCATCTTGGCGAATGTGACTAACTTTTGAACCAAATGCCATTACTGGAATCATACAAAGGATTACAACAGGAACAGCAATTACCATAGCAAGCGACATATGCCAATCCATTTTAATCATCATATATACCGTACCAATAACTGTAATCACACTGGCAACTGTTTGAGGAAAAGTAACGGCTAACAATTGCTTAACTTGATTAGTATCATTTACGACCCGGCTGGATATTTCACCCGCTTTAACAGAGTCAAAATAAGAAACTTTTAGAATAGTTAATTTATTCCATAAGCGTTTACGCATATTTTGGATGACATTTTCACCAAAAATACCTAAAATTGTCCCTCCTAATGCAGAAACGAGTGCTGAAAATATAAATAATCCAACAACTTTACCTAATAAACTATAATCTACTCCCTTTTGAAAATTATTGACTAAACTTGAAGCAAGTTTTGGAACGTACACTTGGATACTAGAAGAAATCACAAGAAATACCATCCCAATGCCAAGCAGTAAATAGTTAGGCTCTGTCATCTTGATTAAGCCTAAAAATTCTTTAAACGAAAATTTTGTTTTATCTGCTCGGATAGAATCATGACTATTTTTGCCGCCTCCACCTACTGCCATTATCTTCTCCGACCTCTCTTCCATCCTTCAAAGCCACCGTATTCACCATTGAATTCACCAAATCTACCAAAGCCATCATGTCCCATCATCTGTTCTCTAGCTCTACCATATCTAGCTGATATTTTTCTGAAATGTTCCCAATTTTTATCGTCGCCAAAAATTGTTTCAATTTTATCTAAAAATTCTTCACTAGAAATATTCTTTTCTATACGTTCTAAATAATTATTTAAAGACTCTAGTTCCTCCTCTGAAAAGCCCTTAAACATTTCTTCATTAAATCCATTAGAAATATTTCCTTGAGTACTTAAACTTTCTCGTCCTTTATCGGTCAATACAACGAATGTGACCCGAGCATCTGATTCATTTTTGACTCGTTTAACTGCTTTAACAGACTCTAATTTTTTTATGATTTGTGTCACACTAGAAGGTTTTATATCTAAATATTCAGCGATTCTTCCAGCTGTTACATTTTCTTCAGAAGCAAGCAATTTTAACGTTTCAAAAGTGTTATCTGGTTTCTCCTCTATGCTAGAAGCAAAGATTAAGTAAGGTTGTTGAGCAATTTTTAATAGTTTATTTAAAATATCTGTTTTTTTCATAATTTCCTCCAAAAAATTTATTTAGTTTATATATAATCTAACGAACTAAATAGTAATCTATTTAGTTTACTTTGTCAACAACAAACTAATTATTTGTATGTAGATATAACCAAAATGAAAAATAGCATACAGAAACTGCCGATTTGTTTTATCGATTCATCTGTTCCTCTACTTAAAAATCTATTTGTCCATTCAATCATGAATACTAAAAAAACGCTTGGCACAAGCCAAGCGTTTTGATTCTCTCTTTACATCGAACCTTTAAAAACATCTTTATTCTTAGCAAAATAATCAACACCAGAGTAAATGGTGAAAATCAAGCAAGCATATAGCATGATTTGATCTAGTGGTAGATGAAGTGCTGAAAATGGAATGTTGTTAATGAACAGTAAAATAATTGCAACCATTTGGGTAGCTGTTTTTACTTTTCCTGGCCAAGCTGCTGCCATTACTTCGCCATGTTCGACTAATAACAACCGTAAACCAGTTACTGCCAATTCACGACAAACAATAATTGCTACAATCCAAGCGGGTACTTTGCCTTGACCAACTAAGACGATAAAAGCGGTCATCACTAGCATTTTGTCCGCTAATGGGTCCGCAAATTTTCCGAAGTTCGTCACCAAGCCTTGCGCACGGGCAATTTTGCCATCCAACCAGTCTGTAAAACTAGCAACTGCAAAAATAATCGCGCCCACTAATTGGGTAACGGCTAACGTTGTGTCGCCAAAACTAATCGTTCCCCAGTCCATTGGCACTGACACAATAATAATAAAAATCGGAATCATAAATATTCTTAAAACTGTTAATTTATTTGGTAAATTCACTTCAATTGCCCCTTCCTTCTCCTGTTCTATTTTACGTTATCTTGCTGGCAGTGTCACGAAAAAAAGAAAAGAATCTGGAATAATTGCCGTTTGACCGTTTATTCAGAAATATTCTTGCCTTTTTTTAGAAAGAGCTGGTAATAGCCTAAACCTAAATTAATCATTCCAATCAATGTGATACTGTCTAAAAATTTAGAACCATAGATAAAGTAGAAATACAGTTGTAAGCCAACAATCAAGAAGCCCATGACCAACAGAGCGATTGAAAATATGGTGATAAGATTAAATTTTTTATTAACTATTTTAAGCATTGATAACCCCTTCTCTCTTGAATTATTATTGTCGTCTTTTTAACCATTCGCTGTTAATTATAAAAGAAAAGAATCTGGAATAATTGCCGTTTGACAGTTTATCCAGATTCTTCTTACACCATTTCTAACGATACGTAATCCCTAATGTAACATCCTTACGAATTAAAACTGGCGTTTTTTCCAGTGTTAAATCGGCGCCATCGACTTGAATGGCGACATTATTTGAGGCGCCTAGAATCAGTGTTGCATTGGCGGCATTCGCAGGTAAAGCTGTTGTTTGGGTCTCTCCTGCTTGCAGGGTGTGTTGGTACGTATAGTTGCCATCGACCATCACGCCAATCCAGCAAGAGCCTTCAGTGCCTTTAAAGGTAATGTTGATTGGACTATTCGCATCTTTAACCGTTGCAGTTACTTGATTATTGGAATCACTCACCACAGCCACAGCTGTTTTCTTCTCTGGTTCGCTTGAAGAAGACGGCGGTGTACTACTTTGTGTGCTACTTTCTGGGGCTTGACTTGATTCTTTGGGTTTTTCCACACTGGCACTAGTTGCCGGTGTTTGAATAATCGGTTCGGCTTTTTGATCTTGCCACATAATGTACAACACTACGACCGCAATGGCTAAACCAATTAACGAAAAGGCAATGGCTGGTAAGTTCCGCAGTAACCAACTGGATTGCTTCTCTTCGTCATGCAATTGCTTACGTGATCCTTCAAGCTCTTCATACACTGGCTTGGGTTCTTCGACAATTTCAGGTTCTTTGCCATCATAGATATCTACCAATTGATTGCCATCTAAGCCGACCGCACTTGCATATTGGCGGATAAACGCCCGCACATAAAAGGTGCCTGGTAAGGACTCAAAATCGTTTTGTTCAATAATTTCTAAATATCTTTTTTGAATTTTTGTCATTTGTTGCAGTTCATCAATTGAGATGTTCTTCTGCAATCTTGCTTCTTTTAGTGTTTCTCCAATATTTACGCTGGCCACTCGTCCATCTTCTCCAGTCTATTTTGTTAATTTATCGATTGTCTCATCAGTCTTTTTCAATTGCCAAGGAAAACATTCCCGTCCTTTAAGAATACCACAAAAGAAGCCAACTGAGGATAACAAAATTGAAAGATTTCAAAGATTTTTCTTTTTCTTAAACAGTTGGTTTATTGCTCGGTTTCTCCTTTAGGATACATGTAGAAACGGCTCAATCCTTCTTCACGAATCAAGGTCTCTGCTACTTGGCGGACGTCGGCTAATTGAATACTTTCAATGACTTCAATCTTATCAAACAGCGTGGTTTCCCCAAACAATGATTGTGAAAATTGGTTGGCGATATACTCTAAAGAGTTTAAGGATTGGAAATATTTACCAATCATTTTTTTCTTCAATAAGGACAAATTTTCTTCCGTTAATTCTGGACTTGTTGTGGCAGATAATAAAATAGCTTCAATTCGTTCTGCTAAGACTTCTGGTTGCTCACTATCGCCGCCAATATCCGCAAAATGGAAACTGCGATCTAAATTAAAGTCATAACTAAAACTATCATCTAACAAGCCTTCATCATAAAGAGCCAAATAGTTTTGAGAGGTATTACCAAACAATAATTGTAACAACAAGTTCACGGTGACTTGATATTTCATTAAATCACGACCCGTTGTTGGCACTTCATCTAAGCCTTTCAAGCCAACAAGCACTTTTGCCCGTGTGACCGCCATTTCAATGGCGCTCTCTTTGACAATGTCGGCAGCTGTTTCTTCAGGAAAATGCCGACGAATAGGTTGGGCGGCAGGAAACTCTTTCGCCGCTTGGTTTTCACGAATGAACGCCATTAACGCTTCGGGGTCCATTTTCCCTACCACGAATAAGGTCATATTACTTGGATGATAAAACGTATTGTAGCATGTATACAAATCCTCTGCGGTAATCTCCGCAATACTTGCCACTGTACCGGCAATATCAATGTGCAATGGATGTTTCGGATAAAGGTTGCCTAAAATCCCAAAGAACAAGCGCCAGTTAGGATCATCTAAATACATTTGAATTTCTTGTCCGATGATGCCTTTTTCTTTTTCGACCGTTTCCTTCGTGAAATACGGCGATTGCACAAAATCAAGCAACGTTTCTAGATTTTGTGTCACTTGATCCGTCGTTGAAAACAAATAACTCGTTTTCGTAAAACTGGTAAAGGCATTCGCTGAAGCCCCTTGTTGCCCAAATTTTTGGAAGACATCGCCATCTTCTTTTTCAAACATTTTATGTTCTAAAAAGTGGGCGATTCCGTCAGGTACTTCAATCATTTCCTCTTGACCAATTGGCACGAACGTATTGTCAATGGAACCATAATCGGTCGTAAACAAACCATACGTTTTTTGGAAATCATTTTTCGGTAATAGGTAAATCTTTAACCCATTTTCCAGTGTTTCTGTATACAATGTTTCTTTAATTTGTGCATAGTCTTTTTTAATCATTTTCCGTTTCTCCTTCCAAAAAGAAGATCGCTTGAAGTTCCAAGCGTTTGGCTACTTCTTGGATTTCTGGAATAGTCACGGCATTAATCCGCGCAATCCATTCCTCCGCCGTCAGTATTGTCTGCGGCATTAATTCGTTCAAGTATTCTTTTTCCAGCCACGCGCCTGCATTATCTAACGCTAAGATATACTGATTTTTTAACATTGCTTTCGTTTGTTCAATTTCTAATTCGCTAATCTTACCTAAGCGAATATTTTCCAATTCTGTCGAAATCAAACGCAAGACCTGATTCCGATTTTTGCCATCGATTCCTGTTTGAACCGTCATGAAGCCACGGAAGGTGTCGATACTACTAGAAGCATAATACGCTAAATGCTCTTTCTCACGGACATTCATGAATAATTTAGAATGCGGGAAACCGCCAAAAATCCCATTAAACACTTGCAACGCAAAATAATAGCTATCGCCATAATAAATATCTGTGTTGTAAGCCAAGTTTAATTTCGATTGGGCTAACACCTCACGCTCGGTCCGCTCTTCAATCACATTGCGAATTGGTTGATTGTAGAAAATCGCGGCTTTGCCTTCTTCACGAGGCGTAAACGGTAATTGCTTGAATAGTGGCACTAACTCCGCCTCATTGACATCGCCTAAGACAAAAATATCCACTTGATCTTCCGCCAGCATTTTTTGATAATACGCTGCTAATGACGCCGCTGTTTCCTCAGCTAACGCCGCAACGGTCCCGAAACTAGGGATTTTTTGATCCTCCGATTGATTAAAATAGACACTTTGAAGCGCCAAAGAAGCATAGGTTTGCTTATCCTCCACAATACTTTCCAAGTACGCTTTCAAGTTCTCTTTCTCCCGTTGGAAGGTTTCCGCCTCGAATTGGCCCGCTTGAATATTGGGGGCAAAAATAATTTCCTTCAAAAAGTCCACCGCTTCGGCAAGCACCTGACTATCCTGTAAATAATGATCATTGACAATGTTCATAGAAATATTAAACCAATGTTGATTGCCTTTTTTGGAAACGCCAATCCCAAAGCTGGCGCCGTAAAGTTCCGCCAAACGCTCACTTAACTTGACTTGATTCGGGTAATTCAAGCTGTTGGTTTCCATCAAACTGGACAACAGCGTTCTTTTTGTAATGGTTTCATGATTTAATCGTGTATTAAAGCGGACTAAAAGACGCACCGTTTTATATTTTTCTGTAGGAATGACGTGTAAATTCACGCCTTTAACTAATTGAACAGACATTGCCGCATCGCTCCTTCATTTGCTTCATCTTACCTAAAGAATGCTGTGAAATATATGTATCGCGTAAATTCTAAAGCATTTTTTAATGTTTTTTCCAATAGCTCCATTATAACACAGCTTCAGGTGCTTTCTGAATGATAAGAGTTTTTCAGTTCAAATTTTCAAGAAGATTCGGTATACTGTTTTTAAAGTGAGGAGGGAAAAAAGAATGATTAAAGAATTTAAAGAGTTTATCATGCGCGGAAGTGTCTTAGATCTAGCCGTCGGTGTTGTCATTGGTAGTGCGTTTACTGCAATCGTGACACAAGTGGTGGAAGGCTTGATTACCCCGTTAATTAGTCTGATTTTTGTCTTGACGACTGGGAAAAAGAGTGCCGACGATGCATTAGGTGCCCTTGTTTATAAAGTCGAAGGCGTTGAATTCAATATTGGTAGCGTGATTAGTGCACTTATTACATTTTTAATTACGGCTTTCGTCCTCTTCTTGATTGTCAAAGCGGCCAACAAAATGAAAAACCGTGGCAAAAAAGAAGAAGCGGCAGAAGAAGAAGTGATACCAACGAGCGAAGATTACTTAAAAGAAATTCGCGACTTATTAGCGGCGCAAACACCGCCTGCTGAAACTGTCAAAACAGACAGCACCGTCACAGAGAAATAAGCAAAAAGTCATCCTAAAGGGATGACTTTTTTGTTTGGTCTTAGAGAGATGGTCCTGCGACGAGGTTCCACGTGATGTTACCTGTATAGGTCCCTGCTTTGAGTTGTTGGTAAGGGGTTGTGATGTTTAAATATTTTTCGGTCATGGCAGAACCCCACATTCCTTGGCCTTTTCCACTCACTGCATTCCCCACTAATGTGGCACCACCACCAATTGTAATACTACTGCTAGCTGAAAATTCAGGAACAGCAGGATCGCTATTGTAATCATAACCTGTTATTGGTTCAAAACGATTTCTCTCTTCATCATATGTCACAATATATCTTAGTTGTTTAAAAGATAATGTGCCTGTCAACTTTTCTTCACCATTGACCATTTCAGGAATTGTGGCAGTAACATGCCAGCCCTCTTTCGTTCCTCTTAAATCCCCTACTCCATAGCGAGCAAAGTTGTCAGAAAAAAGAGCAGATAAATCAGCAGAGATAGCCGTTTTAGGAAATAAAAGTCCTACAGGAACATAAAGCAAGTCAAAATCAGTGTTCGAGGCATTAGGATCGGGATCTTTTCCGCCAGCATCACCATCACCATCTGGCAACTTTCCTCCACCAAACTCCACCTGCACTGGCGTATTCCCTGTCGTTACCGCCTGTGCCGACAGTGGTGCTAAACTAGCACCAACCACTGCGCTACTTACCAACAAACTTGCGAGTAATTTCTTTTTCATTTTACATACCTCTCTTTTTTTAATTGATTGTTTAAGAACGGACGGAAGACCATTTAAACAGCTCTTCCGTCCGCTATTGTTTACATGCTTAAATCGCTGGTCCTGCGACAAGATTCCAGGTGACATTTCCTGTATACGCGCCTTTTTTCAGTTCTTGCATTGGTGTCGTTACATTTAACGTTAAGTTATCTAGACGACCTGACCAAGTCCCTTGCCCCTTTCCTAGAGGAGCGTTAATTAAAGCCGCGGCGCCGCCACCAATCTTAAGGCTCGCACCGTTAAAGCTAGGGGCCGTTGGATCATTAGCGATATTCATGCCGTTCAGAGTGTTGAAGCCCCCGTAAGAACTCGTACTTTCGTTGAATATGGCATAGTATGGTGTCATTCCAAAGGTAATCTGTCCATCTAATGTATCTGTGCCATTACTCATGCCCACTACTTCGCCAGTGACATGCCAGCCTTCTTTGGTCCCACGGACATCACCCACCATGATCGATTTTGGCGCAGTTGAAATGGGTCTAATAGCGGTTATATCCTCACCAATTTTTACGGGAGAAAAGTCAAAAATTTTCGGAATGGCTAATAAGTCAAAATTCGTATTCGGTTGCGTCGGATCGGGATCTACGATTGGGCCAGTATCATCCCCCTGATCTTGCAATGTTCCACCTTCAAATTCTACCTGTACTGGTGTATTTCCTGTCGTGACAGCCTGTGCCGAAAGAGGCGCCAAGCTAGCCCCAACAACTGCGCTGCCAACGAGTAAACTTGCAAATAATTTCTTTTTCATCTATGTACGTCTCCTTTTGTTTAAGAATTTCCAGAATGTACTTCTGAAGCTATGGCCTTAATTATACAAGATTCCCCTGTGTCTGTGATTTTAAATATTTAACCGCGCATAGAAAAAATCAACAGTTCTTTTAATATCAATGATATCTCTTGGTTTTAAACATAAATTTCAACACTTTTTGACATCCGAAAGTGTTATTTAATGATTTTCGCGGCAAAATCGATTAATAAACAGCAAGAAAACGTCAAAAAGTAAGGGTTCAACTCTTACCTTTTGACGTTTTCTCCTAAATTCTTATAAATTTATCCGCGATTTCGGCGAAAAAATCTTCAAATTTCATTTAATGACAGCCGTTTTTGCGTTTGCTAGTCACTGCGCCTTACAACTTGCGGCGACGGGCGAATTCCACAAACTTAAATTTGTTTAAGCGGTGACGGGATTCCGTATAGCCAAAACAGCGAGTATCTTCCAAGTTCATGATACTGCGGACCACGACGACATGATTGCCTTCGACTTCACCAATCAGTTGCTTGTCCATCTCTGTGAGCGGTTCCACGGTAATCTCTTTCTGGGCGTAACTAATCGCCAAGCCAAGGTCGTTTTCCAAATAATCGAAAATCGAATCTTCGGCACGATGCTTCGGCAGTTCAGGGACAATCTCTTTAATCAAGTAATCAATATCTAAAATATCGACTTCCCCTTCAATCTCCCGTTGCCGAACTAAGCGCCAAACAGGGGCCCCTTCGGTCCAACCAGTCAACTGAGCCAAGTTGCGCTCTACAGGAATTTCTTCTAAGGAAACCACATGAGTATGACTTTCAATATGTTGCGTTTGTTGTAACTCCTTGTAACTGGTCACCCCTGAAATAGGAAAATTAAATTTTTTAAAGTTTAAGACAATCGAGCCTTTGCCTTGCTTTTTCTGAATGTAGCCAGCGTTAATCAGTAAATTCAAGGCTTTCCGAATTGTTTCACGGGAAACATTGTAAGTTTCCACTAATTGATTTTCACTAGGTAATAAATCGCCTGGCTGATAGTCGCCTTGGACAATTTGTTGTTCTAATTCTAAAAATATGTCATGAAACTTGTTCATGCCGATCCTCCTCTACCAACAATTTCTTTTCTAAAAGCATAGCATATTCCCTCCGAAAAACCTAGAGCTGGTCAGAAAAATCCCCCGCACTTTCTGCCTTGCTTACGCCACTGACTCCCCCAGCCAAACCACTGCTTGACCGCCTTTTTTTCGGACCCAGCGTAGTCGGTTGCAGCCACGTTGTAGAAAAGTTTTCCCAAGAATCTAGGGAAAATCCTTGTAATTCTGATTCGTTCATACTATACTGTAGTCAAACACAACATGTCTATACAAGTTTACAAGGAGGCGCCAAACATGACTATTTTAGAATTAACATTCGCACCGAACCAACTAACGACGACTTTTTTTAACCATAAATTGGAACCGCTTCACCAAAAATCGTTCCCTTTTGAAGCCTTGACTATCGAAGAAACGGTTCCTGAACTGTGCCAATTGATTGTGGCAGAGGCTGCGCCGATTCTGGGGGGAATTGTGGCTGATTTCCCAGCGGACTTCTTTTCGCCAGAGGAAACGTTGGCGCTGGTTCCGCAAGCGGTGATTCAAGCATTCGCGGAACAGTTGAACACGCCACTTTTAACGGCAGCCGAACAAGCGGCGGCACCGAATCTGCTGGCAGCATTTGAAGAAAAACGGCAGTATCTGGCTTGGCATTTGGACTATTATGGCTACGTGCCTGGGAAAAATGAATATGCGGTGGAGTCCCTGTTAACTGTCGGCAATGGCTTTTTAGGTTTGCGCGGCACAACCCCTGAGATGACGATTTCTGATGATCATTATCCAGCGACCTACATTGCGGGGCTTTATAATACAGCGGCTTCGGAAGTTGCGGGTCAAGTAGTGGAAAATGAAGATTTCGTCAATGCTCCTGACAACCAACACATCGCTTTAAAAATTGGCGATGCCACTGACTGGTTAACGATTTCTCCAGACACGCTACAACAATTACACCGTCAATTGAACTTGAAAACGGGATTGTTTGTCGCAGAAATGATTTTGAAAGATGCGGACAATCAGCAAATTAAATTAACCACGAAAAAAATCGCCAATATGGCACAGCCGAATGACTATCATCTGCAATATACGTTTGAGCCGTTAAACTTTTCAGCCCCGATTACTTTGAAAACCGTCACGGATGGCAGTGTCTACAACTATAACGTGGCGCGGTATCGCAACTTAACAGCGAAACATTTTCAGGTGACAGCATTAAGCGCGCAGGAAAACAAAACCGTGATTGAGGTTTGTACCAATCAATCCAACTTGAGTGTCCGAGAAACGGCCTTGATAACCGGTGATTTTTTTGAAAAAGAAGCCATTATGATTCAAGAAGAAGCGGAAAAAATCGCCCAAGTGGTGACCGTGATGGCGCACCAAGGCACGCGCTATACGCTAGAAAAACAAGTCTATGTGCAAGCCAGCCACGCCGAACAAAGTTGGCAAGTACCGTTTACGCCGAAGGACTCTTTTGCGGCCGCCGCTCAGGAAAGCGCCCGCGCTTGGCAAACTCTTTGGCAACAAGCCAACATTACCGTGACAGGCGATTTGATGTCTCAAAAACTTTTACGGATTCACAGTTATCACTTGCTGGCTTCGGCTTCGCCTTTTAGTAACCAAGCGCAAGCATTGGACGTCTCGATTACCGCCCGAGGCTTGCATGGTGAAGCGTATCGTGGACATATTTTCTGGGATGAAATTTTTATTTTACCTTTTTATATTCAACATTATCCTGACACGGCGAAACAATTGTTGCTGTATCGCTACCATCGATTAGAGAAGGCGAAGGAAAATGCGGCGGCTAGCCAGTATCGTGGCGCAATGTATCCGTGGCAATCAGGACGTGACGGGCGTGAAACCACGCAAAAACTTCACTTAAATCCGTTGAATGGACATTGGGGCGAGGATCATAGCATTCTGCAACGGCATGTGTCCTTGGCGATTGCTTACAATGCTTGGTTGTATTGGCATAGTACACAGGATCATGAATTTATGAAACAATATGGCGGCGAAATGTTGTTAGAAATCGCTCAATTTTGGAACAGCGCTGCGACGTTAGATGACGCAACAGGACGGTTCTTTATTGATAAAGTGATGGGACCTGATGAGTTTCACGAGGGCTATCCAGACCAAACGGAAAGCGGCTTGAAAAACAACGCCTATACGAATTTGATGGTGGTTTGGCTATTCGAAGAATTAACCAACATTTTGGCACTTTTCTCTGAGGAAGAACAGGCACAACTTTTTGCCAAAACGCAGACCACTTCGGCTGATTTAGCCCGCATGCAACAAATTCAAAATTCACTGGAAATTGAAGTTAATTCTGACGGCATTATTGCGCAATATGAAGGGTATTTCGGCTTAAAAGAGATTGACTGGGCAGCGATGAAAGAGAAATACGGCAATATTTACCGCATGGATCGAATTTTAAAAGCCGAAGGGGAATCCCCCGATGATTACAAAGTGGCGAAACAAGCCGACACGTTAATGTTGTTCTACAACTTAGACAAAACTCGGGTGGATCAAATTTTAGAAGATTTAGGGTATCAATTGCCTGCGGATTATTTGGAAAAAAATCTTTTGTATTATCTAAAACGGACGTCTCATGGTTCGACTTTGTCACGAATTGTTCATGCCCAATTGGCAGAAATGGCGCAATTCCATGAGCTATCTTGGCAACTTTATCAAGAAGCGTTGTATTCCGATTATCGTGACATTCAAGGTGGCACGACCGCTGAAGGGATTCATACAGGGGTCATGGCTGCGACGATTCACGTTACTTTAGCGACGTATGCAGGCGTTGACACGCGCCAGAACGAGTTATCAATTTGTCCAAACTTACCTGAACATTGGCAAGCGCTGGCCTTCCAGTTTATTCATCAAGGCGTGACGTATCAATTTTCATTAACACAAACCAGTGTCACGATTACAGCAGATAAAGATACACAATTATTGGTTCAGGGCGCGTTGATTCCGTTAACCGCCGAACGACCAAAAGAAGTACATTATCAATAAAGGAGCGAACCACAATGACGATTGGATTTATTTTTGATTTGGATGGTGTCATTACTGACACCGCCAAATTTCATTATCAAGCTTGGAAAGCGTTGGCCGATTCGCTAGGTATCCCCATTGACGAAACCTTCAACGAAACATTAAAAGGCATTAGTCGGATGGATTCCTTGGACCGCATTTTAGCCCATGGCCACCGTGAAAATGCGTTTACTCCAGCAGAAAAAGAAGCCTTAGCTCAGCAAAAAAATGACCACTACGTTCAATTATTAGAACATTTAACGACAGAAGATGTTTTACCTGGTGTCGTGCCATTGCTACAGCAAGCCCAAGCACGTCACATTCCCTGTGCCGTGGCTTCGGCTTCAAAAAACGCCCCCCTGATTTTGGAAAAATTAGGCGTGCGCGCGTACTTCGCCACAATTGTCGATCCCGACTCGTTAAGCAAAGGCAAACCTGATCCTGAAATCTTTTTAGCCGCCGCTGACAGTATTGGCGTGCTACCGCAAAACGCCATTGGCTTTGAGGATGCACAATCAGGCATTGACGGCTTGAAAGCCGCGGGCATCTATGCCGTCGGCTTGTCGGCCAGCCAACCCTTAATCGGAGCCGACATACAAGTCTCTGAAATGACTGAACTAAGCGTTGATGCACTGCTCAATCGCTAAAGAAGGACAAGAACCTTTAGCAGCAGGCACCTCTTTTCATCTACATTGTATCTATGCTAGAATGTAGATGAAAAGAGAGAGATGCGTCAACGTACCTCTCTAGTGTAGAGCCGTTTGAGACGGTGACCTTTTGGATTATTTAAAAATAACCGTGCTGGTCAAAGTTGACGGTTATTTTTTATTGTCATTACACTCCATTATTGGATTAAAAAGGATTGAGTTGAACGTGGTTCTGTGGTAGACTTTTATTAGAAACAAGTAGATGTTTCTTGATGATCAGGCATCATAATAACTCAATACTGAAATCGGAAGTAATAGCCGATAGTTGGCGAGCAACAGAAAAACTCGATATAGAATTGGACGTAGAGCCAATAGTTGGTGAGCAACAGAAAAACCTGAATTATATTTGAAGTTTAAAGAAGGCAAGCTAAGCTTGGCTTCTTTATTTATAGGAGAAACTAATGATTGAGAAAAAAGATTTTGACACAATTAGAAAGGCGTTCTTAATTTATGACACCAACTTCAATAATCATATGTTCACTTATACATATCAACATCGGAAAACAAAGAAATTGTTAGAAATGAACGTTCAATTTGAAGCTGGGAATTTTATGCATTTATGCGGAGTTGACTATTATCAAATAGATAAACAAGGGAGCTGTAAATTTCGTTTTAAGGCTACTCAATTTTACAGAGCTTTAAAAAATAATAAAGTTTCACTGCGCGGGATTAAACCTAAAGATGATGGAACCACAGGCCAAAAATTACAAGTAATTTCTCTATTAGAAATGCTTATTTCTCCAGGTGTACGAATATGCGATGGAGGAAAATTTTATAATTTACAGTATGAAAAAGCAATTCGTTCAGGCAAAATGATTGTGGCGTTAACATGTAAAGAGAATAACAAAAAGTACGTCCCACAATCTTTATTATCGTTAATAAATCAGCCACGAAAGAGCCAATCGAAATCTTTAACTGAATCCCATGAAGTAATTAAAATAAGTAAGTCTGAGCTGAATAGCACCTCAGTAATTGAAGTTTACGATAAATTTTAACAAAAAAGCGGGCTAAACAGACTATAGGCAAAGAGAAAAAGCCCAGAGGTTTTTCTCCTCTTTAACAGCTTTTAGGATTTCACGGATTAACGCTAAATTTATTCGTACTTTTCGGGAAAATATGCTATAATAAAAACGAAAAGAGAGATATGCGTCAACATACCTCTCTGATGTAGAGCCGTTTAAGACGGTGACTTTTTGAATTATTTAAAAATAACCGTACTCGGTCAAAGTTGACGGTTATTTTTTATTGTCATTTTTAAGCAATTTCACAATCAGCGCGATCAAAGCAATGGTAAACATACCAAACCCTAGGATCGTCTGAATTGTTTCATATGCTGACAAAAGGCCTCTCCTTTCTGTAAATTTTGGAAGTACGCTCATACGCACCACCTCACCGAAAGAGGAAAGTCTCTGCTCCTACGCTTCTCACTTTGTTGCGATGCTCGTCGCAAAGCGCATGTTCCTTTGCGCTTGCCTCCGCATTAACTTCTCTACACTTAGATTATACCATGTGAAACTAAAAAATAATTAGTTTCAAATATATTTTTTTAGGGAATTGTGCTATAATGAAAACGAAAAGAGAGATATGCTTCAACATACCTCTCTGATGCAGAGCCGTTTAAGACGGTGACCAATTTAGTTATAAAAAATAACCGTACTCGATCAAAGTAAACGGTTATTTTTTATTGTCATTTTTAACAGCTTTTTAGTTTCCAAGGACCAATACTTTACTATTAGCAACGAAGTTCACGGTCCTTTGTGCTTGTCTCCACGTTCATTTCTTTTGCTTATTGTTTAAATCCTACTAACGGAAAAATGAAATCAACGAATTTTATCCCCGCATAAAAACATAGGGCAAAGATCAAAATCTTAATTAAGATTTTGACAATTGGTCGTTCAGTTATCTTTTTCATTTGTATACTCCTTTCCAATATTTTTAAAGCTCCAACCTTTTTAATCTTTTTGACATCTATATTTTATCTAATTATAATAAAACTCACAATAGAGGAAGCATCATTTTTTCATTTCCTTTTTATTCCTTGATTAGTAGTTCAATTTGTAAACATATCATTCTGATAAAATAGGAAAGGTGGTTGTTATAGTATCGAAACAAAATTATCTACAAAGAAAAAAACACTTCTTTATCTCCTGTTCACTTTTTTGACAGCCCTACCCAGCATAGAAGCATTAACTGGAATGAGCTTAATAGCTATAAAAAATAACGAAAAAACCTTGATTATCTTTGATAGTATACTATCTTTAATTATTATTATCGTGCTGTCAGTTTTCTATAAAAAAATAGTAAAGAAAAAAAAGCAAGCTATCTTTAAAAGTCTATTACTAGCTATTGGCATGTTCTTATTTTCTATTATTCTAAATTTACTTTTCTCACGCATTCCTACTCCAGAAAATCAACATTATATTAATGAAGTCCGAAATGTAGCACCTGTTTTAATGGCCCTTCATACTAGACTCTTTTCACCTATATTAGAAGAACTCCTGACTCGTGGCATTTTTATGAACTTATTTTTTATAAAAAATACCTCTCGAAGTGTCTTATGTAAAATATTTTTTTCTGGTCTTTTTTTTGGTCTTAGCCATGGACTATTACCATCAATTTCCATGCTTTTTTATTGTGGAATGGGCTGGGTTTTAGCCTCTACCTATTATTTCTGTAATAACAATCTCACGTATCCTCTTGCGATTCATTTGCTATTAAATAATTTATGATACACAAAAAAAACCGCCCACATCAGAAAAATGATGTAGGCGGTTTTTTGTAATTATTTATTTTTTGTTTCAAATAACGGACTAACTGGTTTGTTTTCGTGGATACGTTTAATCGCATCTCCGATTAATTCACCAACGCTGACTTCGTCAATTTTTGCAATTTTACGATCATCCGATAGGTAAATAGAGTCTGTTACAACTAAGCGTTCAATTGCTGAATCTTCAATACGTTGTAAGGCTGGTCCTGATAAAACGGGATGTGTACAAGAAGCGTAAACGTCTTTTGCTCCGGCTTCTTTCAATGCGTTTGCAGCAAGAGAAATTGTCCCCGCTGTGTCAATCATGTCATCAATTAAGACACATGTTTTGCCTTCCACATGACCAATGATATTCATTACTTCTGCTACGTTCGCTTTTGGACGACGTTTGTCAATGATCGCAATTGGTGCTTTTAAGAATTCTGCCAATTTACGTGCACGCGTTACACCACCATGGTCAGGGGAAACGACAACGACGTCATCGCCTTGAATGCCGTGTTCGATGAAGTAATCGGCAATTAATGGTGCACCCATCAAATGATCCACTGGAATATCAAAGAATCCTTGAATTTGGACCGCATGTAAGTCCAATGTCAACATTCTTGTTGCGCCAGCTTTTTCAATCATGTTTGCAACAAGTTTAGCAGTGATTGGTTCCCGGGCACGTGCTTTACGGTCTTGACGTGCATACCCATAATAAGGCATAACCACGTTAATTGTTTTAGCACTCGCACGTTTTAACGCATCAATCATGATTAATAGTTCCATTAAGTTATCGTTAACAGGGCTACTTGTTGATTGAATGACGTAAACATGTGCACCACGAATACTTTCTTCAATATTCACTTGAATTTCGCCATCACTAAATTGTGTTACAGAGCACTTTCCTAGCTCCACACCCACAGCATCCGCAATTTTTTCTGCTAAGGGACGATTAGAGTTCAAAGAAAAGATTTTCAATCTTGGATCAAAATAATGTTTCGACATTAGAACCTCCACTTTCTATTTCAGCCAATTCGTTAAAACTGAACAATACTTTCCTTCTAAAATAATAGTAGTCCTAGCCAAATAAATCAAGAGATTTTCTGTATTTCATACAAGATATTCATCAAAAGTCGCTTTCTTCTAACTATTTTATCGTATTTGTCTAAAAAATGAGGATTATTTGAATAAAGAAAGGTACTCGCCATAGCCTTCTTTTTCTAAATCTGCCACTGGCACAAATCTCAAAGCTGCCGCATTAATGCAATAACGTAAGCCGCCTTCTTGGAGTGGGCCATCAGTGAAAACATGCCCTAAATGTGAATCTGCTTCTTGACTGCGAACTTCTACTCGGTGCATGCCGTGACTAAAATCAGCTTTTTCTTTGACGCCACGTTTTTCAATTGGTTTGGTAAAGGATGGCCAGCCGCAACCAGCATCGTATTTGTCCAAGGAGCTAAACAACGGTTCGCCACTAACAATGTCTACATAGATTCCGTCTTGGTAAAAGTCATCATATTCTCCTGAAAAAGGGCGTTCTGTTGCGTTTTCTTGTGTGACGGCATATTGAAGATCCGTCAAGGTTTGTTTTAATTCTTCTTCTGTTGGTTTTGTCATTCTGTCCACTCCTTTTCTTCTGTTCAATTTATTGGGTTCAATGATACCACGTTTGCCAGACAGGCACCTAATAGTTTGCATAGTAAAAGACAGTCCTTTCTCTTTTTGACGAATGAAAAGGACTGTCTTTTATTAGTTGAATTCTTTTAGTAGTCGGGCTACTTTGGCAATTGGTAAACCCATAATGGCGTAATAATCGCCAGCGATTGCTTCAATTAGTAATGCTCCTTGTCCTTGGATACCATAAGCGCCTGCTTTGTCGGCATATTCTGCGGTATCTAAGTAAGCATGGATTTCCGTGTCTGTCAGTGGATAAAACGTCACGGTTGAATGAACTGTCGCGGAGCGCTCTTTTTCCCCTTGTTTCAACGTCACACTTGTATGCACGTCATGTGTTTTGCCACTTAACAGGCGCAACATGCGATAACCGTCTTCCCGAGAAGTCGGTTTACCGAGGATTTCTCCCGCCAATGCCACAATTGTATCGCAGCCAATGACTAGTGCTTCGGGGGATTGTTCTGCTATAGCCGCTGCTTTTTGGGCAGCCATTTGCGCCACATATTCTGCTGGTAAGCCGTCTTTGCCAACAGTTTCATCGATATCGGCTGGTGCAATCGTAAAAGTTGGAACCACACGCTTTAATAACTCCTGACGGCGAGGAGATTGGGATGCTAAAATAATTTGCATAAATTGATGACGCCTCGTTTCTTTTTAATGGGGGTCTTGAATGCGTTTAAACATTCGTTCCATATCTGAATTCGTAAAATGAATCAGCACCGGACGTCCATGCGGACAATTAAACGGATTTTCGCACAAGGCTAAATCTTTTAATAGCACGCGTGCTTGTTGCTCATTGAGGTAATGATTGGCTTTGATGGATCGCTTACAGCTCATCATAATGGCAGTTGCTTCACGGAATTTTTTCACGCTGACCGAGCCAGTTGTTAGCAACATGTCAATCATCTCGCGAACAATGCTTTCCTCTTCGCCTGCAGGATACCAAGTTGGGTGCGCCCGCACAATGAAACTATTTTGTCCAAAGTCTTCCAAATGGATGCCGACTTCCGCAAGGGTTTCTTTCTGCTCTTTAATTTTCAAGGCATCGCTATTTGGATAATCAATAACGATTGGTACCAATAGTTCTTGTAAATCATCACTGACTTCGCCAATTTTTTCACGGAAGTACTCGTATTTAATTCGTTCTTGGGCAGCGTGTTGGTCGATAATAAACAGGCCATCTTTGCTTTGTGCGAATAAATAAGTTCCGTGCATTTGACCGAAGTATTCTAGCTCAGGAAAACGTTCTGTCGGTCGTTCTTCTTCCAACTTGTTCAGGGCTTGTTTCAGTTCTCTTTGGCTCGCAGCGCTATTGGCATCGAATTCCGGGTGAAGTTTCATTTCTTCTTGGAAAACCTCGTCAGCAGCCTCTGATGAACGCAGAGAAGGTTCTGAATCAGGCACTTCAGTTATTTTCGTTTCTTCGGCTATTACCTGTTGCTCATTACTAGCTGTTTCCCAATGATTTGCGGAATCAGCAGCTGCCGAAGAGGTTTCGTAAGCTGACGTTTCTTCCGCTACACTCGTTGATTCTGGCACTGGCGGCGCAAATGGGTCGTCCATTGGATCCACTGCTCTTTCTGTCTGGTTGACAGTTTCAGGGGCGCTTGAGACTGGTGTTTCGTCTGTCGCATGTTCCGCATAGAAGCGACCCGTTGCAGGATTATAGCTTAAGCTGCCCGGTCGTTGTTTTACCGCAGGTTGTTCAGTCGATAAAGGAATTTCCATTTGTTCGGCTTTAGGTTCTGGCGGTAGTTTCTTTTTAAAACGCAAATTGTCTGCCGCATTGGGAATCAACTGTTCTTGGCTCAACACTTCTTGAATCGCCTGTTCAATTAATGCCATTAAATCTTTTTCTTTACTTAAACGAACTTCTTGCTTAGTAGGATGGACATTGACATCGACTAACAGCGGATCCATTTCAATTTCTAACACAGCAATTGGAAAACGCCCCACCATTAGTTTCGAACCATAGCCGGCTACAATTGCTTTATTTAACGCGAAATTTTTAATATAACGACCATTGATAATCGTTGATAAATAGTTACGGCTGGCCCGTGTGACTTCTGGCAATGAAACATACCCTGTCAAAGTAAAATCAAGGTCTTTTCCTTCAATTTTCAACATTTTCTTTGCGGTACTAATGCCATAAATCCCGGCAATCGTTTGTTTTAAATCACCATTGCCTGTTGTACTCATCATTTTGTGGCCGTCATGAACTAAGCGAAAAGCGACTTTAGGGTGGCTTAACGCCAGACGATTGACAATGTCACCAATATTGGCCAATTCCGTTTGGATCGTTTTGACGTATTTCAAACGAGCGGGCGTATTATAAAATAAATTGGAAACGGTCATTTTTGTGCCTTTACGGAGGGCTGCTGGTCGGTTTTCTTCGACCTTGCCCCCTTTTAGAATCACATAGCTGCCTTCTTCTTCCTCAGCTGTGGCAGTTTCGACAATCATTTCAGAAACTGAGGCAATACTTGGTAAGGCTTCGCCTCGGAACCCCAAGCTGCGAATTCGGAACAAATCATCTCTTGTATGAATTTTGCTTGTGGCATGGCGCTTGAAGGCATTCAGTACATCTTCTTTGGCAATTCCTTCACCATTATCAATAATTTGAATGGTTTTCAAGCCAGCTTCTTCAATAAAAATATCAATTTGGGTGCTTCCTGCATCCAATGCATTTTCCACTAATTCTTTGACGACAGAAGCGGGACGTTCAACAACTTCACCAGCAGCAATCTGGTTGGCTAGTTGTTCGGATAGTTCTTGAATTTTCCCCATTTCACGACCTCCTAACCGGTTCGGTTCCTAATTAGATACGTTTTTGCAATTGATGAAGCATGTTTAACGCATCTAGTGGTGTCATTTCTAATAGATTCATTTTCTTCAATGTGTCAATGACACTTAATTCTTCTGTTGAAACTTCTTTAAATAATGAAAGTTGCTCGGTTTCTTCATGGACTTCTGAAACTTCTTCATGATGAACTGAACTTGGAATCGTTGTTTCTTCCGCTTCTAAAGCGGATAAAATGGTGGCTGCTCGTTCTAAAAGCGAGCTTGGTAAACCAGCGATTTTAGCAACATGTATCCCATAGCTCTTATCAGCAGGTCCTTCCATCATTTTATGAAGAAAGACCACTTCGCCATCTTTTTCGACAGCGCCCACGTGAATATTCTTCAAGCCTTTTAAGGTTTCATCTAGAACAGTTAGTTCATGATAATGTGTAGAGAATAGCGTTTTAGCTTGAACTTCACGATGGATATATTCAATGATGGCTTGCGCTAGCGCCATTCCATCATAGGTTGCCGTGCCGCGTCCTAATTCATCAAATAAAATTAGGCTATTAGGCGTGGCGTGCCGCAGTGCTTGGTTGGCTTCCATCATTTCTACCATAAAGGTACTTTGCCCTGCAATTAGATCATCAGAGGCCCCAATCCGTGTAAAAATTTGATCGAAAATTGGCATTTCAGCACTTTCCGCTGGTACAAAACAGCCAATTTGCGCCATGACCACCGTCAAAGCCAATTGACGCATGTAGGTACTTTTCCCTGACATGTTTGGTCCAGTAATCAAGAGAATATCTGTTTCTGGGTTCATGCGGATACTGTTTGGAATGTATTCTTGATGCCCTAAAACTTTTTCCACGACTGGGTGTCGTCCTTCGACAATCGCCAAATTTTTCGTGTTACTTCTTAACGTTGGTCGAACGTATTGATACCGTTCACTAATTGTTGCAAAAGATTGTAAAACATCAACCGCACTAATGGTTTTAGCCAGTGTTTGCAATCGATCAATATTCGTTTTCACTTGTTCTCTCACAGCCAAGAACAATTGATATTCTAGTTCAACTGATTTTTCTTCGGCTTCTAAGATTAAACGCTCTAGTTCTTTTAGTTCGGGCGTAATAAAGCGCTCCGCATTAGCTAATGTTTGCTTACGCTCGTATTTTCCTTCTTCTAAATTCGCTAAATTTGACTTAGTGATTTCAATGAAATAACCAAAGACACGATTGTAGCCAATCTTCAAGTTTTTAATCCCTGTTTCTTGGCGTTCTTTCGCTTCTAACTCCGCTAACCATTGCTTACCATTGCGCATGGCATCACGGTATTCATCTAATTGGTCGTTATAGCCGTCCTTAATAACATTTCCTTCAGTAATTTGTAAGGGGGCTTCTTCATTAATCGCCGTCGCAATCAATGCCACTAAATCTTCAACAGGGTTTAAGTCGACTAACAAATCATCCCATTCCCCTTGATTGATCCCGACAATTAACTGTCGAATCGTTGGTACTTGTTCTAAAGAGGTCCGTAATTGAATTAAATCACGCCCATTCACACTGCCAAATGCCACGCGTCCTGCTAACCGCTCTAAATCATACACGTTCGTCAATGCTGCTTGCAAATCCAAGCGTTCAAAATAGGCATTTAATAAGGATTGCACCATTTCTTGACGCGTCTTAATTTGACGTTCTTGAATCAGTGGACGATCCAACCATTGTTTCAACAAACGGCCACCCATAGCTGTTTTCGTTTCATCTAATAGCCACAATAGAGTCCCTTTTTTCTGTCCTGTTCGAATCGACTGACTCAATTCTAAATTGAATTTAGAATAATGATCCATTTTCAAGAAATGATCTGGCTGATATTCCACAGCTTTCTGAATATGGGACAAGCTCCGCTTTTGGGTAACGGATAAATAAGATAATAATTTGCCTGTAATTTCAATTTCTAATGGATTAATCAGTTCATTGGTTAAAAAACTAAACTCGGCATTTTCTTCCACCGTTTCTTGTGTCGAAAAGATAATATTTAAACGTAAACTTAAGTTCTCTTTTAACGATTCAGGAATCCCGGAACCTAGGACCATTTCTTTTGTTTGCAACGCAGAAGCTTCGTTCAAAACGCCCTCTTCATCAGCCAAGACTGCTGTTTTTAATTCGCCTGTACTCAAGTCTACATAGGCAAAACCGAACTGATTACCATCTGTTAGCACAGCGGTTAAGTAATTATTGTCTTTGGCTTCCAAGCCTTTACTATTCATCACCGTTCCTGGCGTTACCAACTGGACCACTTCTCGTTTGACCATGCCCTTGGTAGTCTTTGGATCTTCCACTTGCTCACAAATCGCTACTTTATAGCCTTGCTCAATCAACGTGTCAATATAGCCTTGCGCGGCATGATAAGGAACGCCACACATAGGAATCGGATCATCCGCATTGCGGTTACGACTTGTTAACGTCAATTCTAAGATTTGCGCTGCATTGATAGCATCTTCATAAAATAATTCATAAAAATCACCTAAGCGATAAAATAAAAACGCATCCTTGTATTGGGCCTTAATGGATAAATATTGTTCCATCATGGGTGTATTTTTTGTCTTTTGTGGCATTTAATTCCCTTCCTTCTCTAGCTCTTCGTTCACGCGGTATTGAATGAGCGCCGTGACATGTTGGACTAAGTCATTGGCTTCGATCAGTTGTTCGCGGTAGGCTACAACGAGTGGGTGCTCATCAAATTCTTTTGTTTTCGCATCAGCTCGTTGAATGGCTTCTTTTTCAGCAGTTGGTTTGCCATAGTGAGCAAATTGAACCGCATCTTTTTGCGCAGCTTTAATTTCTTCCACTAATTCTGTCAGCTTTTTGTTTTTCTTTACCTTTTCTTCAATCGCTTGGTAGCGCTGAATGACTTCATCTTGTCCAATTAAATGTAACAATTTTTCTAATTCTTTATTACTTTGTGCATCTAAATTCAACGGCTCCATTTTTTTCACCTTCATCTTTCACCGGCACTTTTTCTATAAGAGCAGAAAAAGTTAACCTCTTAATGATCCGAGATTAACTTTTCTTCTATTATTCTTGAAACGGGCGATCTTCACTAATCTGAATCGGCTCAATCATCTTCGCTTGGCCCGTTTGGTCATCAATCTCTAAAATACAGGCAGATAAAATTGTCCGCCCTGTTTCGACTACCTCAAAGCGCTTCGGCAATGCTGTCATAAACTTCTCAATAATCGGTTCACGCTTCATTCCTAGAATCCCATCATAAGGTCCGGTCATACCGACATCACTTAAGAAGGCTGTCCCTTTCGGTAAAATCCGAGCGTCATTTGTTTGAACATGCGTATGTGTTCCAACAACGGCTGAAACTTGGCCATCTAAAAACCAGCTCATGGCTTGTTTTTCACTCGTCGTTTCGCCATGAAAATCCACAAAAATGAGCGGTGTCCGTTTGCGAGCGATAGCCACTAGCTCGGCGGCTTTCTTGAAAGGATCTTCCAATGGCACCATAAATGTGCGGGCCTGTAAATTAATCACCGCTAGTTCCAATTGATTGACTTTCACAAAAACCATTCCTTGACCAGGCACATCTTCTGGAAAGTTCGCTGGACGAACCATTTTCTTCGCATCATCAATGAATTCAAAGATATCCTTGTTGTCCCACGTATGGTTACCCATCGTAACAACATCGACACCATCTTGCAAAAATTTCTTATAAATCTTGCCAGTAATTCCCCGACCAGATGCCGCATTTTCACCATTGGCAATGGTCACTTGTGGACGATATTTCTTCTTTAATTTAGGGACATACGTTGCTAGGGCTTCTCTTCCTAAAGAACCGACAACATCTCCTATAAATAATATACGCAAAAAGGTTCCTCTTCTCTTTTTAACATCTCTTGTTTATTATAGTTGTTTTCGCTTTGAAAAGAAAGTTTTGGTTTTAAAAGATTAAAAAAAGTGTCTCAACGAACAATCCTTGCAATTGTTCGTTGAGACACTACACGCGATACTTATTCGCTTTTTATTTTATTTCGCATAGTCTACGGCACGTGTTTCACGGATAACCGTTACTTTGATATGTCCTGGATAATCCAAGTCATCTTCAATTTTCTTCCGAATGTCTCGAACTAAACGAACAGATTCTAAATCAGAAATTTCTTCTGGTTTCACCATGACACGAACTTCACGTCCTGCTTGAACAGCAAAACTTGAATCCACGCCTTCAAAACTATTAGAAATATTTTCTAAGTTTTCTAAGCGGCGAATGTAGTTTTCTAACGATTCACTACGTGCACCTGGACGGGCTGCAGATAACGCATCTGCGGCTGCCACTAAAACAGAAATAACTGAGGTTGCTTCCACATCACCGTGATGCGAGGCAATGGCATTAATAACTACTGAATTTTCTTTATATTTCGCAGCTAATTCTGCGCCAATCTCAACATGAGAACCTTCAATTTCATGATCTAATGCTTTCCCAATATCATGTAGTAAACCTGCACGTTTGGCTAATTGAACATCTTCGCCTAATTCGGCGGCTAAAACGCCAGCCAGTTTTGCTACTTCGATTGAGTGGTTCAAGACATTTTGACCATAACTTGTTCTGAAACGTAAACGGCCTAAAATTTTAATTAAATCAGGATGTAACGTATGAGCACCTACTTCAAAGGCTGCTTGTTCTCCGTATTCACGAATCCGTTCATCCATTTCTTTACGTGATTTTTCTACCATTTCTTCGATACGAGCGGGATGAATCCGACCATCTTGGATTAATTTTTCCAAGGTCATTCGAGCGATTTCTCGTCTGATTGGATCAAATCCGGATAACACAACCGCTTCTGGCGTATCATCAATGATTAAGTCAATCCCTGTTAATGTTTCCAATGTACGAATATTACGTCCTTCACGACCAATAATGCGACCTTTCATCTCATCATTTGGTAAAGTGACCACGGAAACAGTTGTTTCAGAAACAGAATCGGCGGCGCAACGTTGAATTGCTAGGGAAAGCAAGTTCTTCGCTTTGCGATCAGATTCTTCTTTGGCACGTTGTTCTGACTCCTTGACCATCAAGGTTAGTTCATGATTCAACTCTTCTTCTGTTGACTTCATAATAATCGATTTTGCTTCTTCTTTTGAAAGGGAAGCAATTCGTTCTAATTCTTGATGTTGCTGATTAATTAAGTTTTCTACTTCTTTTTCTCGCTCATCAATTAATTGCTGTCTAGCACCAAGTTTCTCTTCTTTTTCTTCCAGTGAGCCTTCACGTTTTTCAAGAGAGTCATCTTTACGATCCAACGTTTGTTCCCGTTGAATTAAACGATTTTCTTGAGATTTAAGTTCTAATCTGCTTTCTTTCAACTCACTTTCAATTTCTGAACGATACTTCTGGTTCTCTTCCTTAGCTTCTAGCAATGCTTCTTTTTTCAGTGTTTCTGATTCTTTCCGAGCGTTCTCGAGAATACTCGACGCTGAAATTTTTGCACCATTTATTGCTTTATCATGACGTGACTTTGCAATAACAAATCCTAAACCAAGACCGACAATCAAACCGACGATAGCGAGGAGAATATTTAAAACCATATTTCCACCTCCATACTATCTTTTTGTTAATTCATATCTTGTAGTTTTTTGATAAACTAAAATCAATTATCAATATGCCTACTTGCATATTTGTGCATACACACAATTTTATTCTAATGTTTGTCGCGAAAGGTGTCAACTTAAAAAAGCCCTTTCTTTTGGAAAGGGCAGCAAATATTAGACAACGTCACATTTTTAGGTTTCCGCCGTCACGAATTGTTTAAATTTTAGAACAAACGCCGCATAGTCTGCTGTTTGACTAAGCTGCTTGATGTGGATGGGTTCGGACATGGACAACAGTCTATTTAACAATTTAGTTCTAAACAAAAAAAGACAACACCTGTCCTGTTCAGTAAGTGTTGTCCTTCTTCTTAACGAGTCGTATTCACTCGTTATTTATTCATCTAAAGGTAGTTCTTCTTGACCTTCTGCTTCTTCTGTAATGGTTGAACCGTCACCGATGCCATATGCATCACGGACCAATTTAGACACTTCTGCCATCATTTCAGGATGATCCGCCATGTATTGTTTGGCATTTTCACGGCCTTGGCCAATTCGTTCTTCTTTGTAGCCATACCAAGCACCACTTTTACTAATAAGGTCTTTTTCCACAGCCATATCTAGTAATTCGCCTTCTTGGGAAATCCCTTGGCCATACATGATATCAACTTCTGCCACTTTAAATGGTGGCGCCACTTTGTTTTTAACGACTTTAATTTTTGTGCGGTTACCGACGATGTCTGTTCCTTGTTTTAACTGTTCTGCACGACGGACTTCTAGACGAACCGTTGCGTAGAATTTCAATGCACGTCCACCAGGAGTTGTTTCAGGATTTCCGAACATCACGCCAACTTTTTCACGAATTTGGTTAATGAAAATAGCAATTGTTTTTGTCTTATTAATTGAGCCTGATAATTTACGTAGTGCTTGAGACATTAGTCGAGCTTGTAAGCCGACATGGCTCGCTCCCATCTCACCATCAATCTCTGCACGAGGAACTAACGCAGCAACCGAGTCGATGACAACGATGTCAATCGCACCACTTGAAACTAAGGCATCGGCAATCTCTAAGCCTTGCTCACCCGTATCTGGTTGAGATAAAAGTAATTCATCAATGTTAACGCCTAGTTTCTCCGCATATTGAGGATCCAATGCATGCTCAGCATCGATAAAAGCGGCTGTTCCACCATTTCGTTGCACTTCTGCAATTGCGTGTAAAGAAACAGTTGTTTTACCTGAACTCTCAGGACCATATACTTCAATAATTCGGCCACGTGGATACCCACCTACGCCCAATGCAACATCTAACGCTAAAGAACCACTAGGGATAGTTGAAATTTTTTGATCAGCTTTTTCGCCTAATTTCATAATAGAACCTTTCCCAAAGTTCTTTTCAATTTTTTTCAGTGCGGCATCTAAAGCCACTTTACGATCATCTGCCAATGGATAATCCTCCTTTAATTTATATAAACTTATTTTTCATTTCCTGTTAGTAGGTCTATCATATCTCTTTTGTACCAAAAAAGCAAGAAAAAACCGAACAAACATTCGCATATTTATTTTTTATTAATGATTCGGCGCCGCAAAAGATCTAACCCTCGCATAACCGCACTCTGTCTAATATAATTTCGGTCACGGTTAAAATGGAAACATTCTGCAACGGTTGGTTGGCCTTCTTCCGCCAGCCCAATCCAAACAGTGCCTGTCGGTTGACCTTCGATTGGGTCACCAGCGACCCCAGTAAATGATAAACCATAGTTAGATTTAGCTAACTGACGCGCTTTCTCTGCCATTTCTTTGGCACACGCTTCACTTACCGTGCCATGTTCTTCTAAAAGTTCATGAGAAATTCCTAAAAAGTTCTCTTTTGTTTCTTGCGAATACGTCACGAAGCCTCCCTTAAAAATCTTCGAAGCACCCGCAATTTCCCCCAGTGTACTTTGGAATAGGCCAGCGGTGAGGCTCTCAGCAGCCGTGACGGTTTGTCCGTTTTGTAATAACAAATCCACTGTTACCTTGGCTAAACTATTGTCATCCCCATACCCATAAAAATAGTCTCCCACTTTAGCTAAAACCTTTTCTTCCGTCGCTGTTAATAATTCTTCGCCAGCTACTAAGTCTTTTGTTTTAACTGTTAAACGAAGTGTCACTTCATTAGCCTTAGCATAAGGCGCAATGGTTGGATTCGTTTGGTGCGCAATCAACGATTGAATCTCGGTCACCAGCTGTGATTCACCAATGCCATAAAAACGCAAGACTCTTGAAATCAATTGTTCTTCTTGTGGAAACGCATCAATCAATAAAGGTCGTGCCGCTTGTTGGAACATCGGAATTAATTCATTGGGCGGCCCTGGTAAGAGCAAATAGCTTGTTGTCCCTTCTGTTACGAAAGAACCAACCGCTAATCCTGTCGGGTTTTGAAGAACTTGTCCACCTTCAATGGCTAACACTTGTCGTAGATTATTTTCCGTCATTGGCCGCTTAGACTGTTGGAAAAACTGGTGCAAGCGGTTCAATCCTTCTTGATCTTCTACTAATGATTTATGGAGATGTTGTGCGACAACTTGCTTGGTTAAATCGTCTTCTGTAGGTCCTAGCCCTCCACAAAGGACAATTAAATCACTTCTTTGTTCTGCTTCTGTTAGTAGCGTTTCTAAGCGGCCGCCGTTATCACCAACAACGGTCTGATAGTAAACATCGATGCCTAGCGCAGCTAACTCTTCTGATAAAAAGGTGGCGTTGGTATTCACTACTTGTCCCAGTAATAACTCTGTTCCGACTGCAATGATTTCTGCTTTCATTGATTTCCCCTTCTCTAATAACATACGTAGTTAAACTCACTTTCCATTTTAGCACAACAAAATTTTTACAAAAGAATTTGAGCTTCAGGAAATAATTTTTTTATCAGGAAATTTATTAATTATTACGAAAAAAATGTTCATTTTCTCACAATACATTTTATAATAACGTTATATCGAAAGGAGAGAAATGAATGAGTGTAGTATTAGTACTTTTGGGTCTATTAGGGTTACTTGTCAGCGGGGGACTGACTATCAAAGCATTAATTAAGAAACAACCGAAAAAACAATATGGCTATGCCGCATTAGCAAGTGCCGCTCTATTTATTGGTGGGGTTGCCACGACAGATTCTTCCCCAACGCTTTCACTTGATGCAGAGAGTGTTGAAACCGATGCCAATGGCTCAGCCACCATCAAAGGCGAATATGACGGCAACAGCAAACTAACGGCCAATGGCAAGGAAGTAAAAACGAAAGACAAAACGTTTGCTTACAAAGTAAAACTGTCCGATGAAAAAACGCAAAAAATCACCTTTGTTGCTGAGAAGAAAGATACCAAAGTTGAAAAATCAGTCGAAGTCACACCGTCAAAAGAATTTATTGCGAGCATCACAGATTCTGAGCAAGAATTGGCCAAAACAGAAAAAGCCTTAGCTTACGCTGAAAAACAACCTTCTCAGAAAAACTATGATGAAGCCGCAACCTTAGTATCTTCATTAAGTCAAGAATACGAGGAATACAATGATCGCCTTGAAAAAATCAAAGAAGCAGTACCTGTTGATGAAGCAGTTACAACTGCTGAAAAATCTAAAAGTAAAAGCGATTATCAAGCAGCTGAAAAATTAGTAGCTGCTGCCCCAGTTGGCAAAGAAGGATTTCAACAACGATTAACGACTGTTCAAACCGCTATCGCTGAAAAAGAAAAAAATGAACAATTAGTCGCCAGTGCAACTGCCGCTGTTGAAAAAGCTGAACAAGAACCAACCAATGAAGCTTACTATAATGAAGCGATCAAACAAATTGACGCTTTAAACTCCCCAAATCAAGCTTTAACAAAACGGGTAGCCGTTGTTAAAACTCAATTAGATGCCCACAAAGAAAAACAACGAAAAGAAGCAGAAGCTCAAAAACTAGCCGCTGAAAAAGCGCAAAAAGAACAAGCCGAAGCGGCAGCAAAAGCGCAAGCTGAAGCAGAGGCGCAACAAGCCGCACAGGCGCCAGCGGAAGTCGAGACGGCTGCTGCAGAAGCACCAAGCGGTAACGCTTTAATTAAAGGGTCACGTAATGGAATTTATCATGTACCTGGAAGTAGATATTATAATAGAACTACGAATCCAGTAGCTTGGTTCTCTACTGTTGAAGAAGCAGAGGCAGCAGGATACCGAGCACCCAAACAGTAAATACATTAGCAATAATTAATCAAACAAGAAAATGGGGCCTCCGTTGTTTTAACGGAGGCCCCATTTTCTTGTTTTTTTTATTGATACACACTAATTCGTTGATTTGGGTGTGCATTACTTTCCACTTCATCTAACATGGCAACGGCGTAGTCTGCGTAACTAATGTAGCTGTCACCTTGGCTATTGGTTGTTAATTCTTCGCCAGCGACTTCATAATGGCCTGTCGCAGGACCTTCAGCATCAAACATGGCTGCAGGACTAATATAGGTCCAGTGGATGTTTTGAGCTTCTTTCAATAAGTTTAAAGCTTCGCCCATTGCCGAAGCTAACGGCTGAATTTCTGCTGGGAATGATGGGGTATCTTTTAATTGAGTTGTGTGTTCTGGGTCCACATACAAGGTTCCAGCGCCCCCAACGACAAACAAGCGCGTTTTTTGATTGGTTAAAATCTCAATCAAATGCTGGGTAGATTTGGGGAAATCTTGCACATCAGGGAATCCTAAGGCACTAATTAATACATCAAACGCTTGAATATCTTCTGTTGTTAATTGATAAACATCTTTTTCAATGGTCGGTGTGCCATCTGTTATTTTTGAGGCATTACGAACGATGGCTGTCACGTCCATCCCGCGACGTTTAGCTTCTGCTAAAAGTAATTGTCCTTCTTTTCCTGTTGCTCCTAATACTGCTACTTTCATGTAAATCATCCTTTCATTTTTAAATAGAACTAAAATAGTTACATTTGACACTTTAAAAGTAGAGAGATTACTTATCTCTCTTAACTTCTATTTCATGAATCACATCTGCTAAGGTGATGCTTTTCAATTCTTCTTCCATTTTTTGTTGCACTTTAGTAAATTCAGTTTCTAGTACCGATTGGATATTTGCCCCAACGGAACAGTTTGGATTAGGATTCTGATGAATATTGAAAATCTCTCGTTCCAATTCAACCGCTGTATAAATTTCATACAGTGAGATCTCTTCTGGTTTCTTTAATAAGGTATTTTTATTGGCTCCACGCATGGAATGAATCAAGCCGGCTTTTTTTAACTGGCTCATTAGTCGTCGAACAACGACTGGATTCGTATTCACGCTCGAAGCAATGTATTCAGAAGTCACTTGTTCTTGAGGACCTGTTTCAATCAAACTTAAAATATGAATCGCAACACTTAATTTCGTTGACATGGCCATGTCTAATCACTCCAAACTAAATGTAACGTTATTTGTTACATTTACAGAATACGCTGTTTCGTTTTATTTGTCAATGAGAAACCTCTGACTATTCAAAATAAAAATCATTTGTTGAAACAACACGGGCCCCAAACGGCATTAACGCTAATTTCGCCAATTTAAAGGATTGTTGCCCAAACGGAATACCGATGATTGTCAGACAAAGCAACAAGCCACTAATACAATGCCCAATTGCTAATGGTAGTCCACTGATAATCAGCCAAATAATGTTTACCACCAAAGATACGCCGCTATCACTATACACGACTCGCTTTTTAAACGGCCAAAAGCTCAATCCCGCTAATTTGAAACATTGTAAACCAATCGGAATACCAATGATTGTAATGCACCAAATCACGCCTGCGAATAGCCACGATAAGCCACCAAAAAAGCCGCCAAAGATGAACCATAAAATATTGCCAAGTGTTTTCATTCTTGTTCCTCTACTTTCCTCATTAAAAATTATGCATGTGAGTAAGTATACCATGAAAGCTTCTTTTTGTTTCAAACAATATTGTAAGGTTGCTGACTCGTTAAAAGACGAAGACGGTGTTTCATGATACAATGAAGAAACTAACGATAAAGGAGTAGACTTCATGGACTTACATTTAACCGTTGATTTAAAAAAAACAAAGACACTCATTGATTTAGCCGATCAGGCCCACTTAATCATTGAACAAACAACTAAATTACCGAAAAAAGAGGCAGCGATTCTTTTCTTGCTAAGAGATAACCAACTAGTTGCTTTAGGACTTGCTGAAGAAAAAGCTACATATAAAGAAGTTTCTTTTGATCACTCGATTTTATTGAAACCGACTTGGGACACAGAACTTGCCTATTTAGCGCAAGCTTTCCTAGATGATGCGAAAGAAAGTGGTTTAACATTGGAAGCAACCCCAACGACAGTCAAAATTCCGAAAAGTGCGGTAGCGACAGTGACTAACTATAAAGAAACAGTCACCTTTATCTTGGAACGTTTTGGCTACTCTCTGTTTAAAAAACCGGCGCCGAAGAAAGCCAGACCAGCCAAAGCACGCCACAAATGGACAAAAGAAGTTAGCCAAATTCCTTTTTATATTGATACTCGACAAAGCAAAGCAACTGTTTTTTGGCAAAAGCGCAATGAAATGCTTATTAAAGCTGGCGCGACAATGATGCCAGAAGCCCCTTTAAATAAAGACGGGTCTGTCGGTTTCTCCGCTAGATTTGGTGAAAAACTTCGTGATGAACGCAAGGGCCAATTTAAAGACTTTGTCACAACGGAAGATATCATCTTAAAAAGCGTTAATGAAGTCGGCTTGTTTCTCTATTTTGCTGGAACAAACAGCTGGTTAGAGCTAGTTGATGAGAACGGCAAAACCTTAAATGAATGGACTGTGGTGGAATAAACCTTATAAAAAATGTCGCACCTGATTTTTATGATTCAGGCGCGACACTTTTTTAATTTAAATAACTTTTTGCTATCGCTTGATACTTATCAATCATATCTAAATAATTATCAATTTCGACATATTCGTCGACTTGGTGTGCAGTAGTGGTCACACCTGGTCCAAAGACAACGCAATCAAATGTATTGTCTGATTTAGTAAATTCAGCTAAGTCTGTGGTCCCAGCGCTTGTCACTAATGGTAATGGTTGATCAAATTGGGCTTGAATGGCTTGAATTAACGCAGAATCTTTCTCAGCTTTTACAGGAATTTTATTGTAATCAATCGTTAATTCTAACTGATGTTTTTCTTTTTTGTTCAATTCATCGACAATTTTTTGTAATAATGCAATGACTTGGTCGTTGCTGAATTCTGGAATTGAACGGATATTCCCTTGCAAGGCTGCTTGACCTGGAATACTGTTCACTTGTGTGCCACCTTTAATGACGGTTACATTGTGAATCGTTCGACCCAATTCAGGATTTTCATAGTTTGCTGTGACTTCCGCCATTTGTTGGTTTGCTTCTGTAATAAATTCGTTCAAATTATTAATCGCGTTAATGCCTTCTTCTGGCATCGAACTGTGGGCTTCTTTTCCGTGTGACACAACAGAATAGTTAATTGAACCCATGTGCGCATACATCAAGTTATAATTGGTTGGTTCTCCAATGACTAAGGCACTTAAATCATCCGCATAGCCTTTTTCAGTTAATTGGCCAGCACCTAGCTCACCGACTTCTTCACCAACTGTACCTAAAAATTTAACCGCTCCATTTAATGGAACTTCCTTTTCTTTTAATTCAATCATTGCTAAAACCATTGCGACTAAGCCGCTTTTCATGTCCGTTGCGCCACGGCCATACAATTTATTTCCTTCAATATGGGCCGCAAATGGCGGGAAAGTCCATTGACTTTCGTCCCCTTCAGAAACCACGTCCATGTGGCCACTAAACCCTAAGACTTTTTCTCGGTTTTCACCTAAATAAGCAACCAAACTACTACGATTTGGTGCATAAGAAACAAGTTCAGAAGGGATCTCATATTTTTTCAAAAGATTTTGTAAATAGATTGCCACTTCTTCTTCGTTTCCATTTACAGATTTAATTTTAACCACATCTTGTAAAATACTAATTTTTTCTGATTTTTCCATTGCCATTCGCCCTTTCTTGTTATGCTTAATTCTAGTGTACGCTTCTCTCAGTAAAACCGCAACTGACTTGGTTAGGTCAGTAAAAAACACGCGACAGTTTTAAGAAATGTCGCGTGTTTTTTGCTGAGTTTATTTTAAATAATTAGGCGCTGCCAATTCATTCTCAATGACTTGATTAGGAATCACAAATTCAGGGGTGCCCATATAGTAAGGCGCAATCTCTCCTTGAGAAAACACAATCACTAATTGGTGTTTTTCATTGATATAGAAAGGTTGGTCCTTTTTAATTTTTTTGAAGGGTTGAACATCACTGGGGGCATCCTCTTTTTCGGACCAGTATATTTTATTGCTATCGTTCTTCATTTGGTCTGCTATTTGTTGTTTAATTTCACTACTAATGACATCAATGTAAAAATCATTTTTAAAAATTAAGGGGAGTGAAACGACAACATTGGCTCGTTTGTCGATGGTGTCATATTTCGTTGTCGTCGCAGAGCTGCCTTTAATTTCTGTGAAGGTTCGTTTGACCACTAGGAAGCGACGGTCGTCCACAACTTTTTCATAATCTCCAGTGACTGAAACACGAGAACCATCAAACAATTGCCCTTTGACTTGTTGAAATTCTGTTTGGGCTTCTTTCAAGTATTTTTTGTTGAGCGTGTCGGCTACTGAAGATTCTTGGGATGTTTGGATTTTAGGGACATCGATGTTTACTTCACTTTCCTGTTTTTTCGCTGTCAACGTTTTGATGGTGACTAATTGAACAATTTTATCTAACACAGGAATGTTGCGGGCTGCTTCACTAAAACCTGGAAACAAATTGACTGATAAGACAAAGCCACAAGCCACCACTACACTACTTTGCAGTGAGCGGTTTCTAAAACGAAGCCAGGTGTACCGCTTTTTCTCTTTATGAAAACGCGCTTTGACTTCCGCTTGTAGATCCGTTGGCAACGGTTGTTGGCGGTATTCTTTTGAAAAGTTTTTAACAACACTTTTTACAAAATCTTCCATTATTTTTTCGCTTCCTTTCTTTTACTAATTCAATAGACTTCGGAGTTCATTCAAACTGCGGTACATCTTCGTTTTAATCGTGTTTTCGTTAATATCCAGGATCAAGGCGATTTCTTTTAGCGTAAATCCTTCAAAAAATTTTAATAGAATAATTTCACGATTGGGACTATCTAATTGATTAATAATTTCTTCAATTTCTAAAAAACTGCGTTGGGGATTATTTAAAAGGGCTAACACATGTTCATCTTTTTCAATATGAACAGCTTCTCGTTTCTTTTTACGCCAATAATCTGTCGCTACAGAAAGCAGAATTCGAAAGAACCACGCGTCAAAATCATTAATATCGGGTCCTTTTTGGATGGCCTTCAGTGCCTTTTCAAAGCTTTCTTGAATCACATCCAAGGCATCTTCTTTCGAATGTGTATAGTTAAAGGCAATGCGATACATTTTTTCATATTTGGTATCCACAAGCGTTTCTAACGCGCGAATTTGTTTTTTTCTTTTCCAACCATCGAAAACCATCGATTTCTGGAACCTCCTTTCCTGTACACTTATATAGACGAATCACAAGCATAAAAAGTTTCAACTTTTTTATTATTTTTAATTTTTATATTCTAAAGTAAATATCCACCCGCATAGCGGGTGGCTTTTTAATAGCCCTAGAAGGGCTCGCTACCTGCTGCTCCCTTTAAGGGAGCTTTTTAGAGACCGCCAACCGCTACCTTTCTATTCTTATCTAGCTGTTACTTCCTAAATGGATCTTTATACTCTCTTTTGTTTATACTATCCCTTACTCGATCTTCTGCTTCTTGTTCTCGTATATATTTTTGGTTCAGTCCTACAGTGCTCACATAATAGCCTTTTGACCAAAAGGATCGATTTCCATAATTGTATTTTAAATTCGCATGACGTTCATGAATGATTACTGCACTTCTTCCTTTTAAGAAACCCATAAAACCTGATACACTCAACTTCGGTGGAATTCTTACCAACATATGGATATGGTTGGGCATTGCATGCGCTTCAATGATTTCGACTTCTTTCACCTCACACAATTTCCTTAGTATTTTCCCTATATCTCGCCTTAATTGACCATAGATTACTTTTCTTCTATATTTTGGTGTAAACACAAGATGATACTTACAATTCCAACGAGTATGTGCTAAACTTTTATCGTCGTTCGACATTCAAAAACTCCTTTCGATTTGATAACGGTTGGTAGCCTTTATCTATTATATCGAAAGGAGTTTTTATCGCTAAAGCTCTGGCCTCCACGCGCAGTACGCGTGGTTTTTTTGTCGAAATCTCTTTAGAGATTTCAACTGACTAAAGTCATAAAGAAAAAGCGTGGTACAAAAATCACTTTGGATTTTTGCTTCACGCTCAAAATCTGATAAACGGCGGGAACAGAACCAGCTCCTTCGGAAATAAGCCGAAATTATCCAAAAATTAAAGAACAATTTCCGGAAATTTCTTCTTATTTCTCGGAGCTAAGCGGTGCTGTCCCGACCTTGTTTTCTTCTCCCGAGTGCGGTCTTAGTGCACTCAGCGTTTTAATAAAATGCGACCAATCAACAGGACGTGGTGGCGCTAGCCAAATAATTTGGGTAATCTCAGGCCAATCGACAAAATGAATATCCGATAAAATTAATTGTACACTTTCATCTACATGTGCTTTGAAAATGATATTCCATTCCGTAATTTTTTCAATATTTTTTTGTATCATACGATTATAGGCTTCACCAAAGGAAAAGTCGACACACAATGTAATCGGAGCCAAAACTTTTTTCAATGGCAACGCATCCACCATTAACAACAGATACCGATAAAATAAAAACTGTCTGGCATCCCAAACAGCGGGATTCGTTTTTTGTTCTTGAATAAATTGTCGACTAGCAGAAAAATACTCTGTATACGTTTCTGCAAAGTAGGTTATATCCATTTTGCGATAACTATAGTTTGCTTCTATTGGAAAATGGAACAATTTAAAATGTACGATTGTTACTTTTTGTTCAAAACCTTGCAGGACTTCCTCGGAAAGCTGAAATTGTATTTTTAAATAGCTTAACAAGTCACGATTCAATTGTTGAATTTCTGCAAATCTTTGGCAAAGTGCTGCTGAAGCTACTTGAAGCCACTCTTCAGCAATTAAAAATAAGAGTAAATAATTGCCTTCGTTTGTTCGTTGTGGTTCTGGGATTTGAAGACTCTCTAACCAATTGAAAACATTCTGCTGATTGTCACCGGCTAATTGTTTTAACACTTGCGAATCTACTTTTTTCTCTACATAAAACTGTTGCTGCGTTCGTACTAAAGAAACCGCCAAAAAATGAAAACATTTAGCTTGTGCATAGCCCGCACGCTGATTAAGATGAACATTCTCAGAAAAAAATAGCTCAAAGTTCCGAATCTGCTCTAAAACTTTTTTACCGTACAATGAAAAATCACGTTGGTATAATTGTAAAAAAACCAGTGTTGTTACTTCGCGTAAATTGGTTTCATTTCCCACTAAGTGAAATTCTTTATTAATTGTAATTTGGTAATTTTCCAGCATTTTCTTTAATTCCTTGAACTCCTTATAAGCCAATGTGTGACTAACAAAGTGTTCTAAAGCAAACTCATTCACAGAATCAAAACGCTGAAAAAAGAAATCTTGAAACATAGCAAAACGTAACGACTCTTTAATATAGCAATCAATCAAAGTAGCGGAAGTTTCCGTTCCTGATTCATTAAGCGTTAAGAAAATACCATCGCTCACAATTTGAAAATCCTCTGATAAACCAAATTCAATAAAATCGGCATTTAATTCAGCGACCGTTTTGTTCACTATAAATTCAGATAATTCTAACTCCTGCATTACGGTTTCTTTTGACTCTGTTAACATCGGTGCATTTTCCAGTAACTGAAATAAGGCGATTTTTCTTTTATCCACTTTATTTAAAAACATCATCAATATCATAGACTTCTCTCACATCCATTTTTTTCCCATACAATCCATTTCCTGAAAGAAAGTACCCAACCGCTGCTAAATAGCTTTCAGATTCTTCATCGCCGCCTGCACCAAGTCCGTTAGGAAAGACAAAATCTTTATTCACTTGTAGGGGATGAGCCGTTGTTTCTTTTGTTTGTTTCTTTTTTTCTTTTGACATTGCCGGTTTCTCCACAGGTTTGTCTTTTTTCTTGGGTGAAGGCTTTTTTTCTTCAGAAGGAACCGTAGTTTTTTGATCTTCCGGAGGGGTTGGCGCAGGTTGTTCCGGTTCTGACTTTTCCTGAGGGGTGATTGATTCTGGTTTTGGTTGAATTTCTTCCGTTGGTTCTAAGGGATTATAAATAGGTGTCGCCAATGTTTGAATTGGTTCTATTTCGACAGCCGTAAAAATTAGCAAAGAACTAAATAAAAAAAGATACTTTTTTCTCATGGCTTCTCACTCTCTCTACCTCTACTTTATGGGAAGCAATTCCTTGTAAAAGTACCTTTACTTTTACAAGGAAAACCCTTTTTGTCAATAGATAGCCCTTTTTATTGCTCAGATTGTTGTTCTTCCTCTTTTTTCTTTTTACGATACAAGAAGAAAATCAATAAGAGCAGCGCTAGAATGATTAATGCAATCAGTAGATACAACCACCAATTGGTTCCTTTAATGGTTACGTCTTTTTCATTTAATTCTTTAGCGACGTCCCCAGAAATAGTAAATTCTTTTGTAAATTCCCATTTGTACAGGTACCGTTCTTCACCATTGGCGCCTTTGACTTGATAGGTGCCCTTTTCATCTTTTACACCATAGGCCGTTGATTTCAAGACATATTTCCCTGGCGTTAATCGTTCCCCTTTTAAAGAAATTGGGTAACTAAAGTTAGAGTTTGGCGCCACTTGCATATCCTCAGTATCGGATTGGTAAAGCGTTTCGCCTCCTTTTGAAACAGTGTTGATTAAATGTAATTGGTTTAAATAGGCCGCTTGTGGGTTTTGTAAAGAAACATTGATGACGTTTCGCGCGTTGACTTGGCCTGGTTTAACCCCCAGTAATTTTAAATCTGGTTGAACCTTTGTCTCATTTTGCTGAAGAATAATGGCCACAACATAGGAGTATTCATTATTAATAGCTAACCCTTTTGATTGATCCGCAGAAGTCGTGGTTTCTTTCTTTTTCTCTTTGAGTGTTATGCCGCCAGCCATCACGCCATCAAAAGAATCTTTAGGCATCGTGATGGTTAAAGGTAAGGTCTTTTGGGAATGTTTCGGCAAGATGATTTCTTTCGGTGCTTCCACATAATCTTTTAAGTTAAAGCGTAAAGTTTTGTCAGGTTTGATCCCGTTTTGGCCATATTCTACTACGCCATTTAAATTCGTTGTCGCTGAGTTTACCGTATTTTCAATGGTAATGTCTTCATCTGTATCATTACGTAACTGTATTTCTACGGTTTGTTTGGCACCAGGCGCCATTTTTAAGTCAAAGTAGGTTTTTGATTTATCCACTTGATTTTCGGGAATTGTTGGTGTGACCGCAAAATTAAATTCAGAAGCGTGCGCCTCCACGCCAATCCAGCCAAATAACATACAAGCGATTACCGTTGCATATACTTTCCATCTGTTCATATTCATTCTCCTATGTCTGTCATTCTTTGTTGTATTATAAGCACCAAAAGACCGAAAGATAAGCCAAAAATTTTTGACTTATATCCCGATCTTGCGTGTATGCTGTCGTTCTTAGTTTCCTGTGTTAGCAGGTGTATCTGTCAAAGTCCAAGTAAAAGTTGTCGTGTATTTTTTCGCATATTTTGTGGTTGAACCAGGTACTTCTAATGAAATACTTGTTTTAGCGGCATCTACACTATCGCCCCAGCTCATTAAGTACGTACCCGCACCTTCTTTATCGCCAGCAGCCATGACCACTGATTCAGCTCCAGTTGGGTTTAATTCAATCGTAGCTGGCGCTGTCGTTGGTTTTGCAGATTGTGAAGCTGAAACCACGCGTCCGTTGCTTAAAGTTACTTTAGCCGCTGTTAGTTCTTGGTTGGCTTCAGTTTTGAATTGACCATTTTGTTTTACTTTTAACGTCCAACCTGTTTCAGTCCCACGATTATCTGAGACTTGAACAAAGTTCGGGCCTTCTTGGTCGGCACCAGCATTATCTTTGTATTTTTGTGTTTCTGCATAGTAGGTCATATTTTTTGAGGTAATCGTTTGTTCCCCAAAAGATAAGCTAGATGCATAGTCAATGGATAACGGACCTGCTGTCCCTGGCTTAGGCCCTGTCGGATCAGTTGGATCAACTGGCGTAATTGGTTTATCCGGATCTGGATTCGTCGGATCAACTGGATTCGTTGGGTTCGTATTTGGTGCAAATTGAATCGCTCCGTTTGTTTGGTATTCACCACCGTCGACTGCTAATGCACTCATTGGTACAAGTGCCAGTGCGCCTAAAGTTGCGGTTGCCATCAATGTCATTACTTTTGTCTTTTTCATTTATTTCCCTCCATTATTTACTGGTACATCTGAAAGTAGCCAAGTCAATGTTGTTTTATATTGTACTGCATCCTTAGGGGTTTTCCCGGGAACAGTTAGTGAGATTGCCCGTGTGATTGTGGCATTTACTTGCTGTCCTTGTTGATTTTTTTCGGTCACTTTTTCTGCTTGCCCCCACAGCGTGATCCACGTTCCGGCGCCGGTCTTTTCTGGGGCTTGCATGACAACAGTTTCTGCGCCCGCAGCATCTAATTGAATGTTTGCGGTAGCAGTTGGCGGCAATACGTCCGTCGCATTTGAGCGCACACTGGGCTCAGTAAAGGCGACGGTGGCGCCTGTTAATTCTTTGTGTAATGTTTCTGCATTACGAAATTGACCATTTTGTTTCACTTTTAAAACCCAGCCAGCATTGGTTCCCCGTAAATCACTTACTTGTACATAATTAGCAGTTGCCAATTCACTTGCTGAACCATCTGGATTTTTATAGGTTTGCGCTCTGGCAAAATACGTTTGATCCTTATTCGATATCTCATTACTCCCAAAATCCAAACTTGAGGCATAATCGATGGAAAGCGGCCCAGGGGTACCTGGATTAGGTCCATCAGGATTCGTTGGATCGACTGGTCGAACTGGTTTTTCTGGATCGGGATTTTCTGGATTTACTGGATCCGTCCCATCTGTGCTTGGGGTAAAAACAATCGACTGTTCGCTATCAAAAACGACCGTCGCCGCTTCAGCAGGAACAGTGGCGCCAAGCAACATTGTTCCGAATAACAAGGAGTAGACGACTGTTTTTTTCATTTACTTAGCCTCCAACATTCGTTGGTACAGATTTCAATGTCCATGTTAAGGTCGTACGATATTCTTTTGCTAATTTAATCGCTTTACCTGGGACATTTAATTTCACGGCAGTAGCACCTTCTGTCGCATCTTTCCCAAAACGATAGACCCAAGTCCCCATTCCTTTGCCATCTTCTGCTTTGACTAATTCTACTTCTGTTCCAGGAACAAAGGTATGTGCTGCTGTTGGTGTTGGCGCGTATGCGGCATCAACAATCGATGTCACACCTGCATTGGCAATCGACAAAGCGGCCCCAACTAATTCTTCATTTTGGGCTGTTTTGAATTGCGCATTTTGTACAGCGCTTAACGTCCAGCCTTCTTGTGTCCCACGTTTATCCGTTACCTGAACATAGTTGGGACCTGTTGTTCCATCTTTAAATGTTTGAATTTGTGCGTAATAATCTTTCGTATCGGAAGTGATTTTTTGGGCGCCAAATTGAAAGCTTGAAGCATAGTCAATTGATAAGGGGCCTGCAGTCCCTGGTTTTGGTCCAGTTGGGTCAGTTGGATCTTCTGGTTCAACTTTTTCATCTGGATTGGTTGGGTTAACTGGCTTCGTTGGATCTGTATCTGGTTCAAATGTAATGGCGCCATTACTTGTATAGTTCACGTTAATGTCTTCCGCAAATGCTTGTTGTGTCGCTAAGACACCGCTAAATCCTACAATCCCTACTACTGCTAATACTGTTTTTTTCATCTTCTCTTCTCCTTTTAATAAATAATATGCCTATAGTGATAAGGCTGATTCCCAAATAAATAAATGGTGCTTGATTGGTGGTACCTGTCGCTGGTAATCTTCCTTGTCGCGACCCATATACGCCAGAAGAAAGGACGGATGAAGCGCCTCCGTCAGCTGGCTTGGTGGGTTCGGTCGTTGTGGAAGAATTACTAGTCGCTGTTGTCGACTCTTCTGTGGGATATTCATACGTTCCATAAAAGGAGACAACACCACTATTTTCATAAGCTGCTTCCCCAAACGCAGTGTCTGAATGACAGAAGCTGAAAAGACCTAAAAAACAACTAAGCAAAAGGTATTTTTTCATCTCACTTCTCTCCTCCTTGTTATGGTGCCATGACTAATGACCATGACAATGTCCCTTTGAATTCGCCAACTTTTTGTTTCTCGACTGGCACAGATAGTTTAAGTCCCCGTTGGTTTGCCGCACCCCAACCTTGGTTAATTGTATAACTACCTGAACCGGAGCCTTCATTTTCTGTAACAACCGTATCTCCTTTATTGAGTAAAAATTCTCCTTTGTCTGTAACCAATGACAAATCTTCCAATTGATCTGTGCCGTTCGTTAAGGGATTCGTTACCTGAACATTCAGTTTCCAAGGCGTACTTTCTGTCCCGCGTGTGTCTTGAACGACTAAATCATCTGAAAGAGTTGGCCAGTAAACTTCTGGCTTGGCAGAAATTTTTTGTTTGCCAAAATCAATTGTTTTAGGTACTTTTTCTAACGTTAATTCACCTGAAATAGACACATTGACTTTTTTATTTAACGTTTCGCCAGCTTCTGTAAATTGATAATTGGCTGGCACCGTTTTAGCTAATTCTTCTGGTTTCGCTTGCTGAATGGCTTGGAAGGTTGCGGCATCAAGACTTGGTGTTTGATTGGCCCGACCATCTGCGAAAATCACCGTTGCTTGTGTCCATTGTGCCAACTCGTCTGAATTCGTTAAGCCATTTGCTTCTTTTAATTTCAAATGCGCACTTGTCGCATACAAGGCAAACGAACGATCTTTGGCAAGGACACTTTCATTTTTCACAACAACTAAATGAACCGTTTTGTTTTGCAAATTATCCCCTGACGTCCCTGCTTCTAATTGAATATCATGTGTCCGCGATACAGTTTTTTCTGCTAACGGCGCTTGAATTTGTGGTAAATCCGTCTCTTTTAATGAGGTTTTGAAAAACGGCCGACCTTTTGCGCCAAGCATTTCTATTACTTTATCGACAGTCGTTAGTTGCGCTGCCTCATCTTCTGTGACAATCACCGATTGCCCCGAAAGTTCCACTTTATTTGAAAATTGAACTTTCACCTGATAACTGTAGTTCATATTCGTCGCTTTCCATGAAAGCGGGGTGGTATCTTTTTGCTCTGGAATTTGCTCTATCGCGCTCCCAACTTCACTAGATTTAACCGTTCCTTGGTGCAACCAAGAACCTGTTACTTCGTCAGGAAGGAAGCTTAGGGTTGGTGTTAAAGCACTTGAGGTCGGAATCATCAAACGTCCTTTTTGAACTTTTTGTCCAGCTACTTCGGTGCCCCACGCTTGTAAGGTTAACGGCGCATTGCCAGCTTTGACCTCTTTTACATCATGAGAAATAGTACCTGCACCTGCCACAATTCCAGGCGTTTCCACTTCGTAATCGATGATGGAGCCAGGAATTGCTATTCCATAGCCATTGGCGCCCTTGGTCACATCGTTATCGCCAATAAATGTTTTTCCAGTCGCTTTTTCAATCCCATGAAACGTTGTTGGCGTAAGTTTTGTAGCATTATTGACCGTTGGATTAATCGTCAAGACCTGATAGGCTTTGACATTTCCAAACCAAGTCCCTGTGCTATCCACCAAAGCAGTTGTATCTGTCGTTGGTTTAATCCATAAAAGTTCATCTTTTGTTGGATCGACAGCTTCAAAATCCGCAATGTTTACTTTACCTGTACCAGGAATTGTTTCTAATGTTGCATGATCCTGAACCGTTAGTTTGCTAGCTGAAATTAAATTGGCCGTGTTGGTGATCCCAATTCCAGCGTTTTTAGATAGATGAATTGATCCGAATTCATTGTAAGTCGTACTATGATTCGCGGCAGTAGCAGAAACGCCATTTTTGATGTTCCCACCATTAGCCATTAATTTAATGCCATTGGTGACATTTAATTCCGTAAAGTTGACAACGCCTAAGCCTGTCGCATTTAGTGGTTCTGTTTGATAGTTATTGGTGCCGTCAACGTTAGTCCCAAAGTTAAAGGCCACTTTATTTGAACTAGCATTCACAATTGCATTAGTAAAATTATCTGTTGATGAACCACCGGATAAACCGTTAATACTAACTGCACCTTGAACATTTGCGGTAACATCACGTAAGATTTTTCCGCCACTGATATTGGAATACTGTGTCGCATATAAATTTCCAATACTAGAACCCGCTGCTTGAATATTCATTGTAATCTTGCCGTTCTTGGTATACGCAGCATTGGTTCCACCATCACCGTAAATGCTGGCCCCATTTAAAGATTCCACACCTGTTTTAGTGAAAATATTTAAAGTAATTGTGTTTGATTCATCCGTTCCTAGTGTCGTATTTTGACCATAGGGCCGACCACCAGTAATGTAGGTATTACCAGGCAACTTAAACTCTCCGTTGTAATTTCTTAAATCAATTAAGAGTTTGGCATTTCCAAGAAGTGAGCCCGCATTGGTAATCCCACCTGAAAAACCGTTCGCGCCTGTCCGAGGAGTTCCTGAGAAATTTCCTCCGTAGATGCGATTGTCTGAATTACCAGTAATTGTATGGCCACCGCTTGCTCCATAAGAAGCGCCCATCGAAGCATTAATTACTCCTTCATAAACCGTTACACCGACATTCCCAACATTTTTGGCATCATTCCAGCCACCGCCTGAAAGAAACCAATCGACTTGACCATTATTAACGATTGTTTGACCGTTTCCATAAACTCGAGCTGCTTGATAGCCTGTTCCTTCTAATGTGTCAGCAATCCCGCCATTCAATGTGTTAGAAGTATTGCCTTCAACGACACCTGAAAAAGAGCCACCATATGTCCAGCGAGCAATGGTATTATTTAAAACAGTCTTAGTATCTCCTTTTATATAGATATCCCAAGTATCATTACTAGCAGGATAGCCGCCGCCACCAACAATATCCCAACCTGAATTATTACCACGACTTTTATTGGTCGTTGAATAATCTAAGCTTGTCGGTTTTGCGCCTGAATAAGCCATACCATCGCCACCTAAAGACCCATCACCATTCGCTGTTCCCACTTCAATTGTTGTATTTCCTTCGATATAACCGCCGCGGCCAGCTGCAGTTGAATAAATTGCACCATTATTAAACGAACCGCTGACTAATTTAGAAGAAATATTTCCGAAAACTTTAAAAGCTGCTGCCGATTTGGCTAATTCTGCTCTTTGCTGTGGTGTATAAGCATCATACGTTGCTTCATTTGAGGCCCCAATTTGACTCTTGTTAAATTTCGAAACATTGTTACCAGCACCGCCGTTAAAATCATTAATACCACCAGCGGAATTCGTTCCTGCTGTAACCACATTCGTAATATCTCCGATGATCGTTCCAGAATATTGGTTGCCTCCTTCAAAATCTGCACGACCCGCACTATACAACTGTGTATTTAAATTTGTAGTAATTCCATCAGTCGTACGATTCGTTCCTATATCGCCACGGGAAGAGCCACCAATAAAACGTTGACCCGCTGTATACCAACGGCCATATCCAGAAATATCGTTTGTTACTTTTCCACCAATATTTCCGTATTGAACACCGCCATAATACGTACTTAATTGGAAACCTGTAGCAGCATTCGTAATCGCAACCTTTGTTGAGACGTTACCAGTAACATTCGCTGTGTTGGTTGCGTTGGTCCCATAACCGCCCCCATAAATTGAAGCAATTCTGCCACCAGAATCATTGACAACCAATGAAGTATTCCCAGTCACTGTCCCAATATTGGCGCCCCCACTTAATGTATTTAGTCCGCTCCGTGTATTGTTAATAACAATCGTAGGATTTCCAGCTAAATTACCACCATTTTGGTTTCCGCCATAGAAATTCCATGTCCCTGTACCTGTACTATTTACTGTTAAAGTTGGGTTTCCTGAAACATCTCCTGTATCCGTTCCACCGTATACGGTCAGACCGTTTCCACTAGAACCGCCATTCAAGTTCAAACTGTAACCATTTAAATACATATTCGTACCTGTATAGTTTAGATTTCTCAAAGTGATGTTTGAGCCAAAAAAGATATTTTGATTAAATCCTAACGTCTTAGAACCCGTTGGCGCCGTTTGATCCATACTAATCGGATCCGCACTGTTTCCAGTAATCACTAAATGATTGACCTTGCCTTGCAAGGCGTAAAAAGTCATATTACTTGCCGTAACGGTGTCAGGAATCACTTTAGCGGTGGTCGCCGCACTCGTCGTAATATTGTTTCCTATATAAAGAGTGAAATCGCCATTGTTTCCCTGTTGATACAAATCAAACAAGGCTTCTTTCAAGCCAGCCTCTGTCGATGCATATTCTTTGTACGCTGCTCCATCTCCTGCTGGACTTGGCACAACAATCACTTTTGTTTTATCCGCAGGAGCAATTGTGTCCGCAATGGACTGATCAACTGAGATAGCTCTGGCCATGCGTGTCAGTTTCTGTTTAAAGACAGCCGTAAGTTGTGTATCTTCTGAAAACTCTAATTGAAGAAGTTCTTCATTTGTATATGTTTTTCCTTGGTAAGACCAGCCAACGAAAGTCGCATTTTCCTCACTATTCGCCCATTTTGGTAATTCTTCTGTCCGAAGTGGCTGATTTTTTTCTTTTACCACTTGATAACTTTTGGCATCATTTAGAAACAAAGCTTGATCCGTTGTTTCAAAGGTCAAGGTGATTTGCTTCTGCTCTTCGCTTGGTTTTGTTTCTGTGGAAGAGGTGGTTACTTTTTCTGTGATAGCACTAGATTCCGTCATTGATGACTGTTCTGTAGAATGTGCGCTGCTTTCTTTTGTTGCTTCACTTGTACTGGTTTCTGCTGTTTTTGGCTGTGTCTGCGTACGTTCCGTTTGTTGCTCCCCTTCAATCGCCCACGCTGAAACAGATAAAAATGGTTGTACAAGTAAACAAGTTGCCAATAAAACAGCGATTTTCTTTTTCATTAACTTCATCACTCCTCCCTCGAAGTAAACTTTCCACAACCAACCTATGGCTCAAGTATACGAAGTTTTCTTCTGATTTTTTTAAAGATATTTTCTTAATTTCAAAAAAAAAATTTATTTTTTAATTTTCTTTTTGTTAACTAAACGAATTTTTTGCTGTTTTTGTAAGATAAAAATGTTAATTTGTTCACAAAAATAACAAAAACGTTATTTTTAACATTAAAATTAACAAACGAGTTCGTAGTATAGCACGGATTTTTTCTCATGTAAACATCATTAAATAAACATTTTTGTTTAATTTATACATATTTCTCAGCTAAAAAAATGACAAAAATAAATAAACAGAGGCCTTAGAAATATTTCTAAGGCCTCTGTTTATTTATACGTATTCACAAACTGGACTGTTTCTTGGTAACATTGTTTAGCTTCTTTTGTTTGATAGTCGAATTGATATTCGTGGGTGATTGTTGCTTTCTTATCTTTGAAAAAGAGAGTTGAAACTGGAACATTTAAAGTTTTTAACCGCTGAACCAAGGCTAGTCCTTGATCTTGGAATGAAAAACTATTGCCATCTGTTAGATACGTCGGGGGAAATTCTTTGGTGACTTTATCCACTAAACTCACTTCTTGCAGTTCTGCACTCGTCTGCCAGTCTTTAGTGCCGAGCAAGGACCAAGCCACTGTTTTAACGAAAAATTTCATAAAACGATTATCACTTTGTTGGTTGGCCATTTGTTTCAAATCCACCGGACCACAATACGAGAGTGTGCCTTTTAAATGGCTAGCCGGCAACGCTGCAGTCATCCCTAGTTCTTTGGCATAGTTGGCATTGGTTTGAACTGTTGCATATTGTAGAGCAATCTGTGCACCCGCACTGTCCCCGCCAATAAAAAGCTTAGATAAATCTAACATGGGATATGCTTGTTTCTTTTCTAATAAAAATTGAACAAGTTCATTGACCTGCTGGAGCTGGCTTGGATAAGGTGCGTCTGGTGCTAATTCATAATTCATTGAAATAAAGGCAACTGAGGAATCAGCCACTAAACGTGTCGCAAATTCTTTCATCCCAGACTTATCTCCTCCCACATAGCCACCACCATGGACCCATAAAACGACTGGTACCGCTTGTTTTGACGTTTGGGGATAATACAAATCAAAGGTATTCTTTTTTCTTGAAGAAGGGTATGTTTGATTTTCTTGCAATTGAACATTGGGCAATGCTTTATCATAGGAAGCTGAATCTTTTATTTCAACTTCGCCTGCGAATAACTGGTTGATGACCCAAGCGCCTGGCTTAGGAGATAATTGAAAGGCGAGAAACACACCTAAGCAAATAACCACAATGATTCCTAACAACCAAAGGATAAAACGTACGATTTTTCTTTTCACTCTATTCACCTGCTTTAATTTGTAGCAAAATTATAGCATGTTTTTTAGCCAAAGCGTTTATTTTGAAACAGCTTTTTTAGAATTTGATGTACTTTTATCATTTGAAATGCCCTCTTAAAAGCTGTAAAATGAACAAAATGACTTTAACCTTTAGGAGGTTGCCAAATGAAAGCTCTGATTTCCATTGATTATACAAATGATTTTGTCGCCACAGACGGAAAACTAACCACTGGTGCCGCTGGACAAGCTATTGAAACGGCCCTTGTTCAACAAACAAAGCACTATTTTGACAATGGCGATTTTGTGGTTTTTGCCATTGATGGGCATGACCCCCTAGATCGCTATCATCCTGAAAATAAACTTTTCCCGCCCCACAATGTCTTAGGAACTGACGGGCGTAATCTGTTTGGCTCGCTAGCTGATTTTTATCAAGCTCACAAAAATGAGGCAACCGTTTATTGGATGGACAAACGGCACTATTCTGCTTTTAGTGGCACGGATTTGGACATTCGGTTACGAGAACGAGGAATTACAGAGCTTTGTTTAACTGGTGTTTGTACAGATATTTGCGTGTTGCATACGGCTGTTGATGCCTATAATTTAGGCTATCAATTAATGATTCCTGAACGCGCCGTTGCTAGTTTTGATGAACAAGGACACGAATGGGCGTTACGCCACTTTAAACAAACTTTAGGAGCAACCATTCTATAAAAAGACTGGTCAATCCTTCCATGCGCCCTATCTATACTCAAAAAATCCTGTAAACAACACAAAAGCCAACCTTACTATGGATAAGGTTGGCTTTTTTACACTCATTTTAACTCCGAGCCTGCGGATTAGTGATAACTAGCATTCACAGAATAAGCAGAGACTGCTAGCTGATAGAAATTAGCTACTCATAAAAAAGTGGGATTCCTCACTTTTTTATAGACCAATGACCGTTGCAAAGAAAGGAACTACTAAAACAGTAACTACGCCAACCACTACGACAGAAATACTAGCCATAGCAGCCTCTGTTTCACCCATTTCCATGCCAACTGCCACACCTAGGGCATGTCCGGCCGCACCTAAAGCTAAACCTTTGGCGATTGGATTGTTAATCTTAAACCATTTCAATGCAATTCGACCCAAGGCATAGGTTAGTACACCATTGAAGATTACGGTAAACGCCGTAATAGAAGCAATGCCGCCAACAGTTTGAGAAATAGGTACGGCAATCGCTGTTGTAGCAGCTTGTGGTAAGATTGAGGCCACTAAATGATTATCCATGCCAATCACTTTTCCTGCAAAATAAACAGCCACTAACGAACCAAAAGAACCAATTGTTAACGCCGTTAAAATTTCTAACCAATATTTTTTCAACACGTCTCTCTTTTTATATAAAGGAATCGCAAACGCTACTGTCGCAGGTTCTAGAAAGAAGCTGATATATTTGCCACCTTCATTGTATTGCTCGTAACTAATTCCTGTTACTTTTAAAACGACAACGCCTAAAATCATCGCAACGAATAATGGCGTAAATAAGAAGAAACCTTTGCTTTTTTTAAACAACCAAGTACCTATGCCAAATACAGCTAATGAAATAATAATGCCAACATACGGATTCATGCGCGAACCTCTCCTTTCGCTTTCTTCGTTGCTGCGGGTTCTTTTTCTTTTCGAGCATCTTTCATATGCAATAAAAAGGCGCCCGTCCAACCAGTCGTTGCTAGTAACGCTAATGTTGCTACTAAAATAACAAAAACAATTTGAACGCCAAATTGTTGCATAATCCCTAAAGAATTAACTAAGGAAATCCCTGAAGGAACAAATAAAAATGTAATAACCGTTGATAAGCTATTACCTAGCCCTTCCACTTGCTCCAATTTAACAACTTTTGTACATAAACCAATGAACAATAACACCATGCCAATTACTGAAGCAGGCATTGGTATTGGGGAAATGAACGCCAAGCCGTTGGCGATTAACATAATAATGGCAAAAACTGCTGCTTGTTGTAAAAATGAATATACTTTCTTTTCCATTCTTCTTCGCTCCCTTTTGTCTGTTTTCTATGGGTTAAGTATATAAAGAAAACGTTTTTTTAAGGGCTTTTTTTCATGAAATGCCAGAATTTCTTCACCAAATGCAAAAATCACCACTTGAAATGCATTCGACATTTCAAGTGGTGATTTTTTAACTTAAGCCAAGTTTTTCTTTAAATTCTTTGACATATGAACGGCTAACAGGTACTTTTGAGCCGTTGGTTAAAATTACTTGCAACGTGTTATTAAACCACGGCTGAATTTCTTGAATTTTTGTTCGATTCAAGATGAAACTTCGGTGCGTTTTAATAAAGAGCGTGGCAGGTAATTTTTGTTCGATACTGTTGAGGGTCCCTGTCATCTTATAAATTTGTTGATCCACAAAAATGCTCAGTTGCCGTTCTTCAACAGAAACGAGGTAAATATCTTCTGGCGCCACAAGATAAATGCGGTCTTCCCCTTGAATAGGTATTGCTTCAGATTTTGGTCCTTTTTCGGCAGTGTTTTCTGGGACAGCTTGAGCCATTTCTTTCGATGCTTTTTCAATGACTTGTGTTATTTTTTCTTCTTCAAAAGGTTTCAAAATATAATCTTTTGCATTCACTTGAAAGGCCTTTAACGCATATTGATCATAGGCGGTTGCAAAGACCAAGTAGGGCGCTTTTTTAAGATGGGTTAATTTTTCCGCTAAATCAAACCCGCTTTCATCGGTCAAATGAATATCTAAAAATAACAAATCTGGCTTTTGATCCATCATCTCTTCCATTGCCTCCGCCACAGAATCCGCTTCTGCAACGCTCGTCACTTGCGGATGTTGGGAAACAAGATAGCTCAATTCTTCTCGTGCTAAGGGCTCATCATCAACGATTAATACGTGCATCTAATTCCTCCTGTTCCATCGGGATTTCTAAATGAACATGGCTCCCGCCTGTCTCTAAATTTTCAATTAAAAAACAACCTTCTGATCCATAAAGGTTCGCCATTCTGCGGGACAAGTTTTCCAGTGCCGTGCCGGTGCCTTTTTCCGAAGTCACTGTCGTCTTTCCTAATAGCAAGCGGCGTTCTTCGGGAATCCCTTGCCCATTGTCATACACATCCACATGTAATTTATGTTGTTTTGCTTTGACCACTACCCGAACTTGATTGTTCTCCTTCCGGCTGCCAAATGCATGCTTGATGGTATTTTCCACTAACACCTGAATCGCATACGGCGGTACTTTTTCTGAAGCAACCGCTTCTTCCACGTCAAATGTTACTTGATAACGATTCGGAAACCGTGCTTGTTCTAATGACAAATAGGCTTTTACTTGTTCTAGTTCTTGTGAAACTGGGATCGTAGTTTGCACGGCTCCCTGTAAGTTGCCTCGAAAGTATTTACTTAATTGGAGCAATAGTTTCCGCGCTTTTTCACTGTCTTTCCGCATTAATGCGGAAATAGTATTGATGGCATTAAAGAAGAAATGTGGGTTCACTTGCGCTTGCAAGGATTTAATTTCAGCTTCTTTAAGTAATTTTGATTGTACTTCCGCTTCACCTAATTCAATTTGTGAAGAAAAAATTGTCCCAAGACCTTCTGCTAACTGCTCCTCGACATGCGTTAACTGCGCTGGATCCGTAAAATACATTTTTAAGGTGCCAACAATTTGCTGATGGGAAAATAATGGAATCACAATCGCCGCTTGCAACGGACAATTAGGGTCCGAACAACCAACTTCTTCTTTGGCATGTGCGATGGTCATTCGGCCCGTCCGTAACACTTCCCGAGAAAGCTCTGTAATGACTTCTAGCTCTGGAATATGATGGTCGCTTCCTGCGCCAACATGAGCTAAAATTTGATGACTGTTTGTCATGCTAATCGCACTGACTTTTGTATAATGCTTAATAATCTCCGCAACTTTTTTGCTGGAATTTTTATTGAGTCCTTCTCGAAAATATGGCAGTGTTTCCGCTGCTAATTCCAAAACATCGTGCGTCTGAACCGCTTTGGCCTGCTCTTCTTGTTTCAATGTCGTCGTTAGAATCGACATAAAAATGAACGTTCCTACGCTATTTAACAAAATCATCGGCAGCGCAATAAAACGAACCAACGTGGCTCCATCCGATAGATCACCGCTGAAAAAGAAAATAAACATCATCTGAATCATTTCCATACACGCTCCGACAATGGCAGAAAAGCCGGCAGACGGAAAAACGGTTTGCTTTGCCATGCGGCTCCCTAAAAAACCAGCAATTAAGCCAACAATTAAAGAAGCAGGCACATAAAAGAAACTATGCCCCCCGCCTTGAATAACCCGATGAAAGCCAGCAATTAAACCAACCGTACTGCCGACAATCGGACCACCCACTAATCCAGAAACGCCAATTACTAACGTACGCGTATTCGCAATGGAAGCATTGCTGCTTAAATAGGTTAGTAAATTATTGGGAACAATCTGATTCTTAGCGATTTCGATACCTGTAAAATTAGAAATAATAGCAAATAAACCAAAAATCAAAATCAACTGAACTTTTGAAGACATTTTTTCACGACTTAATAAAACACGCTTAAAATAAGGCACATTCACTAAAAGAAAGGCCAGTAAAATAATTAAGCCCACCCGTTCCATCATTAAAATAAATAATTCGACCACACCGGCACCTCCTTCCTATTAACTATACTATAAATCAAAGAAAAGAAAAAAATGAAGCTTCTCAAAAAAGAGGCTTCATTTTTTCTATTCATTAAAACGCAGGAATATTAGCGCCTTTAGAATTTTTCTTGATGTATTCAGCAACTTCTTTTGTTGTCATCGCTTCTTTTAAAACCTTGATTTTTTCGCTATCTTTTTCGCCTTTACGTGTCACAACTTGCAATGCGTAATGTTTACTTGCTTCTTCATCTTCTAACAAAATCGCATCTTTCGTTGTTAAACCAGCAGGTTCTAAGTAGGCTGGGTAGCAGAACACCATAGCGATGTCTTTTTCATCATAGGCTTTAGCTAAATTCAGTAAATCAATGCTTTCAAAAGTGATGTTTTTAGGATTTTCCACGACATCTTCCACCGTGCCGTTAAAGCCGACACCTTCTTTTAATTTAATCACGCCGTTTGCATTTAAAATTGCTAAAGCACGACCTTCATTGGTTGGATCGCTAGGAATCCCCACTTTGGCATTTTCAGGTAAATCTTTCGCATCTTGATATTCTTTTGAATAGAAACCACCAGCAAAATAATAAATCGGTTGCACAGCCACTAAATCAGCTTTTTTCTCTTTGTTAAACATTTCCATGAAAGGTTGATGTTGCGCAAAATTAGCATCCGCTTCGTCATGTTGCACGGCATCGTTGTAGGCAACATTGTCGCTCACTTCCATAATGTTAATTTTGTACCCTTTTTTCTCAGCTTCTTTCTTGGCAATCTCCAAGATATCTTTTGAAGATTCCAATTGCACGGCAACGGTAATCTCCTTATCTTCTTTCTGGTCTGCTTGTTTATTTCCCCCACAGGCAGCTAAAATGACTGTTGCAATAACAGCGAATGTTGCTAAATAAAACTTCTTCATTCTTTTGTCCTCCTACTTTCTTTTGTCTAGTTTTTGGGCAATGAAGTTCCCAAGCATTTGTAAAATGAAGACCAGTGCAATCATAATCACAATGGCAACATACATAATACCGTATTCATACCGTTGATACCCGACACGAACTGCAAAATCGCCAATCCCGCCGCCACCAACAACACCCATCACCGTGGAATATGAAACCATACTCACTGTCGTGGTTGTGTAAGCAAGAACCAATCCGCTACGTGCTTCCACCAATAAAAAGTGCCAAATGTATTGGACTTTCGAGGTACCTAACGAATTAGCTAAAAAATAAATTTCTTCTGGAACATCCAACAGCACTTGTTCAACCAAGCGAGCAAAAATCGCGATCGCAACAATACTCAATGGCACAGATGAAGGAATTGGGCCAAATGCCTTTCCTAAAACAGAACGAGTGACTGGAATCAACGCAATCACAAATAATAAATAAGGAAACGAGCGAATAACAGTTACAATGAAATTTAAAACCCAATACAGCCAAGGTTGATGCCCTTTGACTTTCGGATTAGCCAAAAATAGTCCTAATCCTAAAGGCAAGCCGACAAGCAAACAGATAGCCATCGAAATCGACATCATAATCCCTGTTTCTTTTAAACCAACCAGCATAGATGGCCAATATTCGGCAAAGGTTTCTGAAAAAGTCATGGACGCAAACTCCTTTCCACTTTTTCTAAATAGGAAAGCGGTTCTTCCTCATATTGCTGAGGATTATTCAGAAATTCGCCAATTAACTGACCTTTTTCCATCACTAAGATACGATTACATAAGCGCTTCACGGTTTCTAATTCGTGACTAACAAAGAAAATAGTCGGTCGGAATTCCTGATGCGTCTTATGTAATAGTCGAACGACACTTTCTGTATTTTCTTCATCTAATGAACTCGTTGCCTCGTCACATAATAACCATTTTGGATTACGGCTCAACGCTCGAGCAATAGAGACACGCTGTTTTTCCCCACCAGAAAGCTGAGCAGGATACGCTTCTGCCTTATGGGCCATATCAACAAACGTTAATAAACGCTCAATTTTTTCAGGCTGTTTCTCTTTTAAAAGTTTCAAAGGCAACGCAACATTATCATAAATTTTCAAATTTTCTAACAAATTGTAATGCTGAAACACCATCCCCATTTGTTGTTGCTGCTGGCGAACTTCTTTTTTAGAGAAGGTTTGAACATTTCTACCATCAATACGAATCTCCCCTTCACTCGGTTGTTCCATTAAATTCAACAAACGTAACAACGTGGACTTGCCAGAGCCACTTTTCCCAACAATCCCAACGATTTCTCCTGGTTGGACAGAAAAGTGAATATTTTTTAACGCGTGTGTCTCTTGATAGACTTTCGACACATTCACTAACTCAATCATGATTACCTCCTAAAGGCCGACAAACAAACTATAACAACTAAAAAAACTGTATAACAATTAAAGTAATTCTGTGAAACGATTTAAAAAAACTATTACGAATTAAAAAATAACACACGTTTCGCAAAACAGCGTTATACCAGAGATGTAACTACTTACATCATCTACTAAAACAGAAAAAAAAGCAACCTTTTTATTTGTGAAAAAAACACTATCTGTTTTTTGTCTGTATTATTTTGTACAAATGAATTAAAAATTTCCTGTTTCTACAGCTATTTCCCTACGCTCCTCTAAAAAAAGACATTCTCAGAAACGAGGCATCCAAAAAGGGAAAAGCGCTCGTAACGATAATGTCTCTAATGGTTTACTTTTTAAATACAACTGTTTCTTCGACAGTAATTCTTTCAGCTAATGATTGAATCACTGGACAGTTTGGGGAGACAAGCTTCAAACACCGTGTCGCCCGTGCTTGAAAGGCTTCTGGAACAGACACATAAAAGAGAATCGTCACCTGTTTTAATGGTTGTGCGCGTCTCTCTACTTCTCTTGAATACGTGACTTCTATTTTTTCAAACTCAAAGGGAATGTGCGAATTTTCCAAAACGGATTGATACACGTACCCCCCACAAGCGCCAATTGCCGAAACGAGCATTTGAACTGGCGAATATCCCTCTTCTTTTGCTAACACCCAGCGCGCTGTTTTCGTTTGTAATTCAAATTTTTCCACACCACGAATAATCGTCAAACGTTCTACCATTGCCATCTTCACTCCTTTTTACTCTTTCTTAAAAGATACTACAAAACAGCGCTAAAACAAACATTTCTAACTTCTCAACTTAGCAAGTCCTAAAAAAAACGAAATTCTCACTTGACAAACAACGCAACACCTGATAATATACTTCCGTTCAAATCGTAACCATTACGATTTAGATTTTATAAATCCAAAAAGAAAGGAAGTGCCTTATGGCTAAAAAATCAAAAATTGCTAAAGTAAAAAAACAACAAGCAATGATTGCAAAATATGCACCTATTCGCCAAGCCTTAAAAGAAGCTGGCGATTATGAAGGTCTTAGCAAATTGCCAAAAGATGCTCATCCAAGTCGCTTAAAACTCCGCGATCAAACAGATGGGCGCCCACGTGGCTACATGCGTAAATTTGGCATGTCTCGGATTCGTTTCCGTGAATTGGCTCACCAAGGCTTGATTCCTGGCGTCAAAAAAGCAAGCTGGTAACTCATTATTTCGATAAAGACAACTAGCGAGGACAGTCGCATTTGGGCTGACCTCGCAGCCCCCTTTATCTTTTATACGCAATTAAAAAAATCAAATTGGAGGACGGCACTATGCGCCAAACCATTACGTTAGCTTGCGCTGAAACTGGCGAGCGCCTTTACTTAACAAGTAAAAACAAACGAAATACACCAGAAAAATTACAGCTGAAAAAATATTCACCAAAATTACGGCGCCGTGCACTTTTCACTGAAGTCAAATAACAGGAGGGAAACTTGATGGGCATTCCAATCACCATTGTTTCTGGCTTTTTAGGCGCAGGAAAAACAACCTTAATTAACCATGCGCTTGCGCAGTCACCGTTTCCTAAAGAAGAAATTATTATTATTGAAAATGAATTTGGTCAAACAGGCGTTGACCACGCATTACTTTTACAAACCACGGAACGAATTATTCAATTAAATAATGGTTGCATGTGTTGCAGCTTACGAGGAGATCTTCTTGCCTCTTTATCAGCAATCTTAGAAGTGTACCAAGAAGAACAACAACCCATTGCCCAAGTCATTTTAGAAACAACGGGCATTGCTGATCCGCAACCAATCATTCAAACAATTTTAACGACCCCGCACATCAAAAATCATTTCTATATAGACAGTCTCTTAACGGTCGTTGATGGGCATCATTGGCAACAGCAACTTCAAGAAGCCGAAGCCATCAAACAACTGGCCTTAGCAGATCGCCTCTTTTTTTCTGTCAAGGAACCAGCAGACAGCACTCAGCTACCAACGTTCCAAGAAACCCTTCGTACCATTAATCCTTTTGCTGATATTTTATCCTTTCAAGCCAACGAGCCTCTTTTGGCTAGTGACTTTTTTCAATTAAATAAGTTTACGGCAACACTTACAGAACACGAAATGACTCATTCCCCGCATGAGCACGCCCACGAGCATCATCACCATACCTTTCACTCCCTCACGCTAACGGCGTCCTCAGCCCTCAACGAACCTCTTTTCACTCGTTGGCTTGATTGGTTAATGTATACACATCAGGAAAAGTTATACCGTTTCAAAGGGATTCTCGCCTTACAGGAGCATGACTTGGCCATTGCCATGCAAGGCGTCAACCAGCAAGTGGCCTTTCAAATGACGAATCAACCCCCTCAAGAAACGACAATTGTTCTGATTGGCAAAGAATTAGAGACAAAAAAATTCAAGAAACCTTTCAAACCCTCAACAAAATAGCTACTCCGTAAATTATTTTTTACGAAATGGAGGTCCTATATATAATGGAAAAAACTGACTTATCTAGCGCTTATCGTCGACTGAAAAGTCCCAACATCAAAACACGAAAACGCGCACTTAAAATCATTAAAGAACATAAGCGCAATAAACAAAAGAAAATTGCGTAATTCACTAAAGGAGCACACCTATGAAAAAATTTACTCTTCCCCTGTTAGCCGCCTTATCGCTAATCCTTTTCGGCGCTTGCGGCAAAACAAACACCTCTGATAAAACCGCTGACGGTAAAGAAAAACTATCCATTGTCACGACTTTTTATCCTATGTACGATTTCACTAAAAATATTGTAGGCGATGAAGGAGACGTCAAATTGTTAATCCCTGCTGGTTCTGAACCTCACGATTATGAACCATCCGCCAAAGATATGGCTACCATCCATGATGCGGATGTTTTCGTTTACCACAATGAAAATATGGAATCTTGGGTACCAAAAGCTGCTAAAGGCTGGAAAAAAGGAGCCCCGAACGTCATTAAAGGTACCGAAAACATGGTCTTACTTCCCGGCAGTGACGAAGACGGACACGACCATGACCACGAACATGGCGAAGAAGGCCACCACCATGAATTAGACCCGCATACTTGGGTTTCGCCTCATCGTGCCATCCAAGAAGTCACAAACATCAAAGAACAATTAGTCAAACTTTACCCTAAAAAAGCCAAAACATTTGAAACAAACGCAGAAAAATACTTAACAAAATTAACAGCCTTAGACAAAGAGTTCCAAACAGCTTTGAAAGACGCTAAGCAAAAAAGTTTTGTTACCCAACATGCTGCATTTGGTTATCTTGCCTTAGATTACGGCTTAAAACAAGTGCCAATAGCTGGTTTAACACCTGAACAAGAGCCAACCGCAGGGCGCTTGGCAGAGTTGAAAAAATATGTCACAGACAATCAAATTCGCTATATTTATTTTGAAAAAAATGCCAACGATAAAATTGCTAAAACGTTAGCTGACGAAGCAAATGTTCAATTGGAAGTCCTAAACCCGCTAGAAAGTTTGACACAAAAACAAATGGACAATGGCGAAGATTATCTTTCTGTAATGAAAGAAAACTTAACTGCTTTGAAAAAAACAACAGATACAGCCGGGAAAGAGGTTCAGCCAGAAACCTCTGAAAAAACAGAAAAAACCGTGGCTAACGGCTATTTCAAAGACAGTGAGGTGGCTGAGAGAACACTGACAGATTACGCTGGAAATTGGCAATCCGTCTATCCTTTATTAAAAGATGGCACATTAGACCAAGTCTTCGATTACAAAGCGAAACTGAAAAAAGATAAAACACCAGCCGAATACAAAACCTACTATGATGCCGGCTATCAAACCGATGTCGACCACATCAACATCACTGATTCCACCATTGAATTTCTGGTCAATGGCAAACCACAAAAATTCACCTATAAAGCAGCCGGTTATAAAATTTTAAACTATGCAAAAGGCAACCGTGGCGTCCGGTTCCTTTTTGAAACAGACGATGCCAATGCTGGGCGGTTTAAATACGTCCAATTTAGCGACCACAACATCGCACCAACGAAAGCCGCTCATTTCCACATCTTCTTCGGCGGCGATAGCCAAGAAAGTCTGTTCAATGAAATGGACAACTGGCCAACGTATTATCCAAACGACTTAAGCAAACAAGAAATTGCCCAAGAAATGATTGCGCATTAAGCATTCAAAAGAGAGGAGGTAGCATTAGCTAAAATGCTGCCTCCTCTCTTTTTTTATTTAGTCAAGCACACCATGTTCTGCTTCAAACGTCGCTAACAACTGGCGCACTTCATCCGTTGATTTTGTATTCATTAATTGTGCTCTTAAATCACTGGCACCTGGAAAGCCTTTAACATAAATTTTAAAGAAGCGATGCAGCCCAACAATGGAGCGAGGCACCAATTCTGCATATTTGTCTTGCAAATCCAATTGTAAACGTAGCAAGCCCAGTAATTCTTGTGGCGTATGTGTTTTGGGTTCTTTTTCAAAGGCATAAGGATTTTTAAAAATCCCCCGACCAATCATGATGCCATCTACACCATATTGTTCTGCTAATTCTAGGCCCTTTTGACGATCTGGAATGTCCCCATTAATCGTAATTGTCGTTTGCGGTGCGACACGGTCCCGAATAGCCATAATTTGCGGAATGACCTCCCAATGGGCATCCACTTTGCTCATCTCTTTTCGTGTTCGCAAATGAATGGATAGATTCGCAATGTCTTGCTCTAATAAATGCGTGATCCACGCCTCCATTTCCGCCATTTCAGTAAACCCAATGCGTGTTTTGACACTAACAGGTAAGCCACCTGCTTTGGCGGCGTCAATCAATTCAGCCGCAACTTCTGGGCGCAAAATCAGCCCGCTGCCTTTTCCACGCTCAGCCACGTTAGGCACAGGACAGCCCATATTTATATCTAATCCTTGAAAGCCCATCTCCGCTATGCCGATACTCATTTCACGGAAAAATTCCGGTTTATCTCCCCAAATATGTGCCACCATCGGCTGTTCATCTTCTGTAAAAACGAGGCGCCCGCGCACACTGTCTTTCCCTTCAGGATGACAATAACTATCTGAATTAGTAAACTCTGTAAAAAACACATCTGGTGCCCCAGCTTCTTTCACGACATGACGAAAGACCACATCAGTGACATCTTCCATTGGTGCTAAAACAAAAAAGGGCTTTGGCAATGTTGCCCAAAAATTCTTGCTCATCTTCATATACTCCGTTTCTGATTTTTTCTTTATTTTCAACGACAATTGTCGACATATTCTGGTGCGAAACATTGCTATTATACAGGGAAATGCACGAAGAATCAAAAAAGGCATACTTAGAAACAAGAAAACTGTCTGAATCTGCTCGCTAGAATGAGTGATTCAGACAGTTTAATCTTTTTACGGCTTAACTACGTAAGCCACGCCCTGTTTCTACAAGGTACCAACAAATGCCATATAAAACGACAATAAATAAGATTAAAATGGTCATAGAAATACCAATTGGCACATCTTGAACCCCTAGGAAACCGTAGCGGAACCCAGAAATCATGTAAACAATCGGATTAACTTTTGAGACAGCTTGCCAAAATGGCGGCAACATGGAAATGGCATAGAAAACCCCACCCAAATAGGTTAAAGGCTGTAACACAAAGGTCGGCACAATCGATACATCATCATAGGATTGCGCAAAAATACCATTTAACAAACCAGCTAAAGAAAAAAGAATCGCTGTCATCAATAAAGTCATGATGACCATCAGCCAAGAAACAACGTGCAATGGGACAAAAAATAGAGAAATGATGGTGACTAACGCACCGACCAAAATACTACGACCAACGCCACCAATCACAAATCCCCAAATAATCACATGAGTTGGAACTGGCGCCACGAGAATTTCTTCGATATTTTTCTGGAATTTTTGTGAGAAAAAGGAAGATGAAACATTGGCGTACGAGCTTGTAATGGCTGACATCATAATTAAACCTGGCACGATAAATTCCATATAAGAAAAACCGCCCATGTCGCCAATTCGCCCGCCAATCATTTTCCCAAAAATCACAAAATATAAGGACGTCGTAATCACTGGCGGTACCAGTGTTTGGACCCAAATCCGTAAATAACGGTTGGTTTCCTTCACAGCTAAACTTTTTAAAGCAGTAAAATACAGACTAAACATGTTGATCCTCCCTTTGGTACGTATCCTCGGTAATCTTCAAGAAGAGCTCTTCCAAACGGTTGGACTTATTCCGCATTGACAATACTTTGATTCCTTGTTGACTTAGCTGTTCAAACAAGTGATTGACTCCTTGGTTTCGTTCCACTTCCACCGCTAACGTTAACTCGTCCTCAAACACACTTTGATAGCCTTCAATAACTGGCGCCTGCGTATAAGGTGCTAAATCAAAAATAAACGTTTCAAATTGTAATTTTGCTAACAAGTGCTTCATGCTGGTGTTTTCAATCAATTCACCAGACTGAATAATCCCAATGTTGCGACACAACATCTCAGCTTCTTCTAAGTAATGGGTCGTCAAAATAATCGTGGTTCCCTGCGCATTTAACTCTTGTAAAAAGGCCCACATTTCACGGCGCAATTCAATATCGACACCTGCAGTTGGTTCATCTAAAATCAATAACTTCGGCTCATGCATCAGCGCGCGAGCAATCATCAAGCGACGTTTCATTCCGCCAGAAAGCATCCGAGCCCGCTCGTTCCGTTTTTCCCATAAATTGGATTGTTTTAAATACTTTTCACTCCGTTTCATGGCTTCTTTACGAGACACCCCATAATAGCCCGCTTGATTGACCACAATCTGCTGGACCGTTTCAAACGGATTGAAGTTAAACTCCTGCGGCACTAACCCAATCTGTTGCTTCGCCCGCACCATCTCCGTATCTAAATCATACCCAAAAATTTTGACTTTCCCCGAAGTCTTATTAACTAACGAGGTCACAATCCCAATCGTCGTTGATTTTCCTGCGCCATTCGGTCCCAAAAGAGCATAAAAATCGCCTTCTTCGACTGTTAAATCAATCCCCCGCAACGCTTCAACACCTGAAGCGTACACTTTGCGTAAATCTTGTATCACAAGAGCATCAGTCATTCGTAACTCTCCTTAATGTATAAATATTCATGAGTATTATTGTAACACTTCTCGATAAAAACGGGGGTTATTTTGATTAAATTTCACAGTTTTGCTTAGCTATTTTTCAACAACAAACTAACAACGAATAACGTGTTTATTTTGACTTGAAACTGTTTAAACAGTTTCGAGAGCGTTAAAACCCTTTCAAATCAAGGATTTAGAGTTCTCTTTTTTTGGCACAGAACTTGCTTTATATAAAAGTGAGGTGAAAAGAATGAAAAGAAAATTTTTAATTGCTAGTCACGGAAACTTAGCGAAAGGCTTCCAAAGTTCCTTGGATATTCTCGCAGACAAAGGAAAAGAGCTGGCGGTCATCAATGCCTATGTGACTCCTGAGGACTACACGCCAATTATTCAAACGTTTCTTCAGTCCCTTGGCGCAGAAGAACAAGCTATTATTTTAACAGATTTATATGGTGGTAGTGTCAATCAAAAAATTGTTCAAGAAGTCATGACGACAAAACCAGACAATGTTTTTATCATTTCCAATGCCAACTTAGCCATTGCCTTGTCTCTGATTTTCTTAAAAGAAGGCGAAAAGCTAACCAAAGAAGATATTCAAGCAGCAATTGCTGAAGCACAAATTCAATTCGTTGAATTAAACCCATCAAATGAAGAAGAAAACTTTTTTTAGGAGGAAATTAAAATGATTACACAAGTACGAGTAGACGACAGATTAATTCACGGCCAAGTAGCCGTAGTTTGGACCAAAGAATTGAATGCCCCCTTATTAGTTGTAGCGAATGATGAAGCAGCCAAAAACGAAGTAATGCAAATGACGTTAAAAATGGCTGTCCCTAATGGCATGAAACTATTAATTCGCTCAGTTGATGATGCGATTGATGTCTTTAATGATCCTCGTGGTAAAGACAAACGAATTTTTGTAATTGTGAACAGTGTAGCGGATGCTACTAAAATTGCGAAAAACGTGACAGATATTGAAAGTGTGAATGTTGCCAACGCTGGCCGCTTTGATAAATCAGATCCATCCACCAAAACAATGGTTTTCCCAAGTGTCCAATTAAACCCTGAAGAGTTAGAAGCTGCCAAAGAATTAGCCAGTTTGACTCATGTGGAAAGCTATAACCAAGTCCTACCAACCAACTCAAAATTAAGTCTAAAACAAGCCGTCAATTAAAAGGAGGAAATGAACAATGCTTATGCATGCAACAATGGCAGCCTTAGCTGTATTTATCTGTTTTGCTGGGAATTATTTAACTGGTCAAAGTATGATGGAACGTCCCTTAGTCGTTGGATTAGTCACAGGAATTTTAATGGGCGACATGAAAACAGGGGTTCTAATGGGAGCCTCTCTGGAAGCAATTTCTTAGGAAATGTTAATATCGGTGGTGTTATCGCAGCGGAACCTGTAACTGCGACTACTTTAGCCACAACGTTTGCAATTATTTCAAATGTCGAACAAAAAGCCGCCATGACGTTAGCCGTACCAATTGGGATGTTAGCCGCTTTCGTGGTGATGTTTTTAAAAAATGTCTTTATGAATATCTTTGCTCCTTCTCTTGACAAAGCAGCACGTGAAGGCAACCAAAAAATGGTTGTAACACTGCATTACGGAACGTGGATCATTTATTATTTAATCATCGCTTCGATTTCATTTATCGGAATTTTAGCAGGAAGCGGGCCAGTAAATCTGTTTGTTGAAAGCATTCCACAAAATTTGATGAACGGCTTAAGCGCAGCTGGCGGACTTTTACCTGCCGTTGGGTTTGCTATGTTAATGAAACTATTATGGGATAATAAATTGGCCGTCTTTTACATTTTAGGCTTTGTTTTAACCGCGTACCTACAATTACCAGCCGTTGCGGTGGCGGTCATCGGGACAGTAATTTGTGTCGTGAGTGCCCAACGGGATGTAGAATTTCGCGACATTCTAAAAAGAAAACCTGCGGCGTCTTCTGCGGTTGAAGGCAGCGCGAAAGAAATCGAAGAGGAGGACTTTTTCGCATGAAGTTAAAAGAGAATTTATCTAAAGAAGAAAAAAAAATGATGCGCTCTGTTTTCTGGCGTTCTTGGACGATGAACGCTAGCCGGACAGGAGCTACACAATACCACGCAGTGGGTGTCATGTACACTTTACTCCCAGTTATCAATCGTTTTTATAAAACCAAGGAAGAACGGGCCGAGGCATTGGTGCGTCACACCACTTGGTTCAATGCAACCATGCATATCAATAACTTCATCATGGGGCTCGTTGCTTCGATGGAAAAACAAAACAGTGAAGACGAAAACTTTGATGCTAGCTCTATTACAGCAGTTAAAGCCTCACTAATGGGGCCACTTTCAGGCATCGGTGATTCCTTCTTCTGGGGCATCTTACGTGTTATTGCTGCCGGTATTGGGATTTCATTAGCCAGCACTGGTTCGCCATTAGGGGCGATTGTCTTCTTACTTTTATACAACGTCCCTGCGTTCTTAATTCACTATTATGCGTTGTATAGCGGCTACTCAATCGGTGAAAGTTTTATCCAAAAAATGTACGAATCAGGCGGAATGAAGATACTCACAAAAGTATCGAGTATGCTAGGCTTAATGATGATGGGCAGTATGACTGCTTCAAATGTAAAATTCAAAACGATTCTTGAAGTTTCCGTTAAAGGAAGCGAAGACGTAGTTAAAATCCAAGACTATTTGGATCAACTATTCGTCGGTATCGTACCATTAGCCGTGACGTTACTTGCTTTCTGGCTATTACGCAAAAAAGTCAATGTTAACGTGGTGATGTTTGGCATCATGTTCTTAGGCATCTTGCTAGGATTACTAGGCATCTGTTAAAATTGAAACAATAAACATTTAATTATTAAACACTTAGAGCCTGAGACAAAAATCCAAAGTGATTTTTATCTCAGGCTTAAAAGCTGATAAACGGCGGGAACAGAAGCAACCCCTGTCCCGACCTCTCTTTTGGAAGGACGATGAATCATGCGCTTGGAGACCTACCAACACTTAGTTGATATTTTAGAAACCAGCAACACCCCGATGAGCACACAAGAAATTGCCACAAAAATTCAATTAAGCCGCTCGGTAACCAGCTTATACTTAAATAAATTATTGGAAAAAGGTGAAGTCCAACAAACGGGAAAAAAACCCGTTTATTGGCAATTAACCCGTGCAACAACCCCTACGACCGATGTGTTTCGACAATACATCGGTAGCCAAGGCAGCGCCAAAAAAGCCATTGAACAATGCAAAGCCGCTATGTTGTATCCCCCATTGGGTATGCCTTTATTAATCCATGGAGCCAGTGGCGTCGGCAAAAGCTTTTTGGCAAAGTTGATTTATGAGTATCTGAAAAATGAACAAATCATTGGCCTGGAAAAATTCTACACCTTTAACTGTGCCGATTATGCCAACAATCCCGAATTACTGTCATCCATTCTCTTCGGCCATACCAAAGGCGCATTTACTGGAGCTGAATCAGAAAAGCAAGGACTCTTGGCCCAAGCCAATAATTCCGTACTCTTTTTAGATGAAGTACATCGATTATCCAACGAAAACCAAGAAAAACTCTTTCAGTTTATGGATACAGGAACCTTCCGCCCCATTGGTGAAGAAGGAAAAATGGTCCATTCCAAGGTCCGGCTACTATTTGCGACCACCGAAAACCCGAAAAAAGTCTTATTACCAACCTTTTATCGCCGAATTTCCGTAATCGTCTCACTTCCGAACTTCAAAGAGCGCCCCATTCGAGAACGGATTGCGATTTTGAAAAACTTATTCCACCGAGAAGCGAAACGAATGACCAAAGACATCAACGTGGACGAAGAAATCTTTACGGCATTATTAGAAAATGACGAACCTGGTAACGTGGGAAGTTTATCCAACAAAGTGCAGCTCCTTTGCGCGTCGCAATTACGAAAAACTTTGCCCAATCAACCCGTCGTCATTGGCGATGCGACTCAACCAATGATTACGATTCCTTTAGACAAAGAAGTGTTAGAAGAAGACACACTTTCTTCCGATATTTTCGCAACATTTGAAGCCTTATTTACAAAAGAAAAAACACTGGCCCACTTAAAAACTGAACTGACACAATTCATTAAATATTGTTTAGACGATGAAATAACCTTGGAAAATGATTATTTTTTACAAAACCTAGTCACGGAAGTCCAAACCAAAAACAAACTAATTATTAACCAACCTGAACAAACTGAAAAACCGATGAAAGATGTTGCCAAATTGCTGAAAATTTTACCGCCAACATTTAACGAAACAGTGCTTTTTCCAGTCCAAACACAGTTAAAAGAACACTATCCGCGAACGGTTTCCCTCGTGAAAAACTTAGTCAGTCCGCTGCCAGAAGAATACCGTTTCTTGACAGAGGTACTCTTATCTGTATTACTCAGCGGGGAAATTTCTGAAACGATTCCTTACCAAGCGCTCCTCGTGGCGCATGGTGAATCGACTGCCACAAGTATTCAAGCCGTTGCCAACAAATTATGTGGTACCTATATTTTCGATGCGATTAACATGCCCTTAACCTCCTCCGTCCGAGATATCGTCGCCGAAGTTAAAGACTGGCTTTCTCAGCGGGACACATCACAAGGCGTCATTATGCTCGTCGATATGGGTTCCCTGACACAACTTTATAAAAGTTTGAAACCGCAAATTCTTGGAGAACTCTTGGTGATCAACAACCTGACCACTGCCTATGCGTTGGAAATTGGTCATCAATTAATGAACGAACAACTTTTCTATGGTATTGCTAAAACCGCTGAAAAAAAATTTAAAACTGATGTACAGTACTTTGAAGGCTTTTCAGTAGAAAAAAATATCATTGTCTCTAGTATTTCAGGTCTGGATATTGCCAAGCAAATCAAACAAATCTGTCAAAAATACCTGTATACTGACATTAAAGTCATTACTCTAAAATACAAAGATTTGGTGAACACGTTAGACATTGCCAACGCCGAAGAAAATTATTTAAAAGAAACCTCGCTCATTTTGACGACGTCCTACTTAGATAATCATACGAATGTTGCTAGCGTGAACCTCTTAGACATGTTAGACGAAGATGCAGGAACCCAGTTGATGGAACCTTTCCAAAACTTGATGCATCCCAATAACATTGATAGCATGATTAACGAGTTTGTTCACTTCTTCTCGAAAGAAGGCTTGTCAGAAAAACTAGAATTTCTTAATCCTGACGTCATTATTAAACAAGTCGAAAACGTTACAAAAAACATTGAAAAACGTTTCGACCTCACACTCAGCGGCAAAATGAAATTTAACTTAATGATGCACAACGCGCTCATGGTAGAGCGGACAATGCTCGGCGTTGAAGACTATGAAATCCCTGCTAACCTCGAGGAACTAACCATTAACCAAAAACCATTTTTCCAAAATGCTAAAAACATTTTCTATACCCTAGAACAGTTTTATCGAATAGAGATTTCCAACTGGGAACTCTATGTGATTTATGAAATTTTGTCTTCTCGGTGAGAGGGGATGGGAAAAGCCACTTTCCAGAGGAAAGTGGCTTTTTTAGTTTGTATTCTGCGTTAAAAATTCATACATATTTGGTTCTACAGGTGTTTCTAAGGTAAAGTCTAATTTAATGACGCTTTTTTTCTTACCCTCTTTGTCTTGTTTTTCGACTTGTTGGATAGTTGTTTCCCATTTTTAAGTTATAGAAATGGTAATTCATTTAACATCTCCACTAATACTGAACCTTTTACCCAAACGTTTTGACGATACATCGATATTCCATTAATAGTCACTGGCTTGTCTTTAGAATCCGCACCAGAACCTCTAAAGAAAACTGCGTGTTCTTTTGCTTTTGGAAAATTGATTGACGTTTTTTTTGTTCCATTTTTATTCAGTTTAACATTACCATACTTATCAGTTTCTTCTATTTCAACTAATTCCTTTTTTTGTATAAGATTGCGAACTATTTGCCATACAGGTTTCACTTCATTTTCAATAAACTCTTCATTAAATGATAGACGTTTAAACCCTAAAAACTCTTTATCCAGCAATTTTTGTTTATTTGATTTTTCTTCAAATATAATAAATAAAAATTGTTGTTCACTAAAATCTGCATAAACAGTAGATTCCTCAAATGTTTGATTTGTATTTAACCATTCATCAAAATCTACTGGGGACATCTTAGTATCCTCGGTTCGGTTCCCTGTATTCGTTTGAGTAATTGTCTTACCCACTAATCCAATCTCACTAAACAAATCAATTTTACTCATTTTTTTTGATTTCGCCCCAAACATATGCGTAACAATTTGCTCCGTTACAGACTTTGCAACATCTTGTTTAGAATTTAAATTGATAGGGATGTTTAATTCTAACATCAAGTCTCTAACTGTCATTCGTTTGTACTTTCTTGTAAACTCTCTTAATTGTTTATCTAGTTTCTTAAAAGTGTTGAACTCTTCAGGAAGTTCTTCAAGTTCGCTACCAAAATGTTTCTGAACAAGAGTTGACACAGCAGTTCTCTTCAATCTAAAACGAGGAGGATTAGGCCATTTAGGAGCGGTATCAATTAACATTAGCTCTGACCTTAATGTTGAAGATAGCATTGGATAATGTTTCTCTGGATTCGCATCATTTTGTGCCTTCCTTAAATAATTTCGTACTAAAGTCCAATCATTACGTAATTTTTCCTGAGTTTCTTTATCAAATTCATTAAAATCAAAACCTTTAATAGGAAACATTGCGTAATCCGCCGCTGGCACAGTTCCTTCTGCATCATACAAGTAATAAACTAATAACAACCTTTTCAGTTTTTTCCAAAAATGAGAATTATGAAATTCTTCAGAGATGATAAGTTTAGGAGATACAGCAGTTATTGACATTGGTTCTTTCGCTTCGTACATACCTTGTTTCTTCTTTGATTTCCGAATACCTGTTGTTTTTAGCTCTACTTCTAATCCGTCTACAAGTAAATCCGGGTTCTTGGATGAATCTGCGGGATAACCTAAAACTGATTGCTCAATTACATCTCCTGCAATTCCCGTAATCTTCGGATGCTTTATTGTACGATAAAAAACATTGTTCTTGTCTACTTCACCTAAAGTTTTCCCTACTGCGCTGTTTAAAATTGTAATTAATTCTTCTTTCTTAAATGTGTGTAAGCTTCTATCCACATAATCCCCACCTTTTCTTTCAAAAAATCAAATACCCCAAAAATTTCTATTTTTTTTACATATATTATTATATCACTTGAATTTCGATCTTGATCTTTTTTTATTTTTGGTGTATAATAGTAAACAGTTAAACCGAAAGGATGTTCGTATAATGAGCAAACAATTAAAAGTATTAGAATTATTCGCTGGAGTAGGTGGATTTCGCGTAGGTCTTGAAAAGTCTAACCCAGATTTATATATAACAAAATGGTCTAATCAATGGGAACCTTCAAGAAAATCCCAAGATGCTTTTGAAGTATATAATTTTCATTATCCGAATAGTCTCAACATAAATAAAAATATCGAAACCATCACAAATGAAGAATTTGAATCAATGGATGCTGATATTATTGTTGGTGGATTTCCTTGCCAAGATTATTCTGTAGCACGTAGTAAAAAACACGAAATGGGTATTGAAGGTAAAAAAGGCGTATTATTTTGGGAAATTATTCGTGCAACCAAACATATCCGCCCACAGTATTTAATTTTAGAAAATGTTGATCGTTTATTAAAATCTCCATCTAAGCAAAGAGGGCGTGATTTCGCTATTATGTTAGCCTCTTTTAATGAATTGGGATATTCTGTAGAATGGCGTGTAATAAACGCTGCTGATTATGGTCGTAGTCAAAGAAGACGGCGCGTTTTCTTTTTTGTCTATCGAAATGACACTAATTTTGCAAAAAAAATTGATGAAAAATTTGAAGGCACCTCTACATTAGATATATTCACTGAAGAACGCCGATATGATAATTATCTTTTTAAAGACGGACTATTCGCCAAACAATTTCCTATTCTCCAACAACCAGTAAAAAATCGTGAAGCCTTCTATGAATTACCGGAAGATATAGTTGAAGTTTCAGACAATTTTTCTGGAAAAGTTTGGAATACTGGTATTATGCGTTACGGGAGATATTACACTGTAGATACAGAGCCTAAAGGCGACGAAAAACCGATTCCTTTAAAAGAAATCATTCAACCAAACAATGAAGTTCCCGAAAAATATTTCTTAAAAGATACCGACAAATTAAAAAAATTCCAATATTTACGTGGACCTAAACGTATCGAACGGACAACATCGGAAGGACATACGTATATCTTTTCTGAAGGAGGTATGTCTCCATACGATGATTTAGATTTGCCTGGACGTACAATGCTAACTTCTGAAGGTAGTGTAAATAGATCTACTCACCTCCTAAATATTGACGGTAAATATCGATTAATAACTCCTATAGAAGCAGAAAAATTGCAAGATTTTCCACCTGATTGGACAAAATATAAAAAGCTAAGTAGCGGAGAAGTTGTAGAAGTATCAGATCGTATGCGAATGTTCTTCATGGGGAACGCTTTAGTTACTGAGATTGTTAAACGTATTGGTGATGAATTGCAAAATATAATATGAAAACAAGACAAAGAACGTAAGAAAATAAACTTACGTTCTTTGTCCTTTAATCTATCAAAATTTAACTTGATAATTCACAGGCTCCATAGTAAAGTTATTTAATTCCATACCATTGTATATCCTAATATCACCATTCTCTGTATTTGGATTAAAATTGTACACTCGAACTAATCTATACTTTTCTGGATTGCTTTCACAAAATGCTAATTCATTTGACGAAATAAAAAAACGCGAGTGTTTTCCACCAGTTGTAGTTTTTACTTCCACATATATTGGATTCCCTTTTAAATCAAATGTAAGTATATCAAAACCAGCGCTATCTCCTTCAACTATAGAAACATGAATCATTTTTTCTGCTAATTCAGGTTTCTCTGCTTGCACTAATTCTTTTTTCAACAGCTGGAACACAAATAATTCTCCTTGCAACCCTAATTCTCTATTTCTCTTATTTTGGGCTACATAATCAATTCTACCTTTGCGTTTTCTATAATTGTACTCTTCACTATCTTCTGCTATAGTATATTTCTCATCCTCTACTTCAAGTGTTAAAGTTAGTCCTATTCTATTAAGAACATATTCATTTGGAACTTCCCAGTCAATAATTTGCCAATTGATGTGAACTGGTTTCTCTAAATTAATATCGTGGTTAAGATATGCTAATCTTCCTAAATAAGTAAACGGTTCTATACCAGATTTACTATTCTTTCTACATCTCAGAAACAGATAAATATTACTTTTTAAATAATCATGATTAATAAAATCTTGAATTTGCTTATTCTGTATTGTTTGTTTAGGTTGTGATTGCCATTTTAAAATTCCGTCCACCGTAAGACTCTCTTTAAATTCTAATCCGAACCCCTTCTGACCAAAAGTTACAAACAAGACATAATCTTTTTTTCTATTAGGTATTTTTACAATGCCATGAATCCCCCAAGTTCCTGCTCCTGGTGTAAACGGCGTTATTCCATCAAAAATCTCATATACTTCTCTGCGTGTATATGTATCAAATATTTTTAAATTCTTCAATATTATTTCTCCTAAACAAATTATTCAGTATATCAAATCATTTTTTTGAAATCTTCATAATACGGGATATATCATCAATCTCCAAAGCATCTGCAATACGTTCAATGTGTTCCAAATAGATTCTTTTTCGCTTGCCATTCGCAAGATTACTGAGATTAGATGGTTCAATACCTGATAATCTCGCTAATTCTCTCAGAGACATATTTCTTTCAGCTAGTAAGTCATTGATCAATACTTCTACTTTAACCGATGTTTTTTCTTGACTCATAGTCATTTTCTCCTTTCTAACTGTTGTCTATATAAACATCGTATAGTAAACTATTTTTATAGTGTTGTTCGTATAGACATGCATTTTATATAAAAGGAGTGTATTTATGAGTAAAGTAGAAAAAGAAAATTTCGTCAGTTCTATCCATGTATACAGAGCAATTCATCGTATGACTCAACAAGAACTTGCAGAAAAGGTCGGTGTTTCGAGACAAACCATTCTTCAATTAGAAAAAAATCGCTATAACCCTTCTTTATTATTAGCTTTTAGGATTGCTAAATTTTTCCATGTGAGGATTGAGGATATATTCGTTGTTAATGAAAGTTAAATAGAAAAATATACAAGTAAACAAAATTAGAAAATTAATTAAAAAGAAATTTATCCTCTGCATAAGTGTATTTTTAGGAGGCGTATAATTTTGAAATCAGGCTCCGTCATTCTATTGGTAATAAAGATAAGCGTGTAATCAGCCTATAAGACTTGTATAGCAGAAATAACACTGTAATTACTACAACAAAAAAAGACACTTTCCAAATTGGAAAGTGTCTTTCAAAATGATAATTGAGTGGCACTCGATTCCCAAGGAAATCTTCGTCCCAGATTGTTTTCGTAAGCGAACACGTTCGCAACGACTCCAAATAATTAACGTTTTGAGAACTGTGAAGCTTTACGAGCTTTTTTAAGACCTGGTTGACACCCCATGGGTGAAAGTGGATTTCATGAGGTGTCAGCTTTGTTAATCTGACGGGATTACTGGATTTTGAACGTTCACTCAATTTCGTCACATTTCAGTGGTTCGTTACCAAGATTCGTTACCAAATCAGGGGATAACGTAAGAATACGTTTTATGTTATCCTCTTTAATTCAAATTCGCCAGACAGTGTCTGGTGTTTTATATAATCTATCACGGCATCAATTGGCCAATCACTGATTGGCTTTTTCAACATGCTCTGAAATTGAGACACTAGGAACCTACTTGATACCTACTAGGGAGTTACTTTAAAGCTACTTGATACAACTATAAACACCGCTAAATATGCATTCCAGCATGAAATTCTAGCATTTCCTCTCGCCTACTTGATACCCTACTTGTTAAGTGAATAACGTTTTTTAGGATCTCTCGGCCCAGTACCATGCATAATTACAATCCCTTTTTCAACAAGTCCTTTCATCACTTTTTGGGTAATTCTCCTACTTCTTCCAATCAATTCATCAATCTCATTTGGTGTCAAATCACCAGAATTATATAAATAGCGAACAATTGCTTCCTCATGCTCATTAAGCCCGTCAAACAACTCTTTAGTCACCAGTTCACTTACTCGACCAGTTTCTCGTTCTTTCCTAGCAACAATATTATTCTTCAAAGTTAATTGGACTACAACACCACCTGGTTCTTCATAAATCGGTGGTTCCAAAAAGTAATCCGCCATTTCATCATAGATACGTCCAACTCCCTCATTTGACTCACGAACCCACTTGTACTGAGTGAGGGTGGCAGCAATTTTTGGATTCCTAGACCAACGTTTCTCTTTCATGTTATTAAGTGTCACAAATGTTGGCAATTCACCGGGACTAAAGATTTCCAAACGGTCATCAAACATCTTAATCCGAATATGGTCGCCTTCATAATCATAACGGCGGTGGATGATAGCATTAATCATCCCTTCAAACCAAGCATATTCAGGATACTCGGTAAGGGTGACAAACCTACCATCTTTGCCAAGAAATGTATAATCACGAAGTTGAATTTTGATGAACTCCTTAGCCTCACGAATAGCAACCGGAAGTGCCTTATCAAATGTGACATCTTTGACGATATTTAGGCGTGACCCTGATTCCGCCTTTACCCCTTCATAGCGCATGAAACGAATACGAGCACTTGGCATAAAAGCAGTCACATTATCACTGAAAAGTAGCAAGCCAGCTACCGTTAGCTTATCATCTCGAAGAAATCCTCTTGCTTTCAATAACTTTTCAGTTGGAACAGTGGTTCCCAGCAGCTGACGAAACTCTTCAACCACTTCTTCGTTCACATCTTCAATCGAGGAATATTCCACTAACTCCTCTCAAACTTCCTAAATCCTCGGTCATATTCCAAGTCTGTGATTTGACTATGGGTCAATTTTTTCGACTTATCATTAATTCAGAGATATACTTGTTCGTTCTTCAGCCCCACCATGGCCGAGTAATTTGGTTCAATCGTAAAGATCAGAACCTCATCATCCTCTCCCTTGGCATTTTTCACAGGCATTCGTTCATAACTATACTTTGGCAAACGACTGAGGAAATCCATTGGTGCTTCAATATATTCTTCAATTTTCTTAGTGTTCCCCATCTTAAACCCGGTCACTTCACCATCATCTTCAATCCCTATGACAAGTGTACCACCCTCAGCATTCGCAAAAGCTGAAATATGCTCTGCCACCTGGATTGGCTTGATGTTGGCACGTTTTCTATCCAAAAACTGCCCTTCTGGTTCAAATTGCACGTATTTCAAATCCATATATTTTCCCCTTTTTCTACTACTGATTTTCTATTCGTATTTTTATGGTCATCTCTCTGATTATTGATAGGGGATCATCACAAACAATATATCCTCGAGATTAAGTTTAGAGACCAATTTTTAGCTTCAAAACCAAGGCATAAATTACGTGAACCCTTTCAAAAATTTTACTTACCCTCTCTCTCCTCTATCTTTCGTGAGAGTCGCTTTCACTTCATTTGGAAGTATTCCCATAAAATAATTTTCTATATTATCCCAAAACCATTTTGAGTACGACAATATTTTTTCTTTAGGAGAATTCCCCGACTGTTTCTTCGTAAATAAAAATTTCAACATTTCCACGCTAGAATAATGTTTGGTTTGAACATCCTGTAAAATAATATTCTGATAAAAATCGCCTTGCTTAATAGCTCTCTCTAAAGGATACACCGAGTTCATTCGCAAGTAGATTTGTGGATTATTGCCCCCAATAACTTGAAAACTCAAAAGCTTTCGCGCTTCACCTATACCCAAAGCTGCAATTTTCGCATCAATTTCGTCACCTCGAGACCTATAATTAAACGAGGTAATTTCATCTTTGCCCATAACAAAGTTTTCTTTTGGTTGAAGAGCATTTTTCAATTCTCTCATTATAAATGAGGTGAACATATCCCCATCTTGATGAATAATGTAACTCGATACATCTCCAGCATTAGTTCTTTCAGCTATAAATTTAACTTCTTTTATTTTTGAAAATTCAAACGAAGAATTAATTAGTGTTTGAGCAAAGGCCCTTGCCTCGAACTTATCTGCTATTTTTAAATTCTTTTGTAGGTAACTCCCTAAGTTAATCACATCAAAAAATTTTCCAGATACTCTTGTTTCGTTAATGAATCTTTCAAAAACCTGAAGAATAATTCGATATTCAGCCAAAATGTTTTCAACCGTATTTTCTTCGTTGGATAATCTAACTTCAACACCAGAGGCGAAGGAAAATTTTTCAAAAAGCTTCTTATCCTGTAATTTCTCTCTTTCCTCTGCATTAAATAATGAGAATTTAAAACTTGGAAAAGACATCTTCTTATAGTATTTTTCCCAAATTCCGCTAAGATTCACTTGATATATCGCCGAAAATGTTTTACTTTCAACATCACTAATTTTAGAAAAATACTTTCCCAATCGAGAATTTACAAAATTTTTTTCTACATCTGACGTTACAAAAATCAAATCATTACCAAATAAACTCCGTGGCCGTGCCACAAATGGCGAATACCCTAACTTATTTGGAGAGGAGAAGTCTTTTTCTATCATCAGCAGAACGGTTTTTACCTTGTTATCCAAAGAGTCTTCATCACGCTTGTTTTGAACAAAGATATATTTAAAGTCTTCGGGACTAATAATTAAATTACGATTATTGCCTTTTTCTTTATAGACAGAGAGTACTTTTCGCATTACTTCCAATATCTGATTCTTTCGTATTGCGGACATACCATGCAATTGTTTAACTTCATTCATATCACGAGGTAAAAAGTCAATTACTCCAAAACCATGTGGTACTCTCTCACGGTCTCGAGCAGCACGACCAATTTCTTGAATGTAATCGACAACATTTCCAGTTGGTGCATAATGATAGACATTTGTAATATCAGGGATATCAATTCCCATTCCAAAAGCCTTCGTAGCCAATACGAACTGAAGCTCCCCCCTCTTGAATTCTGATAAAACTTCATCTTTTTCTTCCTTTTGGAGCGTACCATAATACTTACCTGTTTTCGCTGCCATCTCTGGAGCGTTTTGTGTAATAAAATTATAAAAATCGATTAACAACCTCACTGTAGGAAAATACAGAAGGGATTTTTGTCCCTTTTTTTCGGCATTCAAAATATGCCTTAACGCTAATGTATTTTTAGTCTTTCTATAGTCCCTTCCCTCTACGTCTAGCTCTTTTTCACTGTTCTTGACTTTCATTAAGATATCATCACGCCTCACATCTCCAAAATATGAGATTGGACTAATCATATTTAGACTATTTCTCGTGTCAAGGTACATATCTTCTTTACCGCCATATATCGCTGTTGCTGTAAAAGTAACAATAGGGAATTTGTATTCCTTTCTAAGTTTTGCCAAGTATATTCCAAGATACCAATAATCAGCCCTAAATGATTTCCCCCATGTCGTAACAATATGAGCTTCATCTATGATGACTACACCTATATTACGTTCTCCAATCAGCATTTTTATGTCACTTCTAGCTTGAAGAGTCTCAGGTGAAAGATATAATACATCGATTTCTTGTTTTTGAACTCTTTCTAGAACTCTCTCCTTTTCAAATGGTGGGGTATTCCCATTGATTGTCGCTGAAGTCCTCACACCTCTTTGCCTCATATTATCAACTTGATCATTCATCAAACCAATCAAAGGAGAAATCACCAAAGTTAAAGGTTTATCATCCTTATACTTTTCTGCTAGATAAAGTGCAGGAATCTGAAACATTACAGATTTCCCAGCACCAGTCGACGCTGTTATATAAACGTCACGAAATGGTTCCCCATGCATAGCTTTTTCCGCTTGAATCACAATATCGTCAATTATCTGAGCTTGCGATATTTCAACTGTCTCTTTGTTGTGTTCTTCAATATTTTTATAGAATGATATATTTCGATACGTGTCATATCCATAAACATCTTTTAGAACTTTAATATAAGCTTCTTCATTTTCAATTACTTGTCTTCTAATTGATTGAGTCGCGAAAAATATATTTATGCTAGAAATTTTATCTAGTATATTCAACCTTTCCAGATATCTATTTGGCAAGCTTTCTGGATTTCCTGATAGGACCAGAAGTATATTCTGATCCCTATCATTTTCAAGAATTTTTTCTTCCATATCTAAAAATGGAAGTTCATCTTCTGATAATTCAATTCGAAGTAAGTCTTTTTTCGGAATATCCTCGCTAAAAACAACTTCCTTAGGTATTTCATCAAATAAATAGTATTGTTCTACTTTTGCACCTAATTCAGGATATGTAACATAGTACTTCCCGCTTTCTTTCGAAAAGTCTATTTTCCCATAAAAGAGTGAAACGTTCGTTAGCAGTTTTTCCTGATCTGGTTCAAGCTCGTTATCTTCTTGATAGTAGAGATAATGGTACACATTTTCGATATTCGATATAGTCCCTTGATAGGGATATTGCTTATCATATAAATTGTTTCCTAAAATCACGATGGGATTTTTATTTATGTTAGCCTGTTCAGCAAAGAGGAAATACTCCTCCATCGTCATCCATTTATATCTTGAATTAAAGCCTCTATTATCTATAATCTCATCGGTAACTCGTTCGCGATAAATATCTATGTTAAGCAAATCGATATTTTCTAAAGTAAAACTAAAATATTTGTCCTTTTTGTCCAACCCAGCACTTGGTAGCCCTCTCAAAATAACAATTGGACTTATCACACCTTCCGTTATTTCTTCTATTTTTTTATTTATTTGCTGTTCAATCCTCATAAAAATCTCTTAACCTTTCTAAAATATGATTCCTTCTTAACTTCCGAAGAGCCTTCGATTCAATCTGTCGTATTCTTTCTCTCGTAACTTTTTCTAATTCACCTATATTCTCAAGAGTGTACGTTTTCCCATCCACTAATCCAAAACGGAGAGACAAAACCCTCATCTCTCGTGGTGTCAAACAATCTTCCATTATTTCAGTAATTTCACTCTTTAATGCTTCCCTTTCAACTTCATCTCCTGGCGAATTAGTCTTGTCATCCGAAATGAAATCTCCTAGGTAACTCGTTTCTTCAGCACCAATTGGAACATCTAGACTTGTTGTTAGATTTGCTAAGTCCATGTTGTGCTTTGCTTCGATTATTTTTTCTTCAGGTAAACTCATTAATTCCGAGAGTTCCTTATCAGTTGCATTCCTACCAAAATCGTGCCAAAATTCCCGCTGAATACTTGCTAGTTTATTAATCCTTTCTCTCATATGAACAGGGATACGGATAGTCGTTCCATGATCGTATATTTCTCTAGTAATCCCTTGTCTAATCCACCATGTGGCATAAGTTGAAAATTGATTTCCTTTACTTAGGTCAAATTTCTTTGCCGCCTTCAATAACCCTTGAACGCCTGCCTGATACATATCATTAACGTCTAATCCAGCAGTGGAAAACGTTTTGTATTTCATTACAATCTTCCAAACAAGTTTGCTATTAGCTTCAACAAGATTTGATAATGCATTATCCACGTCCCCTTTCCCTCTATCGGAGTGAAGGACAGATAAATACTCGAAATTTTTGCTCTTGTCAATTACATCTTGATAGCTTGCAACTTCCTCTTGAAATAATCTATCATCTAAAAGAGCATCTAAATCGTAATCATCATCATCAAGGAAATCAAATTCATCATTTTCGCTTTTCGGCTTGTCTACAATAACTTCGTAGCCGTTCTTAACTAACTGCTCAGTTATTTTTTCCTGTAACTCATTTCCAATATTCTTCGACATAAACCAAGACAATAAGCTTGATTTATTCACACTCTTTTTTGCACCAATCAAATCAAATAATTGTTTTATCTGTTCTCTTAAAGACTGCTTTGAATAAACCAGCTCAATATTAAGCGACTCAATTTCATCGAAAACTTGCTTTTTTTCATCATCAAAGACTGGATACTCGAATAGCAAATTTTCAATAACTCTTATACTTTGCCTGCTTCCATATAAAAAATTATCGTTTATAAAGTTAATTATCGAATCTAGATTTTCACTCATGCTAACACCGCCCATACCTTCAATAAAGGACGATTTCCTGGAATATATAATTTCTAGCAAATCAATCTTAATCTAATTATACCATCACTTAAAAAAACTGCTTTCTCCACAGCCCGAACTGAGAAATATGTTTAATTCAGAATAGTCCAGAAAATATGATTGCTTATAAATAAAGGTTACCATTTTTTCATTTCAATTCCAATCTCTAATTTAGCTAGCGACTGCACCACTGTCTCCTCAATCGCTTCTCTAGCAGCTTGGTGGTTCTTCCCAAACATTTCAAAATATTCTCGACTCGTTCCTTGGTCCAGAGCGTGAAGCAAATCCTCGAAGGCGGTCAAATACTCTTTGTCTTTTGACTTTGCAATTTGTAAATATCGAACAAAAATTTTCTGTAACAAATATGCATTAGTTAAATCATTTGGTATCTCACTCTTATTATCCTCGTAATAAGCCATAACATTCGCGAGAGCCCCAGTGTATTGATTCTGTGATGGTGGAGTGAGAATTTCCTCCACTGTCGTTTCTGCAATTTCAGCTAGTCGTTTCAAGCGTTGGGGACTGGGGACTGTAGCCCCACGTTCCCACTTTGAAATCACACTTGTACCAGGGGATGGATCAAACAACTTGGAAAATTCCTCTTGTGTCATTCCTCTATCTAAACGAATATTTTTGATATTTCTACCAATTGCTTTATCTTTGTCTGTAATTTGTTTGAACATCTTTTTGCTCATTTCCATTTCTTGATACTCCATGATAACATTTTCCGTCATAATTCGTCAAAAATTTCAGAGGCACTTTAATTCGGGAATACTCGGCCGACAAATTTCAGTACTTTGACAATTGAATGAAGCGGAAATACCACGCAAAATTATAACGCCACCTGACCAAGGTTTCCTTGGGGCGAGGGCATACAAGCCCGAGCGAACAGCAGTGGCGTAGTGACCATAGGAGGTCTCCTCCGACGGGAACGGTGGGTGAGGCAGGTCTCCTTCCTCACCCAGAAACCCCCAATTGATAACATGGGGATAGATTTCACCAAATCCGCCAAAAAAGTGGCAGAAAACCAGTAATAGCAAGCGATTGGAAAGTTGAAAGTGATGTTAGCACACGAAGAACGAGAAGCGATTATGCAAAATGTAATGGCAGCAGTTTTAAACGGCATCGAAAATGCCAAAGCTAGTTATGAAGGGAATCATCCTTATCTAAACAAAAAAGAAGCCGCTGAATATCTTGGTATTGCTCACAATACCTTATCTTCATGGGTGAAATTTTATGGGTTACCTGAAATTCGTATCTTTAACACAATTCGTTATGATAGACGAGAATTAGATAAATGGATGCGTAGCCACCCTGATTTAAACTAGCGGAATAACAAACCATCATGCGGTAGACTTAGTGCGAGCAAGAACGTACTTGCTCTACAAGCTACCTATCAAAAATGAAAGTGAGGAAACTTATGGCAATACAAAAAATGGAAAACGGACGTTGGAAGATAAATGTTTACATAGGATCAGATGTCCCACGCTATATCGCTTATGCGGATAGTAAACATGATGCTGAAATTGAGGAGGCGGAAGCAAAGCTAAAAAAGTTAAAAGGGGAAATCAAGAAACGAAAAGGAGACTACACTTTCGAGGAAGTCTACAAGACATGGTGGGCAAAAAAATATACCATTACTCGCCACCATGAACCAACAACACTGGAAAGAACAGAATCTGCTTTTCGCTTGCAAATTCTTCCCTACCTAGGTAAGACCAAAATTAAGAACGTCAGTTACGATTTATTAGAAGATACACAAATCATTTGGGCTTTCGGTGATAAAGAAAAAGGCATGAAACCTTACGCAAGCTATAAAAAGCTCGTTGCCTATACTAAACAAGTCATGAAATACGCGCTGCTTAAAGGATATATTGAGAAGAACCCTTACGACTTTCTTGAAATGCCCGTCAACGAAGAACTCAAACGTAAAAAGGAAGAGAGACGGCAGAAAAAGTATTACCCGGTGGAAGTAGTCAAACAATCGCTAGAGCTTACGAAACAACATTATGGAATGCAAGAATACGTTCTCCTAGCCTTGACCTACTATCTAGGAGCAGCAAAAGGAAAGATTTATCCACTAGCATGGTCTGATGTTGACTTTGACCAACAAACCATCTCCATGACCCATAAATTGGTGATAGACGAGAATACTGGCAAGAGAGTTCGACAAAAAGGCATGAAAATAATTACCGCTACCGGACTGTCCCTATCAGCGATTCTCTCTGCCACCTCCTCCAATGCTGGCAAGAAGAACAACGTAATAACTTGGCAAGGTTTGGAATTCACCCAGGAAAACATCAATTGCTTTTCACCTATACCACCCAAAAAGGCGAATTAAATCAACCACTCCATCCCGACTATTTAAACAATAAACTCAATGCCCTAGAAAGGAAGTATGGTCTACCACATATTGTTCCTCATGGACTACGCCACACCTTCGTTTCTGACCTTCTCAACGAGGGTATCGATGAATTAGTTATCAAATCACTTGTGGGCCATGCCGAAACATCCAATATTACACGCAACGTTTATGGTCACGCTAAGTCAGATAAACAAGTTGAGACCATGAAGTTACTTGAAGAAATCAGAAATACAGAACTATAAGGAGCCATGTCTTAGGAAATCTCAAAGCGAAAAGAGAAAATGGTTACGAAAAATATCAAATGGTAACGACATCCCACCAAAATCAAAATCCAATCTCCAAACACTCGTTACCAAACTCGTCACCAAGTCAAAAAAAGACACCCAGCCAAAACGACTGAATGTCTGATAAACGTTGATATACCAACGATTAACGTTTTGAGAACTGTGAAGCTTTACGAGCTTTCTTAAGACCTGGTTTTTTACGTTCAACCATACGTGCGTCACGAGTAAGTAACCCAGCGCGTTTTAAAGCAGAACGGAAGTCAGGATCTACTTGTAACAATGCACGAGCGATTCCGTGACGGATAGCTCCTGATTGTCCAGCATAGCCACCACCGTTTACGTTTACGATTACATCGTAAGCGCCTTTTGTTTCAGTTACGCCAAATGGTTGGTTGATAACTTCACGCAAGTCAGCATGTGGAATATATTCTTCTACGTCTTTTTTGTTTACAGTAATTTTACCAGTACCTGGTACTAAGCGTACGCGGGCAACTGCATTTTTACGACGGCCTGTGCCGCTATATTGTACTTGTGCCAATGAATTTCCCTCCTTAAATTAAGTTCGTGATATCTAATACTTCTGGTTGTTGTGCAGCATGTGGATGCTCAGCTCCACCGTATACGTTCAATTTAGTAAATTGTTTACGTCCTAAAGTGTTTTTAGGTAGCATACCTTTTACAGAAGTTTCGATAAGACGGCGAGAGTTTTTGTCGCGTAATTCACCAGCTGTCACTGATTTTAATCCTCCAGGATACATTGAGTGACGGTAGTAAATTTTGTCTGTAGCTTTTTTACCTGTTAATTTTACTTTATCAGCGTTAATTACGATTACGAAATCTCCAGTATCCACATGTGGTGTGAATGTTGGTTTATTTTTACCACGTAGTACAGAAGCAACAACTGCTGATAGACGTCCTAAAGGAACATCTGTTGCATCTACTACGTACCATTTACGTTCTACTTCGCCAGCTTTGGCCATATATGTTGTACGCACGTTTCTTTCCTCCAATTTTGTTTTCGATGTTTGACATACACTTGAGTTTCCGGGGCTCATTGTGGGGCAAACAATACCATTTAATATTTTACCTTCAATCACTGATAAAGTCAATGTTTTTCTGCGCTTTCAGAAAATAGATTTTCACTTATTTTTTCGTGCCTTTTAAACAGAAAAAAACCGCCAACGTCAACGTCAGCGGCTTTGGGAGTTGTTTTAAATTATGCGTCAATACCAGGCGCTTTGCCAAGTTTGGCTTGTAACATCCAAATATTTTTTTCGATGTCTGTTTTGTTTGCGATGAAAATGTCTTGTGTGCAGTCGTCGCCTTCTTCACCAGAAACTTCGATTCCTTTTGCGTAAAGGTCTGCTAAGTAACGGTAGCCTGCTACTAATTTTTCCATACGTTCTGGAATGGTGCGGTCCCAGTTACCAATTTCATCTTCAATTTTTGTATTTTCTGCGAATTCACGCAATGTTGAGAATGGAGAGCCGTCCAATGTGATTAAACGTTCTGAAACAACATCTAATTGCTCATTGATTTGATCCATGTATTCATCCATTTGTGGGTGAAGTGTTAAAAATTCAGGTCCACGCATATACCAATGTGTTTGATGAATTACCACGGAAAATTGGCTTAAATCTGCAACGAGTTGGTTCAAAATTTCTTTTGTTTTTTCAAATTTCATTCTTTGTCATCCTCCTAAATATTATTTCTACACTCTTAGTGTAATATGAATTGTGAAAAAAGTACACTGAAAACCTTTCTTTTTTAAAATTATTATCAAATTATAATAATTACAATTAAGAATCTAATTAATTTCCTGAAATCGCTGTTTTTTCATCCGCAGTGACGACTTTTTGTTCCGCTTGAGTGAGGATCGTGTCGAGTGCCTCTGTCAACTGGTCAGTATCTTCTTTTCCTGTGACGAAAGCTAAAAAAAACTGATTCAGTCTCAGTTGCTCCGCTGCCGGCAAGTACCATTGTCCTTCTACTTGCTTAACCGTTAATGGCAGTTCAACTGGCTCATGGCTGACATTGATTTGTTGGATTTCTTTTTTTAAAACGTCTAACGTGTGCTGCATGTCTAGCGCTTGTGTCGCCTGTTGCGTTTGCTGAAGAAGAGCAGTGGTTGTATCTTCAATCGCCGTCACAAAATCTAAGCCCTTAATCTGAAAAGTGATTGTCGCTTGCCCATTCAATTCTTTTGTGGCTACTAGTTGATATGACGCTTTTTTCTTCACTTGAGCCAGTAATTCTGTGCTAAGCTTCTGGGCTTCAGTCTCGGTGACTTCAGCGTTCATTTCTTTTAAGCTATTGAAAAACTGCTTCTGGAACTGTTGACGGCTCGTCTGCAAATGCTCCGCTAAGACTTTCGGTTCACGAAAAGTTTGAGAGAATGTCGCTGGCTTTTCTTGATAAATAAAGTAATCTACCAACTGTTGCGCTGCTTTTTCGCCGGAACGAGACGGTGCACTGCAGCTTGCTAACGCCCCAATGAATAACAGAAATAGTGGTAGTAGCTGTTTCTTCATTCCTCATCCTCATTTCCTCAAGTCTTCGTCTCTCTTCTAGTTAAGCAACTTCTCAGCCATTTGTCAAAGCTATTTACTATCAATTATTTGCGGAATTCTGCTAATTTTTGATAACTTTGTGCTAAAACTTGTTGGGTTTCTTGAAAAACAGGATACAGTTTTTGATAAGATAGCAGTTGATCTGCTCGTGGCGTGACCGTTTCATGAATCAGCACCTGTTGTGCCGCTGCTTGTAAATTTGGTAACTGCCCTAAGCCTTGCCAACCTAGCAAAACAGCGCCTAATGCCGAAGCTTCGGTACTATCAGTGAACGATAACGTTTCTCCCAGCACATCAGCCATGATTTGACGGAACACAGGGGAATCAGCAAAGCCGCCTGTCGCCCGAATCTCCTGAACGGGTCCACCGAGTTGTTTCAAATCCTCTAAAATAGTTTTTAAATTGAAACAGATTCCTTCCACCACCGCTCGAGCTAAATGTCCGGCATGGTGATTTTTGCGCAAGCCAATAAAACTTGCGCTCGCCTCTGCATTCCACAACGGCGCTCGTTCACCTAGCAAATAAGGATGAAACAGTAAGCCATTTGCCCCAGCTGGCACGGTTGCAATTTTGGCCATAATTGGGTCATAGAGATTGGTCCCGTTTTGGATAGCTTGCTGACGTTCTTCTGCAAAAATCGTTTGGCTCGCCCAATCTAACGCAACTGCACCATTACTACTTGCGCCACCAATCACCCAGTGCTGTTCATCTAGAGCAAAACAAAACGTTTCACCTTGCGGATGCAAAAAAGGTTCCTCGACAATATACCGAAGTGCGCCGCTCGTACCAACGGTCAAAGTCGCTACACCCATTCCTAGCGCTCCCAAACCTAAATTAGACAATGGACCATCCGCGCCACCAAGAACTAAAACCGTTTCCTCCTCAACACCAAGCATCTCTTGCCAAGAAGGCGCTAATGCTGGAAAAATGAACGTTGACGGGGCAACTTTTGGCAACTGTTCCTCCTCAATAGATAAATACGCTAAAATCGACGATTCCCATTGCCGCGTGTGAATATTAAATAAACCCATCCCCGAAGCACTACTATAATCTGTCCAGTATTCGCCAAAGAAACGGTAAAAAATGTAGTCCTTAATCCCAATAAACTTGGCCGCGCTCTGCACAACGGCTGGCTGATTTTCCTGCAGCCAGCGAATCTTGTATAAAGGCGCCATTGGATGAACTGGCATGCCTGTCAATTGATAAAACAATTGGGCCGCTGGCGTTTCTTTTAACGCTTCCGCATAATCAGATGATCGTGTGTCAGCCCAAGTAATCACTTGGGTCAATGGGCGTCCTTGCGCATCCATGGCAATTAAGCCATGCATCGCTGAAGCAAAAGAAATGAGCCCAATTGGTTGATTCTTCACTTGCTGTGTGACGGTTCGAATACAGTTCACCACAGCTTGGAACAGCGTCTCTGGGTCTTGCTCCGCCATTCCTTCAGTCTCTTGAATTAATGGATAACGCACATAGCTAGAAGCTACGACTGTGCCATTTGCTTGAAAAGCCACTGCTTTGGCTTGCGTGGTGCCAACGTCGACACCAATCGCTAATTTTTCCATTTGATTCCCTCATTTCTTGTTTCTTTTATTATTCCTAACAAAAAAAGATTTGTCTAGTCAAACGAAAAAGTTTAAAAAAAGCGTAGTTTATTTTTAAGGAGGTAACCTATGTTTTTCTTGAGTCTCTTTTTGATTGGTGCCTGTTTCGGTTCTTTTTTATGCTTAGTGGCGGAGCGCTTACCAGTAGGGCGTTCTTTGTGGTGGCCCCCTTCCCACTGTCAAGGTTGCCACCAGCCTCTACAACTCTATGAATTAATTCCAGTTGTTTCGATTTTGCTGCAGCGCTTTCGTTGTCGAAAGTGTCAACAGCCAGTAGCTAAGAGTTATCTTTTAGCAGAACTTGTCATGGGCGGGTTAACCGCAAGCTGTTTTTCAGCTGGCCTGACGATTGATGCTTTGATTCTCTGGTGGTGGCTGACGAGTGCTTTCACATTATCCTTGATTGATTACTGGTATTTAGTGGTTGAACCGAAGATTCTTTATCCTAGTTTTTTTGTGCTTTGCTTACTGAAAGTGGCGGGTCAGCATTCGTTTTACTTACTGACTGGTCTTTTTTGTTTTTGTTTTTTCCGAGCCGTCTTACATTATTTTCCGGAAGCCATGGGGCGAGGGGATCTTTTGTTACTGGGTTTGTGGGGCTGTTTTTTACAGGTACCTCAGTTGCTGATGCTACTATTTTTTGCCAGTAGTTATGGCCTAATCTATGGCTACAGCTGTAATTTTTTGGGGTATCCAGTTGAACAGAAACTTCCTTTTGTCCCCTTTTTAAGTTTGGGCTTACTCACAATCAGTTGGTTATAGCAAATAAAAAAAGCCGCAAGGAGCATGCTCCTTACGGCTTTTTAGGGTTTATTTATTGATGTTTTTCATCGCATCTTCAGCAGCCATTTGTGCTTCGATGTCTGAAATACTATAAACGTTTTCGCTAGCTACGCCAACTTCTTTTGGTTCCATGTTACGGTAACGAGCCATACCAGTACCAGCTGGGATGATTTTACCAATGATAACATTTTCTTTCAATCCAAGTAATGGATCTTTTTTGCCACGGATAGCAGCATCTGTTAACACGCGTGTTGTTTCTTGGAAGGATGCAGCAGATAAGAAGCTGTTTGTTTCCAATGACGCTTTGGTAATACCAAGTAAAACTGGACGACTAGTAGCAGGGACGCCACCAGCAACTAATGTGTCGTAGTTACGGTCTTTAAATTCTGCGATGTCCATTAATGTTCCTGGAAGGATTTCAGTGTCACCTGGATCCATTACGCGGATTTTACGTAACATTTGACGAACCATTACTTCGATATGTTTGTCGCCGATTTCTACCCCTTGCATACGGTAAACACGTTGTACTTCACGTAATAGGTAGTTTTCAACAGATAAAACATCACGAACTTGTAATAATTGTTTTGGATCAATTGAACCTTCTGTCAACGGTGCACCACGGTGGATGATGTCGCCTTCAGCAACTTTCATACGTGCAGTGTAAGGGACAGTATAGGTACGTGTATCTGTTTTTCCTTTGATGGTTACTTCTTTTTGACGTGTGGCAGGATCTTCAGAAATATCGATAACTTCACCGGTTACTTCTGTAATCACTGCTTGCCCTTTCGGATTACGTGCTTCAAAGATTTCTTGGATACGAGGTAAACCTTGAGTGATATCGTCACCGGCAACCCCACCGGTATGGAACGTACGCATGGTTAACTGTGTACCAGGTTCCCCGATTGATTGAGCGGCGATTGTACCAACTGCTTCTCCGACTTCAACGTCAGAACCAGTTGCCAAGTTACGTCCGTAACAGTGCTTACATACACCATGTTTTGTGTTACATGTAAAGACAGAACGGATGGTTACTTTTTCAATACCAGCGTCCACGATTTCTCTTGCAAGATCTTCAGTGATTAATTGATCCGCACCAATGATGATTGCACCAGTTTCTGGATGAACAACTGATTTACGTGTATAACGACCTAATAGACGTTCGTCTAATGGTTCGATAATTTCATTACCTTCACGAATTGCTTCGATTTCAAGACCACGGTCAGTGCCACAGTCGTCTTCACGAATGATTACGTCTTGGGCAACGTCAACTAAACGACGTGTTAAGTAACCTGAATCGGCTGTCTTCAAGGCCGTATCGGTCATCCCTTTACGAGCCCCGTGAGTTGAGATAAACATTTCTAAGACAGAAAGTCCTTCACGGAAGTTTGAGATGATTGGTAATTCCATGATTCGTCCATTCGGAGCGGCCATCAAACCACGCATACCAGCTAACTGTGTAAAGTTGGAGATGTTACCACGGGCTCCAGAGTCAGACATCATGAAGATTGGGTTACGAGCTTCCATACTTTCGATCAGTTTTTGTTGGATTTCGTCTTTGGCACCGTTCCAAACGCCGATTACACGTTCATAACGTTCGTCATCAGTAATTAAACCACGACGGAATTGTTTAGTAATTGTTTCAACTTGTTTGTGGGCAGCATCAATGATTGCTTGTTTTTCATGAAGAACCATGATATCGGCAATCCCTACCGTCATCCCAGCATAAGTTGAGTGTTTGTAACCTAAGTCTTTCATGCGGTCAAGCATTTTAGAGGTTTCCGTAATGTGGAATCTCTTGAAGACTTCAGCAATGATATTTCCAAGATTTTTCTTCTTGAATGGTAACACTAATTCTTGCTCTTTAATGTGTGCAGGAATGTCTGTACCAGCTTCTACGAAGTATTTATCTGGTGTTTGAACAGTTAAGTTATAGTCTGTTGGTTCGTTCAAGTAAGGGAACTCAACAGGCATGATTTCGTTAAAGATGATCTTACCAACTGTGGTGATTAAGATTCGTTCTTTTTGCCAATCAGTAAATGGTTTGTCACCTAAAAGTGTTGTTTGAACCCCAATCCGTGAGTGTAAATGCACGTAGCCATTTTGCCATGCTAAAACAGCTTCGTTCATGTCGCGGAAGATCATGCCTTCCCCTTCACGGCCTTCTTCTTCCATTGTTAGGTAGTAGTTACCTAAGACCATATCTTGAGATGGTGTAACAACTGGTTTACCATCTTTCGGGTTCAAGATATTTTGGGCAGCAAGCATTAACATACGAGCTTCTGCTTGTGCTTCTTCATTTAGAGGCACGTGAACCGCCATTTGGTCTCCATCGAAATCGGCATTGTAGGCTTCACAAACTAATGGGTGAAGACGAATCGCACGACCTTCAACAAGAACAGGTTCGAAAGCTTGGATCCCTAATCTATGCAACGTAGGTGCCCGGTTAAGTAAAACTGGGTGTTCTTGGATAACTTCTTCTAAGATATCCCAAACTTCATCTTCGCCACGTTCGATTTTACGTTTCGCATTTTTAATGTTTGTCGCAATTTCACGTTGTACTAATTCACGCATTACAAATGGTTTGAATAATTCAATCGCCATTTCTTTTGGTAAACCACATTGGTACATTTTTAAGAACGGACCAACGACGATTACGGAACGACCAGAATAGTCAACACGTTTACCTAGTAAGTTTTGACGGAAACGACCTTGTTTCCCTTTCAACATGTGAGAAAGAGATTTCAATGGACGGTTACCTGGTCCAGTAACTGGACGACCACGACGACCATTATCGATTAAAGCATCGACCGCTTCTTGTAACATCCGTTTTTCGTTTTGAACAATGATGCTTGGCGCATTTAAGTCTAATAAACGTTTTAGACGGTTGTTACGGTTGATAACACGGCGGTATAAGTCGTTTAAGTCACTTGTTGCAAAACGACCACCTTCCAATTGAACCATCGGACGTAAATCTGGTGGAATAACTGGGATAACATCCATTACCATCCAGCTTGGTTGGTTACCAGAAGCACGGAAGGCTTCTAAGATGTCTAAACGACGGATGGCACGTGTCCGTTTTTGACCAGAAGCTGTTTTCAATTCTTCTTTTAATTGCGCAACTTCGCCATCTAAATCGACGTTATCTAATAATTGTTTCACGGCTTCGGCACCCATAGCAGCTTTGAAGGCTTGGCCATATTGTTCACGTTTTTCACGATATTCGCGTTCCGTTAACAATTGTTTTTTCTCTAATGTTGTGTCACCTGGTTCGATGACAACGTATGAAGCAAAATAAATGACTTCTTCCAATGCACGAGGGCTCATGTCTAAAACAAGACCCATCCGAGATGGAATTCCTTTAAAGTACCAGATATGTGAAACTGGTGCGGCTAATTCAATATGTCCCATACGTTCACGACGTACTTTTGAACGAGTGACTTCAACGCCACAACGGTCACAGACAATACCTTTATAACGGATACGTTTATATTTACCACAAGCACATTCCCAGTCTTTGGTTGGACCAAAAATGCGTTCACAGAATAACCCTTCACGTTCGGGTTTTAATGTACGGTAGTTAATTGTTTCGGGTTTTTTAACTTCCCCATAAGACCAGCTTCTGATCTTTTCTGGTGAAGCAAGCCCTATTTGCATACTTTCGAATTTATTTACATCGATCAAAAGGAATTCCCTCCATTTCCTTATTTAGAGAAGCTGAGTCAGCAACTTGTTAGCAAATGGCAAGCATCACTTGAAAGAAGGTCTGACGACACTTGGAACAAGTAATGGCTTGCGCAGTTGCAACAAAGTCGCAGTTGAATCAACTCATCAGAGTGGTAGCGACAAATTAGTCTCTGTCTTCGGCTGTTTCAATTTCTTGAACAACGTCTTGTGCTTCTTCTTTCACGACTGATTCTGCTTCTTTTTCCAGCTGTTTCGCTGATTGTTGTTCCGCAAATTTGGTTAGTGCGTCAACGGTGATTAAATCATCATCGTCATCGTCCATATCGCGTAACTCAATCTCAGCTTCCTCAATGTCCAAGACACGCATGTCTAAACCAAGTGATTGTAATTCTTTCACTAATACTCGGAATGATTCAGGCACACCTGGTTTTGGAATTGGTTCACCTTTAACGATGGCTTCGTATGTTTTCACACGTCCGACAACGTCATCAGATTTGTAAGTTAAGATTTCTTGTAATGTGTAAGCAGCACCGTAAGCTTCCAGTGCCCAAACTTCCATTTCCCCGAAACGTTGTCCACCGAATTGAGCTTTACCACCCAACGGTTGTTGCGTAACAAGAGAGTAAGGTCCGATTGAACGAGCATGCAATTTGTCATCAACCATGTGGGCTAATTTAATCATATACATGACACCAACGGAAATACGGTTATCAAATGGTTCACCTGTACGTCCATCGTAAAGAACTGTTTTAGCATCGCTAGCCATACCAGCTTCACGAACAGTTTCCCAAACGTCTTCATCGGTTGCCCCATCGAAAACAGGTGTTGCGACGTGAATACCTAATTGGCGAGCAGCCATACCTAAATGTAATTCAAGTACTTGTCCGATATTCATACGAGAAGGTACCCCTAATGGGTTCAACATGATATCAACAGGTGTTCCGTCAGGTAAGAATGGCATATCTTCTTCCGGCATAATACGGGAAACAACCCCTTTATTTCCGTGACGTCCCGCCATTTTATCTCCTTCGTGAATTTTACGTTTTTGAACGATATAGACACGAACTAACATGTTGACACCTGGTGATAATTCATCGCCAGCTTCACGAGTAAAGATTTTCACATCATGAACGATACCGCCGCCACCGTGAGGTACACGGAGAGACGTATCACGAACTTCGCGGGCTTTTTCCCCGAAGATTGCGTGTAATAAACGTTCTTCTGCAGATAATTCTGTAACCCCTTTAGGTGTGACTTTCCCAACTAGTAAGTCGCCATCTTGAACTTCAGCACCAATGCGGATAATCCCCATTTCGTCTAAGTCTTTCAACGCATCTTCCCCAACGTTTGGAATTTCACGGGTAATTTCTTCAGGTCCTAATTTTGTATCACGTGCTTCTGATTCATATTCTTCAATATGCACAGAAGTGTAGACATCGTCTTTAACTAAACGACGGCTCATGATAATGGCATCCTCGTAGTTGTAACCTTCCCATGTCATGAAGGCAACTAAGACGTTTTGCCCTAAAGCCATTTCGCCTTCTTCCATAGAAGGTCCATCCGCTAAAGTATCACCTTTTTCAACTTTTTCACCTAAGTGAACAATTGGGCGTTGGTTGTAGCTTGTTCCTGAGTTAGAACGACGGAATTTTGTAACCATATATTTGTCTAATGCGCCATTGTCGCGACGAACGCGAATTTCTTTGGCATCGACGAATTCTACGACACCGTCATGTTTACATAGTAGAGCAGCACCTGAGTCATGGGCTGATTTATATTCCATCCCTGTACCTACCCACGGAGAGCGTGGTTGAATTAATGGCACCGCTTGACGCTGCATGTTGGCACCCATCAAGGCACGGTTGGAGTCATCGTTTTCTAAGAAAGGAATACATGCTGTTGCGACTGCGACTACTTGTTTTGGTGAAACGTCCATGTAGTCAACTTTGTCTACGGCAACTTCTAAGTTTTCACTTTGTAGACGCGCCATAACAACATCATTGGCAAATGTGCCATCTTCATTTAAAAGTGAGTTCGCTTGCGCTACGATATAATGGTCTTCGATGTCTGCTGTTAAGTAATCTACTTGATCAGTAACACGGCCTGTCGCACGATCAACACGGCGATAAGGCGTTTCGATGAAACCAAATTTATTCACTTTCGCATAACTAGATAAACTATTGATCAACCCGATATTTGGTCCCTCAGGCGTTTCAATTGGACACATACGACCATAGTGAGAGTAGTGAACGTCACGAACTTCATAACCGGCACGGTCACGAGTCAAACCACCAGGCCCTAAGGCTGATAGACGACGTTTATGGGTTAACTCACCTAATGGGTTTGTTTGGTCCATGAACTGTGATAACTGTGAAGAACCAAAGAATTCTTTGATACTTGCTACCACTGGACGGATGTTAATTAATTGTTGTGGTGTCAATGTTTCTGTGTCTTGAATAGACATTCTTTCACGAACCACACGTTCCATACGGGCTAAACCAATACGGAATTGGTTTTGTAATAATTCGCCTACTGAACGGATACGACGATTACCTAAGTGGTCGATGTCATCGACATTGCCGATATCTTCCATTAAGTTGAAGAAGTAGCTCATTGAAGCAACGATATCTGCTGGACGAACTGTTTTTACGCTGTCGTCTGGATATCCGTTACCAATCACATTTACGATACGTTCAGGATCTTTTGGTGAAAGAACTTGAATCACTTGGATTGTCATTGGTTCGGTTACTACCGCATCTTCACTTGGATAGTAAGTTACGCTGTTTAAGCCGTTGTCAATGTATTCGCCTAATGTTTCCATGATTTGGTGTGTTAAAACCGTGCCTTTTTCGACAATGATTTCACCAGTTTCTGGATCAACTAGCGTTTCAGCTAAGGTTAAGTTTAAGAGACGTGTTTTTAAGTCTAATTTTTTGTTAACTTTGTAGCGACCAACGTTTGCCAAATCATAACGTTTTGGATCAAAGAAACGTGCAGTTAACAAGCTACGTGAGCTATCTGCTGTTTTTGGTTCGCCTGGGCGAAGACGTTCATAAATGTCTTTCAAGCCTTCTTCTGTACGAGAATCACTTGCGTTTTTGTGTAAATCTTTTTCAATTGTGTTGCGTAAGCTTTCGCTGTCGCCGAAAATTTCGAAGATGGTATCATCTGAACCGAAACCTAAAGCACGAACTAACACAGTTAAAGGAATTTTACGTGTGCGGTCAATCCGAACATAAGAAATGTCTTTCGCATCTGTTTCCATTTCTAACCATGCACCACGGTTAGGAATGACTGTTGAGCCAAAACCTTCTTTGCCGTTTTTGTCCACTTTTCCATGGAAGTAAACACCTGGAGAACGAACTAATTGGGAAACGATAACACGTTCTGCCCCGTTGATGATGAAGGTACCCATTTCTGTCATTAATGGGAAATCGCCGAAGAAGACTTCTTGGGATTTAATTTCACCTGTTTCACGGTTGGTTAAACGTAATGTTACATGTAATGGCGCAGAATAGTTGGCATCATGTGCGCGGGCTTCTTCTACTGTGTACTTTGGTTCTTTTAATTCATAGTCAACAAATTCTAAGGATAAGTTTCCTTGGAAATCATCAATTGGTAAAATGTCTTCAAACATTTCACGAAGTCCCTCATCTAAAAACCATTGATAAGAGTCTGTTTGGATTTCAATTAAATTTGGTAATTCCAATACTTCACTGATACGTGCGAAACTTCTACGTTCGCGATGCTTTCCGTATTTTACTACGTGTCCAGCCAAGCTCTTCACCCCTCTAGTTATAAGTCTATCAAAACACCGATCCGAAAAATTACATTTACGTTACATATATTAAATATATGTAACAAAAAGCATTTTTTGCAGTTTTTAAGCAAAAAAAAACCAAAAATAGAACATGCTTCCGAAAAATTTTCTGGCGTTTCTACTTTTGTTTTCCTATAAAAAACCGGAACGGACAATATTTCGCTCCTGCTTCGTCACTTTCAGATAGTTTTTGCTCTATAGATTTTACTACCTTTGTCTAGAAAAGTCAAGGGTTTCTTTAAGGTTTTCTTTTTCATAAAAAGGAGTTTTTTTATAAAGGGTTTAAATGAAAAAATGCGTAATAAATAATTACGCATTTTTTCAACAACTAGAAAATATATTCAATTATTTGGTCAATTTTCGCCATATCTTTTAATGGCAAATGCTCAATTTGACTTAATTTTCTTTCAGTGAAGTCCAAAGATTTCAGTTGTGAGATCACTACTTGCCCATGGGTTTCTATGTCATCGGGCAACGTATATCGAGTGGGAATATTTTTAATGGTGGAAGTAATCGGGCAAATCACAGCAAACATGGTTTTCCGATTAAATTCATATCTTGACACGACTAAACCAGGCCGTCTCTTCTGAATCTCTTTGCCTGCAGCAGGATCAAAATCAATCCATACAATATCTCCTTTTTTGGGAATGTACTTCTTTTCAACGTTCATTAAAAAAGTTCTCTCCCCTCAGGTGCAAGATCATGCCACTCATCTTTTTCATAATACTCACCTTCTGGACCTTCACTAAATGGATCCTGAATTTTAGGGACTAATGTAATTGTACCGTCGTCAGAATACATCACAATATATTCTTGGTCGACTTTTGGTTTTTTACCATTATCAGTGGGTAAAGTTAAAACGACCGAGTTTCCTTGTCTTCTTGATTTAGTTGTTAGCATGAAATCACTCCCTTCGCTTCATTATACTATGCCTTTGCAATGATAGAAAGAATTTTAAATCACACTTAATGTGACTGAGTTTACTATATAATGCGTGTGGGACAAAAATCACTTTGGATTTTTGCTCCACGCTCAAAAACTGATAAACGGCGGGAACAGAAGCAACACTACGCGTTGCTCCGATCTCAACAACTTCTAAGGTGTTTTCTCGACATGCGTCTCGTCACAGTACAGCCTTCAAAAGAGCTACAGCTCTAAGAGTTGCGATGTTTCACTGTGAAGCATGAACAGATGAAATCATCGTACCTACTTGGTCTCCAAAAATTAAAGAACAATTTTCGGAAATTCCTTCTTATTTCTCGGAGTTAAACGCTTCTGTCCCGACCTCCTTTTCCCCTATCTTCCTCTTCACACAAAAAAACGAATGCAAAGATGCATTCGTTTTTGACTAACCGCCACCTAATAAAAAGTCTAGGACATTCATGCCGCCGCTTGTTTGGCTGCGGTAAAGTTCGGTGTAGCCGCATTGGGTACAGCTAATTGTAATAAATTTTTTATTTTGAACATCAAAAATTTTCGCAAAGTTCCCACCTGTTGCCTGAAATTGGTCCGACACATAGTGCATGTTGCCACATTTCTCACAAACATATTGTTGCTTTTCCATTCCCCTCACTCCTTCTCAATAAAACAAGTATAGCAAACGCCTGCTTCATTTTCCTCCATCCTAAGATGGATTTTTTCACTAGTTGACCAAGCCTTTTCCTTTCCGCTACAATAAGCATAACGAATCGGAGGAAAAAATATGTCGACAAAAAGCCAAGTCCTAACTTTATTGATGAAACAAACGCCCGCATTCCTTTCGGGCGAAGAGATGGCACAACGTCTGTCCTTATCTCGCACAGCTATTTGGAAAGCGATTAATGAATTGAAAAAAGATGGCTATCAAATTACTAGCGTGCAAAATAAGGGGTATCGCCTTGAGAAATCAGATGTCCTTTCTGCAGAAGGCATTCAGTTGGCATTATGGCCCCAAACGCCGCCTTTAACAATTACCGTCCTAGAAACATCTGAATCTACCATGACCGATGCTAAGCGGGCGATTTTAGACCAGACGCCCGACAATACTTTGATTGTTGCTGACATGCAAGAAATGCCGCGGGGCAGGTTCGGCCGACCATTTTTCGCTACGCCAGGTAAAGGGATTTACATGAGCATGGTGCTTCAACCGAACCAAAATTTTGAAGAAATCGCCCAATATACTGTGATTATGGCCGTAGCGGTCGCTCGAGCAATGGATGCTCTGGCAGGCGTTCACACAGAAATTAAATGGGTCAACGACCTATATTTAAATGGCAAAAAAGTTTGCGGGATTTTGTCGGAAGCCATGAGCAATGTGGAAACAGGGCAGATTTCCAATGTCATCATCGGCATGGGGATTAATTTTTCAATTACAGAAACCGAATTTCCTGAGGACATTCGGCAGAAAGTGACTTCCCTTTTCCCAGATGGTGAACCGACGGCGACGCGAAATGAATTAGTCGCCAACATTTGGAATCATTTTTATCAAATTTTAGACGAACGTTCAACGAAAGACTTTTTAGAAGAATACCGACAACGCTCCTTTGTGATTGGCAAAGACGTCGCTTTTACCCAAAACGGGCAAGACTTCCGCGGCGTTGCGACAACCATTAATGGAAATGGAGAATTGATTGTCCAGTTGCCTGATGGCACGGCCAAAACGTTGTCTTCTGGGGAAATTAGTTTGGACCAGATTGGTGAATGGCATCGAGGATAAGTAGGGAAATTTAGAAAAAAGAAAGCGGGACATCAGTCGTTTTGACTGATGTCCCACTTTCTACTTCTGAAAATAATCAGCTGAACAAAAGCAGCCCCTTCGAAAATAAGCCAAAATTGACTTTCTCACACAAGTGTTCGGCGTACCTTAATCCTTCCAAATGTTGAGAATCACGAAGAACGTAGTGATTTGATGATGAACAGGACCTACTTGGTTCTTGGCGCTAAACACTTTTGTCTCAGCCGCATTATCTTGATACCTGATTATTGAACATTAACATCTATCGCTTGATAAAATGAATTAATCGTGTCATTGATATCCCAAACGGCATAAATAACATGGTATCCTTTCCTATCAGCGGGAATATTTATTCTGTGTGTTTCTGTATCATTGACCATAAATCCTTGACCAGGAGGTAAATCTTGACCGATTGGTTGCCCTACTATGCCAATCAGTTCCATTTCGTCCATCGTTAATGGTGCATTAGGATTCCATCCAGGTTTCGTCATATAGTATCTAAAACGATTGGTCTTATGTTTTGCCGTCATCACCCATTTAAAATTATTCTCTCCTGTTGTTATATTACTTTTTACCCAACGAGTGGCTGTTTGTTCATCTAGTTTGGAATAGCTTGCTAATCCAGCTGAAGGCAACCTTCCATTTAATTGACCCGTGTCTAATAATTTAGTTGGCGCTTCAATTCCTTGGGGTGTCGTGATAATTTCTGGCTGTGAGCTGTCTTGACCAGGCCCCCATCCAAATCCGTTTGCTTCCGCATTTTTGACTCGACTGACTGGGCTATCAACATAGCCGTGTGCATAACTCTGCTGTGCATCTCCTAAAGCAAAAACACTGATCATCGTTGCGCCTACTGCAATTATGAATAACATCATTTTTTTCATGTATATCGCTCCCTTATAAGCAAAACCCTTCAAAAAACATGTAATCTTAATCAACTGAAACGTAAAATCTCCACAACATCATTTTTACTTTTTCGATAGCGACCATCAACTTTGTGCACAATTATTGTCGACATATTTATTTTAAATGAACTAGCAATTCAATAGCAACTGTCCGCCTTTTTTACTGAGAAAAACTTATAGCACTCTTATAAAAAATGTTTGTTTTTTAATTTATCATTATTGAACACCTACTATTTATAGCGATTAACCGAGAACAGCCTTGCCCACTCTTTTTTTAGAATGCTCAAGTACTGTTTTTTTTAACTGCTTCACTTCCCCACACCTTTAAATTTATTTAAAAAACAATAAATTTTCTTAAACTTCATTGTGAGAACCGCTGCATAAATTCTATACTTCTAGCGTTAGATAAAATAACCTTGTTAGGTGAGGCTCCTATCCAAACATAGGCTATTGCGCAGAAATGTCGAAAGACACCAATGTGTAAAACAGGAATGGTCGAATTAAGGCTCTTCTAAAAATAGCTAAGAGAAATCTTTACGTTGGATAGTGCTAAAGCTCAGACGATGAGAACCGATTGGCTTGCTGTGTCCTGTTTAGTCGCAAGCGCTTATTTACGATCGATGCTGGCTTAGTCTACTCTTTCAAGGGAAAAAGAAAGGGATTCTCATGCAAACATCGAATAAAAAATTTCCACTTTATGCCCTAACAACGCTTGGTTTTACTTTCCTCACTTTGTTAGTGGCGGCTAGTCCAAATTGGTTTCAACAAATGGACGAAGCTATTTATCACATCAAATGGCAATTAAATGCCCCACTTTTAACAGCGGTCAATCTGTTAGCAAAAACTGCCACGATTGGACCAATGCTGCTATTCTTCTTATTATTGATGGTTTACCTTTTACGCAAAAAAGAAAAAATCCTAGCCTTTTGGGCTGTCAGTAACCTATTAGCTGTCGGCTTTTTAGGGAGCGTTTTTAAACATGTGGTGGGTCGGGCTCGACCAAACCTAGGTGCTTTAGCTGATCGAAGCTCTGCTAGCTTTCCCAGCGGACATTCATTATTAGCAATGGCGCTGGTCTGTACGATTTTGATCATTTTGGCCTATCTTCATGTCGAAAAAACCAAAGGAATCAAAATTTTCTTACTCACTTATTTAGTTTTGATTGTGTTAGGTCGCTTAATCTTACGCGTTCATTATCCTAGTGATGTCATCGCTGGGATGCTCCTAAGTTATAGCTGGATCAACTTTTCATTTCAAATTGTTCAACGTTATTTGCTGGCACCTGAACCAGAGGAAGCAGAAGTACCGACACAACGCCGGCGCCGCCATTCTCGTAAAAGAAAAAGTTTATTCGTGGTCTTCAGTTTAACCCTTTTATTTTTAGGCACACTTTCTGTTTCCGCTTACGGGGTCAGCATGTATCGCAATTTGCAAAAAACAGCGAACACCATGTATAAACCAAGAAAATCTTCCACGAAGAGTCCCGATTTAGCCAAAGGAGAACCGGTTAGTTTCTTAATTATGGGGATTGCGAATGACTCAAAACGCAAAACCGATTACCGCTCCAACGCCTTAATGGTGGTTACAGTGAATAATCAATTACAAAAAACTACCATCACCAGCATCCCGCGTGACTACTATGTGGAAATGGCTGGCACCAATGGCGAATACAATAAAATCAATGCGGCCCACGTTTTCGGTGGTGCCGATATGCAAATCAAAACGGTTGAAAATGTCTTACACATCCCAATCAATCATTACTTTTCAATTGATATGGATGCTATGAAGGACCTTGGCGATGCGGTGGGTGGCGTCACTGTTGACAATGCCTTTGCTTTTGATGCTGAAGGGATTCATTATCCGAAAGGCAAACAGCATTTAGGTGGCTGGGAAGCTTTACAATACGCGCGTATGCGTTACGAAGACCCTGAAGGCGACTATGGTCGCCAACGCCGCCAACGAGAAGTTTTAATCGAATTAACCAACAAGCTACTTTCTTTTAACAGCTTGCTAAAATATCAAGAAATTCTGGACGTAATCGGCGAGCATGGCGAAACCGACTTGTCCTTTGACCAAATGATGGCAATGCTAAAAAAATACACCCCCGCACTAAAAACAATCGAAACCGATCAATTGAAAGGCTACGATTATACTGGCGATGGCGTGACAGGAATTGAAGGTATTTCTTATCAGCTGGTTGAAGAAAGCGAACGCCAACGTGTCGAAAATGCCATCAAAGAACAAATGAACCTCTCTACAAAAGACACTGAACAATCGCAATAACGACTAAAAAGCAGCGCCCCTTAATGAAAGGGGCGCTGCTTACTTTGGCTAGTTAGACGGTCATTTCAAAAATATTAATTTTTGTCACCGTTAGTAACGGCTCTACATCAGAGAGGTATGTTAGCGCATAGCTCTCTTTTCATTACCATTATAGTACAATTGCCTAAAAAAATATATTGGAAACTAATTATTTTTTTGTTTTACATGGTATAATCTAAGTGTAGATAAGTTAACACGGAGGCAAGCGCACAGGAACATGCGCTTTGCGACGAGAATCGCAACGAAGTGAGAAGCGTAGGAGCAGATGCTTTCCCCTTTCGGTGGTGGTGCTTATGAATGTAAGTACTGAAATCTATGAAAGGAGTAGGTCTTTTGTCAGCATATGAGACAATTCAGACGATCCTAGGGTTTGGTATGTTTACCATTGCTTTGATTGCACTGATTGTGAAATTGCTTAAAGAAGACAAAAAGAAATGACCGCTGTTTAACTTTGCCTAGTTAGACGGTCATTTCAAAATCTTTAAAATTTTGTCACCGTTAGTAACGGCTCTACACTAGAGAGCTATGTTGTCGCATATCTCTCTTCTCATTACCATTATAGCACAACGACCTTAAAAAGACCATCAATAAAAGATGCCCGAGCCTCCTATTTCAAGGCTCGGGCATTTTTATTTTTATGGGCCAGTCACTAAATTCCACGTGACTGCAGCTTGGTATTGTTGACCAGTCATGCCTTGACTAGCTGGTACTTCTAATTTGATATTATCAAATGCGAAGTCTAGTTGATAGACATTACTGCCAGTAAATTGTTGGTTGGCAACGATGTTCGTAGCCGTGTTATTTGCCGTTAAGTTAATGGCAGTCGTGGTGCCAATCATGTTTTTCAACTCCGTTGGTTGATTGTAATTGGAGAAACTTGAAACAGGAGCCGTGCCTAATAATAGGCGAGTCGCTGTTGGCAAGCTGTCTGTAGCTGATTTTGGTTGGGACAGTTGTGCCGTTAAGCTCCAATTCGGTTGAGTTTTCTTAATTCGCAGATAGGGATTGCGTGTACCGTTGCCGTAGTAATCAGCGGCTTTCTTCAGTCCATGCTGTTGTGTGTTTCCTGCAATCCCTATCTGACCAAAATTGAAAGTTGGGACACTGATGAAGCCTTCAGCCGTTGGTGTTACAATCGCCTGATCATTGTCTTTCACACGAACAGTTGCCGAAGCAGAAATGCCACTGTAATTCCCACTGGTGGTAATCCCTGCACGCAAGACTTGCCCCGCTGTCCCCGTCGCTTTGGTAGTGAACTGAACCGTGGCAGATTTACCCACTGGAATGTTAACCCCTAAGCTAACGCCATTAGTCCAAGTAGTCGCTGTGACTGGGACGGTTTTCGCCGTGCCGCCAACTGGTGTAACGATCATGGCAGTTGGTGCTGCTAAGCCAGTTGTCCAAGCCGTTGATTTCTTGATGGTCGCCGTAGTTAATGGTGCTTGGCTTGTATTAGTAATCGTAGCACGCCATGTGACGTTGCCGCCGCTAGTCACTGTTTCAGCTGTAGTGCGTGTTAAAGTAACACTCGCTTTTGCCACTTCCTCTTTATACACTGCCGTCATGTCGTCATTGCCATCAAAGGTTGTGTTATATGTTGGCGTCGTACTTGTTGTCAATGTGTTTGGTTTGGTTTTACCTTTGTACCAACCTTGGAAAGTATAGGCTTTGCCACCAGCTGAATAACTAGCTGGCAAAGCTCTCGCCGCCGTATACTTGAAGCTGTTACTTGTCATTGGTGTTTGTTTCCCTTGCGTGAAACCTGTCGGTGGCGTAATTTTAGCACCCGCGGCATCAACGAAGTTTTCGGTGACTTGTTTTCGTGTGACTTTATAGTTTATCGTTTGCTTGTAGTCGCTAGTTCCATCGAAACCGAATAATCTTGGTTGGGAGTTTGCACTAGTTAGAAATAATAGACTAGGAAGGATATCTCTTGTTAGTCCTGATTGGCCCCACCTTGCCTTAACAGAAAAAGTATTGTTCGTCTCTCTGTTAAACACTGTTTCAAAACTAGTAAAACTAGTCGTTGCTGAATCCGATAGAAGGTTGGTGCCAATGTCACTAATGGTCTCGTAGTCGTACAACGTAATGGTTTTCGTTGTTGCTTCCACTTTGTCAACATACTTCAATTCATTCGTAATATCAAAGTTGTTCAACGCAAAACCTTTATTTAAAACACCTGTTGGTAGATCAGAAAAAAGTTCATAATCATTAGGAATCAAGACGTTTTGCTTTGTTTCTACTTTATAGCGATTAGCAACGGTCGCCTCTTTACTTCCCACCATTGGGTAAAGCGAACCTGTTGCTTCAAAGGGACTAGTGGCGGTTTTTCTGAAAAATTCTGTATAGTTTCCAGAAAGCGTAAGTGGATTCGTGAACGCTTGACCTTGTTCATCGACAAACTCTGCGTAGAATCCTGGGTGAACAGTGATTTCTTGGACTTCTTCATAAACCGCCGTCATATCATCTTTGTCATCGTAAGTGACGGCATAACTTGGTGTTTTCGTCGTTTTCATTTTGGTTTGATCAGTGCCTTTGTACCAACCTTTGAACTTGTAGTTTTTGTCCCCTACTGTGTAGGTATCTGGCAAGGCTTTGGCACTGGTGTAGGTGAAGTTCTCACTATCAATCACTACTTTGTTGCCTTGGGTAAAGCCTGTTGGTGGTGTAATTTTAGCACCGCTGGCATCGACGAAGTTTTCGGTGACCTTGCGATTGGTTAACTGATAGTAAATCGTCCCTACTGGCGTAACGTAAGAATTAAATAAACGGGATGCACCTGATACATACAATCGATTATACAGATACTCCGATTGTTCTGGAATTGTAGTAGTCGAATCATACTCACTCACTTTAAATTGTGTCGTTGTCATTTTGTTTAGTCCGTAATACAATGGCGCATTACTGGTTGGGTTACCGATTAATGTATTATCTGCAGTTGAATAACGATTCAACGTAGCTTGTGTATAAGCACTTCCTGTATAGACAGAGATATTTTCATAAAATTTTGGAATAGTGATTCTTGTATTGGTTGTTCCATAATTATTCACACCACCTAAAGATACATCTGCTCTAATCGTTTTGGCAGGAATCGTCACTCGTTTGGTATTTCCTGAATTGATCCCAGTAATCGATCCAAGCTTCGTATAAGTGGAATTAATTTCTTGTTGTAAATCGGTTGTAATTGTAAACGGCGTTGGCGATATAATCGTCCCTGCTTCATCGATAAATTGGAAATTCACAGTCTTACTTGGAAAATTGTAATCTTTACCTGTGTCCACTTCATAAACCGCTGTCATGTCGTCTTGGTCATCGTAAGTGACGGCATAACTTGGTGTTTTCGTGGTTTTCAGGGCTGTTTTGTCCGTGCCTTTGTACCAGCCTTTGAATTTATAGGTCTTGCCGCCTGCCTTGTACGTATCTGGCAAGGCTTTGGCACTGGTGTACGTGAAGTCATTGCTCGTAATCCTTGTTTGTTGCCCTTGCGTGAAACCTGTTGGCGGTGTGATTTTGGCGCCCGTGGCATCAACGAAGTTTTCGGTGACTTTTTTGTGGGTGACAACTAAATTGTAATCTTGTTGGATAGCATAAAATCCGCTAGCGGAAACATTATAATTTTCAGTACTAGCTGCTTTAGCTGAGCGGATTTCTGCTTGATAAGCAACCGGTGGTGCTGGCGATACTGGCCAAACAGCTCCTTTGGGCTGATTAATTACATACGTATCGTTCGTTTTCACTAAACTAACATTCATAAGAAACTCCGAAATCTTTGGAGGCATCCCTATTCCCGTACCGCCATTATAGTATTTATATGTGTAGCCATCCACAGGTGCTTCCAATTCAACTGTATTTATATATTTGGGCACGGTCAGCTCAGGATCTTTCAGATAGTAAAGGCTTAAATCTGATCTGTAACCAAAACCAATTACGGCTGTTTGACTAGGTAAAATAATATCAATCCCCGTCTCTGTGGGAACATTGGGGGCTACCATAGTTTCATCAGAAATGACAAACATCCCACTCGTAGTAGTAGTTTCAATCCATCTCGTTAGGCCCATCTCTGTTTTTAATTTAAAGTCTGATGTATTTAATGGCGTCTTATCCTTTGAAGTAATATTAAGTCCCAACCATGCTTCTGGAGTGACTAATTGCGACCTGTTCATTTCATTTCTAGATAACTCCCTAAATTGGGAATCAAGCGAGGCTAAATTTCCTGCCTTAACCCCAACCGCTCGATTCTGGATTTGTACTGGGAGTTGCGGTGTGAGTTGCACCTCCTGCTGAGCTTCCGCTTCTTTTTGCTCCGCTTTCACTGGCGGTGCTTCCTTCTTTTCTACCGCCACTTCTGCTTGTTTCTCTGTTTCCTGTGTTACTTCTTCTCGACTTGTTTCAGTCGTTGTTTCTTGCGTTTCACTACTTGCTTGTGTTTCTTCCTTGACGCTACTTTCAGCGGTCGGACTACTTTCAATCGTGACGGTTTCCGCAACTGCCGTCACGCCCGAAAAGGCATTCACTAGCAAAGAACCACATAAGCCAATAGCTGCAAGACGTTGCCATTTATTTCGCTTCATGTCGTCCCTTCTTTCTATGTACCATTCCGACAAGGCCAATTAAGACTAAGCCGAGAATGCTAAGATTTGCCTGACTCTTGCTCCCTGTACGAGGGAGCTGCGAGCCAGTTGTGGTGGTCTGTGTCGAACCACCACTTCGTTGATCTCCTTGCGGAGGACCAGCTGGTTCCTTGGGATCAGCAGCTGGCGCATCTGTTTTCGGTGGGGCATCTTTAGGAGCGGGTGTTCTCGGATTTTGGTAAAATTCAATCCCCACCGAACTAGAACCACCATCAGACGCTTCAACATTTATAAAAAAACTAGGAGAAGATAGTAGACACACAATCATTAAATAACGCTTTTTTTTCATTTAAAAACCTCCTTTTAAATCAACAACAGATTTGAGCTTCTGTACAATTACTGCTCAAACAACCTTTTTTTCATACCTCTATGATAACAAAGAAACCCCCTGTAGAAGTTGACGATTTTTACGCACCCTATGCGAAATTTTTGAAACACGTTGATAGAACAACGTTTACAAGCTCGTTATTTAATTATCGATAAACAAAAATGTTGTTCTACGCCTACTTTCCCTCGAAATCACGCGTTCAAAGTTTAAGTCTTTACTCTTTTTAACGAGAAAAGCTCAAAATGTTAGCATTAAAGACTAACATTTTGAGCTTTTCTTAATTATTCCGACGCATTCTTTTTTAAAAAAACAAGATTTTTTTCGCATTCCTCGCACTTTTTTAGGTTCTAACCAAGCAAGGCACTGATTAATAGCCCTAAAGCATAGGTGCCATTGAAAACCATTAAGTTCTTAATGGAATGGCGGAAACTTTTCGGCTGCGGCAATTCTTGTTTAAACGTTTGAATATTTTTCCAAATGACAGGCAGAGTAGCAAACGTAATTAACACTGGCCATTGATAAATGCCACTAATGAAGCCGAATAAAATCACCAGATAGCCAGCTAGCGCTAACACTTGAAACAGCACAATCCCCGCTGGACGCCCGATATAATAGACTAATGTATAACGGTGGTTCTCAATATCCGTGTCTAAGTCTCGTAAATTGTTGGCGAGCATGATGTTAGCAATCGAACAGACCAAGGGCAAGGACGCCACGACAATCGCAAGCACCGCCCAGAGATTGCCGTCTAAGCGAAAGGCGCCGCTAGCAAAATCAACCGTTAAGTAAAACGGCGGCTTGGTGACGACATTCAAGTAAACGGTTAAGACGAAGATGCCTAAGCCCATCGTGAAGCCACTGAAAATTTCCCCCAAGGGCATGCGGGATAACGGAATCGGTCCATACGTGTAGAAAATCCCGATGAAGCAGCAAATTCCTCCTAACACAAGGAAGAGCCAACCGGTTTGAACCGTCAAGTACGCACCCACAACGGCAGTGAAGGCAATCATGGCGAAAATCATGTTGCGAACTAGTTGTGGTGAAACGCCTGATTGTCCGATAATATTTTCTTCATATTTGTAGACGTCCGATTTGGCTTTTTTGAAGTCCATGTAATTATTAATGGCGGTGGTGGCCATATCAAAGACCACCATGCCAATGAAGAAAACCAGCGTGTTGCCCCACTGGACTTCCCCAAAATAGGTCATTGAAAACAAGACCCCGATAATGAAGGGAAAGAGACTGGCAAGCTTCGTCTGAATTTCCACTACTTTTAAAAACACATTTAAAGACATTTTTAGTCGCTCCTTATTTCAAATCGGCCCGATTCCCCATCGTATAGCCAGAGTCTTTGCCGATTTCAAAGTTGCCTTCGATATCTTTGCTGATGTAGACTTTGTCGTCTTTTGTGACGAAAATGGCATCGGTTCCTTTCAGACTTTCGACATATTCTAGTCCTTTTTTGACGCCCATTGAGAAGACGGCTGTTGAGAGACCATCACCATCGATGGATTTGTCGGTGATAATGGTGACACCTGCGATGTCGTTATCAAACGGATAGCCAGTTTCACGATCGAAGAGATGGTGGTACGTTTTGCCATCGACTTTTAAGTAGCGTTCATAAATTCCTGATGTGACTAAGGTTTTGTTGCTTTCTTTGACTTGACCTAAGACTGTGTTGCGGGCTTTATTCGGATCTTGAATCCCGACTGTCCAATCCATGTCTTTGCCACGTGGGCTGTGCCCTAAGACGTAAACATTCCCGCCTAAATCGACGATAGCGGTGGTAACGCCGTTGTCTTTCAGAACTTTCACGACTTCGTCGGTGATGAAGCCTTTGGCAATTGCGCCTAAATCTAATTGCATGCCTTTTTCTTCAAGGTAAACGGTTTGCTCTTTGTCGTTGAATTTGACTTTCGTGTAATCAACGAGTTTCAAGGCTTGATCAATTTCGGCTTGGCTTGGTTTGCGGGCATCATCGAAGCCAATGTGCCACATAGAGGTGATTGGACCAATTGCCATGTCGAAGCCGCCGCGGGAGTCTTTGCTATATTCATAGGCTTTTTTCAACAAAGGATACAGGTCATCTGAGACTTTGACTGGTTTCACGCCTGCTTCTTGGTTGATTTCATCAATTTCTGAACCTGGTTGGTTGACGGTGATTTTATCGCCTAGTTCTTTGACACGGGCAAAAGCTTTCGGTAAGACGTCTTCTTTGCCATCATCGTAGATGCGAATTTGAACGTAGGTACCAAGCATTGTTTGACGGTCAGAGTATGGTTCTGTATTAATTTTCGCTTCTGGTTTTGAGGAACAAGCAGCTGCCACAAACAGCACTGCTAGAACACTCACCATGAGCAGAAGTTTCTTTTTCATAGGATTCCCTCTTCTTTCCTTCTTTAATTAAAAAATAAGTTCTCTTGCATAGTAGCCTTTTTTGGAAAAAATGAAAAGTCTTTCTCTTGGAAATTCACAAATTTCTGTGAAAAAAATTTGTGAAATGATGGACAGAACTAGCGAAGAAAAAGGGGCGGGAAAGTCAGCCAACCGACTTTTTCCCAACCCCTCAATGGTGTCAAGTAATTGCTGAAAAGCGTTTCAGAAACTACTTCACGATTCATTTATTATTACTTATTTTGTTACGATGTTGTCAACAACGATTTCAGTTGTGTCGCCTTTTTCAGCAGCGTTCACTAATTGTTGTGCGTAGTTGATGAATGAATGTGTGCTGTGTGTTGCACCAGTTACCACTTCAACACCTGCAGGTGAGCCGTCTTCTTCGCCCATTGCTTTAACAAATTCTTTGTTTAATGTTTCGATATATTCTTTTGGTCCAACGCCAGTAACGTCTTTCATTTTGCTTTCGTATTCAGTGTCATCTTTTTTAGATTTACCGTCAGCGTTCACGTTATCGTAGTTAGATTCAGTCACTTTACCATCTTTCACAGTCATTGAGAATGTTGTGTGGTAGCCGTTTGAGTCATTTTTTTCTTTCAATGAGTACGTACCATCTTTCAATGTTGCCCCATTGTCGATTTCGATTGTGTCTGTGTTACCAGCTTGTGCTGCTTGGATTAATTGTTGTGCGTAGTTTTGGAATGATTCAGATGAATGAGTCGCACCAGTTACTACTTCCACACCGCTTGCGCTTTGTGCTTTAACAAAAGAATCGTTTAATTGTTTGATGTATTCTTTTGGTCCAACACCAGATTTTGCTTTCATGCTTTCTTCATACTTAGTGTCTTCTGTTTTAGATTTGCCGTCAGCATTGATGTTGTCATATTTAGATTCAGTGATTTTGCCGTCTTTTACAGTCATTTCAAAGACTGCACGGTAACCATTTTTTTCATTTTTTTCTTCTAATTTATACGTACCATCTTTTAAATCGCCACCGGCAACTTTTTTCGCTGGTGCTGATGATTCAGTTGATTTTTTCGTTTCTGAAGATGCTGCGCTAGAAGAGTTCGTTGTGTTGTCTTTCTTGTCTGCGCCACAGCCTGCTAATACTAAACTAAATAATGCAATTGCCGCAAAACCTTTAACAAATTTATTCACTTTCATTGATAGTCACCTTTTCTTTCCTGATTTTCACAAACATCAAAAGTTTGTGATACATTACACATTATAATGGTTTTAAAAACGTTGTCAAGACCATCCCCTAAAAATATTTACATTTCGGTCTTTTTTTCATCAAAAACTCATCGTTGGAGTAAATTTGTTGACAATTAAAATTTATATTAGACAAATTCGTGAAATACTTATATAATGTTAGTCGATTGTGTACTTATTAATCATTATCACTATTTTACTACTTACAATATTAAGGAGCGGATTGTCAATGACAAAGCAAAATATTGTCGTTGTAGGTGCTGGGTATGCTGGCGTTTCAGCTACTAAATTTCTAGCAAAGAAATTTAAAAAAGATACGGACGTAACAATCACATTGATTGATCGCCATTCTTACCACACTATGATGACCGAATTGCATGAAGTAGCAGGCGGACGTGTTGAACCAGAAGCAATTCAATACGACTTACAACGTTTGTTCTCACGCAAGAAAAACGTAAAATTGGTAACAGATACTGTTACTGGGATCGACAAAGAAAACAAAGTTGTGAAAACTTTAGCAGGTTCTTATCCATTTGACCAGTTAATTCTGGGTATGGGTGGCGAACCAAACGACTTTGGAACACCAGGCGTGAAAGAAAATGGTTTCACCTTATGGTCATTTGATGACGCAGTGAAAATTCGTCATCACATTGAAGCAACCGTTGCTAAAGCAGCCATCGAACCAGATGCTGAAGTACGCAAAGCAATGTTAACATTCGTTGTCTGTGGTTCTGGTTTTACTGGGATCGAAATGGTCGGCGAATTAATCGACTGGAAAGATCGTTTAGCGAAAGATGCCAAAATTGATCCAGACGAAATTACATTAATGGTTGTTGAAGCAATGCCAACCATCTTAAACATGTTATCTCGTAACGATGCTGCCAAAGCAGAACGTTATCTAGAAAAGAAAAATGTTCAATTATTATTGAACTCACCAATCGTTGAAGTTGCAGCAGATCACATTAAATTAAAAGATGGTTCTGAAGTACCAACGCATACGTTAATCTGGACAGCTGGTGTGAAAGCAACTTCTGATGCCGCTGACTTTGGTTTAGAAGCAGCCCGTGGTAGTCGTTTAGTTGCGAATGAATACATGCAAGCAAAAGGTTACGAAGACAAAAACATTTATATCATTGGTGACTTGGTTTATTACGAAGAAACACCAAACACACCAACTCCTCAAATCGTTCAAGCAGCTGAACAAACAGGTCATACTGCGGCTGCCAACATCGTTGCAGATATTAAAGGCGGCGAAAAACACGCCTTTAAAGGAAACTACCAAGGATTCATGGTTTCCATCGGCGCGAAATGGGGCGTTGCCAACTTATTCGATAAAATTCATTTGAGTGGTTTCTTAGCCATCATTATGAAACATATCGTTAACTTGAAATACTTCTTTGATATTCGTTCTGGTTACTACATGTTCCAATACATTATGCACGAAATCTTCCATATTAAAGATGATCGTTCTGTTGCTCGCGGACATACGTCTCGTTACGGCAATGTCTTGTGGAGTGTTCCGCTACGTGTCTTCTATGGTATGGTTTGGTTAGTCGAATCAATGAAGAAAATTGTCGGCAACGGCGATTACTTGAAACCAAGCACTTGGTTTGGTGATGGTTCTTGGTTCACAGATAAAGTCGTTTTCCCATTCCCTTGGTTACAAGAACAAGTAACAACAGGTGCTTCTCAAGCAACTGAAACAGCAACAACTGCTGCAAGTGGTGCGGCGGATGCGGCGGCAAGCGGTGGTGCCGATGCGGCAACACAAGCAGCGCACTTTGGTTTAAGCTACGCTTACGGCGAAACACCAATGCAAGTGTTTGATCACATGCCTAAATGGTTCGAAAGCGTAATGAAATTTATGATGCCAAACCAAGAAGTTGCTTTGTTCATGCAAAAATTCATGACAATCGTTGAAGTATGTATTGCTTTAGCATTGATTGCTGGTTTATTCACTTGGTTATCAAGTGCTGCTACAATTGGTTTAACAATTGCCTTCTGTTTATCTGGCATGTTCTATTGGGTAAATATCTGGTTTATCTTTGTCGCTTTTGCTTTGATGAACGGTTCAGGCCGTGCTGTCGGTTTAGACCGCTGGGTAATTCCATGGATTCAACGCAAACTTGGTAAAGCGTGGTATGGTACCCCGAAAGCTAGATACGGCGGTAAGTAAGCAATCGATCATCGATTGACAACTACGAGCAAAAGCTGAGACACATGTCTCCAGCTGACTATCATAGGATTTAGTATGTGGGACAGCAGTCAAGCATGACTTTTGTCCCACATATTTTCTTTTATATAATATGGTGGCTCAACTGGAAAAGAATACTTCTTTTCCGTTCATTATGTTATGATAGACAAGAAAAAAACACCAAAGGAGAGAGAAGAAAATGACGATCAAAGAATTCATTAAGAAAAGTCGCTTGAAAACATGGGACGTTATTATTATTGCTGTTTTAGTTCTTGGTTCTTTTCTGCCCCTTGTTGTTTTTGCCATGCAAAACCGTGGTCAAGAAGCGGCTACGTATCAAGCAGTCTTGAAAGTAGACAACAAAGTAATCAAAGTCTTTGACTTAAAAAAGGACGGCCCGCATTATACATATAAATACGAAGCAAAAGACGGTGATTACAACCTGATTGAAGTAGATGGTGATCGTATCCGCGTGAAGGAAGCCAACTGTGCTGACTTAGTGGATGTTCGGCGAGGCTGGATTTCCAAACCTGGTGAAACCCCGATTGCCTGTCTACCCCACAATTTGTTTATCACCGTGGAAGCTTCTGATGGGAGTGAAGACGGTAGCTTAATTTATTAAGCACGACAACTATGAGCAAATTACACAAGAATATTTATATTGCTATGCTCGTTGCCCAAGGGGTCATTATTGGTTTAATCGAAAATATGATTCCTTACCCTTTCGCATTTGCTCCTGGGGCAAAGCTCGGTCTAGCAAATTTAATTACCATTATTGCGATTTTCACCATGCGTAAGCGTGATAGTTTTTTCCTAGTCTGTTTACGTTTGATTTTAACGACATTACTGGGCGGTACACTTTCGACCTTTTTCTATAGTGCCAGTGGTGCCTTATTAAGTTATTTCGGCATGTTGCTTGTCAAGCAGCTGGGGCCAAAACGGGTCAGCATTATCGGGATTAGTGCCGTTGGTGGTTTCTTACACAACGTTGGTCAGTTGCTAACGACCTCTTTCTTTGCTCATTCGTGGGCGCCGATGCTGTACTTACCATTTTTATCTCTGTTTGGGTTACTCTCAGGGATTGCCATTGGGATTGCCGCTAATTATTTACTACAACATGTCCAGACGTTACGAAAATTCCAACTGAATTATGAACAAACAACGAAACATAAGTGGAGTCAATTTTTCTAATTGAAAACCTGTCCGCCACAATTAAAGGAGTCATCTTATGAATATACATCCTATGTGGAATACCTATCCTACGTTATCAAAAGAATTAACAACTACTCTTCGCTTGATGGAACAAGCGGTTCAAATCGATAATCAAGAGATTCAAGCTGCTGTCCATGACATGATTCATTCTGGCGGCAAATTGCTACGTCCAGCCTACCAACTGTTGTTCTCTTATTTTGGTGAACAGCGGGACCCTAAAAAGGCGACAGCGTTAGCGGCTTCCATTGAATTACTGCATACCGCCACGTTAGTTCACGACGATATTGTCGACGAAGCCGATACGCGTCGTGGCTTGCCAACATTGCGTTCGCGCTTTGGGAATAGCACAGCCGTGTATACAGGCGATTATCTTTTTGTTTGCTGTTTCAAGCTCTTATCTGATTATTCTTCTTCATTAAAAAGCATTCAATTAAATTCGCGCAGTATGGAAAAAGTCCTGACTGGTGAGCTTGGTCAAATGGACAATCGCTATAATTTCGAGGTAACGATTGACCAATATTTAAAAAATATTTCCGGGAAAACTGCGGAACTGTTTGCGCTAAGTTGTTTTGTCGGTGCCTATGAAAGTGGCACCTCCCAACGTTTTGCCAAACGTTGTGGTGAAATCGGCGAAAATATCGGACTGGCTTTTCAAATTATTGATGATATTTTGGACTATACACAAACTGCTGACGCTATCGGCAAACCCGTCTTAGAAGACGTACGTCAAGGCGTGTATTCTTTGCCCTTGATTTATGCACTTGAAGCCAATCGTGAAGTCTTGTTGCCACTTTTAATGAAAAAAGAAGCCTTGACCGATGAAGAAACACAGGAAATTTATCGTCTTGTCCATGAACTAGGTGGCGTAGAAAAGGCCCAACAATTAGCCACTCATTACACAGAAAAAGCGCTGAAAGAAATCAGCAAACTTCCTGAAACAAAGGCCCAAGCGAAAGAACAATTGTATGAAATTACACAAACGATTTTGACAAGAGAAAATTAAAAAAGCCGCTGGATCCTATTGAGGATTTAGCGGCTAGCTTTTTAGGTGATACCTTGGTATAATAAAAACGAAGAGAGCGTACTAGACATACGCTCTCTGGTAGACCGTTTAAGACGGTAGCTTTAATTGTGGATAAATAAACCCGTCAATCTTCGCTAAAAGTTATGACGGGTTTATTTTTTGTCGTTTTTATTACTGATTTTGACAATTAATGTTGCGAAAGCAATCGCAAGCATCAATGCTTCAAAGACAGTCACTACTATTCCTTTCTAGGGAAAGAGCAAACAAGCAAAAACATTGGCAGTCCCCCTTTTTTTGAGAAATTGCCACCGTCATAAACTTCCTACTTGTGTAGTATAACACATTTGTACCTTCCTAGAATACGCTTACTTTCCTGATTATTCAACAGCCGCTTTCTTTTGTAATAAAAATCGCGCACCGTTTACTGGGATAAAACGATTCAGCCAACTAAAATTTTTTAGACTAAACAGACCGACCATCTTTTTTGATGGTCGGTCTGTTTAGTCTATTGCTCCGCCCTTACTCCTTCTCCGACAATGCTCGCCAGACATCAAATGTTTGTTTTAAGCCTTGGACATTATGAACACGTAAAATTTCTACGCCTTGTTGTGCTGCATACAAGGAAGCAGCGGCTGAGCCAAAATCACGGTTGGCTGGTTCTGGTTCGTTCGTTAAAGCGCCGATGGTTCGTTTGCGAGAAACGCCGTATAGTAACGGATAATCTTGGTAGCGAAAGGCGTTAGGATCTTTTAACAGTTGAAGGTTTTCTGCGACAGTTTTATGAAAGCCAATCCCTGGATCGAAACAAATTTTTTCTAAGGAAAGCCCATATTTTTGGCATTGTTCAATTTTTTCTGTATAAAATTGGTGCAACTCTTCTTTTAAAGAAAGCGATTGGCGTTTTCTAGAATGCATAATCACAACTTGGACTTCAGGATATTGTGCGAGGACTTCTGCCATCCTCGGAGTGTCTAATCCTTTGATGTCATTAATCATTGTGGCGCCAGCTTGGATCGCGGCTTCTGCTACTTCGGGATAGTAGGTATCCACAGAAATCGGCGCTAGAGAAGTCTCACGTATTTTTTTTATTAATGGTAATACTCGGTCTACCTCAACTTGTGGAGAAACTTCTTCGTAGCCAGGACGTGTGGATTGGCCGCCAATGTCTAAAATATCGGCCCCCGCTTCTAGTAGATGAAGCGCATGTTGATAGGCCACGTCGACCGTTGTGTAGCTACCGCCATCAGAAAAAGAGTCGGGGGTCGTGTTGACAATCCCCATAATTTGGTAATTCTTTTTTAAATCAATCATTGTCACATTGCTCCTTTATCTGCTGAATCATCTTTCGTAAAGCCCGCATTCTAGGACTTATCTTCATTCGTTCACTCGTGGACAACTCCGCTAAGGTTTTGCCTCGATCTGGTAAATAAATAATCGGATCAAAGCCATAACCACCTGTACCGTGCGGTTCAACTAATTCACCAGTCAAAGTGGCTTCCGTTTGCAACAGTTTGTCGTCATCGAGTACATAGACCAACGTGGCTGATAAGGTTAACTCTCGAGTCGACTGTCGCCCTTCAAATAAGTGCAACAGTTCGCGGTTCTGTTCTTCCGGATTGGCTGAATGGAAAAAGCGGCTTGTATGAATACCTAATAAATCAGGAAAAGCAGTTAACGTTAAGCCGCCATCATCACCTAACACTGGGCGGCCAATTAATTGTTGGAAAAAGCGAGCTTTTAGATAAGCATTTTCAGCATACGTAGTGCCAGTTTCTGCAGGTTGTTCTTGACTGGTTGTATACTTTCGATAAGAGACAAGTTGAATAGCGGGGTCCTTAAGTCCTGATTGCATTTCTTTTAACTTACCTTGGTTATTCGTGCCAACAATAATTTCCATTTTCTAACGTATCTCCATTAAAAATTGATTTTTCCACTCTTGTTCTTTAAATAGTCCGGTAAATTGAAATGTTTTGGTGCTACTTTGTGGTGTTTTCACGCCGCGCATCGTCATACACATATGTTCCGCTTCAATGGCTACTGCAATGCCTTTAACGGGAATATTTTCTTGAAGTTTGCGGGCAATTGTCACTGTTAAATCTTCTTGAACTGTGGGACGTTTGGCACAATGTTCTACTAATCTTGGTAACTTGCTTAGTCCCAATACTTTGCCACCTTCTGGCAGATAAGCGACATGTACTTTTCCATAAAATGGCAATAAATGGTGTTCACACATTGAATAAAAGGCAATATCTTTTACTAGAACCATTTCGCCTTCATTTAAGCTATCAAATAATTTATAATCGTCAAATTCAGGTTCGGTTAATCCACTAAAAACTTCTGCATACATTTTAGCTACACGTTTGGGTGTATCAATGAGTCCTGACCGTTGAGTATCTTCCCCCACTGCTTCTAAGATTGTGGTAACTGCCTGCTCAATTTGCGCTTGTTTTTCCTGCTCCATCTCTACCATTCCTTTTCGCTTACTCGCACTTCTTCTTGATTGCCACTGCGCTGAATCCACGTAGCTATTGGCGTGCCCAATAGTTGTTCCTCTGCGTAAACATCACTTAAGGGAATCAAAACAAATGACCGTTTTGTTAATTCTTGATGAGGAACTTGTAAGTGGGGCAACGTGACTGACTGCTCCCCTAATAATAAAATATCAATATCAATAATCCGCGGACCCCAGTGAATTAATTTTTTACGTTTCATTGCTTGCTCAATCCCTTGGGTAACAGCCAATAACTCTTCAGCGGTATAGCTAGTATCAATTTTCAATACGGCGTTCAAAAAATCATCTTGGTCTGTATAACCGTAAGGATCCGTTTCATAAAGTTTTGAAGAAGCCACGACCTGAATCTGCGGGTCTTCGTTTAAATAATTGCGGGCTTTCACTAAATTTGCGTACGGATCGCCGACGTTACTACCTAATGCTACATAGCCAATCATCTATACTTCTCGCTCCATTTCAATTTCAATATTGTCAAAAAGGCCGGGCATCGGCACACTATATTTTCTAATTTTAATGATAATTTTGTTCAATTGTTCTTGATAATCTGCAGAAATATCATCTAAAATAGCACTCGCTAAACCTTCGATTAAATCGTACGAGTGATTGTTTACTCGTTGGGCAATCAATTCATTCACTTCGGCATAATTGACAGTTTGGGTGACATCATCTGTTCGCCCTGCCTCGGCTAGCGACAACTGCATTTCAAGGTCGATTTCTACTTGCTGTCCTAGACGTTTTTCTTCTGCCAAAACACCATTTTTTGTGAAAAATTTCAAGTTGTTGATTCTAATTTTATCCATCCTCTAACTCCCTACCCTCTGTTTTGCTGATTTTTTTAATCATAGCATATTTCTTGGAAAAGTCAGTAGTTAAAAGATGTTATTGTTTATTTAATAGCAATTATTTGCTTATCAACCACTAGTTGATTGAAACATATAGCGGAATAGACTACTCTAAAATCAAGGAGGTAACGAATAATGTTAATCCAAACTATTTTAAAAACACGGAGAATAAATAATCACTATACGCAAGAACAAATTGCCCAAAAATTACATGTCACTACACAAGCTGTTTCCAAATGGGAAACTGGACAATCCATCCCTTCAATTGATAATTTACTGATGCTTTCTGATTTATACAATATTTCTATTGATGAGCTAATCCAAGGTAGTCCTTATTTTAAAAAGCCCCAAGTTGTTGGAAAAATTTATAATCTAAAAAAAGGAATTTTATTTTGTATTGTTTGGACTTGTTTCTCTTTGCTACTTACTGGTTTTGGTTATCAACCTTTTTGGTTGTTTAGTGCAATCATATTTATCGGTCTACTTTTAGTTTTTCCAATCATCTTTTCAGATTATTGGATAATTAACCAACAAGATATTATGGTCCATCAATTCTCCAGAAACCCGATTCTGAAAATCATTGAATGCATAAAAAACAGTTCTACACAAATAAAAATTCCTTATTCTGAAATTGAATCCATAGAAATCATTTATACCAAAAAGATAAGAGCGTCCGCTTTTGATAGTAGTCCCGACTATTTTTACTTACTAGTCACCTATAATAATCAAACCACAAAGTTATATTTAGATATCTATGCCAAAAGATTTTTACCACAATTTATTGCGTTTTTATCTCGACAAAGAATTACTATTATAGATAAATCTGAAATCATTGAATTACTCGTTTCTGATACTTCCTTATATCAACATTTTAATGAAAAAAATGTTGCAACTGATAATAGAAAATAGCTAATTTCATCACGTTTGTCAGCACCCAATTGGTTATAAATTGAATGAAATAACTCGTGTATTCAAAAAAGAGCGTTGCTAATGCAACGCTCTTTTTCGGGGTTTATTCTCCTTTTATCGCATTGTTACAAATTCTTCTGAGCCTGTTGGATGAATCGCAACAGTATTATCAAAATCTGCTTTGGTCGCACCCATTTTAATAGCGACTGCAAAGCCTTGTAGCATTTCGTCAACACCGATGCCGATGCCATGCAAACCGACAATTTTTTCTTCTTTACCGACACAGATTAATTTCATGTCGCATTTTTGACGGTATTCTCCTAAAGCGAAGTACATTGGCGTAAAGCTAGAGCGATAGATTTTCACTTGGTCTTCACCATATTCTTCAAGCGCTGCTTTTTCCGTCAAACCAATTGTCGCAACTGGTGGATGGGTAAAGACCACCGTTGGCACCAAGTTATAATCCAGATATAAATCGGTTTGTCCGTTAAATAAGCGTTCAGACAGGCGCCGACCAGCGGCAATCGCGACTGGCGTTAAGTCGATTTTCCCAATGACATCGCCGACTGCGTAGATGCCATTTTGTGTGGTATTTTGGAATTTATCTACTTTGACGTAGCCTTTTTCATCAAGGGCTACTTTCGTATTTTCTAAGCCTAATTGATCCGTGTTCGGCTGACGGCCTGTCCCGAAAATCACGGCATCTGTCGTGATTGATTCACCATTTTCAAATGTAATAACGTACTCATTCTGCGCCGTTTTTTCAATTTTAGCTGGTGTTGCATTCGGATGAATTTGCATGCCCATTTCTTGATAGCGTTCTACGACTTTTTCAGAAAGCATGTCATCAAAGCTTCGTAATGGTCGTTCATGACGGAAGGCCCAATGTGTTTCTGCGCCTAAGCCATGTAAGGTTCCTGCTAATTCGGCTGCGATGTAACCCGCACCGACAAAGACCACACGTTTTGGCATTTCTTCTAACGCAAAGAAGCCGTTTGAATCTAAGGCATATTCTTCTCCTGGAATACCTAGTTTTTTCGGACGACCACCTGTCGCGATTAAAATGTGCGGCGCCGTATATTCTGTCCCATTGACTTCAATTGTTTGCTCCCCAGTAAACGTAGCGTAACCATGGATACGTTCAATGTTGTTACTGTCTAAACCACGATTATACGCACCATGTAAGAAGTCGATATATTTTTCACGATTTTCAACTAATTGTTTAAAGCTAAAATTTTTGATTTCAACATCAAACCCATAGCCTGCTGTGTCTCTTTCCATCATTTCCATCATGCTGCTGGCTTGCCACATGACTTTTTTAGGCACACAACCAACGTTGACACAGGTCCCACCAATTTCGTTGCCCTCAATTAAAAGGACGTTAGCTCCGTGCATTCCTGCGCGGTTAGCAGAAGCAATCCCGCCACTACCGCCACCAATAACAATATAATCATAGGTTTTCATTTATTCTGGCTCCCTTTCAATTTGAACTTTCTCCTTTATTATCGCAAAAAATAGCAAAAAAAGACAGTCGTATTACTTACTTTTGTTTAGTTTTCTGCTGCTTCTGTTTTATGGATTCGTTCCATAAAAGCGCTGGGGGAAAGGAATTCAATCGTAGCATTGTCGAAGGGAATTCCTAAATCTTCTTTGGTTACGTTTGGGTTCATTGTAATGACGTAAAGTGTTTTGCCTAAGGAAAGTGCAATCCCAATTTCTAAATAACTTAGTCGGTCAAAGTCACCATTAATAAAAACGTAGGTTGCTTCGTGAAGATACCGTTTTATCACTTCAATATCTGTAAACATTCCTGTTTGAACACAATCTGCTAACCCGAAGCCCACTGCACCCATACAGCCATGCTCATCTTCAAACAGCTGAGGATCTACCAAAAGGTCCGTTTGAATACGAGGGTTTTGACCAATTTGGTAGGCGAATAATTTAGCCATAGTTATTCCTCCTTCTTTTTGATTACTTGTTAGAACGTAATAATTCAAGAACAATTTCTGTTTTGTCCTGCTCCGTTTGAATAGCTGTTCCTAATATCTTTTCTATTTCTTCTTTAGGTAATTTAAAAGCTTGATTTAGTTGACTTGCAGGAATGACTTGGTGCTCTAAAATCATGTGGTAAACTTTTTGGAAAACTTCTGGCTGTTCGATAGTCAGTTGTTCATCGTAAGGCTCTTTCGTTTTCCATTTATTTTTAGCAATTCTTTTATTTAAATAGAGACGTTGATCATCATTAATTAACGCTAATGTGTATGTTTTTTGAATCATTGATTGAAGAGAAACTTTCCAATACTTTTTCAAATCAATATAGTATTCTAACGAAATAGACAAGAGCGAATCAGAAAAAGCCGCTGAAGGAAGGAGAAAATGCGCAGCAAATAGATTTGCTTGATACTCAATAATGTTCTTTAATTCTGTTTGCGAATACTCATGAATACTTTCAACACCGTTGTGTAATAAAATATGTCCTAGTTCATGCGCCACGTTAAAACGACGACGGACAGCAGATTCATGATTATCTGTGAGCATAATAAACGGCCGACCAATCATCCAACGCGAGACCGCATCTAGTGTTGGATTGGACATGTTGGCTTCTGAAATAATCACACCATTTTGTTCAGCCAACTGAATGAGATTAGGGACTGGCGAAATCAAGTCTAAGCCCCAAATTTTCCGTAATTCCTCAGCCTTTTTCACAATTTCTTCTTCTGTGATTTCATAAATACTCTTTTCAATTAATTCTGGTAAACAAACTTTGGGAAAGTTCACATATGTTGCTAATACTTTATACACTTCTTGCACATATTTTAACCGCTCTTTTTGCATATCTCTTACTTTCTTCGTTGCCGCACTTCGGCTTCTAAAAAAAGTTGCGCCTGAATACAATTCAAATGTATCTGCTGAAAAGAAACTACGGGGAAATTGTAAAACAGAAATTAGTTTTAATATGCTATCTGCTTTAGGAATTGTTTTTCCCGATTCGTAATTCGAAATCATTTGCCTAGATAGCTCTGCTTTCTCGGCTAATTCTTTCATTGTTAATCCTCGTGCAATGCGAGCCGAAGTTAATTGCTTTGGATTAAAAATCAACCTCTCGTTCATTTTCTAGTCCTCTCCTTATCAGTTCGTCAGCGGTTGACGTAAAAGTCAAATGTAGGTCCTTACGAACTTCCTCTGGATTTTTTAAAAGAACTGGTGCCTGCGTAATATCAATTTGGTCAATCCAACGACCAACTCCAATATCTGGTAACCCTAATCGAACAAAACGTAATTGATGATTCGATCCGCCATAAGTTAGTAATAAGAATGGCGGTTGATTGGCATCATAATACTCATTTAAATCTTCTGGTTTGTCAAATAAATTATACTGCTTATTTAATAAGCTCCCACGATTTCTAAATAATGCCTTTTTAGGAACTGAAGCTTCTGATAAAACTTTCGCTGGCGTTAAAATTGCGCCTTTGGTTTCAATCATTAAGTACGTATGACCATTGACATATCGACTACTAGCTTTGTCAGCTATTTCATGTGGGATTGCTGATGAAGTTAACACTTGTTTTAAACCAACATCAACCAATCCATGCCGAACGTGTCCCCAAACTTTTTTCATTTCTGCTCGTTGAAAAATAGATTCTCTTTCTGTTAGCTCCATTAAGTAGCGATATGCTTCTCTTATGCTTAACGATAAAACACCAACCATTCGTGCATCACAATTTCTTTTTAAATGTTCTTTTAAAATACTCATTATTTTCTCTCCTTTTTTCACAACACCCCAACAACATACCATGTTAACATTTTGCCTTTTCTAAAAAAATATGTCAACACAAAAAAATGAACTTAGGAAGGTAAGTCATTTCGACTTACCTTCCTAACTCTGAATTTTAAAATAAAGGGCGAGACAGATATAGCTTCTTCTGTACTCTTCAGGATAAAACTTCAATCGACAGCCCTAGCCCGACCTCATATTTCAAATAACTCTTCTTATAACTTTTGCTTTGCACTGGTCCTCAGTACATATTCCCAACCACTTTTACTCGTAAGCGGGTTGCATTTTCTGGATGATAGGCAAGTGGTGTTTCTTCCACCTCGACTAACTCGATTGTGCCAGGGACTGCACCCGCAAGTTCAGCTTGTTGGACGGCTTTTTCTTGGGCATCAGTCAACGCCGCATCCCGTTGGATTTTTGAATAGACATAAATTTGTTCGTATTGTCCGCTAATCTGAGCGATAGAGGCACCGATGGCATTCGCCACTGCTCCGTTTTCGTTGCGAATTAGCGCTTTAACGCCTGTCAATTCTTCGGGGATGATAATACTCCCACCACCAACTAAAACGACCGTCACGTCTGCGGAACTGGTCTTCATGCGATCAATCGCTTCACTGACCAATTCGCCAATTTTTTGGTACACTTTTTCCGCAAACGCTTGGTCTAAATGAGCCACTTTGCTAGGATCACCGACTTGGGCATGGCCTAAGCGAACCGCAATATCAGTGGTCGTTAATTGTGTGCCGCCAAAAACAAGGGCCTCTTGTGTAATACGGTAGCCGACACTATCGGGGCCAACTGTCACAGAACCATCTGGTTGTTCACGCACTAGACTGCCGCCGCCGACACCGATTGACACGATATCTGGCATTCTAAAATTAGTCCGTACCCCGCCAACATCAACGGCCAGTGAAGATTCTCTTGGAAAGCCATCCACTAACACGCCAATGTCTGACGTTGTGCCACCAACATCTAAAACAACCGCATCTTTCAAGCCGGCTAAGTAAGAAGCCCCACGAATACTATTGGTTGGTCCACAAGCAATGGTTAAAATAGGAAACTGTTTGGCATACGTTAACGACATTAACGTACCATCATTTTGACATAAGTACACTTGGGCGTGATGAATTTTTTCTTGTTCTAAGGCTTGTTCAAAGCCTTCGCTGGTCACTTTAATTACTTTGTGCAACGCAGCATTCAAAATTGTCGCATTTTCCCGTTCGATTAAACCGACAGACCCAATCATTGAGGAGCAAGATACAGGAACATCTGCCCCTAACACTTCCTTCGCAAGCGCTTGAACAAACAATTCTTGGTCATTTTTTAAAGAAGAAAAAACGCCAATTACTGCGATTGCCTCTACTTCTCCTCGCCAAGAGGCCAAAATCCCACGTAATTCTTCTTCGTCCAGTGCAGTCAATGGTTGTCCATCATATTCGTAGCCGCCATGTGCTAAAGCATACGTTTCTGAAAGAGTGGCCACTAAATCCTTGGGCCAAGCTGTGTAAGGCAAGACCGAAGCGGTTGCTGGATAGCCCAAACGAAGGACCCCAACTTTTGCTAATTTTTTTCGCTCAACAATGGCATTCGTACATTGGGTCGTGCCCAACATTGCATGTGTGACTTTGGTTGGGTCCACTGCTGATTCTGCCAAGACTTTATTTAAGGCACCGGCAATCCCTGTTTGAATATCATCGGTTGTTGGAACTTTCACTGAATGAATCAAGTTTAATTGATGATCTAAAATAACAGCATCTGTATTTGTGCCGCCGACATCGATACCGATTTTATACATTTATTTGTCCTCCTTCGCTACTAAGTTTTCTAGTGGTTGATAATCCATTTCGTAGCCGAAATAACGAGGACCCACTGTTTCGATACCTTTTTTCGTTCGCCAAGCGGCATTCGCTTTCAAGCCCATTACTTGGACACGTTTGCCGTATTTCAAGCTTTCTGTTGTCACAGGCGTTAAAGTTTCTAAATCTACCATACAAATCAAATCAGGCGTCATCGCAATCACCTGACCATCTTTCTCGGCAATTAAATTTTCATTTTGAAAATGGACGACTGCTTCTAAACCAGCATCACTGTTTAAGCCACTCAATTTGACACGTCCCAAATTGAAGCCACCTTTTACTTCTCGTTCCACATCTAGAATTTTTCCTTGGAACAATTCAAAGCCATCCGTAACTTCTACTAATGCTTGGCGTTTTTCTTGTTCATCTGCATAGGTACCTCGAATCACTTTGCCAATTTCTTCTGATAATGTCACGATGTTGTGAATACCATAGTCTTGTAATTGTTTGCCTGTCGCGGGATAAATACTCACTAAAGCACTGGCGCCCATTTCAACTGTTTGAACACGAGCAAGACGTTCTGTCCAAGTATTATCAATCGTTTCCATAATGCCAATATTTCCTTTTTCATCGGTAATTGCCATAGGGGTCGCTGACATCCCATTCAAATGGAACGTTACCATAGGCAATTCTGGAAAGGCCCGACCCATACCATCACAATCCACCAAGGGAATGCCTAGCTTCGCTGCAACAACAATTGGAATCATTGAATTGACGCCCCCAGCTTCCATTGGAAAGGTTCCCGCAATCGTTTCTTGGTCTAAATATTTTCCTAACTTCTCAAAGACACGGACGAATTCGTCGCCTTTGGGAAATTTTTCAATTGCGACAGATGGGGCACCCATCATTGCGGCTGGTAGGAAAAAATCCTCCGCGGCAATTTCTTCTGGAGAAACCAGTTTGACAGGTCCGTTTTCTTCGATGGCGGACAAAGCCATCATTTTACCAATGTAGGGATCACCGCCACCTCCTGTCCCTAAAAAAGCTGCTCCTGTGGCTATATTCTCAATTGCTTCTGCATCTAAATAACGCATTCTCCGACACTCCTCTTCTTCATTCCATTTCTAATGATTCGGTGTTCATCTGTTGACGTTTTGCACCGAAATAATAAATAACAAACGATAAAACAATGCCAATTAGCGGTTGGTTAGGCAATTGAGGGGCATTGGGAAAGAAACTCATAATCACCGGAATGCCCCCCACTGCAGCACCAATTAGCCATGAAAAAACACCTAATTTATTCACGCCAGGCGTTGGCTGCCATTTGGTTCGATCGCCTTTGTTAATCAGCCAATAGGCAGCAATCATTACACCAGCCACTGGTGGAACCATCGCAGAAAGGACAGACATAATCGGCGTAAAGTAATTTAAAATCCCCACAACTGCTAATAAGGTTCCAATGGCGCCGGCCGCACCGACAGCGACTTTTTCTTTTTCTTTTGGAATATCAAAGACATTAATCAAGGCCAGTCCGCCAGAAAAAGCATTCACGGCATTCGTGGTCCAAGTTGCTAAAATTAGCGCAATAATTCCTAAAACTGGAAAACCGAGATTCATAAAAACTTCCGTTATATCTGCGGTGTTCGAAGCAATGGTCAAGACCGCACCAACGCCAATCATCAACAAGCCTGTCGGTAAAATCCCTAATGTGGCCGCTTTAACCACATCTTTACGAGAAGAAACATATTGAGAGTAATCTCCAGCAATTACTGCGCCTAATGCAAAAGAACCGACAGTCATTGAAAGACCTGACATAAAGCTTCCTGCTGTTTGAGGTGTATATTGACTAACAGCTTCCCAACCGTTGTTTCTTAACGAAGCCACCAAGCCATAAAGACAAACCAGAACTAACACAGGAACCGCAAAATAATTCAGAATTTTCAATATTTTTATGCCATAAAGAGCCGAAATAAGCATGATAACTCCCCAGATTAAGGAAGAAAGCGACACAGGTAAATCAATGCCGTAAATTTTTAAAAAGTTCGTGAAGGCGCCGCCGCTGACATTGGCTTGCAAACCAAACCAACCTAAGCAAGCAATCGCTAGAATAATGGAAATAATCTTTTGCGAACCTTGAATGCCAAACACTTGAGAAGCGACTTTGACAGAAGGTTCTTGTAAGTCGGAACTTTGAATTCCTTGTAAAATCATTAAAATAACAATAATACCGTAACCAATAAATCCTGTTAACAAAGCTTCCCATAAAGGCATGCCTGCAACTAACGTTCCTCCAATAATTAATCCTGGCACGCTAATCATTGCGCCCGCCCAAACAAATGCTAAGCTAAGCCACGATTGTTGTTGCTCGTTTTTTAATTTCATTCTCATTCCTCCTTAATTATTTTTTCAATTATAACGAAAAATCAGTCATAGGTCTTTTTCAAATTGAAAAAAATATCGAGGAAGTTTTGGCTTAAAATAAAAAAGCAGGCAAATCGGCTACTGCCGATTGTCTGCTTTTTTCATTCATTCGTGACCAAGCGATATAAGATCATCGCCAAATAGACTTCATAGGCTTCGGCGGCGTTGGTCATATCATAGCCGAGCGCTTCATTAATTTTACTGATACGATATTTGACCGTATTTTTATGAACAAATAGGCGTTCGCCGCATTCTTTAAAATCACTACTTGCATCTAGTAAAAACGTCCCTAATGTCATTAACTGCTCTGATTCTTTTAAGAGAGGTTGGATAACTGCTAAGCGTTGTTGGATGGTTTCTTCTCCTGCTTGGAGACACGTCATCATTTGTTGAACTGTACGAATTTCCGCGATTGATAACACTTTTCTTTGTGGATAGACACGCTTTAAAAACGGCGCGACTTGATTAGCAGTTTGGTAGCTGACACGCACTTCAGTCGTGTTACGAACTTTCGGACAAAGGATGATTTCACCTAAATAGTCCTGATAGTCTGTGGCTTGCAAGTATTCTTTACTAATCGTGGCTTCAGGCTGTTTGTGTAAATAATTACCTAAGAGAACAATCAGGTAATTTTCTGTTTGCTGGACAATCGTTGTTTGGTAATAGTAACGTAGGAAATCTTTCAAATCTTGCTGAATAGCGTGGATTTCTTGTCCTTGTTGCCAAATAGGCAAAAGCCACATCGTTTCGACAGAAGAAATATCAATCATTAATTTTTTGGCTAATTGGTACATCTTATCACTTTCATCGTTAATGATTGCTTGGACTAAGGCATACTCACTGACTTCGTCATAGTTTTTCCCCCATAAATTCAGAGCCATCTGAACGACTTCCACCGCTTGATTCATCTCAAAAGAGGTTAACTGCTCTTCTTCTCGAATGAAGTAAAGCTTCAATGTTTGTCCATCTTTCTGAGGAAGTTTTTGCGAGGTAATGAAGTAGGTCGTTTCTCCTAGCGCTACTTTCTCTTGTGATTGATAAAGTAACTTGGTTAAGGGTAATTTCGTGCTTCGCGGCCAATTGATGGTGCTGATGATTTCATTGGTATAGGTGGTTAACGCAATGTTGACTTTTAAAAAATCGGATAGGATTTTCAAGGTCATTTCCACACTGCGGTTTTGTTCAGGCAAAAGGGAAACTTTTTCCAAGAGGTCCGTTGCAAAAGAAGCCATTTTATTTTTATTGACTAACAATTTCATGACTTCATAAATGACTTCGTTGTAGCGTAATGTGGGATCATTTTTAGGCATTTGGATTAAAATAAAACCTAAAGAATCCGCTAATTGAATCACTTCCTCTGCAACTTTCGGTACGATAATCCCAACGTAGTACAAGATTAGGCCTACTTCGCCTAATTCATGGAGATGCCGAATCGTTTCACATTGCTTCACCACATCATGACGAATGGCACAAAATGAACCAATCAAAATTTCGCCAGCATGGTATTCATTTGTTTTGTGAAGTTTTTCCGAAAACAAAGACATATCAGAGACTTCTAAAAAAGAAAGAGAAGCAACAGATGTGTCCAATTGGTTTTTACCAGAAAGTACCGTTGCTTCTCGCAAAGACGGTAATTTTAATAAATCATTCACGCGGACACTCATAATTACTCCTCCTTTTGGCTGGTTTATTTTTTCTTACGAATCATATCGCCGACTGCAACAGGTTGCGTCACTTCCATTGTTAATAACATCATGGGATTAGGTGCCCGATCGATCGCTTCACCGTCTTCATTATACATCTCTTTAACGGTTTGGTGGAAATGGGTAAACCCGGGACCATAAAATTCAATTTCATCGCCGACACTGAAAAGGTTCCGTTGACGAATTGTCGCGACTTGCGTCTTTTCGTTGTACGCAATCACTTCGCCAACAAATTTATATTGTGGAATTTTACGACGTTCGCCGAATAATTGTTCATTTTCACTTGGTGTATTGTAATAAAAACCAGTTGCTAATTCACGTTGTGCTACTTTCCATAATTCATCAATCCACTCTTGTTGGCAGACATAGTTTTCAGGATCTTCCATGTAAGAATCGACGGCTTTTTTATACACATTAGCGACTGTCGAAACATAGTGAATGGATTTCATGCGGCCTTCAATTTTAAAACTATCGACACCATTTTCAATTAATTCTGGAATATGTTCAATCATAGACATATCTACGGCGCTCATTGAAAACTCTTCTTCAACTTCCCCTTCACTGGTTTTGCTCCGACGTTCTGTCCCAAAAGGCATATCAAATAACTCGTATTTCCAACGACAAGATTGAGAGCAACCGCCACGATTGGCATCCCGCATCGACATATGGTTGGATAAAGTACAACGTCCTGAATATGAAATACACATTGCTCCATGAATAAAGGCTTCAATTTCAATGTCCGTATTTTCACGAATCGCTGCAACTTCCTCCATTGAAACTTCGCGCGCTAATACCACACGTTCTAAGCCTTCATTTTTCCAAAATTCTAATGTTTCATAGTTGGTTGCTGAAGCTTGTGTCGATAAATGGATAGGTAAACCTGGTGCTTCTGTCGCACAAATTTCGATTAAAGCTGGATCGGAAACAATCACAGCTGAAATTCCGATGTCTCGCAATTCTCTGAAAAACGCTCCTGCCCCTTCCTGGTTTCCTTCATGAGTGACCATATTGGCAGCGACATAAACTTTCGCATTATGTTCGCGGGCAAAGGCTACGCCTTCCGCCATTTCTTCTGGCGTGAAATTTCCTGCGCGGCTACGCAGACCGTAGGCATTCCCTCCGATATAAACGGCATCGGCACCGTAACGAATTGCGACTTTTAGTTTTTCTAGCGTCCCGGCTGGAGCCAACACCTCGGGACGCTTCAATGTTCGTTCTGTCATTACTTTCATGTTCTTCTTCCCCTTAAATGAATCAATTTATTTTATTGCATCGGCACTTAAATCAAAGAAACCATTGTCTAAGCCACGACCTGTTGGATGTAATTTTTCAATTTCAGCTGTTGCATGAGCTGCTTGATCTTCTGACCAAGTTCCCGCTTCAAGTGCTGCTTTCGCTTCAGCAAATAAGCGAGCAATCGCGACAAAATTTTCACCTGGCGTGTAAAGGCCATCGAGCTTCCATGTACGATAGTGATGGTCATACAAGTTTGTTAACTCATTCATCAAGTTCACATCGTTATTGGCAAAAATATGCGTACCATGACTATCTTCATAAATGGAATAGTGGGTTTCTGGTTTTTTGGGTTCAGAAATAAACAGCCCTTCGTCTTTCGTAACCCCTTTGTCGTTCTTTGTGTAATTGTAGTAATTTTGAATTAATGGGCGTTTCGATTGATGAATACACGTCGCCCCATAGACAAGAATTTCAGCTGGAACTGCTAAGTTTTCTTCCATTGCGACCATTTCTTCAAAAGGTACTTCCCGAGCTAGGACAGCTCCGATGGCTCCTCGTTTACTCCAAAAATTGATTTGACGTGAGCTCGTTACCAAAGTTTCGCCATCATAAACGTAAGGAATTTCTAATCCATCTCGTTGCATAATAAACACAATACCTGGATCACCCAAAGTAATTTTATCGACGTTGATTTCTTTTAAAAATGTCAGATACTCTGGGACTAATTTCATTTTTTCAGGGTGCATAATGCCATTTACTGCAACTAGCACTTGTTTGCCCATTTCATGTGCACGTTTCACAATCTCGCGTTGTTCATCTCGTGTAAAAGATACGGGCAAACGCAACCCGAATGTTTCTTCTCCAATATATAATGTATCCACACCTGTTGCGAGTAATTCTACAGCCTGCTCAACAGATTCTGCAGTTGCAATCAGTTCAATCATAAATATAGCCTCCTTCTTTATGACCGTTTAATAGTATCATACGTTCACAAACTTTAAAAGAGCCTATCTGTATTAAACGTACATTTTTCACAATGTTTCCGAAAAAAATTTTGGTAGAGAAGCACCATCCGCTTACCTACCAAATGTTCTTTTTTAATTACTGGTCATCTATTCTTTAGTCACTCGTTCAAGTGATATTTTCGTTCATAAAACGTTACTACAACGGTAAATAACCACGCTGCCGCTAAGCCTAACAAGCTACCTAAAACAATCCCCAAAAAGCGGAATTGAATCAACGTTATCACGTACTGCTGACGAACGAGCAATGAAAGCATCAGAGCCATAGGCGTTGTGAAAAATTGCGCCAATCCATAATTACGACGAATAAAATACTCAACGGTCACAAATAAGATTGTAATCACGACAATCGATTCAAAAGTTGTCAAAGCTAAATTAAGCAGAAAAGCGGAAATAACCAATCCAATCGTTGTGCCAAAAATTCGCTGAATATTTCGCTGCTTAATCGCACGTAAATTGTCTCCTTGTAAAATGGATGCACAGGAAACGACTAGCCAATATGGATTCTGTAAATGTAAACTTTCGCTGATATATACAGCAAAAAATAAGACAAAGCTATAATATATGCTATCTAATGGCGCTTCTGGATGCCGATAAATTCGTTCCCGTAATGATCGCTTAGCTAGCGGGGCACTGATTTCCTTCTCTGTAAAATGCAACACTAGTGCAAACAAAATGGAAAAGCCAATGCCTAATAACATACAGCCACTCATGAACGGAATTTTTGCTAACGGAATACTCGTACTGGCACCCATCGCTGTCACCATCACACCAAAGAAGGCCCCTGGTTTTGAAATATCGTAGACTTCAAAGAAAAAGCGGCCACCAAAACCGACCAGGGCAACAACAATGGGAATGAGCCATGCAATATGGGTCGATAACATGCCTAACAAATTTCCTAAAAAAAGGTAACTACCGACCACAGATAAACGAGTCATTAACTGTTTTAATGGTAACGGCTGATAATATAAAAAAGTAAAAATACCTAACGAGCCAAAGCTTGAAATCAATAATTGATGATTGATATAGCCCAAAAAAAGAATGCTGAACATAACCAAGCCAGCAAACACTAGTCGAAAAGGATTATCCTTTGGACGCTGATAATGTAGTAATTCTCGAAAAAAAGATTGTTCCATTCCATCACCCCTCCTTATTAACGTAGCACAGAAAAATCAATCTGGCAATTCTCAAAAAGAAATCGCCACTGGAAAATAGAAAAGCCTGGCATAAAAACCCTAAATGGTTTTTGTACCAGACTTTGCATCTCATCTATACAGTTTGTAATTCTTTCGCTTCTGTCTTTGGTGCTTTTGGTGCCCGCACATTTAACGTAATTTTGCCTTTGCTAGCACCTAAGGTTACTTTATCCCCTAACTGAATTTGACCGGAAAGAAGGGCTTCACTTAAACGATCTTCCACTTCTTTTTGCAAGGCCCGACGAATTGGACGTGCGCCATATTCTGGATCAAACCCAACTTTACCAATAACTTCAATTGCAGCTGGTGTGATTTTCACTTTAACCTCTTGTTCGGCCATCCGTTTCACGACAGATTGACTCATAATTTTTACGATTTCATGAATTTCCTCTTGTTTCAAGGAATGGAAGACAACCGTTTCATCAATTCGGTTTAAGAATTCTGGACGGAAGGCTTTTTTCAATTCTTCCATGATTCGTTTTTGCATTAATTCATGATTTTTAGAAATGTCTTTCACATTGAAGCCAACATGTTTTTCTTCACGAATCGCTGTTGCTCCTAAGTTGGAGGTCATGATTAAAATCGTGTTACGAAAATCGACTTTTCGTCCTTTGGCATCCGTTAAATGGCCATCATCTAAGACTTGTAATAAAATATTAAAGACATCTGGATGGGCTTTTTCTACTTCATCTAGCAAAATAACGGAATAAGGACGTTGACGAATTTTTTCAGTTAGTTGGCCGCCTTCTTCGTAGCCGACATAACCTGGAGGAGAACCGATTAAACGGCTAGTACTGTATTTTTCCATAAACTCAGACATGTCCACGCGAATCAAAGCTTCTTCGCTGCCAAACATCGCTTCGGCTAAGGCTTTGGCAAGTTCTGTTTTCCCAACCCCTGTTGGTCCTAAGAACATGAAGGAACCAATCGGTCTTGCTGGGTCTTTCAAGCCACTACGCGCACGACGGATAGCGCGTGAAACAGCTTCAACTGCTTCATTTTGGCCAACGACCCGTTGATGTAAAATGGTTTCTAATTCCATCAATCGTTCGCTTTCTTTCTTCTCTAGCTGCTGCAAAGGAACGCCTGTCCATTGTGAAACGACTCCAGCCACGTCTTCTTCTGTTACTTGCGTACTGTAACCAGACAGACTTTTTTCTTTCACTGCAATCAATTCTTCTAGTTTTTCCATTACTTGTTTTTCTTTTTGACGAATCCGAGCGGCACTTTCAAATGATTGGTTTTGAATGGCCTCTTCTTTTTCCGTAATTAATTGAGAAATTTCGGTACGCAATTCATTAATTTCTGAAGGTTGATCTGCCTTATCTAAACGAACTTTTGCTGCAGATTCGTCCATTAAATCAATTGCTTTATCTGGTAATTGGCGGTCATTTAAATAGCGAATCGATAATTGAACCGCTGCATGTAGAGCTTCATCTGTAATTTCTACGCCATGATGTTTTTCATAGCGTGAACGCAAGCCTTTTAGAATTTCTTCTGCTTCTTCTGGCGTTGGTTCTGCTACTTGAATACGGGCAAAACGACGTTCCAAAGCGGCATCTTTTTCAATATATTTTTGGTATTCATCCAGAGTTGTCGCACCAATGGTTTGCAACTCACCACGTGCTAAAGCAGGTTTTAAAATATTTGAAGCATCAATCGCCCCTTCTGCACCGCCAGCACCGATCAAGGTATGCAATTCGTCGATAAATAAAATGACTTGTCCATCTTGATAGATTTCATCGACAACTTTTTTCAAGCGATCTTCGAACTCACCTCGATATTTGGTTCCAGCAACCAAGGCACCCATGTCTAGCATCATTAAACGTTTGCCTTGCATATCTTCAGGGACTTCTCGGTTGACAATTTTCTGGGCTAAGCCTTCTGCTATCGCTGTTTTCCCAACACCTGGTTCACCGACTAAGACAGGATTGTTTTTGGTACGGCGACTCAAAATTTGGATCAAACGACGGACTTCGGTACCGCGACCAACTACTGGATCCAAGCTTTGTTCTCGTGCTAACTTGGTTAAATCTCTTGCTAAAGAATCCAATGTTGGCGTCCCTTGTGGCGTATTTTTATTTTGACCATTCCGACGACGTTGTGCGCCATTGGGTTCGGAAACGCCCATTTTTTTCAATAATAATTGACGCATTTTGGATAAGCTTAATCCCAAATTCACTAAAATTCTAGACGCTAAAATTTCTTCGTCTCTTAACAAGCCTAATAATAAATGCTCGGTACCAATCTTTTGAGCCCCTAAGCGCTTCGCTTCATCTCCAGCATAGGCAAAGATTTGTTTGGCTCTTGGTGAATAAGGTAAGTATAAGTTGTTATTTCCCATTGGACTTTGCATGGTGCCATAGCCACTTAAATGCTCAATTTCTTCACGGATGTCTTCTGTGTCAGTATTCAATTGTCGTAATGTTTTTCCGGCAATCCCATTTGGTTCTAAAACGAGTGCTAATAATAAATGCTCAGAACCGACGGATTGGTGACGAAAATACTTCGCTTCTTCTTGGGCAATCGCCAGTACGGCTTTCGCACTTTCTGTAAATAGTTCATCCATAGTTATTCCTCCTCATAGCTCAAGCGCTCTAAAAATGAACGCATTATTTGAGCTCTTAGAAAATCTTCGTGATTCCCCAGACCATTTAATGTGCTTTTACTTAAAGCAGCTAGCATTAAATTGCCTTCCTTTTTCGTAATCACTTCTTCTTCATACAATGTTTGAATAAATGTTAGCGCATCTTTTTCTGTTAAGGTTGCGCCAATCAATTGATCCATTTGTTTTAGTAATTGATCGTTATCTGAAATTTGTACTTTGACAATGCGAATATAGCCGCCTCCACCACGTTTACTTTCAACTGCGTAGCCTCGTTGGATGGTAAAACGTGTATTAATTACATAGTTAATTTGTGAAGGAACGCAATTAAATAAATTAGCCATTTCCGCCCGACGGATTTCAATTTTATTACTTTCTTCTAAAATCTTTTTTAAATAAGCCTCGATTAAATCTGACGTATTTTGATTACTCATAGTCTTCCATCCTTCTTCTCTCTTGACTAATATTGACCATTATTATATCGAACTTTGCCTATTAAATAAAGAGGAACGCTTTGACTTTAATAAAAAAATGCAAAACAGGAGGAGCAACCTCAGTCAAACTGACTTAAGTTCCCCTCCTAAAAATGAAAATATGTTATTAAATCACAGGCAGACAATGGCTCCGCCTTAATGTCTCACAAAAACTATTCTTCGCCATAGGATTGATCCAAGGCTTGTTGAATATCTTCGATAATAGATGTTGGCTCTTCCAAACCAACGTACATGCGAATGTGCGCTGGCGACAAGCCTCTTTTCTGAACAGCTGCCAAGTTATTGCCTTTGAATACAGGCAAGGCCAAACTTTCAAAGCCACCCCAACTGACCCCAATTGTGACCAGCGTCAATGCATTCACAAATGTTTTCAAACGTTCAAAATCGGTATCTTTTAAATCAATCGCAAACAATGAGCCATAACCTGTTAAATATTTTTCTGCTAACGCTTGTTGTTGTTTATTTCCTACAAAAGGATGATATAAGCGGCTGATTCGCGAATCCTTTTGCAAAACCGACAGCACCGTTTGGATGGCTTGAGACTGATGCGCCAACCGAACGGGCATGGTACGAATACCTCGTAACGCTAACCAAGAATTGAAGGGACTATTGACTGCTCCTAAAGCTTGATGACCATGTTCAAAAATTTGATCTACAAGCGCTGCTTTGCCAATGACAGCCCCTGCTACAATATCCGAATGACCACCAATATATTTGGAACAAGAATGAATCACCAGGTCTACATTATGGCATAAAGGATGCTGAAATAACGGTGACGCCCACGTATTATCAATGACAGTGTATGCGCCGATTTTTTGTGCTAACGCAGTTATTTTTTCTAAATCTAGTAGTTCAAACTTTTGTGAGGACGGACTTTCAAAGTAAATGACTTTGGTGTTTTCCTGAACAAATTGAAAAAGTTCTTCTGTTTCTGCAACGTCTACCTTGGTCAAGGATACGCCAAATTTCTCTAAATATTGCACAAACGAAACAGATTCTCCATAAATTGTATTGACCATTAAAACATGATCACCTTGTTGGAGCAACGTAAACAGCGTTGCCGAAATAGCGCCCATTCCTGAGGCAAAAACTTTACATTTTTCTCCACGTTCCAAACGAGCAATTTTTTTCTCTAAAATTTCTGTTGTGGGGTTGGTGCCACGTGTGTAAACATAATTATTTTTTTCATCTATACTCGCTGCCATAAATTCTTCGTAAGTTGGAAAATAAAAGGAAGAGGTTTGAACCAACTCGGGCACCATCGGATGATACATTTTTTCCATTCCTTTTTCCACTTCACAGCAAATATTTTTATCATTCTCAACATGCATTTCCTTCACTCCTCTTTCTCTACAATGTTTCTGGTACTTCATGGGCTTCTTCTTTTTGATATTGTCGATCTAAGGCTTTTACAAATGGATAATAAATAACGACACTAGCGGCAACAGCTAAAACTTGCGTCACTGCACCTTGCCATTTTCCCACTAAAAAGCCCGAAAACAGAAAGGGCGTAGCCCATGGTGCTTGAATGTTTGTAAACATTGGCATGAACCCAATTTTCATTGACAGAAAGGCAATCAAGACCGATACAATCGGCGCGACCGCAATCGGAATCAATAATAAAGGGTTAAAAATAACTGGGAGTCCAAAAATCAAGGGTTCATTAATGTTGAAAAATGCTGGAACAAACGAAATTTTCGACATGGCTTTCATTCTAGATGAATGTCCGACGATGGCCATTGCAATAGCCAAGCCAATCGTGCAACCAGCGCCTCCAATTGTGGCAAATTGATCGAGCATTTGGACCGTGCCAAAGTTGCCACTTTGAGCAGTTAATTGTCCTAATTCCGCTAAGCTTTGGTTTTTGTCTGCATTCGCATATAAAATAGGATATAGCATGGAATTGATGACAGTTGGATGAATCCCAAACCACCAGAACAGTCCATTTAAGCCAGCCACAATAATAATTGCAAAAGGGGTTCCGATTAAACCTTGCAGTGGCGCTTGAATCACCGCATAAATTAATTGCGGGAAGGAATTCGCAAACGAAAGCCCAATCCCATTAATCAATAAAGCCACCGCTACCACAAAAATCCCAGGAATCAATGCACTAAAAGCTTGGCTCACCATAGAAGGCACGCTTTCAGGCATTTTGATGACTAATTTTTTCTTAATACAGAAACGAGTCAATTCAACCGAAAGAATTGACATAATAATGGCCGTAATCACCCCTTGCGTTCCTAACCAATCAAACGATAAAACTTTCGTCACAACTTCGCCTGATTCAGTGGTCACCGTTTTCGGTAAAACGACTACGTAAGCGACAATTCCTAAAATTAATGAAGTTAAACGATCCATTTCGTAACTTTCCGCCAATTTATAGGACATCGTCCCGGCAAAAATAATTCCCATCATGTTGAAAGTTGCTCGATAAGCTGGTGAAATCATATCCGCCCAACCTGCACCGAAAATTCCAGCCATAAAATCGCCATACCCTGCTACTGGAAAATCTGTAATCAACATAAAAATCGATCCAATAATTGTTAACGGCATAATCGCAAAAAAACCATTTCTTAAGGCTTGAAAATAACGTAAACTTGTAATCCTTGAAACTTTAGGCACTACGGCTTGCTCCACCCAGTTTGTTAACTTATCCATTTCACTTCTCTCCTTAATCCTTTGTGATATCCTCATCATAAAGAAACCGCTTTCTGATGTAAATACGACTAACTGATTCTGTAACTATGTTTCATAATTCATACGCTTAAGGTATACTGAAAGCGAAACAAAGTACCACAGAGAGGTGAACCCATTGAATCTAATCGAATGTTTAGAACAAAAAGAACGCTATACATATAACGAAGGGCTAATTATTGATTTTATTTTATCTCATACTGAACGAGTCCTGCATATGTCGATTTATGAACTAGCAGAAGCCACCAACTCTTCAACTTCCACGATTGTTCGTTTGTGTAAAAAAACAGAAACTAGCGGTTTCAAAGAATTTAAAATCCGCTTGTCCCGCGACTTAGAAATTCACTACCAAGCAATCCGGAATGTTGATGCGAATATGCCTTTTTTAGCGCAAGATTCTGATTTACTAATTGCCAAGAAAATTGCGCAGTTAACGACTGAAACCGTTCAATCCACTCAACAGTTATTAACCGAGGCCATGTTAAATAAAAGCATTGATTTACTTTTAACCGCTGAAAATATTTTAGCAGTGGGTGTCAGTAACTCCTACATTCGCTTAACGGATTTTCAAACAAAGTTATTACGTATTCAGCTATTTATCCATTTAATTCCTTATCAAGCTGAACAATTTTATTTAGCCATCAATGCCACCAAAAATGACGTAGCCATCCTCGTCTCTTACAGTGGTAACACTGCAGAAATCGTTAATGAAGCACGGATTTTTGCAGAAGGAGGCACCCCGATTATTGCTATTACTTCAGACTTGAACAGCCAATTAGCTAAATATGCCACAGTGATTTTGCCCATTCCTAACGTTGAACATGCAGATTTCAAAGTCTCGACCTTTTCCTCTCAACTAGCCATCGAATATATTCTCAATGTCCTTTATTCCTGTATTTTTAGTCGCAATTTCGATAAGAATTACACATCACAAAAAAATACACCTACTTCGATACTTAAATTTTAAACAAAAAAAAAAAAAACAGTACTGATGATCAGTACTGTTTTTCACAATCGGGAAGACAGGATTCGAACCTGCGACCCCTTGGTCCCAAACCAAGTGCTCTACCAAGCTGAGCTACTTCCCGGGCTATGAAGTTAAAGTAATAAAAAAAGACTATCGAATTAAAAAGAAACTCACGTGCACCTTTTTAAAACTTAGTCAATCACTCAACTATGCACCCAAAGGGAGTCGAACCCCTAACCTTTTGATTCGTAGTCAAACACTCTATCCAGTTGAGCTATGGGTGCTAAATATAAAACAATGCCGAGGACCGGAATCGAACCGGTACGGTGATCACTCACCGCAGGATTTTAAGTCCTGTGCGTCTGCCAGTTCCGCCACCCCGGCGTAATGAATTGGCTAAGCGGAAAACGGGGTTCGAACCCGCGACCCCCACCTTGGCAAGGTGGTGCTCTACCACTGAGCTATTTCCGCAAAATGGTGCCGGCTAAAGGACTTGAACCCTCGACCCTCTGATTACAAATCAGATGCTCTACCAACTGAGCTAAGCCGGCTAAATATGCGGGTGAAGGGACTTGAACCCCCACGCCTTGCGGCGCTAGATCCTAAATCTAGTGCGTCTGCCAATTCCGCCACACCCGCAAATGAAATATGAATATGAGCCGTACAGGGCTCGAACCTGTGACCCTCTGATTAAAAGTCAGATGCTCTACCAACTGAGCTAACGGCTCAAAAAATGGAGGTTAACGGGATCGAACCGCTGACCCCCTGCTTGTAAGGCAGGTGCTCTCCCAGCTGAGCTAAACCTCCAAAAACAACAATTCGCGTGGCGACGTCCTACTCTCACAAAGGGAAACCCTTCACTACAATCGGCGCTAAGAAGCTTAACTTCTGTGTTCGGCATGGGAACAGGTGTATCCTTCTCGCTATCGCCACCACACTGGGTGTTGTTTCTTATTGAGTTGAATCTTCATTCACTCAAAACTGGATTGAAGTTTGAATCAAAATAACCAAGTTGCTTTTACTTATCCATTCTTTGGTTAAGTCCTCGACCGATTAGTATTGGTCCGCTCCAACTATCACTAGCCTTCCACTTCCAACCTATCTACCTGATCATCTCTCAGGGGTCTTACTTTCTTAAAGAAATGGGAAATCTCATCTTGAGGTGGGCTTCACACTTAGATGCTTTCAGCGTTTATCCCTTCCCTACATAGCTACCCAGCAATGCCCTTGGCAGAACAACTGGTAC
>NZ_JBIOOZ010000001.1:2845000-2894801 GCF_051712485.1 Enterococcus sp. DIV1206
GTTTCAGTTCTCTGCGTCTACCTCTAATCAGCTATGTATTCACTGAAAAGTAATATCCTATAAAAGATATTGGGTTCCCCCATTCGGAAATCTCTGGATCATAGCTTACTTACAGCTCCCCAAAGCATATCGGTGTTAGTCCCGTCCTTCATCGGCTCCTAGTGCCAAGGCATCCACCGTGCGCCCTTATTCACTTAACCTTATCAACCTTACGGTTGGGTCTTGATCACTTCTTCTAGCGATAGAAGGTTAATCAATAAATAAGCAATTGAACTTATTAAAAAACTCATTCAACGCGGTGTTCTCGGTTTGTTTTGATTCTTTTTACTTCAATATCCAGTTTTCAATGAACGAATGTTTTGAGAGTAGACCTCTCAAAACTGAACAAAGTAAAGACGAAATGTGTATTTCCGTAATATTCCTTAGAAAGGAGGTGATCCAGCCGCACCTTCCGATACGGCTACCTTGTTACGACTTCACCCCAATCATCTATCCCACCTTAGGCGGCTGGCTCCAAAAAGGTTACCTCACCGACTTCGGGTGTTACAAACTCTCGTGGTGTGACGGGCGGTGTGTACAAGGCCCGGGAACGTATTCACCGCGGCGTGCTGATCCGCGATTACTAGCGATTCCGGCTTCATGCAGGCGAGTTGCAGCCTGCAATCCGAACTGAGAGAAGCTTTAAGAGATTTGCATAACCTCGCGGTCTAGCGACTCGTTGTACTTCCCATTGTAGCACGTGTGTAGCCCAGGTCATAAGGGGCATGATGATTTGACGTCATCCCCACCTTCCTCCGGTTTGTCACCGGCAGTCTCGCTAGAGTGCCCAACTAAATGATGGCAACTAACAATAAGGGTTGCGCTCGTTGCGGGACTTAACCCAACATCTCACGACACGAGCTGACGACAACCATGCACCACCTGTCACTTTGTCCCCGAAGGGAAAGCTCTATCTCTAGAGTGGTCAAAGGATGTCAAGACCTGGTAAGGTTCTTCGCGTTGCTTCGAATTAAACCACATGCTCCACCGCTTGTGCGGGCCCCCGTCAATTCCTTTGAGTTTCAACCTTGCGGTCGTACTCCCCAGGCGGAGTGCTTAATGCGTTTGCTGCAGCACTGAAGGGCGGAAACCCTCCAACACTTAGCACTCATCGTTTACGGCGTGGACTACCAGGGTATCTAATCCTGTTTGCTCCCCACGCTTTCGAGCCTCAGCGTCAGTTACAGACCAGAGAGCCGCCTTCGCCACTGGTGTTCCTCCATATATCTACGCATTTCACCGCTACACATGGAATTCCACTCTCCTCTTCTGCACTCAAGTCTCCCAGTTTCCAATGACCCTCCCCGGTTGAGCCGGGGGCTTTCACATCAGACTTAAGAAACCGCCTGCGCTCGCTTTACGCCCAATAAATCCGGACAACGCTTGCCACCTACGTATTACCGCGGCTGCTGGCACGTAGTTAGCCGTGGCTTTCTGGTTAGATACCGTCAGGGGACGTTCAGTTACTAACGTCCTTGTTCTTCTCTAACAACAGAGTTTTACGATCCGAAAACCTTCTTCACTCACGCGGCGTTGCTCGGTCAGACTTTCGTCCATTGCCGAAGATTCCCTACTGCTGCCTCCCGTAGGAGTCTGGGCCGTGTCTCAGTCCCAGTGTGGCCGATCACCCTCTCAGGTCGGCTATGCATCGTGGCCTTGGTGAGCCGTTACCTCACCAACTAGCTAATGCACCGCGGGTCCATCCATCAGCGACACCCGAAAGCGCCTTTCACTCTTATGCCATGCGGCATAAACTGTTATGCGGTATTAGCACCTGTTTCCAAGTGTTATCCCCCTCTGATGGGTAGGTTACCCACGTGTTACTCACCCGTCCGCCACTCCTCTTTCCAATTGAGTGCAAGCACTCGGGAGGAAAGAAGCGTTCGACTTGCATGTATTAGGCACGCCGCCAGCGTTCGTCCTGAGCCAGGATCAAACTCTCATAATAAAAGTTAGAACAATCTTGCGATTGTTAAGCTCAATTTGTTTGCTAGCATATTGCTTGCTTGTTAAAAATGTTTGTTGTCTTGAATTGAATCAAGACGCCCTACACATTTGGTTCGTCTATTCTTTGTTCAGTTTTCAAAGGTCTACGTCACCTCGCAGCAACTTTTATATCATAACAAACTTTCGTTTGAATGTCAAGAACTTTTTTAAAAAAGTTTTTTCAAGTTGTTTTGCTCGGTTGTTGTTGTCTGTTGTGACAACTTCTATATCTTATCATCTCGCTTGTTATTTGTCAACAACTTTTTTGTTGTTTTTTCAAACTTTTTTCGAGAGATTTGAAATCAAGAATTGTTATTTAATTATTGATTTCTGAATCGCTCAGCTGTGTGACTCGCCTTGCGACATGTAATAATATACCAAGATTTCAAGCATTGGTCAATCATTATTTTCACTTTTTTTAAACTTTTTTTCAATACCGATTATTATGATTGGTATAGGTATTTTCGTTCGTTTTTTACCCCCTTTCATCCTTTTTTGGCTATAGTTTATTAACTTTTAGCAAAATCTTCTAAATTTATCGTAATATATCAAGGATTTTGTCCTTTTTAGCAATTATTTGTTAAAATATGGAAAAGAGATTTTTTATATATGGAGGAAATGAACGCTTATGAAAATTTTAGTTGCAGATGATGATAAAGAAATTGTAGAACTATTGAGTATTTATATTCATAATGAAGGATACGAAGTCGTGAAAGCTTATGATGGAAAAGAAGCATTATCCAAATTGCACACAACACCAGATATCGATTTATTAATCTTGGACATTATGATGCCAATTATGGATGGAATGGAAGTAGTGAAAGAACTTCGAAAAGAATCGCAAATTCCAATTATTATGTTAACAGCAAAAACAACCGATATGGATAAAATCAAAGGCTTAGTTGCTGGTGCAGACGATTATGTCACCAAGCCTTTTAATCCTTTAGAAGTAATGGCTCGGGTGAAGTCTATTTTACGTAGAAGCCAAATGCAATTAACCAAAGAAGAACCCGATGAATTAGAAGTCGGCCCATTAATGATTAATAAGGACTCTCACGAAGTCAAAACAATAGAAGGAAAAGAAATTCAATTAACCGCTCTTGAGTTTGGTATCCTCTATCTATTAGCTAGTCATCCAAATCGTGTGTTTAGTGCGGATGAAATTTTTGAGCGTGTGTGGCAACAAGAAAGTATTGTTTCTGCTAAAACCGTGATGGTTCACGTCAGTCATTTAAGAGATAAGATTGAAGAAGCAACTGGTGGAGAAAAAGTCATTCAAACAGTGTGGGGAGTTGGATATAAGATCGATGCTCGTTAAACCTAAAAAGATTGAAAAACAAAAACGAATTACCTTAACTTCTAAAGAAATCAGCGAGTTATTAGCAGAAGCAATTGTGACAATTGTTTTATTACTACTATTAAATGTCTCAATTATGTTCCTTTTAGGACAACTACTTAGTGAAAACTCGCCCTTAGCTGGTGTCATCTGGGCCACTAAGGATGCGGTCGCTAAAGAATTAAATACTGATTTGTTTTGGAGCTGGAATAAATTTGTCTTACCCATTTTCTTTTTAGTAGATGCAGCTGTTCTCTATTGGCGCTTAATTCGTCGCTACCATCAAATGCAATTGCGTCATATTATCAGTGAGTTACATTACATCGCTGATGGTAATTACAATCACCGCATTCCGTTTGAATTAAGTGGTGATTTAGCAAAAGTCGTGACGAGTATTAACGGTCTAGTGGATAGTACTGTCGCAGCCATTGAAGATGAACGGCGAATTGAAAAATCAAAAGATGAATTAATTACGAATGTCAGTCATGATATTCGAACACCGTTAACTTCTATTATTGGTTATCTGGGATTGATTGAAGATCGTCAATTTCATAGCCAAGAAGATTTACTGAAATATACGCATACCGCTTACGTCAAAGCGAAACAAATGAAATTATTAGTTGATGATCTTTTTGAATATACAAAAGTCCGTCAACCAAGTGTACCGATTCATACGACGACTTTTGATATGGCACAATTAATTGAACAGCTTGCTGCCGATTTTGAATTGGAAGCGAAAAAGATTAATATGCAAATCCAAGTAAAAGCCAATCCAGCTTCTTTAATGATGGAAGGCGATACGGAAAAACTAGTCCGAGTCTTTAACAACCTTCTTTCAAACGCTTTGAAATATGGCAAAGGTGGCCATCATATTGTGATGGAAGTAGACAAAGTCGGCACCGAAGCAATTATCGCTGTTCGCAATGATGGACCAGCTATTCCTAAACATTCTTTAGATCAGTTATTTGATCGCTTCTATCGTGTCGAAGAATCCCGATCACAAGAAACGGGTGGAACTGGTTTAGGTCTGGCTATTGCACAAAGTATTGTCGCTTTACATGGTGGATATATTTATGCGAAGTCTGATCAAAAGTGGACCTCCTTTATTATTCATCTACCCTTACAGCGTACCAACAAGAAATCAGAGAGTTAATTGACATCCCTGAACTTTTTCGGTATTCTATAGAAAAGAGAAAACTAAGAGAAAAAGTATTTATGGCACTGAATTCCAGAGAGTTTGCGGGGGTGCGAGCAAACATTCATCTATAAAGAAGTCCGTCTCTTCCTGGTGTCCAGCGAAATAAGTTGGAACGGTTTGCAGCCGTTATCTGCAAATCAAGGGCAGTAACATTACTGAACTTGGGTGGTACCGCGAGATTTCCAGTCATTTCGTCCCAAGAATATTTATTTTTGGGGTGAGATGGCTTTTTTGTTGTTTTCTACAACAGTTATTATTGATTATGTACTAATTTTGAGGAGGAAAAAATATGTTAGATGTAAAAATGATGCGTCAAAATTTTGACGAAGTAAAAGCAAAGCTACAAACCCGTGGTGTGAAAGAAGAAATCTTAGTGGAATTTCTGCGTTTAGATGAAAGTCGCCGTGATTTATTAGTCAAAGTCGAAGAAATGAAAAAATATCGGAACGATGTGTCTGCTGAAATTGCTCAATTAAAACGGAACAAAGAAGATGCAACGGCTAAAATCGCGGAAATGAAAGAAGTCGGCGGCAATATTAAAGCATTAGATGCAGAAATTAACGCTATTGACGAAGAGCTACGTGGGATCACAACTACTTTACCGAACTTGCCAGATGATTCTGTGCCTGTTGGTGCTGGTGAAGAAGAAAATGTAGAAGTACGTCGTTGGAGTGAACCAAGAACTTTTGCTTTTGAACCAAAACCACACTGGGAAGTCGCTGAAAACTTAGGCATTCTAGATTTTGAACGTGGTGCCAAAGTAGCTGGTAGCCGTTTTGTTTATTACAAAGGCCTAGGTGCTCGCTTAGAACGTGCGTTATACAACTTCATGTTAGATTTACATGTTTATGAACATGGCTATACAGAAATGATTACGCCTTATATCGTTAATGACACCGCCATGTTCGGGACTGGCCAATTTCCTAAGTTTAAAGAAGATGTCTTCCAATTACAAGATACGGATTTAACGTTAATTCCAACTGCGGAAGTCCCTTTAACCAATTACTACAACAATGAAATTTTAGATGGCAAGGATTTACCGATTTACTTTACGGCCTTGAGCCCTTCTTTCCGTTCTGAAGCTGGTAGCGCTGGTCGTGACACACGTGGGTTAATTCGTTTACACCAATTTAATAAAGTCGAAATGGTTAAATTTAGTGATGCAGAGCATTCTTATGAGGAATTAGAAAAAATGACGAATAATGCCGAAGAAATTCTGCAAAAACTGGGATTACCTTACCGTGTCATGGCTCTTTCAACAGGTGACATGGGCTTCTCAGCTGCGAAAACTTATGACTTGGAAGTTTGGATTCCTGCTCAAGAAACGTACCGTGAAATCAGTTCATGCTCAAACTGTGAAGATTTCCAAGCGCGCCGTGCGATGATTCGTTACCGTGATGAAAATGATAAAGTCCAATATGCGCATACACTCAACGGTTCTGGTTTAGCCGTAGGACGGACAGTCGCTGCTATTTTAGAAAACTACCAAAACGAAGATGGCTCTGTGACTGTACCAGAAGTCCTAGTTCCTTACATGGGTAACCTAACAGTTATTAAATAAAGGGAAGATGAAGGTCGTTGTCTGATATCAGATAACGGCTTTTATTCTACAGGCTTAAAAATTGATAAACGGCGGAAACAGAAGCAACTCCTTCATTCTACAGAAAAAGAGGCAGACGTCGAAATGACGTCTGCCTCTTTTAAATTTCAAAAAAATCAGCTTTTATTTTATTGAACAGAATAGTTTGGTGCTTCTTTTGTGATTTGAACGTCATGTGGATGTGATTCTTTCAATCCGTTACCGCTCATTTGAACAAATTGTGCTTCTTCACGCAACGCTTTCAGGTCTGCTGCACCGACGTAACCCATCCCTGATTTCAAGCCACCGATTAATTGGAAGACAATATCAGAAACGCTTCCTTTGTAGGCGACACGTCCTTCGATTCCTTCTGGCACTAATTTGTTTGCTTCATTGACACTTCCTTGGAAGTAACGATCACTTGATCCTTTTTCCATTGCACCCAATGAGCCCATGCCACGGTAAGTTTTGAAACGACGGCCTTGATAAATTTCAAATTCGCCTGGAGATTCATCTGTACCTGCTAACATACTTCCTAGCATTACAGCATGTCCACCAGCAGCTAAGGCTTTCACGATATCACCAGAATATTTAATACCGCCATCAGCGATAATTGCTTTACCATATTCTCTAGCTACAGAAGCAGCATCATAAATCGCTGTTAATTGAGGAACACCAACACCAGCAACGACACGTGTTGTACAAATTGAACCAGGTCCAATACCAACTTTGACAACGTCAACGCCGACATCATACAATGCTTTGGTTGCTTCAGCAGTGGCAACATTACCAGCAATTAATGTTGCTTCAGGGAACGTTTCACGAATTTCTTTAATTTTGCGAATAACGCCGGCACTATGGCCATGTGCAGTATCGATAACAATCGCATCGGCACCTGCTTCTAATAATGCTTCCGCACGTTCGAACGTATCACTAGTGACACCGACTGCTGCCGCCACAAGTAAACGACCGTGTTCGTCTTTGGCAGCATTTGGGAATTCAATCACTTTTTCAATGTCTTTAATTGTAATTAAGCCACTTAAGCGACCTGCTTCATCAACGATTGGTAATTTTTCGATTTTATGTTTTTGTAAGATTTTTTCTGCATCTTTTAAAGATGTGCCAACTGGCGCAGTGACTAAATGATCTTTTGTCATGACTTCTTCGATTTTGATTTGGTAGTCCGTTACAAAACGCATATCACGGTTTGTAATAATTCCGACTAATTTACGGTTTTCCATTGTTTCTACAATTGGCACACCGCTAATACGGTAACGACTCATTAATTCTTCTGCATCCGCTACTAAGTTTGTTGGTGTTAGAAAGAATGGATCAATGATAACGCCGCTTTCAGAACGTTTGACTTTACGTACTTCGTCTGCTTGTTGGGCGACAGTCATATTTTTATGTACGACACCTAGTCCACCTTGACGAGCCATCGCAATTGCCATATTACTATCTGTAACAGTATCCATACTGGCACTCATCAATGGAATATTTAACTTGATATTTTTAGCTAATTGTACACTCATGTCTACATCATTTGGTAAGACATGGCTTTCTGCAGGGATTAATAGCACATCATCAAATGTAAGACCTTTTTTCGCAAATTTTGTTTCCCAATTTGACATTTTTTTGTCCACTCCTCAACTTAATTTTATATATGAAAATAACAGATAATACTAAGGAAGTCAACTAGATTTGTTTAAATAATCAATGAGGAATAAAGGACAAAACGCCAAAATCGGTTTGTCCTTTATTCAACTCTTCCTAATTAAAGTCCTATTTTCATCGTTGTTCTTTTATCTTGTGTTTCTTTTTTTGTTGTAAAAATCGGCTAAATCCAAAACCACCAACAGAAAGCAAGGTAATCATTGTCCCTATTTTTTGCACTTTTGTTCTTTGGTAACGGATGTCGACATGTCCTGTACCAGATAAAGAAAGAGCGGCTAAGCCTCCTTGATTGGTTAGGCTCATTTTTTTAGCGCCCGTTTGGTTTTTCATTTGAATCGTGGCTTGATAGCCTAAGTAATAAATAAAAGGAACGGTCACCTTCGCTGATTGATTCACCACTTGGTAGTCAAATGAAATTTTCCCATAAGGCATTCTAACGTTTGTAATGGTTACTTGTTCTTCCGAATAATCAAGTTGTCGTTTTTTCTGTTTCAATAATTCCTGATAATTGATTTCATCTGGCAAATATTCATGGCCCGCACCGATATAAAAAGGCGCTGGCTGCTCATACTCAGCTTTTGTTAACAGGCGGCCTTGTTGTGACTGAATACTTTGATATTGATAAATGCCTAAATTGCTGATGGCAAGGAAAACCAACAAAGCCACTGTCCAAGATTTACGGAAAACGCCCCATTCGTCTTGTGCAATGAAAAAAGCGAGCATTACGGAAAGAATCCCTAAAAACCGCCAAGGAAACTGAATCGTATTTAAAGGCGTGTGGTTCAGCCAGTGCCAAGGAAAAAGCGTAGTAACCATCAATAAGAGTACTAGCGTCAAACCAATAAACCGTTTGTTCTGAATTTTTTTGCTGGCAAGCGAAACCACTGCTACAACAAGCCCTACAAACAAAAGGGTTCCTAGATTCGCTGTTTTCGCGTGAAAAACACTGCTCTTTAAACTATTAAAGAAAAGAGAATCAATGGGATAACTTCTTTCGGAAATATAAGTGAGTGGATTGGACGTAACTTTAAACACTTGATTTTTCATTTGTTCAGCAACTGGTAAAAGATAAAAGGCCAGCCAAAGCAATGTCAGACCTGCAGCCTTCGCTAATGCCCACAGGACCTCCTTTTTAAAAAACTGCTGCCAATAAAACAGAATGTATAACCCAATCCAAATAGAAACCATTTCAATAGAAATAAAGTGAGCCAACCCAATCCCAGTCATCGCCAGCGTTAACAATGGCCAATATTTCGTGGTTCCCTTTCGTAATAAAAACAGGCTCGCTAAGACCAACGGAAAAAAACTTAGCGCCAAAAATTCTCCTAACGCTTGGCGATTAAACAAGTCTTGCATGCGGTAAATAGATAAGCCATACAAAATGGCAAAGAGATAGCTTCTTTTTTTAGAGAGCGCCATTAATCGGCCTGCATAATAAGTAAGGCTAAATGTTGCCAAGTTTACCGCAAACACAAAAATCGCCATACTAGCGACAAAGGAAAGCCCCAGAACACGCAAAAGCGCAGGTAAATAAAGATACGCATCTGGATAAAACAAACTAGAGGCATAGCCATAGCCTCCCAAGAAAAAATAATTGATTTTAGGAAACCAGTCGTTGTTTTTAATTGCTAATGCGAGACCTTCCACCCGATTTTGATGAAAGCGGAAATCACTTGCTCGTAAAAAATTCTCTTGAAAATAGACAAAATAGAGAGAAAGTCCACTTAATAAGAGAAAACTAATAAAAATGAGTAGCCGCTCGTGTTGACGGCACCAAGACTTCACTTGTTGTCCCATAAGAGGCTCCTTTCTTTAGCAAACTTCTGAAAACAGAAGCCTGGGACACTAGTTTTTTCGACTAATCCCCCAGGCTTTAACTGTTAAAACGCTCTATTGAGAGAGCGACTTTGCTTGTTGCAGTTTCTGCGTCAGCCGAGCGCATTCACAATTGAGCGCGCGCCGTTTATTGACGTGTCATGAAACTACCTTGAATATTGTATTTTTTCTTGAAGAAATAGCGTGCTACAAAGGCTAACGCACCGATTACTAAAGCAATCATCGGATCTAAAATGGGATTGATTACTGGTGGCAGCATCGCTGAACCAGCGAAAACTGCAATCCACAAGAACATTCCGCCAAATAGAATGGCGGTCGTTTTTAACCAACCAGGACGTTTGCTTTTGTCGCCACCTTGACGATCAAAACGGTAAACATATTTGTGCATTAGATAGAAAACATAACCCCCAGCCATCGCACCTAAGATATATGTGGTTAATCCGAGAGGCTGTGCGGTTCCTTTTGAAAATAGAGACATCGCCGCTAACATGATTGTTAATAAACCAAGTAATAGTAAGGTATTGTCGAGCCAAATCATCCAGCCCGCTGGTTCTTTGACTTCTGCTGGTTTATTTAAAATCGCTTCCGTCCGTTCTGAAACAGTGCCAAATAACTGACGGGCTGTTTTGCCTGTTTTTTGACCGGCTACTAATTCTGGTAAAATACCGTGTAGAGCCAATGCTAGTTCTTCTTCAGATAAATTAGCCGCTTTTAATGATTTTTTTAAGTCAAAAATGTATTGTTCATTTCTTTTAGTCAAATTCTGTTCTAATTGACGATTCTCAGCCACGATTGCTCGTAATGCTTCTGCTTCCATAGTTGTATCCTCCTCACCCTCATGTAGAGGGAACCTCTTTCTAAACGGCTGAATGGCCTTAAATATGTGGGCTTAGCCCAAAACAAATTGCTTGTTGGCACATTTTTTTAAACGTTAAAACGGAACAACATAACATCGCCATCTTGAACGACGTAGTCTTTTCCTTCTAAACGAACACGGCCCGCTTCTTTGGCAGCTTGCATATTGCCATATTTATCTAGGTCTTCATAAGAAACTGTTTCCGCACGAATGAAGCCTCGTTCAAAGTCACTGTGGATAATCCCAGCTGCTTGAGGTGCCTTGATTCCCTTACGGAACGTCCACGCACGAACTTCTTGTTCACCAGCTGTAAAGTAGGTAGCTAAGCCTAACAAATCGTACGCCGCACGAATCAATTGATCTAAGCCAGATTGTTCAATGCCCATTGCTTCTAAAAATTCAGCCTTGTCTTCTTCAGAATCTAATTCAGTAATTTCTTCTTCTGCTCGCGCACTAACCACGATTACTTCCGCATTTTCGCTGGTTGCAAAATTACGAACTTGTTGTACATACTCATTGTTGTCTGGGTCTGCCACTTCATCTTCTGAAACATTTGCTACATAAAGGACCGGCTTTGTGGTTAATAAGAAAAGAGATTTAACAATTTTCTCTTCTTCTGGCGTAAATTCAATCGTACGAGCAGATAAACCTTCTTCTAAAACTGGTTTAATTTTGTCTAAAACAGCTAATTCTTCCACCGCTTCTTTATCTTTTGCTTTCGCCATTTTAGCCACGCGAGTATAGCGCTTATTGATTGAATCTAAATCTGCTAAAATTAGCTCTAAATTAATTGTATCAATGTCTGCTAAAGGATCAACGAAATCCGCATCTCGATTTTGTTCACGCATGATATTTTCGTCATCAAAACAACGAACCACGTGACAGATTGCATCTACTTGACGAATGTGACTTAAAAACTGATTTCCCAGCCCTTCTCCTTTGCTGGCACCTTTAACAATTCCAGCGATGTCTGTAAATTCAAACGTTGTGGGAACTGTTTTTTTCGGTTTTACTAGTTCTGTCAAGCGTTGTAAACGGGCATCTGGTACTTCAACCATGCCGACGTTCGGATCAATCGTTGCAAAGGGATAATTTGCAGCTTCTGCTCCTGCTTTTGTAATTGCGTTAAATAGGGTCGATTTACCAACGTTTGGTAAGCCGACAATTCCAGCTGTTAGTGCCATTTGTTTTCCACTCTTTCTCTCAGTCTATTCTCTTTTCTATTAGAGGCATTAAAGCATTAGTCTGCTTTTTTCTCGATTACTTTTTTTAATTTTTTAGTAAAATCACGACGCGGCATCATGACAATATGCCCGCAATTCGTGCACTTGATTTTGATATCAGCGCCCATGCGAATGATTTGCCAACGATTTGCTTGGCAAGCATGCGGCTTTTTCATTTCGACAATATCGCCTAAATCATACATGTTCCAAGCCTTCTTTCTTCTCTTACTTATATAAAAATACCATGATTACAATACCATTTTTTAACGAAACTAGCAAAAGGATTTGTGACTTTCTGTCTTACTTTCTCACTTTGCTTTTTATTCCTCGTCAAAATGAATATCTAAAATATCTAAAATTCTAGCCAAATCCGAAGAGGACAAGTACTCAATTTCAATTTTTCCTTTGCCTTCTTTTTCTTGAATTGCTACGGTTGTCCCAAATTTATCCATTAAGCGGTCTTCACTTTCACGAATATAAATGGGTTTTTCTTTGATGGCTTTTTTCGCTTTTTTGCCCTTTTTGCCTTGTGTTTCGTTTAATTCAGCGACAAGTTGTTCTAATTGTCGAACCGTTAAATTGTCTTTAATACAACGATTAGCTAATGGTAATAGCTGTTCTTTGTTCTTCAAGCCTAATAACGTCCGTGCTTGACCCATTGACATGCTTTGTTTTTGAACCATTGCTTTGACCGCATCTGGTAAGGTTAGCAACCGTAAATAATTGGCAATATACGGACGACTTTTGCCCAAACGTTCTGCGACTTCCGCTTGTGTTAATTTCAAATTTTTCATTAGCATTTCATAGGCTTCTGCTTCTTCTAGCGGATTTAAATCTTCCCTTTGTAAGTTTTCCAAAACAGCAACTTGCATCATGGATTCTTCATCAAATTCGCGAATAATTGCGGGAATTTTTTCTTTGCCGGCTAATTTAGAAGCCCGGAACCGACGCTCACCTGCAATAATTTCATAGCCTTTAACTGCCGATTTACGAACAATAATCGGTTGAAACACACCGGAATGTAGAATCGAGTTTGCAAGTTCTTGTAAAGAGGTTTCATCAAATGTTTTCCGCGGTTGGTAAGGATTGGGACGAAGTTCGTTTAATAGAATTTCTGTCACTTGTTCGTTCTTAACGTCGACATCTTCTAGCTTTGCGATATCTTGAAACAAGGCATCGATGCCTCTGCCTAAACCTTTGCCTTTATTCATTCTCCAACACTTCCTTTGCTAGTGCTTGATACACTTCGGCACCTTTTGAGCGAATATCATAGTCAATGATTGGTAAACCATGACTTGGTGCTTCGGATAAACGGACATTTCTTGGAATAATCGTATCATAGACTTTTTCACGGAAATATTTACGGACTTCTTCCACGACTTCGGCACCTAAATTGGTCCGAGCATCGTACATGGTTAACAAGACCCCTTCAATTTTCAATTCAGGGTTAAAATGTTTTTGAACCAAGCGAATCGTATTTAGCAATTGACTCAAGCCTTCTAATGCGTAATATTCACATTGAACAGGAATTAGAATCGAATCACTTGCTGTAAAAGCATTGATTGTTAAATGCCCTAGAGAAGGCGGGCAATCAATTAAAACGAAATCATACATGTCTCTTACTTCATCAATTGCTAATTTCAAGCGCGATTCTCGAGCCATCATTGAAGTTAATTCAATTTCAGCGCCTGCTAATTGAATAGTTGCAGGGACAATATCTAAATTTTCACGGCTGGTATGTTGAACCACGCTAGTGATTGGTTCTTCATTTACAAGGACATCATACACATCGTGTGCGACATCTGGTTTAGGGACACCCATGCCACTGGTAGCATTTCCTTGTGCATCAATGTCGATCAGTAAGACTTTTTTGCCTAAGTTTGCTAAACATGCGCCTAAATTTACAGTGGTCGTTGTTTTACCAACGCCGCCTTTTTGGTTCGCTACAGAAATAATTCGTGTCATGTGTGTGCCTCCATCTTATTTAATCGGTTGTTTATTTGGTAATCCAGGTTTTCTGGGATATTTTTTAGGGGTTTCTTTTTTCTTTTGAATCACGACAATGTGGCGTTCGTCTGCAGTAATCGGCAAAGTAAAACCAATTTCTTTTTGAAATTGACCGCCTAATGTAGCGATTGCAGGTTTTGCTTCATTAATTTCTTCTTCACTTTTCGATGCTTTTAAGGCTAAAAAATAGCCTTCTTTTTTAACTAAGGGTAAACACAGTTCACTTAAAACATTTAATCGTGCAACTGCTCGCGCTGTAACGTAATCAAACGCGCCACGAAATTCTGCTTTTTGACCAAATGTTTCTGCACGATCATGATACAAAGAAACATTAGCCAAACCTAGTTGATTCACCAACTCTGTTAGGAAAGTAATTCGTTTATTTAAAGAGTCAACAATTGTGACATTTAATGAAGGAAAAACAATTTTCAAAGGAATACTTGGAAATCCTGCGCCTGCGCCAACATCACAAATGGCTTTATCGCTGGCAAAGTCTTCAAAGAATGCCAACGAAACAGAATCATAGAAATGTTTCAAATAAACTTCTTTTTCTTCTGTAATGGCTGTTAAATTCATTTTTTCATTCCATTCTACTAGTAAATGGAAATATTGGTCAAATTGTGTCATCTGTTGGTCTGTCAATTCAATGCCTTTTGCGGCTAATAGTTGTCTAAATTCTTCGGGTAGCATAAAGACTCCTTCCTTTTTTGTGAAACAGAAAAATGTTTCACAATCATCTTTTCCTACTTTAACGCAAATAGCAATTTCTTGCAATGCTTTTCGGAAGATTTTTGCCTGAATGATAAAAGAAAAAACCGCCTTTTTATGTGGTAAAAAGTCTCTAGCCATGGGCCAAAATGTTCAATTGGCGGCAACGAAAACCGCCTTTCTCTAAGAGTAAAACAAGCCAATGTTTCATGTGAAACATTGGCTTGTTTTACTTACTATAATCATCGCACTTTATTTGTCGTTCTCTGCGGTAGTCGTATTCTTGGATACGGGGACTTAACCAACCTTTTTTGGCTATTTTTCGTAATTGATGATCAAATCTCCCTGGTGGTGAACTATCTAGTAATTCATGGGTACGATTATTCCGATTTGCATAATTAAACGATTCACCATTCAAGACTTTTTCCTGGTATTCATTGTTTTTGGCCGCTTGATAATAAGCTGGATTACTAATTAATCTGCCTCGCCAGTCTTCAACTAACACATCCCACTGGGTCACAAAGGTCCCTTCTTCATTCAAAATAAACTCACTGTGAAAATTAGGCGTCAATCGTTTCTTATTAATTAAAGAATAAGATGCCCCCTCAGGGTATTTGTTGTGCAAACGAGCAGAGCTTTTTTTCAGCTTCCGCCCACCCATCCCTTGCGGCTTGGCCGCAAAAACATAACGTTTTAATGCCTGTTCATCGGTGTCCCCTTCTTGTTTAAAAAAATCGCGGATATACGTGATATTTTGACGATCAATATACATTCTTAATTGATGTATCTTTTTCGCTTTCTCTTGGTTAAAGCTCCCAAGAAGACCTAACGGATAGGCTTTTTGAACTGTTTTTGCCAACAAATGCCAAAACGTCGCATGCGGTGCAATCGTCTTCGAGAAACGATAAGGCCCTACTAATTGCAACATGCCATGCTGATCCAACACTGCACCTAATTGCCATAACAGTAACGAGAGCTTTTCTTGCGGACGATAAGCCGAAAAGCGAAATAATCGCTCATACGCTGAAGAGCCCACTTCTTCCACTTCAGAAAACAGTTCCGCGACTGCTGTTTTCGCTTGCTCAAGTGGCAAGAAACGCGTGTCTTTTATGGCGCTTTCCACTAATCCATAAACAGCTTGGCGGTCCCAGCCAGCGTCAATCGCCGCCTCTACACCAGCACTCATTGCTTGTTGTAATTCTTGCCAACGTCCCATCTTCTCGCCGCCTTTTTCTATATACTTCTTCTATAATGATAATCCTTTCCCCGCAAAATGCCAACTGCTTTAACGCAAAAAAACAACCCGCCCTTTGGGGAAGGGCGGGCGGAGGAGTTAAAAAATGAAAAAGTGTTTTGTTAGGGTTTTGTTTATCGGGTATGTTTAAATAATAGCCGTTAAATGTGAAGAAACTATGGTAAAAATGCGCCTTCTTTTCAACAAAATTTTGAAAAAGTCTCTTCAGAAATTAAGATTTTTTTGCGAAGTTGCCCACTGGCTACTCCTATTCAATATATTATATATTTAATATTCATAAAATCATAAAAGAAATATGCATAATAATGAATATTTATTCAACGGTTAATAAAACAACCAAAAAAGCGAGTGATTTACACTCGCTTTTTCAACTAAATTAAATGATTTTCTCTTAAAATATCACCAATATACGTATCCTCAAATTTCTTCACAAAGTGTTCAACCATTTTGCGTTCCACGAACGGCATATCCATTTCTGTTAATTTTTTCTTGTCAGATAAATAATAAACAGAGTTTGCTAAGACGCGCAAGTCGTATGCAGAAGCAAACACTTCTGGTACTCCGCGTTCAACCTCTAGCAATTGATAAACAGCTTCCATCGCTGTCCGTACAGAATACTCTGTTGTAAACACCGTATCTCGTTCAGTATCTGCGAAGTTCCCAATGAAAGCAAGATTTTTAGAGCCGTTTGGTACAACTAATGGCCGATCGCCTGGTTCTCTTAACATAAAGTAAGAAGTGATAAACGGCATATACACCGGAATAGTGGTAGCCGATTCTTCTGAAATACGTTCAATTTCCCCTTCTGGGACCCCTAAATGATAAAGTAACTCTTGCGTAATTTCTTGGCCGGTACATTGTTCGATTGGTTTTTTGATATAATTTCCTGGTTTATTAGAAAGTAATCCATATACCCAAGTTATAGATTGTTGATCATTTTGTTCTTTAAAATGCGGTTGTCTATGCATAGCGAAACTCATCATCCAATTAGAGTCTTTGATAGTAATAATACCACCTGTGACAATTTTTCCTGTGCGTAATTTACGATGTGTTAACCGAGAAAGATACGGTTCAATATCGAAATTTTCCCACGTAATCGTTGCTGAGACAAACCAACTTTCATCTGGTAAATTTTCACAGAAAACTTCTGGGTGCCCAAATTCTGGGGATTGTTTTGCTAAGTTTTTCCAGAGATTCCAACTTCCCCCTAGTTCATGAGTAATTGGTGCTGGTGTATGATGATCTCCTTGCGTCGAACTTTCAGTAATTGAGCCATTCGTTACGAAGACTAAATCATTTTCAGTTAAAGGAAGTTCTTTGGTTTTGCCCGCTTGTGTCAACAATAATCGCCGAGCAACTTTAGTAGCTCCTTTGATGTCGACTTGGATATCATTGATCGTTGTTTCATATTGAAAGTCTACCCCTTGATTGGTTAAAAAGCTTAATAATGGTTTCACTAACGATTCGTATTGATTGTATTTGGTAAACTTCAAGGCTGTAAAGTCAGGCAAACCTTTGATGTGGTGGATAAAGCGCATGATGTAACGGCGCATTTCAATGGCAGAGTGCCATTTTTCAAAAGCAAACATTGAACACCAATAGATCCAAAAGTTGGATTCAAAAAATTCTTCGCCGAAAACATCTTCAATTTTTTTGCCAATTAATTGATCTTCAGAAGTCATAAATAAATCAACGATTTCTTTTTGTGCTTTTTTGGATAAAGTAAATTGTCCATCATCTGGGACACGTTCGCCACGGTTATGAATAATGCGGCAATTTGAAGAATTCGGATCATCTAAATCTAAACGGTAAAACTCATCTAGGACAGAGGCATCTTCTACTTCTAATGATGGTACCGAACGAAATAGATCCCACAAACACTCGAAATGATTTTCCATTTCGCGTCCGCCGCGAGTGACAAAGCCATCATGGGGAATAAATTTACCATCTAAAGAACCGCCAGACAGCGTGAGTTCTTCAAAAATGTGAATATTTTCGCCCTTCATTTGACCGTCACGAATTAAGAAAACAGCCGTTGCTAAACCTGCTAGGCCACCACCAACGATATAGGCACTCTTGTCATCTACACCTTTTGGTTTTCTTGGTCGAGCAAATGCTTCATAATTTCCATTTGTGTATCTCATTCTCGTTTCCTCCTATCATTTGATACCCTCATCATACTGCTACCAAAAAAAATACCCAAAAGATAACCCTTTTTTTTAAGAAATTCTTTGACAAATAAAGAAAATTGTCTAATTTTTAAGCAAGTGAATAATCGTAGATGTTTCATGTGAAACAAAAAAAGAACGAGAAGAAAAATGGCCGCTTTTTCTTCTCATTCTTTTTATGCTAATTCGTTTACCGTTTCTACTCCAAAAACAGTAACCCAATCTTCCTGAAAATCAGTTACTGCTTTTTGAATGGCGGGCATTGCCAAGCCTTGTGTCACGAGTTCTGGTGCGATAGTGACCGCTTGCGCCCCCATTTGACAGGCTTGATTAATTTGTGCCACGTTTTTAAAACTAGCAGCTAAGATCTTACTCTTTGCGTTCGTCCGTTTAATTTCTGCAGCTAAATGCTCAATAACCTTTTGAGAATCAATTGTTAAATTCTCCATCCTATTATAATACGGCGCTAAATAATCTGCACCTGCCGCAATCGCTAGATAACCTTGAAATTCTGTATAAATAGCGGTTGCTGTTATCCGATAATTTGCCTGCTTTAGTTGTTTGATGGCTGCCAAGCCTGCTTCATTGACTGGGATTTTAATGAATGTTTCTTGGCCTAATTGTTGTACAATGGTTTGGGCATCTTCTAGCATCTCTTCTGTCGTTTGACCGACCACTTGGACGTGCAAACTCGCTTGTCCAATCGTTTTTTTGATTTCTTTCATCTGCGCAAAGAAGTCAATTTTTCCTGCTTGTTTAACAATACTGGGATTAGACGTCACGCCTGCCAGTGGTAAAATTTTCTGATACTTTCGAATAGCCTCAAGATTAATTGTATCTAGCATAAATTCCATCTTTTACGTTCCTCCCTTAAACGATAATTATAGAATAGTGATTGTTGTACCAACAGTTATTTCAGGAATAGCTTTTTCTTCAACATATAATGTACCTGGTAATTCAGGTGTTGTTGCGCCATCAAATTTAATAGTAATGTGACCCAATGTGTCTAAATTAGTTAATACTACCTCGCCTACAGCGGTAATCTGGTAAGTTTGTTCATCAATCACTAACGTTTGCTTGTCCGTAATCGCTTCTGTGACTGGCTGAACCTCAATGTTATAACAATAATCTGCTAAAGCATCTGGTGCATCTTTTCCAAATAAGATGACCATTTTTTCTTCTTTAAATAATTCGGCTTCTGGTCCAATAGACTGAACCTTTGTTGTAAATACTGACATTTCCCATCCTCCAAAAAAAATTTTTAACTATACAATCCAAAACTTGCTAACCAAGCAACTAGTACTCGAGGGGCACCATTTAAGAAACGAGAATATAAAACAGAAGGGACCCCGACTTCAACGGTTTCGGCTTCAGCTTCTTCCAAGCCTAAGCCCACGGGAATAAAGTCGCACGCGTTTTGTGTATTAATAGCAAACAATGCTGGTAGAGCTAGTTGTGGCGGAATGTTGCCTTTCCCAATTTCCACACCAATTAACGTACCAATTACTTGGCTGATTACTGCTCCAGGACCTAATAAAGGAGAAAGAAACGGCAGAGAACAAATAAAACCAATAATTGTTAACCCCACAATGTTTCCTGCCAACGGCGCCATGATATTGGCAAAAAATTCACCAATTCCTGAACCTTGAATCACACCAATTAATAAAGAAACAAATGCCATAAACGGAATCACTGTGTTGATCATCGTTTGTACGCCTTCACGGGCTGATTGGTTGAATGTCGCTACAACTTTTCCTGCACCCATACCAATTTTCGCAACAAAACTTTGTTGTTCCGCTTTTTGTTCAGTAATTTTTTTACTTGTATCATATTTAAATTCTGTTTTTTTCGAGGTGGGCTTTTCTGTATCAGCAGCAGCTTCTTCTGATGTCAATGTAATCTGTTTCGGGCCTACAGCGGAAACATAAATTGTCTCATTAATGTATTGTGCTAAGGGACCACTTTTGCCAGTTGGAACAACGTTAATAGTAGGAATTCCTTTTTTAGGATAAATCCCGCAACGAAGAGTGCCTCCACAATCAATAATGGCTAATGCGATTTCATCATCTGGAATCGATGTCTTAAAACCATTGACCGCTTCCATTCCTGTCAATTCTACGATTTTATCAACGATTGCGGGTTTCTCGCCGCCACCTGTAATGTAAATAAATTTATGTTTTTCTTCTGTCGGTGTAATTACTAAGGGCCCACCATAACCGCCATTTCCTTTAACTACCTTAATACTATTGTACGTCATCGCACCTTGCTCCTTTCTAATCCACAGCAATCTCTACTGTTTTACTAAGGGTAATTCCTTGTTGTTTGCAAACATAGGCGGTAGTGAAATCGGTAACCCAACCGCCAATAAAATTCATTAATATCCCTACAAACATATAGCGAATCGCTAGGTCCATCGAATTTAGTCCTAACGTATCAATCCCTTGCGCAATCCCTAACCAAACGAACAATTCACCAGGATTAATATGAGGGAAAACTCCATTACTGGTATGACAAAATTGCGCTTGTGCAGCATAATAGCTAGGTTTATAGTATTCTGGTAAAAATCGAGCCATCGTAAAGGACATTGGATTGCCTAACATAAAAGCGGATAAAAAAGGCAACACTAAATACCGCGTAACAGGATTTTTGGCAGAAAGTTTGGCTACCTTGGTTACTCTTTCTTCTCCTAGAAAAGCAATTAAAGTATTCATAGCTACCATTAACATCAAAACAACAGGTACGATGCCTGTCATCCAAGAAATAAATGTTTCTGCTCCTGTTTGGAAAAGGTGCATAAATCCTTCCGCAAATTTTGTAATATAAGACATTACTCGACACTTCCTTTCAATTTTGTTTGTACTTTATTTTTCCATAATTGCCATTGAATTTTGGCTCCATTAAGCGGCGTTAATGGTTGTGTTTCTTGATAATTGCCAAGCTCAACACGTAAGTAAATTTCTCGTGCATTTTCCATCGCTTGTTGGGTTAATTTATTTTCCTTTTGTACGAGTGGATGGTAATGATCCATATAATGAATATCCTCGTTCACGTACTGAGGTAAGGGATGAAATTTAGCTAGAACAGTGACACCTTGCATCTTTCTAGCGGCTAAGATTTTCCCTTGCGAATCCACAGCAAACAAGATAATCGTGCCTGCTTTTAACTTCCCTGCACGTCGACCAATCGCGACTTTCCCTAATTGTCGCAATTCTTGGTAGTTTTGATTAAAGTGTTTAATCTGTTTCATTCCCATAGCTATCTGAACGAAGTAAGCTGTTAAAAAAAGCGCCCCGAATACGTAGATAAAACTCATATGATAATCCCCTTCCTTTGCATCCACTCTTTAACCGCTAAAACATCTCGTTGCTTCCGTAACTCATTACGTAAACGTTCGTCTCCTGCGATTGTAAACAAGCGGTCATATAGTTGTAGTAACTCTGCTTCAACAGTGGCAGTCAGCTCTTCTGGAATACCCAACAGTAAAATAACATCAACTTTACCTTCTGGTGTAACCAGTGATTCTTCAAAAACCCCAATCGATAAAATAATCGTTGGTAAGGCTTGATTAATTGTATGGGGAAAGGCAATCCCCGATTCAAAAATAGTTGTTTGTTGATCTTCTCTAGTAAAAATTCGTTCGATAAATTGAGGATCTACTAATTTTTCTGCTTCTAAATCAGCAATCATTTTCTGGATATTCGCTCGGTAACCTTGAGTATTCTCTAATAATTGATAGGTCATATGAATATTTTGAGATTCCACGGAACGAATTTCTTTTGCTCTCTGCCACTCATTTCTGAGCCAAGTATCGTTAAATAAATTAGTTAAATGGATCATCGGTGTTTGTGGTCTAATATTTTTTAAGGGAATGGTTGTAAAAATAGCAAAATATTGATTCAATTCTCTTCTCTCTGCCTCTTCTTCAGAAAAATGGGCAATCTGGATGTCTGGACCCAAAACTTTTTCCAATTGCCGCTGAATGATCAAGGCCGTTCCATGACCTGTACTGCAGATTACAGCAATTTCTTTTTTGGCTCCCGCTTCATAGTTCCCTCTCAATGCTAGTTCAAAATACAAAGCGAGATATCCAAATTCAACCGTCGGCACACAACGATTTAACAAACGGCCCAATTCTTGCAAGCCAATCTTGGCTAATTCATAGGCCAAAGGATATTGTCGTTCAATTTCTCCATAAAATAAATCGTGACATTCCACATGAAAAACGAGTCGATTCATCACGTTTCTTAAATGATCTTTCATTTCTGAAAACAAGAAGTCCTCATCAAATTCAACAACAACTGAATGATGAATTTTTTTCATCATTTTTTGAAAATAGTCAGCTAAGAGTCCTTCATCAGCCAATAAAGAATTACGAATATGGTTTGTGTTGATGTTAAAAGGAAAGCTGATAAAGGAACGTTCCCATTGGCTTAACGTTACATTATAGGTTATTTCCAAGTGATACATCAGTTCTTCAATCTGCTCGTTATGACGAACATAATCAACATATTCTGGTGGTAGTTCCGTAATGAGTTTTCCAGCTAAAACACGCTGCAAAACAATTGAAACCACTCTTCGTAAAAGAAAACTATCTTGTTTTGCTAGTCTTGTTTCTTTGATTATTTTTTGTATCATTTGTTTGGTAGTTTCATGAAGAAACTGTTCTTCAAAATATTCTTGGACGTAATTCACATGAAGTAAGCGTAAATCAAACTCTTTTCCTTCTAAATGAATGCCACGGTTTGGCGTACCTACAACCGCAACCTGCCAAGGAGCAATCAGCTCTTTCATGCGCTTAATGTCTTTATTAACTGTGCCGCGACTAACGGCGATTTCTTCGGATAAATCATAAGTTGAAATAAATTGATCTTCTTCTATTAATCGTTTGATAATGTAGGAAACACGCTTGCTTGAAGAATTAAAATCAGATTCCCTTTTTAGCCGTCCAGACAAAACCTCTTCAAAACCTTCAAAGTTATTGATTTCTAACTGAAAGAGATTTTCCTTCTGAATAATTTGGGCGATACCGATTAATTCATCATTCAATGTATCAATGTTTTTACGAACTGTTTGAGGACTTGCGGCTAATTTTTCTTGCAATTCCTGTAAGCTCATTCCTTTGTGATCAACTAGTAATTTTATTACTTGGTACCATCTATTTACTAGCGTCATTTAGTTTTCCCACCTCTATCCTCTTGTTTTACCTCCAGCTACGTTTGTGGTGATGCCTGTAATATAGCTTGAACGGTCTGATAAATAATAGCATACTAAGTCAGCGACTTCATGGAGTTTTCCGCTACGACCTAATGGAATCGTACTTGTTTTTGAATAACCTGCTCGCAATTGCTCCACAGAAATGTTTCGTGTATAAGCCAATGCTTCTTCGTATGCTAAAGTGCGCAAGCCCGTTTCTTCCATAATGCCTGGCGCAATCCCCACGACACGGACGTTTGATTTTCCTAACTCTTTAGCCCATGAACGTGTATAACTGCTGACCGCTGCTTTCGTTGCAGCGTAGGCGCTTTGCCCTTCGGAGCCTTCTAATCCAGCTTCTGAAGACATATTAATAATGACACCTGCTTGTTTTTGTACAAGAATCCGGCCCACTGCTTGGCTCATTAGGTAGAGCCCTTTTTGATTGATGGCTACAATTTTGTCGAATACCTCATCCGATAATTCATAAGGCCCATGAGGATGATTTTTATCCACCAACAAACGAGGAATATTGATTCCGGCGTTATTTACTAGGCCATCTACGGTTCCAAATTTTTCCACCACTTGAGCGACACCCGCTTCTACTTCTGCTCGAGAAGTTACATCGACTTTCACAAAGAGTAAATGCTCATGTTGCGTTTCTGATGCTGAAATATCAAAATTAGCGACATAGACCTCTTGCGCTAACAAGCTTTCAACAATGCTGCGACCAATACCAGATGAGCCTCCTGTAACAATCACTACTTTTCCTTTAATTCCTAACCAATCTGTCATTTGTTCCACTCCTATCATTTGTTTGCGCTTTCAGTATAGGTCAGTTTGTGAAATTATTTAAGACAGTCTTTTTTTGCAGTTTAGAAAAAAAAGTAGACTAATTCAAAACAAAAAAGCAGTTGCTTCTTCACAATCAATCATCCGTGAAGAAGCAACTGCTTCAAATTTTTATTATCCTTGCACTTTCGCGATTTTTCCTTGTTCGATGTAGACCATCAAAATGCTAATGTCAGCGGGGTTCACACCGCTGATACGGCTTGCTTGGGCAATCGTTTCTGGTTGGATTTTTTGTAGTTTTTGTTTTGCTTCTGTAGCCAAGCCGTTAATCGCTTGGTAATCAATGTTTTCTGGAATGCGTTTTGCTTCCATGCGTTTTAGTTTCTCAACTTTTTCCATGGCTTTTTTAATGTAGCCTTCGTACTTGATTTGAATTTCTACTTGTTCAATCACTTTCGGATCGAGTGCCTCTTCAGGTGCGGGGATAAATTGAGCGACTTCTTGATAACTGATTTCTGGGCGTTTCAGAAAATCTCTAGCTAAAATACCATCTTTTAAGCCAGCAGCGCCTTTGGTTTCCAAAAATGCTTGCACTTCTTTGGTTGGTTTAATCCGATGTTTGCCTAAGCGGGCAATTTCCGCTTCAACAGCCGCTTTTTTGACTAGATAGGCGGCATATTGTTCTTCTTTGACTAAGCCAATTTCATGACCCATTTCTGTTAAACGTAAGTCCGCATTGTCATGTCTTAAAATCAAACGATACTCCGCACGTGACGTTAATAAGCGATAAGGTTCGTTAGTGCCTTTTGTAACTAAATCGTCAATCATGACGCCAATATAGCCGTCACTACGTTTTAAAACAAGAGGCTCTTTGCCTTGAATTTTCAATGCAGCATTAATTCCTGCCATCAAGCCTTGACCAGCAGCTTCTTCGTAGCCACTAGTTCCGTTCGTTTGACCTGCTGTATAAAGATTTTCAATGACCTTTGTTTCTAATGTTGGGCGTAATTGGTGAGGGACTACCACATCGTATTCAATGGCGTAACCTGTACGCATCATTTCTACTTTTTCTAATCCTTCAATAGAATGAAGCATTTCTGTTTGGACATCTTCTGGTAAAGAAGTAGATAAGCCTTGGACGTAAACTTCTTCGGTATTCAACCCTTCTGGTTCCAAGAACAATTGGTGTCTTGGTTTGTCTGCAAAACGAACAATTTTGTCCTCGATGGATGGGCAATACCGAGCGCCCACACCTTCCACAATCCCAGTAAACATTGGGGCGCGGTGTAGATTTTTTTGAATAATTTCATGCGTTGTTTCATTCGTATAAGTTAACCAACAAGGTTCTTGGTTTTGATTATAGGCACTATCTGGCGTGCTGTAACTAAAATGGTTGGGTTCTTTATCGCCTGGTTGTTCCTCTGTCACAGAATAATCAATCGTACTTGATTTTACTCGCGGCGGCGTTCCTGTTTTAAAGCGATCGATTTCTAAACCTAATTCTTTTAAATGATTGGCTAAACCAACGGAAGGTTGCGAATTGTTTGGTCCTGAAGAATATTTTAATTCACCAATAATAATTTCGCCACGCAAGGCAGTACCGGCAGTAATCACCACTGCTTGACTACGGTATGCGGCACCTGTTGAAGTTACAACACCACGACAAACGCCATCTTCCACGATTAATTCTTCAACAATCCCTTGACGAAGGGTTAAATTTTCTTCTTTTTCAATGGTATGTTTCATTTCTGTCGCATAGGCATGTTTGTCGGCTTGCGCGCGCAACGCACGCACTGCTGGACCTTTACCAGTATTTAGCATCCGCATTTGGATGTAGGTTTTATCAATGTTTTTACCCATTTCGCCGCCTAATGCATCGATTTCTCGGACAACGACTCCTTTGGCAGGTCCACCAACAGAAGGGTTACATGGCATAAAAGCAACCATATCTAAATTAATTGTTAAAAGTAACGTTTTAACGCCCATTCGTGCGGCTGCTAAGGCTGCTTCAGAGCCAGCATGTCCAGCACCGACGACAATAACATCATATGATTCTGCTTGATATTGATTCATAAAAAATTCCTCTCTTGTCTTATTTTCCTAAACAAAATTGACTAAATAACTGTGTAATTAATTCATCTTGGACACTATCGCCGACGATTTCCCCTAAATAATCCCAACAACGGGTCATATCAATTTGAACTAAATCGACTGGCATACCTGCTTCGATGCCGTTAATCACTTCTTGTAACGAAAGCGCTGCTTGATCTAGCAAAGCAATATGACGTGTATTAGAAATATAGGTAGCATCTTTTTCGCCTGTTTGGCCGCCAAAGAAAAGATCAGCAATTTTCGCTTCTAACTGGTCTAAGCCTGTGTTTGACAACACCGAAACGGATAAAATTTCTTCTGCAGGGACTAATTCTTGTAATTCGTTAGGATCCAGTTTTGTCGGTAAGTCCATTTTATTTAAAAGAATAACGCGTTTTAAGCCTTTCGTTGCTTCCAACAGTTGACGATCTTCCTCTGTCAATTCTTCGCTTTGATTTAAGACTAACAAAATTAAATCCGAATCTGCTAACGCTTTGCGGCTACGTTCGACACCAATTCGTTCCACAATGTCTTCTGTTTCGCGAATCCCCGCTGTATCAATTAATTTTAAAGGAACGCCGCGAACGTTAACGTATTCTTCAATGACATCACGTGTCGTTCCAGCAATATCTGTAACGATGGCTTTTTCTTCTCGTAACAGATGGTTTAACAAACTGGATTTCCCGACATTTGGTCGGCCAATAATTGCTGTACTTAGACCTTCTCGCAAAATTTTTCCTTGTTTAGCGGTCGTTAATAATTGTTGAATCTGCGCTTTCACAAATTCGGCTTTTTCTAAAAGTAATTTCGTGGTTAATTCTTCGACATCATCATACTCTGGATAATCGATATTAACTTCTACTTGTGCTAAAGTATTTAAAATTTCTTGTCTTAATGAACGAATTAACGCCGACAAGTTACCATCCAATTGGTTCAATGCAACATTCATCGCTTTATCCGTTTTAGCACGGATTAAGTCCATCACTGCTTCTGCTTGTGAAAGATCCATTCGGCCATTTAGAAAAGCACGTTTTGTAAATTCCCCAGGTTCGGCCATTCGTGCGCCTTCACGTAACAGTAATTGCAATAATTGGTTCACCACGACAATGCCGCCATGACAGTTAATTTCTACCACGTCTTCTCGTGTAAATGTTTTCGGTGCCCGCATCACAGAAAGCATGACTTCATCAATCAATTGATCGTTTTGCGGATCAACAATATGACCATAATGAATCGTGTGCGTGGGGACTTTAGCTAAATCTTTAGTGCCTGACCGATAAACTTTGTTTGCAATAGCAACTGCTTGCTCGCCACTTAAACGAACAATACTAATCGCACCTTCACCTGGCGGCGTAGAAATCGCCGCAATTGTATCAAATTCCATTGTAGCTGATTGCATAATTAGCTTCCTTTCTTCATAACAACAAAAAAAGCGCCCACTCCTCCTGCATTAAAAAATTCAGGTTGGATTTAGCACTTTCACTGCTTGTTCCTTCGATTTTCTGAAAATAGAATAGCACATTTTATTCTATTTGGCAATTTTTCTTCATTAAATGGAACGAGAAAACGTATCATTGAGTGGGGAATTCTCAACAATACGTTTTCTCATCTATAGGAATTAAAGGAGAGAGCTAGTTTTTACGTTTGCGTTTGATGATTCCCATGCTCGCAAGGAGTGCGACAAAGGCGCCAAACAAACTTGTTGTCACGGCTGAAGACTCTTTTTCTCCTGTGCTAGGTAAGAAGCCTGTTTTCCCGTGATTTCCAGTGCCATAACTGATGGTGCTTAGTTTAGGGTGGTAGCCACTACCATTTGTACCGAGGCCATTGCCTAGTGAACCTAAGCCAGAACCTGTTGTGCCTAAACCAGAACCTCCATTTGGATTTGAACCTGTGTTTGAACCATTCCCATTATTCCCGCCAGTTGCGCCATTGTTTCCTGTATTGCCGCCTGTATTGCCGTTATTTCCGCCAGTGTTACCATTGCCTCCTCCAGGATTCGTTGGGTCGGCTGGTGTCATGAAGGTTGTAGCCGTACTGTAATGTCCTGCGCCATCGGTAGCTGTCGCAAGTAAACTTTGTTGAGCAGTCGCTTGTCCCGCTGTTAATTGGATAGCGAAGTTGCCTTCAGCATCGGTGGCACCTACAGCAATCACACTTCTTAATAGTCGGTTACTAATTTGAATGATTCGGTTTGGTTCAGCTGTTCCTTTGATGAGGTAGCCGGCTTTAGACGTTCCTAAAACTGAAGAAACAGTTGGTGCCGCAATTTTAATCTCTGGTTCTCCCGTAATATCGGCCGGCGTCATAAATGTGGTTTTAGGACTCACATTTCCTTGTGTATCTGTGGTTAGTGCGGTTAATGTTTCTTTTTCTGTTGCTAACCCTGCTGCAATATGAACGGAGAAGGTGCCTCCAGTAGTTGTACTGCCACTTGCCAATAATTGTTCACTGCTATTGTAAAATTGAACCGTGACATTTGGATCAGCAGTTCCAGTGACTGTATAGCCATTGGCTTTGTTTCCTTCAACCTTCGTAATAGTTGGCGCCGCTAAAACAACATCCGCTGGAATAACGGCTGTAGCTGGTTGACTTTCATTACCTGCGCCATCTTTGCTAATAATCGTAATCGTTTCTCCTGGTGTCACTACGCCAGCTGGTAGAGTCACCGTATATTGGCCGGTTTCGTTAGCAGTTGTAGCAGCAATGATGGTTCCGTCTGCGTCACGGACATCAATAGTGGTTTTTGGCTCCGCCGTTCCAGTGATTTCGTAACCTTTACTAGAATTTCCGGTAATAGAATCAATGGTTGGTGTGGCTAAGTCGGCTGGTGTAGTTGCTGTAGCCGGCTGACTTTCTTTCCCTGTTGCATTTTTCGCTACGACAGTTATTGTTTCGTTAGCTGAGGCCTTCCCTGGCTCTAAAGTCACTGTGTATTTGCCATCAGTTCCAGTAGTTTCCATGCCAAGGACTGTGCCATCGGCGTCACGCACCTCGACTGTTGTACCAACTTCTGCTGCTCCTACTACTTGATAGCCTTTTGTCGTGCTACCAGTGATTTTGTCAACAGTAGGTGTCGCGACTGGTGCATCTGGATCAGCAGGTGTTTTGAAAGCAGTCGGATTACTTTCTTTCCCAGCAGCATCTTTTGCAATGGCAGTTAAGGCTTCGTTGGCTGTTGCTGTGCCCGTCGGAAGAGTGATTGTAAAGGCGCCAGCACCATCAGTCATTCCCGTAGCAATAACTAAACCTGCTTCATTGTGAATCTCAATGGTGACATTTGGCTCTGCCGTGCCGGTTACTTGATACCCAGTGGCAGTTGTTCCTGTAACAGTCGTCACAGTTGGTGCTGCTACGGTTGCATCTTCAGGGACCGTCACTTCCGTTGGTTGACTTTCATTGCCGTCACCGTCTTTTCCAACAACTGTTAATGTATCACCAGGATTAGCGGCTCCCGCTGGAAGGTCCACAGTAAAGTTTCCTTGATCATCCGTTGTCGTTGTACCAATAATTGTTCCATCTGGGTTCCGTACTTCAATGGTGGTATTAGGGTCCGCCGTCCCAGTGATTTCATAACCAGTTGTTGAATCTCCAGTAATGTCACCAATTGTTGGTGTGGTAACATCAGCGGGTGTCATAGCTGTAGTTGGTTGACTCTCAAGTCCAGTATCATTTTTAGCAACTACATTCACTGTTTGTTTAGCTGTTGCTTTTCCTGAAGCTAACGTCACAGTATATTGGCCAGTCGGTCCAGTTGTTGCGGTGCCTAAAACTGTTCCGTCTGTTGCACGAACTTCAATGGTGGTGCCAAATTCAGCGGTACCTGTCACTTGATATCCTTGTGTTGTATTCCCAGTAACTTTGTCGACACTTGGCGGTGCCACTACTTCATCTGCTGGTGTTTGGAAGGTTGTCGGTGTACTTGTATTGCCATCAGGATCTTTGGCTAACGCTGTCAATGTTTCATTCGCATTTGCCGTCCCAGCTGGAAGGTTCACAGCAAAGGAACCAGTCCCATCGGCAGTCCCTGTTGCAATCACGTTCCCATCTGCATCACGAATTTCAATGGTAGCATTCGGATCAGCGGTGCCTGTCACCTGATAACCAGCAACTGAATTACCTGTTACTCCTGTTACAGTTGGTGCTGTAACCGTGGCATCAGCAGGAACAAGGACTTCAGTCGGTTGACTTTCATTTCCTGCGTTATCCTTTCCAATCACTGTTAACGTATCCCCAGGATTTGTCGTTCCCGTTGGTAGCGTTACAGTAAAATCACCATTCGCATCAGAGGTACCTGTACCAATGACTGCCCCAGCTGGATCACGAACTTCGATTGTTGTGTTAGGGTCTGCTGTTCCTGTAATTTCATAACCCGAACCAGAGTTGCCTGTGATGTTATCAACTGTTGGTGCAGTGACATCAGCTGGTGTTGTCGCCGTTGCTGGTTGACTTTCCGTGCCACTAGCGTTTTTCGCTACAACGCTCAGCGTTTGATTTGCTGTTGCTTTTCCTGGATCTAAAGTCACTGTATATTTTCCGTCAGTTCCAGTTGTTGCAGTACCAAGGACCGTGCCAGCTGCATCGCGAACCTCAATGGTGGTGCCAACTTCAGCAGTCCCTTTGACCTCATAGCCTTTTGTTGTACTACCTGTTACAGTCTCAACAATTGGCGTCGCTACGGGTGTATTAGGATCCGCTGGTGTTTGGAACGTTGTTGGCGTACTTTCTGTGCCGCTGGCGTTTTTCGCTACGGCGGTTAACGTTTCATTGGCACCTGCTTCACCTGCGGGAATGGTAACTGTAAACGCTCCTGTCCCATCAGCGGTACCTGTACCTATTACGGTGCCTCCTGCATTTCGGATCTCAACCGTGGCATTGGCGTCGGCGGTGCCTTTGATCTCGTAACCTGCTGTTGAATTGCCTGTTACTCCTGTGATTGTTGGTGCGGTTACGGTTGCTTCATCCGCTGGTGTTTGGAACGTTGTTGGCGTGCTTTCTGTGCCGCTGGCGTTTTTCGCTACGGCGGTTAACGTTTCATTAGCACCTGCTTCACCTGCGGGAATGGTAACTGTAAATGCCCCTGTCCCATCGGCGGTACCTGTACCTATTACGGTGCCTCCTGCATTTCGGATTTCAACCGTGGCATTGGCGTCGGCAGTTCCTTTAACTTCGTAACCTGCCGTTGAATTACCTGTCACTCCTGTGATTGTTGGTGCGGTTACGGTTGCTTCATCCGCTGGTGTTTGGAACGTTGTTGGCGTACTTTCTGTGCCGCTGGCGTTTTTCGCTACGGCGGTTAACGTTTCATTCGCACCTGCTTCACCTGCGGGAATGGTAACTGTAAATGCCCCTGTCCCATCAGCAGTACCTGTACCTATCACGGCACCTCCTGCATTTCGGATTTCAACCGTGGCATTGGCGTCGGCAGTTCCTTTAACTTCGTAACCTGCTGTTGAATTGCCTGTTACTCCTGTTACGGTAGGTGCGGTTACTTCACTAGTAGTACCTGCAGCAAAATAAATGTTGGATACACCGTCTGCTGTTGCTAATAAATTAACGTCTAAAAGATCTGTTTGAACGACTGTTCCTACAAAACGAGCATCTAAATTATTGGATAAATTTTGAGGTGTTGAAACGGTAGTTGGTAAAGTAACCGTAGTTGCGCCTAGTAAAGAAGCATCCACTAACTCATTCACACCTGAACCACCAACTGCTAATAAAGGCAAAGCACCTGAAACAGCCACGTTTACCGTGCCTTTGACAGGAAGCAAGGCTGCATTTATGGCTGTAGCGACAAGATTACTTGGGATACTGGTTCCTTTTGCCTCCAAAGCTTGAACGGCCGCATTCAAATCTTGTAAGATGTTTGAAACATTTTGGGCTAAAACTAACCCTAAACCATCACTAATCGGTGCACTAATGTATGAGCCGTCAGCTGCTAACGTTTCTGGAGCTGTAAATGAAGCAGCACCTAAGTTTTCAATGTTATTCACTAATTCCAACTGACGATTCACTTCCGTCAAATCAATATCAACACCAGTTAAATTCCCTAAAGCCCCACTGGTAATTTGAGTAATGACATTGGTTAAATCATTGGCTGCATTCAAAACGGCAGTCAAAAAAGTAACTTTTGAAAGATCAATCGTAACGTTGGTATTGATTGCTGCGCTGCCTGCTGCAGCTACATTTCCTCTTAACTCAGGAGGAACCACTAACACCGCTTGTTTTTGTCCACTAAACACAGCGGAAGCATCTGCTAAAGCGCCACCAGAAACCGTGAAATTAACTGGTTGATTTTGGTTTGCGGCTGTCCAACGATTACTCGTTGAAGTGCCACTGTCATTATTTGACGTAACATTTGATAATAGTTCGATATCCAAGACCGCTGCTGATGCACTGATTGTGCCAGAGGTAACAGCTATACTTACAGGGATTGCTAATGACGTAAATAATAAACCACTTGATATTGCTAAATTAAGCATCTTGCGTTTTGTCCATTTTTTATGCTGACTTTTCCGATTAAAATCCTCAACAATTTTCTTTTTCATCTGATCGTCCCTCTTTTCTTTAAAATAAACGATAAATACCAAGATCATTAGCTTCCCTTAGTTGTTCATCTCCCCCTTTAGCGATTTAAATGGATTTAACACCTGCAGTTTAGTACATTTCCTCAGCTTTTCAAAATATAATGCTGTGAATTTTTATATAAAAATTCATTTGATAACAAGCATCCTGGATATGTTAAAAAACTCACTAATTCATTAGTGAGTTATTATACAATGAGAGGAAAATGAGGAAGTTTATACGTTCCCCCCCAATCATTAAAGATAAATAAATTATTTTATTATAACTTATCGTTTGATAAATCGATAATTAAATAACGGAAAATTTTTTTATTTTTTTGAGAAATTCCACTATTATTTTTTTTGCTTCTTTGACTGTTTTTATCAATTTTATGGCTGTAAGTCATAAAAACTTTACATCAAAAAAATGACTCTAATCTATAACAATTTTTTCTGTTTTTAAGATTTTTTTATGAAATTTTTTATATTAAAAAAATTTCATAAAAAAAAGACGACAGCCGTTTTTGAACGAATGCCGCCTTTTAGATAAACAAAAACCTGATTCTAAAAGAATCAGGTTTAGGAAAAGCAAATCAAGATTCGCTTCAACTGTTTATCATCGTATTTGTATACTCTGATAAGAATGATTTCGTAATAAAATATACTGTGTTTCGTGGTATTTGTCAATCGCTTTCTTGAATTCTCTTGAGACCTTTCCATAGGCATATAAGGTCAAAATAACTGACCAAATCAGCGTTGTAACTATCTTTTTAATTAAGGGGTCAGCCAATTTAATTTCATTAGTTTATCTAAAAACACCACCAAAATTAAAGCATCTGCACTGCCACCAATACTCCAATTTTTTTCTTTGAATAAGTGATTCAATCTTTCTAAGCAAAGGGTTCCCCGTAACGTTTGTGTCCCCCCTAAAGCAAAATATTCCTGGATTAACGGTTGATATATTTCAAAAATTTGGACATTTTGACTTCGTTTAATCAAATTCGTATCCTCAACATAGAGCGATAAATAAAGGAGCGTATCAATGAGTTTTTGTTGTTGTGTGCCTTGATGTTTTTGATAATAAGGCACTCCCTGTTCAAAGACAGCGGGATAGCCTTGTTGCGCCTCACCACGGATTCCAGTCAAGCCATGCTGAACAAATAGTCGTTCACCCCAAGTTAGTTTTTCTAGCTCATTCGTAGCGAGGTTTTCAAAGTCGGCCAGTAAGTCTTGCGTCATTGTTTGAAGCGTTTGTTGAAACAATTGTAAGGTGCAAGGGGTCTCCCAAATCATTAAACGACCACAGATAGCTAAAAAAATACCTAGAGAAAAAATTGCTCCTTTATGTGTATTGATCCCTTCTGTTGCCTCAAACATCGCTCGTTCTGCTTCTAAACCAACTTGTCGAATCGCGCGAAATGTTGCCTCAATCGGCAAATGACGTAGCTCTGTCCCAGCTTGAACGAAGGTTTCAAAATAAGGAGTCAAAACCACACTACTTTCTAAAAAAGTGAAAACATCCATATCTTGATGGGCGCCTGCATCGACTGGATCCACCAAGCCTGGTTTATTTAAACAGGTCACTTCATAGAGTAGTGCCAATTGTGCTTGCTGCGCTAATTTACTCCTTGCTTGCTTTGTCATTGCCTTTTACGTCCCTTCTTCTGCCATGGTCTTTTCTTGTTTTATATAGTCTAGTACAGCATTAAAAACCGTGTCAACTACGCCGCCATCAAATACATTAGGTATGAATTTTTCTGCTGTGGGTTCTGAAATCATAGCGGCCAAGCTTCGTGCTACTGTCATTTGCAAACCGACATCAACTTTTCTGCCTTTCGCTGCCAATAACCCTTTAAAAAGACCTGGAAAAGCTAAAATGTTGTTCACCTGATTCGGATATTTGGAAGAACCAGTTGCTAATAAACGGACGCCATTGGCTTGGGCGAGGGCTGGTTCAATTTCTGGTTTAGGATTTGCTAAAGCAAAGATAATTGGGTCTTGGTTCATTGATTTAATCAGAGCTGGCGTTAGCACATCCGCTTCTGATAAGCCTAAAAAAACATCCTGATTGACGACAGCGGTGGCTAAATCTTTGTTTTCTACTGATGGTTTTATTACCTGTCGAAGCAAAGCACGTTGGTAAGGATTCAATGTCGGGTCTTCTTCTCTTAAAACACCTTGGCGATCTACTAAGGTGAGATGCGTAATCCCCGCTTGAATACATAACTTAGCGGTCGCTACACCAGAAGCACCAACTCCGTTAATCACCACACGTAATTCATTTAAAGGTTTTCCTTTAATTTTGGCTGCGTTGATTAGCCCAGCTAAAACGACAATGGCTGTGCCTTCTTGGTCATCATGATACACAGGAATATTCAAACGTTGTTGAAGTTTTTCTTCAATTTCAAAACATTTTGGTGCAGAAATATCTTCTAGATGGATTCCTGCAAAACTATTTTGTAAATTTTCAATTGTTTGAACCATCTCGTCCACTGATTTTTGTTCCAGTGCTAAAGGAATAGCATCGACCCCCGCCAAATTTTTATAAAGTAAAGCTTTGCCTTCAACAATTGGCAAGCCCGCTTGCGTGCCCATATTGCCGAGACCCAGAACAGCTGACCCATCTGTAATAACTGCAATTAACTTACCACTAATGGTCCACTCGCGCGCTAATTCATGATTTTGGGCAATCATTAAACTCAATTCTGCGACACCAGGTGTATACATTTTGGCTAAATCATGATGGTTTAATACCGCTTCTGTTGCTTCAAGACTTAGCACACCAATATTTTTTTGATGAATTGCTAGAACTTCTTCTAACACATTGTCACTTCCTTTCACGGGCTGCCTTTTTTCTATTTGATGAAGCAAGGGTTTGAACAACCGTTATCGTCGCTCAAACCCTTGCTTCTTTATACATTTGCGGAGCACTTGCTCGTTCTATTCTGGCAAGTCAAGTTTGACTGTCACTTTCTGTAACGGTACATCGTAAAAAGGATCTTCACGACGGCCTAAAAAGTCTTTTCCTTGTTGTGGGAACATCGCATATAATAGGACATCCTCTTCAGATTTTGCGTATTGTTGGATTTCCTTTTTTAAACTATGCAACTCTGGTTTCAATAAATCCGCCGGTCGACAAGTGATTACCTCTTCATCCCCGATGATTTTTTGTTTAATCTCTTCTGCGATAGGTGCTGGTGATTTGCCGTATTCTCCGCGCACATAATCTTTGATTTCATTCGGTATTAAGGAATATCTTTCCCCAGAAATCACATTCATTAAGGCTTGTGTTCCAACCATTTGTGAAAGCGGCGTAACTAGTGGTGGATACCCTAAATCTGCTCTTACTTTAGGTACTTCAGCTAAAACTTCTTCATATTTGTCTTGTAAGCCTTGCTCCGTTAATTGACTTAATAAGTTTGATAACATACCACCAGGTACTTGATAAATCAAGGTTTTCGGTTCCGTATCTTTAACTTTAGGGTTTAAAATGCCTTCACTTCTAAAGCGATCACGAATCGGATTGAAATAGTCAGCAATCTCTGTTACTTTTTCCATATTTAAACCTGTTTCAAAGCCTAAATCTTCTAACGCAATGGCTACAGATTCTGTGGCTGGTTGACTCGTACCGCCAGCGAAAGAAGAAATAGCTGTATCGATGATATCCGCACCTGCTTCAGCAACTTTTAAATAGGTCATCTCAGAAATACCACTAGTCGCATGCGTATGCACCTCTAAAGGTAAATCAATGGCATCTTTCATTTTGCTCACTAATTCAAAACCAGTTTGTGGCGTCAAAACGCCTGCCATGTCCTTAATACAAATGGAATCCGCTCCTGTTTGACTTAATTCTTTGGCTAATTTTACAAAGTAATCGATGGTATGAATTTCACTCGTGGTATAAGAGATCGCTGCTTGACAGTGTCCGCCAGCTTCTTTTGTTGTTTGAATTGCTGTTTGTAAATTACGGACATCATTCAAGGCATCGAAAATACGAATAATATCAATCCCATTTTCAACTGATTTTTCGACAAAGGCCCGCACCACATCATCAGCGTAATGACGATATCCTAGTAAATTTTGTCCTCGTAATAACATTTGAAGTTTGGTATTTTTAACTTCTTTGCGAATTTGGCGAAGACGTTCCCAAGGATCCTCGTTTAAATAGCGGACACAGGAATCAAACGTTGCCCCGCCCCACATTTCTAATGCATGAAATCCTGCCTCGTCCATTGTTTTAATAATCGGTAGCATATCTGAGGTTGGCATCCGTGTTGCAATTAAACTTTGTTGCCCATCCCGTAGCACCGTTTCTGTAAAACGAATTTTTTTACTCACTTGGCTGCTCCTTTCGTGTCAAAATTATTTCTGTTATTTTTTCTTGCATTGCTTCAAGACTGTGACGTCGATTTCGTCCACAGACTTTCGCCTCTTCTTGGCACATAAAACAGCGCCGTGGTGGCAAGCCTAAATCTCCTCGATGAAGGCTTTTTAGTTCCTCATTTCCCCATAAAACATCTAGGTCCACTAAACGACCATAAGGATGTGTTTCTTCAATTTTGACCATTCTTTGTTTTAACTCTTGCGGGGCTAACGAAACCGCCAAATAATATTCAGGCCCTGTCTTTTCATTCCGGTAAAAATTAACAATCGGTACTTGATCCAGCAATTGTTGCTCGACTTCGTCAATTACTTCTAAAAAAACATCCGTTAAGGTGGGCGAATTTTTTACTTCTCCAGGAATATTCATTGTGGCAGATAAGAGACTAGCTTCTGGTGCTGTTTCTAACAACTCCTTCTGTGTAGCAGCTCTTTGTTCGCGAGCATCCAACATCTCTAAAAGTGTTACTTTTTCCCCATTAAACATTGCGTACCACATCAATTAGACTACCATCTCGGTATTCAATTAACGCAACGACTTTGTCTCCATATTTAATTGGTTCCGGGGTGCCAACAATGTTGTAGGCTTTGTCTTTCAACTCTTCTAACGTAAACTGAGGAACATCTAAAGTTTTAAAACAATCAATTAAGTCTGTTCTTTTTGGATTGATTGCAATGCCGACTTCTGTTACTACGACATCGACACTCGTACCTGGTGTAACGACTGTATTTACTTGCTCAACAATTGTTGGAATCCGTCCACGAACAAGTGGTGCAATCACTAGACTCATTTTACAAGCCATACTTGTATCGGAATGTCCGCCAGAAGCACCACGGATAACACCATCTGAACCAGTAATGACATTTACATTAAAATCTGTGTCCACTTCTAAAGCAGATAAAATAGCTGTGTCTAATTGATTAATAACCGCCCCTTTGCTAAGCGGTGAAGCATACATATTGGCATCAATTTCATAATGATTGGCATTTTCCCCTAAAGAAATAGCTGATGGATGATCAAAGTCTTGGACGTCAATAATTTTTTCTACTAAGCCTTCTTCCAAAAGTTCCACCATTGCATTCGTAATTCCGCCTAAAGCGAAACTTGCTTTAATACCATCTTTAAGCATTTGTTCTCTCATGAACCGCGTAACTGCTAGTGAAGAGCCACCTGTTCCTGTTTGGAATGAGAAGCCTTCTTTGTAGTAAGGAGAATGTGTAATTATTTTTGCGGCATATTCAGCAATCAATAATTCTTTGGGATTCTTTGTAAAACGTGTCGCCCCTTTGGCAATTCCATCTGGATCACCAATTGCATCAATTTCTACTACATAATCAACATCTGTTTGTGGAATACTAATGGGGGTATTAGGATATGGTACTAATGTGTCAGTAATGATGACAACTTGATCCGCATATTTTGCATCGACCATCGCATATCCAAGAGAACCACAGGTAGCTTTTCCTTTGGTTCCATTCGCATTTCCATAAGCGTCTGAACTTGGTGCACCTAAGAAAGCTACATCAATATGGATATCGCCTGCTGCTACTGCCCGTGCCCGGCCACCATGTGAACGAATCACCACAGGATTTTCCATGATACCTGCTGAAATAGCGGCGCCTACTTTATCTCTCAAACCAGAAGAAGTAATGTTGGTGACTACTCCATTTTTAATGTGTTCGATCAGAGGTTCATGAACATTTGCAATTGAACTAGGTGCAATCGAAATGTTTTTCAGCCCCATGGCGGCAATCTCGGCTAAAACTAAATTCATCACATAGTCTCCTTCACGGAAATGGTGATGGAAAGAGATGGTCATGCCATCTTTCAACCCTGTTTTTTCAATTGCTTCACGAATACTTCCTAAAAGTTTTGTCTCCCGAGGTTTCACTGGTTTAATTGCTCGGCTCGCTTCTTGATAAGCATCAATGTGTGCTAATTCTCCTTCATAAATGCCGTATTGCTCTGCATAAGATTGAGGAATGTCTTTGCCTACTTTATTTACTACCATGTCTATATTTCCTCCTCGGTAATTAATTTAGCCGCCAATGCTAACGCAATGACCCGTTCAGCTCGTTCAACAATTGGTTTATCAACCATTTTTCCATTTACGGAGATAACACCGGAACCTTTTGCTTCGGCTTCCCGAATGCCCCAGATTACTTCCTTAGCATTCTGGATTTCTTTTTCTGTTGGCGCATAAATAGTATTAACTAATGGGATTTGACGAGGGTTAATCACCGATTTCCCATCGAAACCTAGCTGTTTAATCAAACGAACTTCGGCTTCAAAGCCTTCCGTATTGTCTACATCTGAATAGACCGTATCAATAGCTGCAATCCCAGCTGCTCGAGCGGCATGTAAAATCATGCTACGAGCAAAGAATAGTTCTTGGCCATCTGGATGGCGCCGTGTTTTCATATTGGTAACATAGTCTTCGGCGCCTAACGCGATGCCAATCAAGCGAGTTGAACTTTTGGCAATCGCGGGCGCATTTAGAACACCTTCAGCCGATTCGATGGCAGCCATCATTTTCGTTGTTCCTACGGGAATGTCATTTTGCTGTTCTACTTCTGTAATGACTGCCTCGACATCAATGATATCTTGGGCTGTTTCTGTTTTTGGTAAACGAATCACATCGACACCAGCTAAGACCATTGCTTCAATATCTTCTGCACCACCGGCATCTAAAGCATTGATCCGAACAACAATTTCAATATTGCCATAATCGAAAGTTTTCAAAGCAGAATGGACTAAAACACGGGCAGAGTCTTTTTCTTTTAATGAAACTGCATCTTCTAAATCAAACATGATTGAATCTGCCCCATACAAAGGTGCATCTCTTAGCATTGCTGCGTTCGCTCCAGGGACAAACATCATTGTTCTTCTTAAACGTTCCATGAGTCCAACTCCTTCCAATCATACGTTTCTTTTTCAGCGCCTCGATGTAAAACTGTAATCATCCGAGCTTTGATTGTACAATCTAATGCCCCTTTATCAATCGCCTTGACCACAACGCCTTGGACATCTAAATGTTCCAAAGTTGTCGTAATCACCTGGCGAATTTGATTGCCAAATTGTTTTTCGACACTACTTTCTAATTCAATGGTATTTTCTGTTGATTCAATGGGTTGGACGGTAATCATAATATCACTTGATTCTACTGTCCCTGCAGTAGCATTTTTGATAATCTTCACTTTCTTCACCTCATTAGTTTCTTGTGTTCTACTAAGTATTGATAACTTGTTGCTGGTAAAAACTTCTTGAGTGTCTCTTTGTCGCCTTCAGCCATCGCTTTGCGAACTTTCGTCGCACTAATCAGCTCTCCATCACTCGCTAATCGCGGGACAATGGTTAGCGTTATCGTTTGTCCGAAAACTTGTTGCATTGCTTGATTGTAGACATCGGTCACTTCTGAATAAGGCTCTTCTCCCACATAACGTTGCTGAATTTCAAGTATTGGCGCAATTCTTTCTTTAAATAACGTTGCATCAAGCGTTGCTTGAATTGCAGCTACCTCTAATGGCGCTTTTTCTTTCAAAAAATAGGTAGGAAAAGTCGCAGACGAAACTAAGTAATCTTCTGTAGATAGGACTGTCACATTGGGTAAATGGGCGACCCCTTTTTGCACCATTGCGAAACGTGCTTCTTTTGAAAACAGCGATTTATCTTCAGATAAAACAAACACATAAACGTGTGGACTTTCTTTGGCTGCTTTTTCGACTAAGTACTGATGGCCTTTCGTAAAAGGATTTGCATTCATGACAATGCTACTGGCTGGCCCTGCTTTTTTATGCTGTGTCAGGTAACCAAGATAATCGGCAAAATCTGGTTTGCCTTGCTCCATAAATAGCACCTCTTGATTCGCAACCACTTTTTGAAAGCCTAGCGACTGAAAAATTTGTTCATTTTTTGGTTTTGTATACAAAAAACTGTGTAATTGGTTTTCTTCTCTCAGTTTTTCAAGTAGATGAACCACCAATTGGGTTAACAAGTTTTCAGATTGATATTTTTTACAAACGGCCACGCACTTAATCGTTTTGCCTGAAAGCGAGCCAGAGGCGATTAATGCTGTGTCATCATATATGCCAACGGTGTAATCAAGTGCTTCTGTCGTTTGCAATGCGGCTTTTTCCATTAATTCGCGCCAAGCTTGATAAGCTTTTTTATCTTTTTGCAACCAGATTCTTTTCATTGTATATACGCTGCTCACAGCAATAACCTCCTTTATTTTTTAATTGGAAATAATTTTGTTAGTAATTTAGATGCTAGATAAATGATAAATAAAACAACGAAAACGCCGCCCCAACCAAAACCTAACAGTTCAAAAGCAATTTTTAAATCTTCCATGTTAACAGACATGTATTCGTTCTCCTTTCCGTCCTATGTTAAAAAGGCTAATAGTAAGCCGCCAGCAATTACAGAAGCGATTTGTCCTGAAACGTTGGCACCAGCAGCATGCATTAAAATAAAGTTTTGTGGGTCTTCATCCGTAGCCATTTTTTGAATAACCCGACTAGACATTGGGAAAGCGGAAATACCCGCAGCACCAATCATGGGATTGATTTTTTCTTTTCTAAATAAATTCAAGAATTTAGCAAAAAGCACGCCGCCGACTGAATCCATAATAAAGGCGACTAACCCTAAGCCAATAACCATCAATGTATCGACTTTTAAGAACTCTGCATAGTTCATGCTAACGGAAATAGATAGTCCTAGCAAGATACTAATAATATTGACCAATTCATTTTGAGCTGTAATGGATAAGCGGTCCAAAACGCCACATTCTCTTAATAAGTTCCCAAACATTAAGAAACCAACTAATGGTAATGACACCGGCGCAATTAACCCTGCGACAATCGTAATAACAACCGGGAAAAGAATTTTCGCTGTTTGAGAAACTTCACCGGCCCGATAAGTCATACGGATCCGACGTTCGGCTTTCGTCGTCACTGCTTTAATCGCTACTGGTTGAATAATCGGAACTAACGCCATGTAGGAGTAAGCGGCAACCATTATGGCCCCCATGTATTTTGAATGTAAGGTATTTGCTACGAAAATAGACGTTGGACCATCAGCGGCACCAATAATCCCAATCGAAGCAGCATCGTTTAAATCAAAACCTAATAAAACAGCCATAATAACTGTAAAGAAAATCCCAAACTGTGCAGCGGCACCAAACATCAACATAAACGGATTTTGTAACAATGGCCCGAAATCAATCATTGCCCCAATCCCAATAAATAATAATAACGGGAATAATTCTGTTTTTATTCCAAAATCAAAAAGAACATTAAACGGACCTGGCTCGCCGCCAGCGCTCAATACGCCGGAATTGGGAAAGTTCACTAAAATCGTTCCTAAACCCATCGGCACTAAAAGTGTTGGTTCATACTCTTTTTTTATTCCTAAATACATTAATAGTCCACCAATCAGCATCATCACAATGCGTCCTGGTTCTTGGCCCATTCCTATAACACCTTGAATCAGTGTCTCCACACAAATCACTTCCTCTTCTTAAATTAATTCTAGTTAATTGTTATTAATGGTTCCCCTGGATTCACAATTTGGCCTTGGGTAACATGAATTCCTGTTACCGTACCTGCTTTTCCTGCAACGATTTCATTTTCCATCTTCATTGCTTCTAAAATTAACAATGGTTGGTTCTCAGACACCGTATCACCAACATTGACTAATACTTTTAACACAGTTCCTGGCATTGGCGCAGGCATTGCATCTGCTCCTGCTGGGGCGGCTGGCTGTGCTGCTGGCGCTGGGGCTTCTTCAACAGCAGGGGCTGGTGTTTCTGTCGTAGCAACTGGCGCTGTTGGTTGTGGCGCAACAGGTGCTGGTTGTGGGACGCCACCGATTTCTTCCATCTCGACTAAATATTCTTTCCCATCAATTGAAATTTTAAATTTGCGTAACATAATGATCCTCCTCAAGGTTTTGTTTTGAAATTCTTTTGACAACTAGCTGAGACTCTTCTGAAAGCTCTGCAGCTATACTGGCTGCAATAATGGCAACTTCTTTTGCTTCTGGATTTCGTTTTGCGATTTTTTTGATAACAAAACGACTTTCTGGAAACTCTCCTGCTGCGATGGCAGTGGCCACAATACTTACCAATTGATATTCTTTTGGCTCAGCAGGAATATATGCTGGTATATCTATCCATCGCTTTTCCAAGTTATCCGCTTCACGTTGGATAACGCTTTCATTAATCTCGGTATCCTGCGTGTGTTGCTCTTTCTTGAATAAGGACTTAAATAGGCCCATATTGTCTCTCCTTTCACTAATTCTTGGTATACGTTCATTATAGAAAAAACCGTTAAAAAACCTAGTGAAAACACTAGCTCAGATTGTTCTTTTATTGTTTATTTTGTGAAAAAAACTCTGTAAACATTGGTATATAAGCATTTATCAGCCGTTAAGATTCTATTAATATTATATTAAGTTATTAATAAGAATTTGATTGTTGAATTGTTTTTTTGATGTTCTTTTTGTTTTAGGCTATTTATTCTCTGCGAAAGTTTGTATATTCTCACACTATAGACAAACACAAAAAATATTTTTTGTTGTAAACCAGAATACTGTGAAACATTTCTCATGGCTATTCTTTTTTATTAACACCGGTTGTTAACGCTTACAAAAAAGTTCTAAAAAAGAAAGGAAGAAAAACATGTTACTCACTATTTTAGCTTATGGTATGATTATCATCTTTATGTATGTAATCATGAAAAAGAAATTGTCACCGTTTACATCTTTAGTAATTATTCCTCTTATTTTTACTTTGATTGCAATTGCAACTGGAGTAGCGAGTCCGCCACCTGGTGCTGACGGTGTTGTCCCTGAAGTCAACATTGGGAATTTCGTCTTAGATGGGATTTCAACTACTTCAAAAACTGGTATTATGTTATTATTTGCCATTCTTTACTTCTCTATTATGTTGGATGCTGGTTTGTTTGACCCAATCACTAAAAAAATGATTTACTTTGCTAAAGGCGATCCAATGAAAGTCTTGATGGCTACTGCGGTAGTTGCTGCTGCTGTTTCCTTAAACGGAGATGGAACAACCACGACCTTGATTTGCTGTTCTGCGTTTATTCCCATCTACAAAAAACTTAATATGAAATTGATGAATTTAGGTGTGCTTGTTATCTTACAAAACACCATTATGAACTTATTACCTTGGGGCGGTCCAACAGCTCGTGCCATGGCCGTACTAGAAGTTGATGCCGATATTCTTTCTTATTTAGCACCTGGTATGATTTTATCTGTATTGTATGTTATCTTCTTTGTTGCTTATCGCATGGGGAAAAAAGAACGTGCTCGCTTAGGCGTGACAACGCTTACTGATAAAGAATTGGAAGAAATGACTATTGTTAACGATCCTGAGTTATTAGAAATTCGTCGTCCAAAGAATTTTGCATTCAATGGTATTTTAACGATTGTCTTAATCGGTTGGTTAGTCCTAAGTTCATTCGTTGGTCAATTAGGTTTGCCTTCGTGGATTGAAATGCCACCGTTATTATTATTCCTAGTTGGTACTTGTATCGCTTTAATGATCAACTATCCAAAATTAAAAGATCAAAGCAGCCGTATCAGTGCAAATGCTGGTGATGCTGTGCAAGTAGTTATCTTAGTTTTTGCTGCTGGCGTCTTCATGGGCTTATTCCAAGGTTCTGGTATGGCCAATGCCTTAGCAAATAGCTTTGTTAATATTATTCCAAAACAATTAGCCGGCGCTTGGGGCTTAGTGATTGCGTTCATTTCAGCACCAGGAACATTCTTTATTTCAAACGACGGTTTCTATTTCGGTGTCTTACCAGTCCTAGCAGAAGCTGGACGTTCTTATGGATTTGACAATATGTCTATGGCTTTAGCTTCCTTAATGGGGCAAGCGTTCCACTTATTAAGTCCATTAGTGGCATTTATTTACTTGCTATTACGTTTAACTGGTTTAGATATGGGCCAATGGCAAAAAGAATCGGCAAAATATGCCTTAGGAATTTTCGTTATTTTCGTTGTAACAATTGTTGCTTTAGGTCACATGCCTTTATTTATTCCACAAAATTAAACGTCGTCGCTGAAACCGTAGGAGTACCTTTTCTCCTCGGTTTTCTTTTCATTTTGTCTTTTCTTGCGTTATATTTTCATTTTTAATATTATATTTATTATCTATAAGAATAACCTATAGGGAGGTGCCTCATATGAATCCAACGGTTGAAGCAGTAAAACGGAACTTAGATTTAACCAGCAGTAAACCTCTAAAAATTTGTACCTACGAAGCCTTTAAAAAAACCATTATTTTAGGGGATATTCCTGCAGGTGAACGGATTAACGAAAAAGAATTTTCCGAGCAATTAAACATTAGTCGGACGCCCATTCGCTTTGCTTTACAAGAATTGGTCAAAGAACAATTGGTGGAACATATACCTATGGTGGGTATTGTGGTTAAAGGGATTAGTATGAAAGATGCTTATGAAATTTATGATATTCGTAAATCTTTGGACACTTTAGCAACCATTAAAGCCATGGAACTCATGACACCAGAAGATTTTGATGAATTGGAAGCCTTACTTCTCGAAGGAGAACAATACAATAAAAATAACCAAGTAGATGACTTACTACAGAACTTTTCAGATTTTAATTCCTTTATTTATACTAAGAGTCAGATGCTACGTTTAAAAAAAATTGTGACTGATCTCCATGCTTACTTAATCTATTTCAGAGATATTGCGATTCGTGCCTCAGAACGTCGTAGTATTGCCCTAGAAGAACACTGGTTAATTTTCCGCGGAATGAAAACAAAGAATATTGACCAGATCACACTTTTAACCCATGAACATCTAAATCGTTCGCTTCAATTTATTTTGAAAGAAATGGAACGTCGGCAAATTGAATAAGCAAAAAAGACCCGCAGTCGCTCGTGCAACTGCGGGCCTTTTTTCATTTTTTTTGTACGCAACCATCTGGCGTAAAGGTATAACCAATGCCCCAAACGGTCCGAAGGTAACAAGGTTCTTTCGGGTTTTCTTCTAATTTACTTCGTAAACGATTAATAAAAACCATAATCGTATTCGCATCGACATCCCCAGTACCCCAAACACTGCTGTAAATTTGTTCTTTAGAGAATACTTGCTCGGGATTCTCCAGAAAAAATTGAATTAATTGAACTTCTTTCGAAGACAATGAAATAGGTAAATCCTTTTTAAATAGTTGATAACGACCATAATCAAAACGGAAATCGCCTACCTGTAGCTCTTCTTTTTTATAAACATTCAATTGTTTTCGAATCATTCGAGCTCGATTCAACGAAGCAATCACCTGAGCCTTAAAAACATTCAAGGAAAAAGGTTTCGTTATATAACTATCCACGCCCATTTCCAAGGCTGCAATGATATCCTCTTCTTCTTTTTTGCTACTAAAAAAGATAATTGGCACTAGTGGATATTTCTCTCTAATCATTTGGACTAAGTAGTAACCATCGCTGTCATGTTCCAAGTTATCATCTAAAATGAACAAATCAAAGGTAACTCTGGACACGATATCTTTTGTTTTTTCAATTGATTCACTTTGGTAAATAAGAATACCTGTTGATTGTAATGCTTTCCAAATCAAGCGACGAACTGCTGCATCATCATCTACAACCAGTATTTTCTCCGTACGCATACCTGTTGCTCCCCCTACGTCTCTTTACAAAACTTTTTCATTTGAATTTACTACTGGAGTAATTACTGATTATCATAACATAAAAAAAGAAACGGAGACGGCTAAAAAATCATTTAACTGGGAAAGAGCCTGGAACAAAAATCACTTTGGATTTTTGTTCCAGGCTCAAAACCTGATAAACGGCGGGAACAGAACCAACACTACGCGTTGCTCCGATCTCAACAACTTCTAAGAGCTAAAGCTCTAAGAGTTGAAGGTCCTTCGGAAATAAGCCGAAATTGTTGAGAATCACGAAGAACGTAGTGATTCGATGATGAACAATACCTACTTGGTCTCCAAAAATTAAAAAGCAATTTTCGGAAATTCCTTCTTATTTCTCGGAGCTAAACGGTTCCGTCCCGACCTCTGTTTAAAAATACTTCTTAACTGGTTCAACCACTAAATACCGATAAGGTTCATCCCCTTCAGAATGGGTTTTGATTTGCTCATCTTTACTTAGCGTGTGATGAATTTGTTTTCTTTCAAAAGCCGGCATTGGTTCCAAGAAGACTGGCCGCCCAGTACGTTTGGCTTTTTCCGCGGTGCGTTTCGCTAAACGTTCCAAAATTTCATGACGTTTTTCACGATAATTTCCGACATTCACAACAATCGATAGCTTATTGCTTGCAATGCGGTGAATAAAGACTTGCGCTAAATACTGTAACGCATTTAACACTTTTCCGTGTTTTCCAATTAAGATACCTTGTTTTTCTGTTTCTAAATGGAAGATAATATTGCCATTCTCGCGCGCTATGCGAACCATGGCAGGGGCGTTCAGTTCATTTGAAATATTCGTTAAATACATCGCTAATTCAGTAATAGCAGCTTCGTCTTCCAGATTTTCTAAAGAATGTGTTGATTCCTCTGAGAGACTAGGAATTGCTTCGGTTAATTCCTCAACTGCTTCTTCCACTGCTGTTGCTTCATCGGCAACAACAATATCTTCCACTGTTTCTTCGACCGCTTCTGTGACTTGCTCACTAATCGTTGGTTCCATTGAAATTTGGGCAAGTTTTTTTCCTAGACCTAAAAATCCTTTTTTTCCTTCGTCTAACACATCAATTGTAACATCCTCTTTGGTTAAACCAAGTGCTTGTAAGCCTTTCTGCGTTGCTTCTTCGATTGTATTTCCTTCATAAATCGGCATCTGAACGACCTCCTTTATTTTTTCTTCCCTTTTTTCTTAGGACTTTTTGCTCGTTCAAGCGCTCGCTCCCGTGCTTTGGCTTGACGTGCTGCTTCCTCCCGCTCTTTACGGATTTTGAATGGATTGTTTAATAACAATGTTTGCCCTGTTTGGAAGGCATTTGACACCACCCAGTAAAGAGATAAACTGCTGGCCAATGAAATCCCCATAAAGAAGATCATCGCTGGCATAACGTAATTCATAATTTTCAGTGAGGCATTTGTTTCTAGTTGGCTCATACTTGAAAGATACGTACTAGCAAACGTAAAGACAGCTGCTAAAATCGGTAAAATTAAATACGGATCCGGCTTATCGAGGCTTAACCACAAGAACGTTCCTTCTTTTAACTCAGGCACGCGTGAAATGGCTTGATACAAAGCCATCATGATTGGTAGTTGAACCAACAGTGGTAAACAGCCAATGTAAGGATTCACATTATTCTCTGCATACAAACGTTGCTGTTCTTCTCGGAATAAGCGTTGTGTTTCAGGATCTTTTGAAGAATATTTTTGTTGCAAGGCCTTTAATTGCGGTTGCAACTCTTGTGTTTTACGCATACTCTTCGTTTGGAAATGCATCAACGGCAATAAAATAATCCGGATGACTAACGTAAATAGGATAATCCCAATTCCGACACTGCCGCCTAATGATAGGAACTTAATCGCTTGGGCAAAATAATAAACAATGTATCGATCCCAAATTCCTGTACTACTTTCACTTACGGGCGCGGTTCCGCAGGCGGATAAAACAAAGACTAAGGTCACTAACCCAGCCATTAATAATAAGCGCTTATACTTCTTCACTACTCAATTCCCTCTCTTACATCTAATATTTTAGCTAAATTTAACACATGTGTTAAATTAGCTTTCACTTCTTCAGACGATAACTTTTCCAATCCTGGACGTGCAATCACGATAAAATCAATTTCTGGAGAGATACGGTCTTTTAATTGAAATAAACTCGCGCGGATTTTCCGCTTCACAGCATTTCTTGTGACCGCGTTTCCAATTTTCTTCCCAACAGAAATCCCCACTCGAAAATGGGCTTGTTGTGGTTTCTCTAAAACGTACACCACGAAACGACGATTTGCACAAGATTGTTTTTTATTAAACACCTGTTGAAATTCTTTTTCTTTCTTGACACGGTAGGACTTTTTCATCGGCATCCCTTTGTTTCTATATTTTTTTACTTCTTAATAATAATAGCATATTTCCGCTCTTTTTTAGTAGCCTTTTCTATAGAATCCTGCTTTCTTTTATTGAAAACAGAAAAAGAACCCTTAGTTATCTTCACATCTTCCAAAAAATTATGGAGATAACTAAGGGTTCTTAGAAATTGACTGTTTAAAAGACCAGACCATCATTAAGCAGAAATAACTTTTCTACCTTTACGACGACGGCTTGCTAATACGCGACGGCCATTTTTAGTGCTCATACGTTTACGGAATCCGTGAACTTTTTGGCGTTTACGTTTGTTTGGTTGATACGTTCTTTTCATGCAATTACACCTCCTGAAATTGTAACTATCCATCAATATATAGACATACTTTGATAGTATAACGAGTAATAGGGTCTTTTGTCAATAAAATTTAAGAAATATTTCCTGAGAAAGATTCGTTTCAATTATCCACAAATTAAATTTTCCTGTGAGTAGCTTGTGGATAGTTTTCCACATTTTTTTCTGTTCACAGCCATTTTTCCACTAGTTTTACACAAAAAAACAGCCTGTTAAAAAGTTTTACACAGGTGTTTTTTTATCTGTTGATAAGTTATTGAAACATGATTGTGTCAAGCTTAATTATTCTCAACTTTTTGTGGATAACTCATTCAACAACCACTTTCTTCCGCAAGTGTCGACACCCTGTGGAAAACTTTTTTCACCCTTGTGTACTTTTTTTCCACATTGAACAATTGCTTGTGGAAAAAGTTTAAAAAAAATGCTAAAATCGACTATGCTCATTCTTTTAAGTTATCCACATTTTTTAGATAACCAAAATTTAAACATATAGGAGGTCACTGT
>NZ_JBIOOZ010000002.1:0-66016 GCF_051712485.1 Enterococcus sp. DIV1206
ATTCCGATCTGTTTCGATTCTTCAAATTCTCTACCGCTATTTTCCCGAATCTCCCCAGTGGTTTGTTGTCGGGATATGTGACTTGAGGAATCTGTACTCCAGCTTCGTTCTCCTTGTATGTCATACTCATTGCTATTCATCCTTTCTTCTTGTTTTAATAATAAAATTTCTTTACTTACGACACGATTCATTTCATTCGCAACTTGCATAATTGGAACAAATTTATTCAAATCTTGTAAATCCACGTTCCATTCAATAGATTTTGTAAAAGATTGTATTGTTTTATACCGGATTAATTCTTTACCAATTACTTCCGCTAAACGATTCTCAGCTTGCGACAAATGACTATAATTCTGAATTTCAGCTATTTTACTTTTTACCTGTTCGATAGTAAATAACTGACTATATTCTTGCTCTGACAAAGTATAATCTGGAAAATCTATTTTTTTACCATACGTTTGAGATACATCAAAAAAGTTAAGTCCTTGAACTCTATCTTCATTGAATCGTAAAGCACATATTGCTTTTTGCCCTCTTTTAACAAATCGTCCTATTCGTATCCAGGTATCAAAGTCAGCTAAATACTTTGCTTGTGGCATTTGCCCATGAATACAAAGCTGTTCATCTATCGAATACTTATGCAAATAACTGCTCTGCTTTAAAAAATTAAAAAAGTTTTGTTCTGTTTTAGTGACCTGTAAAAAAGTTTCATCATACAAACTTAATAGCTTTTTTTGTTTCGTTGGGTGCAAATCTAGTCTTCCTTTCATTACTCCCGCTCACACAAATCATATATTAACGCACATGATTAGTCAAGCAGGGAAATTTCATTTTATGCTACGAAAAATACTTTTTTAAAAAGATAAGCCTTGTTCCATCTCATTCTGAGCCATTTTTTGTTCAGTTGCTGCAATTCCTAGTTCTTCTTGTAAATATATATTTTCCTCCTGTTGTTGTTCATATTCCTCCCACATTTTATTTTCTATTTCAGCTAATTCTTTAGCTTCTTCCTCTTCTTCAAGCAATCGTTGTTCGATTTCTTCTTGCGCTTTTTCTATGTCTTCAAGTTTTGTTAAGTCATATTTTAATTGTAAATCCTCCCAAAATTCCTCATCATCCAATTCCATAAGATTTTGTTCTAACTCTATATAAGCTTGTTCTATTTCTTCAGTTGAATAAATTTGTTTAACTTCACTATGATTTTCCAATTGTTCAATTGAAAAGCCTTCTTGTTGAAATTGTTGTAACACTTTTAATTGTTCTTCTGAGTAATTATTGGCTGCTAACGTTAATACCGTTTGCGTTTCTGGTACGACTTGCACTAGTTCACTCAAAACCATCGAATGATATTCAGGGTGATATCTATCAATTGACGTATCTTTAAAAAAGGCTTCAATAGACCCATGATCTACATCTCTAATATAACCACCCCCTCCCTCAGAATAACCATTCCACATTGAACCATCTTGAAAAACATAAATCGCTTGACGAATATTGCTTGTTTTTTCAAATCCTTCATCGTAAAAATCTGAAAAATCAAAATTCGATACTTCTTTTTGCATATTGTTTCCTCTTTTCTTTTTGATAAATAAAAAAAGAAGATAGCTTCAGCTATCTTCTAATACACAATGGTTGCTTATTAAAAAATCATTTCTGTACCGATAGAATGTTCTAACTCTCGATACGCCTTTTCATTTAAGTAATTTTGTAGACTATTTTGGCACGCTTTTCGTAAATGATACATCTGTTTTCGAAATTCATAATCACTTTGTTTCCAGTGATTCTTGTTGAATCCTACATTTGTCGAGCGGAATGCCGAAGGTTGCTTTTTGGACAATACACCTTTTTCTATCGTTTCATCTTTTTTTCGTTCTTTTATAGGAATCTCTTCTGTCTGAGAATAATCATAAACCTTCTTTTTTTCAAAACGAAAACTCTCTTCTCCTTCCTTTTTTAGGCCAATTAATAAAATAGGCTTGTCTTTTTCTGACTCTTTTATTCGACGATTCTTCAGTTGCCAACGCTCTTCTCCTAACACATACGTTGCTTCTGGTTTTTGGCTCAAAATTGACCGTTGGTTTGTACTCGAATAATTTTCTAAGTTACTTTTTATCTTCTTAGAAGGCCCTTCATGCACTGACACATATTCCGCACGATTGTTGCTAGGTAAGATAATCTTTTTCTTTAATTTTCCATGTTCAAATATACTCACGGGTTCTGCTAAATCCTCATCATTTACTTTATGGAAATAAACCCCTCGTTTTTCTTTAATAGCGGTTTCTTTTTCTAATTCCATTTGAAGTATAATATTCTGATTTCGCTCTTCTCTTGTAGCTTCACGGTTTTCAAAAAAACGATTCAACGTGCCTAATGCTTGAGTTAATGGTGTTTCTTCTTTTTTTGCCTCTGTTTGTTGATCTGTTATCTGTTCTTCTTCGTTATCCATTGGCTGCTCTGCCTCTAACGATGAAAACATTCGTTGCTCTTCTTCTGTCCACTCCTCTTTATTCGTGGACAACTCTGAGAGAGACTTTTCACTTTGTTCGTCAATTACATATTCTGATTCTTCACTTGGCATAGAAGCCTCTAACGACGCAAATCCCTCAGAAAAATACCCCTCCTCTGTTACTATTTGTTGTTCTGTTAAAAATTGTTCCTTTGGACTATCTCTTCCTCTATTTTCTTCTTCAATTAATGCTGACAAAGAAGCAGCTCGTGCTGTTTTTCTGAATAATTCAGGGTGTTTTTTTGCTTCGGATAAAATTAAGTTTCCTATACGAGAATACAAACTATTTTTTCCGTAAAGTTGTTGATCATAATACGTAGGTTTATTTCTTGGATTCCCATATACTTCTTCATAATCATCAGAAATTTGTTTTAAACGTGGAAGAATTTTATCCATCAATTCTTTGCCATCAGTTTCTAGAAATAAATCAATTAATCGGTCCAATTCTGGTTTAAAATGGTGGCGATCCGCAAAACCATATTTCCAAAAATATTGATTGCGAGGAAGTTTTTCCATGAGTTGAACAAAGCGTTGTTCATACTGCCCTTGTGTAAATTGTTCCTGACAAGATTCTACTAATCTTTTTTGATAATCTAGGTAGGTCTGCAATGACAATAATTGTTCTTTATTTTGCATTAATTCATTCACGAAAGCACGTTTTGTCGCTGTGATATTTTTTTGCGCAAATTTCCCTTTATATTGCCAACCTGATTTGTGAGGCTCTGTTGGGTGAATATAATTAATCCATTCTCTTGTCGGTTCTTTTTCAACATAACCTACGTGAACATGAATGTTATCTGTGTTGTAGTGAATGGCCGCTGTCCATTCACCTTTCAATACTTCTTTCTTTTCCAATTCAGCTACGGCCTTTCGAGTAGCTTGGTAAATATATTGCGCTTTTAAATGATTGGTTTTCTCATCTAAGTAACCTTTTTCAATTAACCATTCATTACGAAAACTAAAGACTAATTGCCATAAAGGTGAGCGATTTTCTTGTGCCTCACTAAAGTATTTTTTCATTCGGTGAACTTCGTTTTCTGGTGTTTGATCATAATTTTTTGTAAACAGTGCAGAGGTTTTTTCTGGATTCGACATATAATCGTTATAAGTCGAAAACATCACTTCTCCTCCGCCATCAATAGCAGAAATACTGTCCATAAAATTTTGTGTAGAAAAAGCATTAAAACGATCGAATTGTTCATTACGAGTGGCTTCATTTCTTTCCATATAATCCAAGTAAGCTTGATACGTATTGGAACCAGGCATAACAAACGCACTCGTCAAGATAATGCCTGCTGTTTTCTTAGTCATTTCTTCCCGTCACTTGAGAATATTTCTTTTTATTAATCGCTTCTGTTTTTCTACTTTCTTGTCGTTTTTTTACTAGCTCTTTCGCTTCAATAAACGCTGCATGTTCTTCCCCTTCTTTGATTTCTAGTTGCATAAAATCTGTCATTGCATTGAATAAAACCATAAATAATTCTGTCCGCTCTTCAATCACCGAAACCATTTTTTTCGTTTGATTTTGTGTGGCCAATAATTCGTCTGATTGATTCATCGTTGTCTGTTCAGAAATATCCAATAGAAACTCAATCGTGTCTCCTAAACTATAATGTAATTTGTCTGCCAACTGATCCAATCGCTCTTTCGTTTTAGCTGACATATAAATACTTGTTGATTTCTTTACTTCTAAAGTGTTTTTCGTCATTTTTCATTCTCCATTTCGTCAAAAGTTTTTCCTGGTTCGAGCATTTTCATTGCTAAAATTTCCATGCCCAGTTGCATTGTTTCAACTACATCTTTTGTAAAAGCTTGATAACGAATTTCTGTCTCTAATTGAAACTCTTCATAGGCAATTTTTTTCAGAATGTCACGCAACATTTCATCTCGTCCACTGTACCCTTTTTCCTTTGCCACTTTTACTAATCGTTGGCTCGTTTCTCTATCAATATCTCTTATCTTTATAATGACTTTTTCTGTCACTTTTACCACATTTCCTTCCTTTTTTATTTCCTTTCACTTCTTGTTATTTTGTTGTACCTCCGTTATTTATCTTTCTAGTTCTAAGCAGTTTGCTTAATCGCCACTCTTCTTGTAAGAGCATAAGGGGAAATGGGGGTCAGACAAGCTGCCCCGCCTTGCAGTGCAAGGCTTTCCCGTGGGCCCCAAAAATAGCCACTCATAATACATTCATACTACATACATGCTACATTCATAATACATATATACTACATTTCTAATAGATACGTATTTATTGATTTTACAGCAATTGTGCTTTTGACATACTACATTTCTAATAGACGCATACTACATTCATACTACATACATAATACATTTCTAATAGACACATACTACGTTTTTAATAGGTGTAAAATGACTAACTATCTGTTATTTTATTTCGCTTTTCAGCTAATTTATCTGCTTTTTCCGCTAATAATTCTTGTTCCTCTGCTATCTTCTTTTTGGTTTCTAAATAGGTTTCTTTTTCTCTTTCCAACCCTCTAACAATTTCTTCTCCATCTTCTTTTTCCTCCCCAACTTTATAGAACAATTCTTGTTTTTCAGTAGCTATTTTTTCTTCAATTAATTTCATTTCTTCATCAATTTTTTTACTGTTTTCCGCTAATAATTTTTGTTGTTTTCCTACCTCTTTTTCTTCAATTTTAATGACCTCTAATTCATAATTTTCTTTTGGTTTTTCTTTTAAGTCAGGACTGTTTTTACTTTTTCTAACGTCCCAATAAAACGTTGTTTGTTGCGATTGATTCTTTTGTTTTTCTTCTGTTTCCTCTTCAATTTGTTCAATAGAAGTTGGCGCTTTTTTCTCTTCGTTGTACCCAAAATCAATAATAATTTCTTTCCATTCTTTGGGTATGCCATTCAATTTCAGTAAGTAGTAACCTGTTGAAATTTCTTGTAAATCGGTTTTTATTTGTTGCTTACTTTTGCTTTCTCCTGCGAAAGCAACATAATTTTTATGCACTTGGTCGTTCCCATCTTCTATAGAAAAAAGAACTTCTCCATACCCACTATCCTCATTTACTTTTCGTGATAAAATTTCAACTTCACTAGACCCGATTTTTGTTTTACTTGCCACGCCAATTCCTGTATCTAACATAGGGCTATCATCTTTAAAAATGCTTCTTGAAAAGCTAAAAAATAGATACCCACAAATAGTAAAAACACACATCAAAATATAAAATTTTGAGGCATGTTTTTGGAATTTGGATTGAATTTTACGAGGCTTTTTTTCCTTTGATTGGACTTGTTCTCGAAATGTTTCAATACGTTCTTGCCATTCATTTATCTTGTCAAACATTCGTTTCACTCCTTAGAAAAATAGCTAGTTGGAAAGTCTCGTGAGGCAATTTGTTCTTCAAATTTTTTTATTTTCCAATGATTATTTTCGTCTTTTTCTAACGTAAATTGATCGATATATTTCACATCAAATGCTTGCGCACTTCCGTGTTTCGTTGAAACAACCAGACAACCAATCATTCTTGCTTTACCAGTAATGCCATCAAGCTGAACATAGTATTGTTCACTTACTGTTTCTTGTTCAATTCGGAAGCTATCTTTGTAGTCATCTACCCAAGCAGGACGCAACGTTTTTGCTAGTTTTGGTTCACATATTTCCGATAATTTTTTTAATTTTTCTTCTGCCGTATCGGTAGAAATATCATAATAGGCTTTCCTAAATTGTTCTCCAATCGCTTTTAAATTTTTATATTCTCTATGTGAATAAGTATGTTTCGGAATCGGAACTTCTCCTGCTGTTCCGTTGGCTTTTTTCTCCTTTAACGACTGTAATTCTTCTTCTAATTGCTTGTTTTTTTCTTCATAGTTTTGCATGATTTTTGTTTCTTGTGGTGCCAATATTTTCTTTGTATAGAAGAAGGTTCCTCCTATCCCTAATAACAAACCACAACAACCAATCATTAACCATTGAGGCATTGCCTTCATTATTTTCCCTCGCATTCTTGTATTTTTTTATAAAAAAAAGCAACCTAAGAATTCTTTCTTAGATTGCTTTTCCCTGCCTATTTTATTAACTCTGTACTCAAATAAACATACCTATGACCTCAATAACATCAATCCATGTTAACACATCGCATTGCTCTATTTTTTCTACATTTCTATTCGTATAATCCACCGAACGTAATTGATGTGTAACAACGTCTCCTGCAATTTTTTGTGGGTCTTTTATAGAAATATATGTCCCAAAGCTTCTTTTTGAAGACGTTATGGGACAGACCAAACAAAAACCTGTCCGTTCATTAAATTCATCCTTACTGACAACCAATGCAGGTCTTCGTTTTTTTATCTCTTTACCTTTAGAAGGGTCAAAATCTAACCAAATAATGTCACGTTGTTTTGGTGTATACATTAATATTCTTCCCCTTCAAGCTTCATAGTGTCCCATTCTTTATCTTCTTCTGTTAAAGACTCTCTAAAACCTTCCCACACTTCTTTCTTTTCAAAAATATCTTCTTTTTTAGGTTTTAGAATATACGTGTCACCTACTTTAAAAATAGTAAAGGCTTCCCCAACTTCTGGAGAGATATCTTTTGGGAAAATTGCTCCTACAGAATTGCCGATTTTTCTTGCGATGGTTTCCATTCTTTTCAGCTCCATTCTTTAATTTAACAAAGTTTAACTCAATTTAATTCAATTGTCAAAAAGAATGAATAGTAATTTCTTATAAAAGAAAAATACAACTTATTTACTTGTTTTTTCGCACAATACTACGGATTTTCGTTATCGAATAGGTACGATTATACTTCGCTACTATTCTTCCTTTTTCTGAATTTTGTTCATAGGTAGTAAACGATTGTCCACCGTCTGAAACACTCGCTATTACGCCTGTATGGCCCCATATTTGAGGAGTTAATATTCCTCCTGCGTACCAATTAACAATGTCTCCTGCGCGCAAATCTGACGGCTTAGGGTCAATAATTACTGACCACCCATATGCTGGCCAATCGTAATCTTCGCCAATTCTTTCTGCATACTCAAAGCCACTTCCTCGTAATTGTGGGCCTCCTAATTTTTCAACGTAATAAGCGGTCAACATGTAGCACTCTCCGCCGTAAAGTTCCTGACCTAAAACAGATTCTAAAACCGCTAAAGAAGCCCCATTTCCGCCGTTTGCAATGCCTTGTTGCATACTATTCACGTACTGATACACTAATTCTGCATAAAACATATTTCCATAAGCATAGCGCCAATTTCCATGAGAACTTGCTATCGGATTCGTATATGGAACCTTCAAGCCATTCGCTTGCTGTCTAGCAAATTCTACGCCTGCATCAAACGTATATGGACGATTATTAGCATGTAACCAACTAAGAAACCCTCCGCCATAGTTATATGCTTGTAAGGCTGCTTTTCTATCTTCTATGCCATATTGTTTTGCTAATTGTAAAACACTTTTGTAATGGATAATTCCTTGCCGAATAGACTGTTCAGGATCAGTTATTGAGTTGGGCGGCAATCCCGCACTTTCACTTGATTGAAACGGATCGCCACCTCTTCCTCCTGATTCCACCATAATAATGGCCAAAAGATAAGGAACTTCTTCTGAAACCCCCATCTCTTTGGCAATTCGCTCAACAATTGGTTTTAACGCTAATACTTCTGCTGAAAGACCTTGATTTTCTACAGGAGAAAGATTGGTCTTTTCCTCTTCTTCAGTACCGATTGCAAGCATGAGAATATAATTTATTTCTTGAGCAACAGACATTGTAACTAAAGCTATACTTCCTAATAAAGCAACGATAAGAAAAATTTTCGCCTTTAAACCTCTCATACCGACACCTCTTGATACTGTACAGCCTTTTGTTGGTTATATAGTTGTTGCGCTTGCTGTTGTTCTTTTTCTTTCAGTTCACGACTGGCAAGACGCCCTGTTTTTTGCATTTCTAAGACTTCATTGTAGTCTCCTTTTTCTATCGCTGTTGGCAAGTATAAAGTTAACTTAGTGTTTTCTTTCATTTCAGCATTTTTACTATAAGTGGCATGCACATTACTTACTAATTCTTTTCCAGCTTCATCATTATTTACAGCTAACACGATTCTGCCAATAGAACAATCCATCGTATTGGATAAATCACGACACGTTCGCCAAAGAGTTTCTTCTTTTAACCCAGATAGCGAAAGGAAAAAGCTATTTTTAGGCAAATACTCTTTATCTAACTCATACAGCGATAAGGATTCTATTGGACTTTCTGTCACATAAAGCGTAATAGGTTCTTTAAAATCAACATTTTTGGCAAACAAAAAACCACGTTGTCCGTGGCTATTTAAAGCAATTCCCTTAAAATATTTACGTTCTAAATTAAGGTCATTCTCTTTCGTTTTTTTTATTCGCTTTGCCAATGGCCGAGCATAGGTTCCTTGCACGTCCGCTCCAACCACTGTTCCCATTTTACCTTTTCCAATATCAGAAAATTTAAAAAGAATGTTGTGGCGATTGTCTGAACTAATCATTTGTTTATCTACAAATTCTTGAATGGTTTCATCAGATAAATAGCGACTTCTTAAATAATCCCAGCCTTTTTCATCTAATACACCTGTGTCATAATTTCCTGTGATTGAGAGCTTATCTAAGCGAAACGCTTCTTGTCGTGGTTCTTGTTGTTTATTTTCTGTTTTCGTTGTCGTGTATCGTTTCTGCTGATTAAATTGAAAGTCTAACAATTGACGTACTACTTGCTCGTAAGGCTCTTGATAATAAGACATAACAAAATCTATCGCATTATCATACGAATTGATTCCTTGAGAATACCAATTTACGACACCTGTTTTGGCATTTGCTCGCATACTATCATGCAGTGTATGTTCTAAAAATTTGGAAGAAACTTTTTCAAAAGTTTCTCCTCGCTCTTGCATATACGCCAACATATTCGTGCGTCTTGCAATTGCTAACTGTTTTTGGGAGAAAACAGGAATGGTTGACATGTGTTTCCCTCCTATTCCTTTAAGAAACTAACCATGAACATAAAAGGTAAATAAAAAAGACAACTACTACCAGAAGGTATAGTCGTCTTGTTTCAAAACTTACAATCGTTTGATTCTTTTTTCCAAATACAATGCGCTGAACACTTTGTTTTATTTTTTTCAGTTTTCTTTGCTTTTCTACTACATTTTTAGCCATGTTACACCCCTCCATCAAAAATTTCTTTCTCCATAGCTGATAAACCATAACGGAATTTAATATTTTTCGCTCCCTTAATATTTAACAAAATATCGCCTTCCTCAAACTGAATAATGTCTTTAATATCATAAACACTTAGTTGTTTCCCAAAGACTTTTCTTAATAATTCTTCGGAAGATTCATCTTGTTTAAACAAAAACCGATACGTAGATAATTTAAACAAGTTCACAACAATCTTTGAAATTTCCCCCATTTTATTGTCGCTATAGTCAGGAAATGCGTCGGCTATATCATGCAATATATACGTTTGGCCAATCAATAATTTCCTTCCTTCACGATTATAACGGTCCAAAGCTTTTAACAACGTAAGATTTTCTGTGCGAATAGGGTTATGAAACTCATCTGAAGTAATATTGGAATAAATCAGTTCGTCTACCCGTTTTTTCTTACGGTCAAACAAATACTTTTCTCGTTGGCCTACACGAACGGTTTCGCTAAATGCAGCGGTATATAAGTTGTAGTATTGAGCGTTATACGCAAACATATCTGATTTTACGAGATTTTCCATATTAAAGGTCACTAATTTCTTCTCGTAAAAATCAAACGTTGATTTTTGATTAAAAATGTCTCCTGAATCCGTAATAAACGATTCTAGTTTTTTTATTAACTCACTCAACGATTGCTTTTCAAACGTTTCAGATCGCCTATTGTATTCTTCTTTTGCATAAGCCAAAATATCAGAATAAATTGGATACTGTTCAGGATCATATTGGGTAATTTTACTTTCTTCTAAATGATGACGCTCCATATATTTCCGATACCCATCATTAAAAATTTGCTTTGCTTCTGTCATAATAGAACTGCCAAAATCAATGTTTTCAGCTAACCCAAAAACTAAACGCATTTTGGTTAAATTTGTTTTTAACGATTGTTTTTCATTGGTCTGTTTTGTTTTTGCATCTACATCAGAGCGATAGATTTGGCAAGGATTTAAACGAACAAGACTTGCATCGTAATAATTGCCCCCTAATTTTTCTGTTAAACGTTTGGTTTCATCACTTACATAAAAACCATAATGAATATTGTTATATTCTACTGCCTGTTTTAATAGCTTTTTAGCAGCCGTTGTTTTTCCAAACCCTTGACTACCTATAATAAAAATACTGTAGGATTTTCTCACACTATCTTTATGTGTGGTAGATAACGCAACAACACCTGATCCGTATAACGGATAGCCACTATACGGCGCATCATAGTCAATGTGATTGGCATAATTAAACGCATAACTTCCTGCTAATGCCGTTCCTTTAATTTCTTTTCCTTTCCGTTTAATTAGCTTCATGCCTTCTTTAAAGCTTACAAAAGAAGCTCTAAATTGCCGTTCTGCTTCATCTAAGAAACAAGTTGCTTGAAATTGATTTTTTCGTAGTTTTCGGTGAATTTCTTGTTCTCGTTCATTGAGTTTTTCAATACTTGATTCAGTCAAAATGTATCGTACATGAATTTCTTTTAAAACTTCAACCGATTCCAAAATACTTTCTACGGTACGGTCAAGTTGTTCATACTCTTTCCGAGCTTTTTTTCGTGAAATTTTGTCTTTTGACGAATACACACGATCTTCATATTCTCCTAAACTACGATTTAAATTTTGCTCGACTAGAGGATTATTGATATCAATCGTATGAACATCCAACGTGGTTAAAACGTTTTTCATACAAAAGATTTTTTCACCCCAAAAATTCGGATTATTCTTCGGTCGATAAATAACAAGGTTTAATACCCGTATGTAACCGTCCGCAATTTGTAAATCTTTTGAAGAATGCGGCTTGACACCTCCCATTGGCTGAATAGTTCCAATAAATAACGGATCATATCCTTTTTTATCTACTATTTTTTGTACAGAAGCTTCTCTTCCTGTTTTATCTGTTTTTTGATAAGGAATGCCCACAGGTAAAGGAGAACTTGGATTATATCGTCGAAATAAGAATTTGATTTTTTGTGTTAAGGTCATTGGATACAATCGAAATCCTGCACTTTGAGCTACCCGTATTTCGCGACTAACCTCTTTTAATTCTTCTTCGTTATCTGCAAATATTTGAAGATAGACCGTATCAATTAATCGATTGTTGTCTAAATTCTCTAATACTTTAAGCGTATATTTCTGTTCCTGTTTTACTGCTGGACTTAATGCCCCCATCTTAAACCGACGAATGGCATAATCAATATTTTCCGACATATCAATTGGAAAACTGGTAAAAATGAATTTTACATCCTTGTGAATCGCTTTTAAAAAGACCAAAAAATCATTGATGGCTGCTTGTCGTTGTTCTAAACTTCCCTCTCGTGCAGAAGAGTCTTCAATACGATAAAAGTCTGTGACTCCTTTTTCTAAGGCAATACACTCTTCCGAAATAATGCGACGTTCTGCCATAAAACTTAATACGGATTTCTCTACTTTTTTTATCTTCTTTTTTTCTTTTTTCTTTTCCGTTGTATCAATTAATGCTGGTAACGCCTCTTCTGGTTGCAATAATGCATCTGTATCAATCATCAAATCATTTCACTTCCTTGTTCTAAAATACTTACACCATGAAATAAAAAGAAAGCAAAGAGAACTTCTTTGCTTTCTTTTATTCATTATATTCTTTCATTTCTTTTTCAATTTGCGAATCTTCTTCTAAAATCTCTTCTTCCGTAAACATAGGAAACTCTATTTCTTCTTCCTCTTGAAAAGATTGTTGGGCAATCGCATGATAGGTTTGACGATTTTTTGAAAGAATAAGCCACAATCGCTGATAATTCCTCACTCGTACATTTCCTACAGTTGGCAATAACCAATAGATTCCCATAATCATAACAAAAAGAAACGCAACAGTGCCTAGTGGGTTATAGGTTTTTTCTTGTAAGCCTGTGGCTACCTGAAACAGAATAAACACACAAACCGCATCTTTTATTAAGATTTTCCCAAAAAATTTTGCTTGTGTGAAAATCTCTTCTTGTATTTCATGCATACACTCTTACCTGCCTAGTCATTATTTTTTGAACGTTGCTCATTACGTGCTTGTTCTTTTAATGCTTTTCTTTGACTTAACCACTCATTTACTTCTTGACCAAATTCTTTGTTCCGTTGATAACGATCTACTTGATTCCCAATAGGATTTTTCATATTTTTTTGATACTTATTGGTATGAATCATTTCTTTCGCTTTTTTCTTAAACGGATTTTCTACTTTTTCTAAAGAATTAGCTGTGTTTTCTTCTCTTTCTGAAGCAGAAGAGCAGTCTGAGTTTCTCCTCTCTTTTTCATCAGGGGCTGTTGATTCACTTGTATCGCTAGAATTTTTACTTGCTGATTCTGTAGATTCATGGTCGGAAGTAGTATTCTTTTCACCAGTCTCTTCTGAAAAATCAGAAGAATCTTGTTCGTTTGCTGTCTTATCTGCTTCTCCAGTTTCATCAAATTCGTCAGGAGAAGAGGAAGCATCATTGCCCTCTGAATTTTTCTCTTCCATATCTTCTTGATTCCAGTCATCCATATTTTCATGTTCATTTGATGATTTTTCTGTATCTGCAGACTCTTCCATATCAGGTTCTCCTGTTTCAGAATCTTCTCCTTCATTTTCAGAAGCATTTTTTGTTTCTGTATCTTTTGATTCTTTCTCTAAATTAGAATCTTCTGGTTCATCCTCTGGTGGTAGATCATCATTTGTTTCATCTGTGTTCTTTTCATTGTCCGTTTTGTTAAGATTTGCGTCCTCATTATTTTTCTTACCTCTCATCAAACCATCAGCAAAACCTGCAGCGCCAACAACTCCTGCAACCGTAGCACCTGCGGCTGTTTTAGCCACATCACCAACTTTATCAGCTGCACTTTTAGCACCCATACCCATAACAAAAGAACCTGCAGTAGATAGTCCTGCATCAATACCTAATGTTTTTTGAACAATCGCTGGTCCGTCATACACAAACCAAGCACCACCAGCTACAGCAAACAATTTAGCCAACATAGACACATCTTTTGAAAACACGAAGCTATTGTAGTAGATAAACACATAATACATCGTAAAAATCGACAGCAACATGACAAACCCACTGATGATTTCCATAAACGCCATTTTTGCACGTTTCATATCACGAAAACTAAAAAAGACAGTTAATTGAGCCCAAATATTGTTAAAAGCAAGCTCAATTCCTAACCGTCCTACACGAAGCAGTGAAATAATTAAAGAAAACGCAAGAACACCCAATGTAACAATCATTGGCAACCAATCTGCTCGCCATCGATAATAAGCCGAGGTAAAGAATTTTTTCAGTAACCATCCTTTTATTCCTCCTCCACCGTCGTCCAATTCGACCGCTTCTTTTCCTTCTCCATTTTTCTTGTTTTTTAGTTCATAATTAAATACTTCCCCATTTTCCATTTCATCTGGATCAGATATTCGTTCATTGATATCAAACCAATCTAAATCCGTCAGTCGATTTTTAGGGTCAGGTTCTGTGGTCTTCCACCCTTTTTCTGCCAAAATATACGTGTCTATTATGTTGTCTTTTACTGTCGCAAAGCCAACATCCCCTTGCGTCGCAGATAAACTTGTTTCTGTGGCCGTTACAATTTTTATCCCATCACGCATAATAGAAGGCAACATCAACGACATTAGCAACAACATCAAGACATTCATCGGAATATCTCTTGTTTGTTGTGATTTTCCTAAAAGTAAAACTAGCCCAATCATTAAAATAGCAAGAGCTACCCCAAATGATTTAAAACTAATAAGCGTTTGAACTAAGCCACCTTCTCCTTTTAAAGAATCAGCATTGTAAAACCCCAAAAATTTTAACATTTCTTTTAATACATTCGTTAAGTTGTCTACAATCCATAATAGAATTGACACAATAAAATACAAGATGGAACGCCCAATATCTTTTATCATAGACGCAAGCGAAAGATAATCCGAAAACGTATCTAATGCTGTAAAAATTTCTTTAGTACTCATACGTTCCCCTCCATTCTTTCAATTGTTGCACAAAAACATTCACGGCCTTTTCTTCAAAATTAGAGAGTATACAACTAAAGTACGACCGTAAATTTCCTGTATCTGAAATAGTTTTAAGTTCCGCAAACGCTTTGTTGTTCCTTTCACCTGCAATATGAATCAACGAGGTCAAACGTTTTTGTTGTTCTTCTGAAAAAGTAGTTTTTACTGATTGTTCAAGCTGGTCACCATATAATTTTTCTAGCAACGCAACCTGCGTTTGATATTTGCTTGTTTCAAAGAAATGCTTTTCTTGCACTTCTGGTTCAATCTCTTTCAGTGACAGCACTTTATTTTCTTGTTGTTTTCTACGTTTTGGCTTTTGATACTCTGAAAGCAATGGAAGTGAAAGCTGTTCTGGAGCACTTGTCTGTTTTATTTCTTTAGGTTCTAACAACCAATTCAACTCTTCCAGCTCTAGTTCCATAAACTGATTATTTACAGGAATCTCTTCCCATGAAACTTTTTTCATTTTCCGATACTTATAAAAAGGGATTAAGTTGGTATCATTTTCATACGTATTAAAAATCGGATACTGATAAATAGGGTTTCCTTCTAAATCTCGGTGTTTATTAATACGCAAAATAATCGATTCCCCTTCACGTACACGTTCTAACTCATACGAAGTTAACAAATCAATTTTTTCTGCGCTTTCTGTCTCGGTTGCTTTTATAGACAGCGGATCTTTATGTCGTGTTTTTGAATAGTTCGACCGTTCACCTAAACGACCAGAAATATATTTATTCGTTTTATCTGAGGCTGTACGAATATACGCCAAATTCCCTGTATTGCCCAAAATGATGTCTTTCGTATCCTCATCATATAAAGAAGCAAGTTGTTGCACATCTTGTAACACTAAATGAGAAAATAAACGTCTACTTAGTCCAGCTGTCCATTTTCTTGCTAGATTTGAGATTGGAACGCCTAAGTTTCCTCCTTCTTCATAAATGAAATGCACATCTCGATAGCAACAGGAATCGTCCTCTAAATTACATCGATTAATCAATACTTGATAAATTTGATCGATATACATGACTCCTAACGCATTGTTAGACGTATCTGCATCACTTAACACAACAAATACCGCTGTTGGTTGTTCTCTATCAAAACCAATCAGTTCCATATCAAAGCCATCATCAATCGCTGTCATTTTGGCATTTAACGTCATTAAGAACGGCTCTAAGTCTCCATTAAAATGCGTTATAATATTTCCCAACGTCACATGAGCTGGTGCTGAAGCAAAAATTGCGTCATAATGTCGTGTAGCTGGGTGTGTGCGAGGCAATTCACCAAAGAAAACGTCTAATTCACATTTCCCTTCATACTCTGCCAACAAACGTTTTAATTCACTCTCATCGTCTGTGTATTTTCGTAAGAAATTATGGGATTTTTCTTTGATTCTGCGTTTTTGCATTTCATTAGCAACCGTATAAATAGTGTATGGATTGACTTTACTCTTTTCCTCTTTTTCATATTCCTGATCTGCTAAAGCTATACCGATACTAATAAATAAACTACGACAAGCCTTAGTCCAGAAACCACCGTCTTTTCCTTCATTCACTTCTTTAAAATAAGAGAATGCTGCTTGCGTAATGATTTTTTCTGCATTGGCCAATTGTTTTTCCGCTTGAATATTTAAATTTAACGCTTCGCTTTTATTGCCAGCTTGTTTCAACTGAGTACTTTCTGCTTTTAATCGTTTATAGTGTCGATAATAGTTATTAAACACACCCAAAACAGGTATTGGGTCAGAATAATATTGATTCATTGTATTAACCACTCGTATGCGATAGCCGCGTTTTTTTAAGGTTTCATACCATACCCTTGGCTCGTCTCCTTTAGTAGCTGTCATAACAAAAGAAGCCCGATTGCTAATCAATCGGGCTCGTGTCAATATATCAATAAATGGATCTACAAAATAAATACCTTTCCCTTGGCGTGTTCCTGCCAAAGTAATGCTATTCGAATCTGTAGTATCAACATAATAATAAAAAAGCCCTTGGGCTTTTTCACTAGGTGTTTGTGGTTTTCTTCCGACTGGATAGCCTGGTTTCCCATCAAAATAATCTTCTTTGTCTGTAAACATATGGACAGGAACAAGCTCATATTGCTTATTCATTCCTTCGACTGTCTCAAAATCCATCGTTCCTTGAACGTGTTCTTCTTCCAATGGTCGAAACGAGCTATACAATCGAAGCGTTGATACAGCTACCCCAACTAAAGAAAAAAGAAACAATAGAAGATACCATTGAGGATATTGTCCTATCGGATAGTAAAAAACTGCTTGTCTTAATGATACCCCTTGAAAATCAAACAGTGATTGTTGGGTAATACTTCCCACCATTTGTATTAACCAATTTCCAAGAATCATTTCCACCATAAAGAAAATAGTCATACTAGGAATTAAAAAGCGACGATCTGCAAGAAATCGTAAATGATTTTGTGTGGCTTTTTCATAATTCCTTTTTTTATATTTTCCTCTTTCTTTTTTTCTCATAGGAACCTCCTATAATAAAATAAAAAAACAAACACCGTTCTATCAGTGTTTGTTTTTATCCATTTTTATCAAATAAGCAAAACTTCTTAAAGTACTTGTTCTTTATTCTTCTAAACTATATAAATCAACTCCTTCTTCACATATAACGACTCCTTTTGATAAAAGCTCCTCTTGATTTGAAAAAAGCTTCTTAGCTAATTCTGTCAGTTTTATCTGAACAGTATCATTCAACTTAATATCTCTTATTTTTTCTGTTCCTATTACATCAAATACATTCATATCAACACATGTTTTTAATAGGTTATCAATCTCTTTCCCCTGTACATATACAGTAGAATTATTAAGGAGCTTGTCAATTTTTGTCACTATATCTCTATATTTTTCTTTATCTTTAAACAAGAGAATCATAAAACTGATTTGATTTAGCTCTTTAAAAAAAAAGTATTGTGTTACAGTTAATAAAAATTCAACTATTCCACAAACAATCATCAGAGGAATTAGTGTCCGTTTATCCGTACGTCCTAAATCAAAAACGTAAGAATAGTAACTAAAATATAAAAGAAGCGTGGTTAATCCAATCCAAAAAAAAGAGTAATTAAACGTTTTTTTGTCAACATAAATTGGTACTTTTTTATCCACCTCAACAAGTTTAATCCGTTTTTTGTCCGTAGTGATTCCCTTGTTTCGTGCAATTATATATAATATGATAAGCATAATACTTGTACCAATCATGTTTAACACCACATTTAGTTTATCTGAATAAACAAGAGAAATTCCTGATCCCTTTAATAAAGTATTAATCATCGAAGGAAAAAATAACCAACCTTGAGTAAAAAAAGAAGAATATACTAAGTCTATTGAAGCAATTCCCAGAATTATAAGAATAATTCCCCCCAACTGCATAAGAAATTGGGAACCATAGTTATTTTTCAAAATGCTTTTAACAACTTCTACACCTACACTTAGCATTAGCAAAACTACTCCTATCTTAACAAATATCATTTTGTTTTCTCCTATTCTATCATAATTTTGCTATCTAAAACGTCATATTTCTTACCAGAAAAAGTCTATTCATAGTAAAAAAAGCAGAGAAAATAAGCCTTTCTCTGCTCAAAAAATGAAACAATCTCTTATGCCATAGTAGAATCTGCACTTACAGGTTGCTCAGGTGTGTTTGCTTCACTCGTGGTAGGTGCTGCTTCTGGTGTCTCTTGTTCTGGTATTTCAGGTGTCTCTTCTGGAGGGGTTGGCAATTGATTAAAGTCTGCTAACACTTCTTCTACCTTCTGATTTTGATTGCTTGTTTCTTCTACTAGCTGATTGACAGAGTCTTGGGCTTGCGTTAATTTTTCTTCTGTTGTTGCTTGATTAGCTTCTTCAAACCCAGCTTCCACTTTTTCTATTGTTGTTCCTACCGTATTCGCTGTTTCTTGTGCTTGAGATAATTCTGGTTGTACCTGTTCTGCTACTTCAGGTGTTTCTTTCACTTCATTTACAGTTGTTTGAATCGTAGAAACAGCTGTTTCCGCTTGTGGTTTATGCGTTTCTTCATATTGTTGTTTCATTGTATCTAATGATTGATTTACTTCTTGTGCTTCTGAAACAACTGTTTGTGCAGCTTCTGTTGCATGTGTTGCTTTTTTCTGTGCTTCTTGAATTTCAGTTACTTTTGCTTGTAACTTCGTATAAGTTTCTTGATAGATTGTTAGATTAATAGGCGGAATTTCGTTATTTTCATTTAACAACTGTTTAATTTGAGCCGATAATTCATTGTATTCTGCTACTAATCGATTTACTTCAGCTAAATGTTCTGTTGCTTCATTTACATTTGCTTGTGTTTTTTCTGTTACTTGATTCAATTGGTTTAATTTGTCTTGTACTTGTTGTAACTGTTGATTAATTGCTTGAGCTTGCGTATTTGCTGTTTGTAACTTATCTTTTGCGGAAGAAACCAACTCATCTAAAGAAGGTCCTGTTGGCTCTTCTGGTAATACTGGTTGCTCTGGTTCACTTGGAATATTTTGGTCAGGCGGTGTTGGTATAGACGGTTGATTATCTGGCAATACAGGTTCATTTGGTAAAATTGGTTTTTCTGGTAATACTGGTTGTTCCAATTCTTCGGAGCCTTCAGGCTTTTCTACATTCGGTTTATTAGTCGGTTTTTCTGTTAAAGAAACAGCTGGTTTCTCCTCTTTAGAGAATACTAAAGGAACGACTTCTTGTTCTTTTTTCCTGGTTGCTTCTTTCTCATTTTGTACAGAAATCGCTTTTTCTAACTGATTCAGTAATTCAACTTTTGCTTTTAATGGATTAGCTACTACCAACGGAGCTTCATCCTTAACTAATGCCAGTGGATCGTCTGTTTTGGTTGATTTTTTAGAAGCTTCTTTCTTCTGACTTTTTTCCACTTGTTTTTCCCAAGGCGCTTTTTTCGTGTCTGCAGACGGTTTTTCTTTGCGTTCTTGGATTGTTTCTGAGCCATTTGCTTTATGCACTGGCTCAGGTTCATTGTTTAACATAGCAAATGCTGCACCACAGCCTAACAAAGCGACTGCACATACACTAACAATTCCATACTTCATTTTTTTCTCATTGTTTACATTTACTTCTTTTGACATAGTTTTTCCTCCAATAAAAAAACGACAATCATTTAATGATTATCGTTTTACGTAGTATTTTATATTCTTTAACGTTCTAAGCCTCTAGAACGTCCTTTATTCATTACTTTATCTAATTTTTTAGTTAACTCATGGTTCTTTTGTTGCAACTGTTGATTCTTCTCAGTCAATTCTTGGTTTTTACGTATCAATTCTTCCCGTTCAGAAGCAAGTTTAGCATTCAAACGATTCGTTTCTTTGACTACTTCAAAAATCCCTTGAATATGTTCCAACGAATCTTGAATATCTTGTTGACTATAGCTCAACAAACTTAACTTATGTTGCTCTTTTTGTTTTTCATTAAATAAAAATGTTGAAACCCTTGTTGTCTCTTTCATTATTTCTGATACGGTCTTATCTAACTTATGGACGTCTGAAACTCTATTTTTTTCATGAACAGAAAGCTTTTTACTTAAACTTTTTTGCCCATGCTTTAAATCTACATGATCTTTAGATAAGTCTTTATGGTCCCTTGTTAAATTTTTATTATCTCGTACCATTACTATCAAAGTTGCTACGATAGTAGCAATAACCGACAAAATTCCACCCAGTTGTACCCAATCCATCACACTACTTCCTTTCACTTTTTTTCACCTCCAATTTTAGCAAAAAGGAATTTTGGGTTCTACATTCTTCTTATTACAAAAGAAAATAGCTTCAAAAGAATTCCACAATATGTATAGAGGATACCTGTCATTTTTACTCAAAGGTTGACTCTTCCCCTATTTGTTGTAAATTCTTTTTCCAGTCATCATAATTTTGTTGCGCTTCATTTCGCTCAGCTTCTGATAACTTTTTATTTTCTTTATCTTCTGCATATTTTTTCATTAAATTTAATATGCTTTTTACTACTGAAATATCGTCTGATAGCTGTTTATTTGCTATTTCTTTATTGATTTTTTCAGCGGTTGAAACATTTCCTTCACGCAAAGCCTTATATGCCTGAGTTAATTCATATGCTTCAATTTGTTGGGTGAGCGTTTCATTTTTGATTGCTTCATTGATTAATTTAGCTTCTTCTAGCTTGCCTTGTTTTAAAAAAGCATAACCTTTCATTGACAAAACGTCTTTTTCTTGTGGTAACTCTTTAAGAGTTGTCACTTTTTCCCAGTCTTTTCGATAAAAAGAAAGATAAAATTGAACCAAATTATCAGTGGCTTGTTTCGCTACTTCTTCCAGCCCCTTCTCATTTCCTTCTTGATACAACTGCTCAATCAACGTTTGTTCTTTTTCAGGATACTTTTCTAAAAGTTGTTGATAGTTTCCTTCCTGAAATAATTGTTCATAACTAGTATCTTTCTTTGCTACACTCGTATCATTTTTCAAGAAAAAGAAGGCACTTAATCCTATACAGCTAAAAATAAGCAACCCAATGCCTATTTTTTTCCATGAGACAAAAAAAGAAGGAAGAGAAACCTTAGAAAGACGTGGAACACGTCTTTCTGGTTTCTCTTTCTGAATCATTACTTTTTCAGACTTCTCTTTCTTTTTTTCTAAAAATTTCTGTTTCACAGAAAGCGGTGGTGTCTCATGAACCGTTGTAAAAGAAAGTTTTTCCAATAATGATTCTGCTTGTTCTGCAGACATTTTCTTTTGTTTTATCACTTGATTCAACTTTTTACGAATATCTTCTTCAAACGCATATTCCTCAGACATTTTTGTAAATGTCCCTTTGTAAAACGGCTCTCCAGCTACTTCCAATAATTGAAACGTCACAGTTTCTCCTTTTTCCATATACTGGGTAATTTCTAAAAAATCACTAAAAGGCAATAGTTCCAAGGGCGGCTGCTTTGCTAGAATTTCAACATTTGATGTTAAAATTTCTACTTCTACTGCCATTTCTTTTACCCTCCTAGCCAGCCCCAGATAGTATCTTTAATCCAGCTGAAATTAATAATAATGGCTGCACCTAGAAAGGCACCAAAGGCAAATCTTTTGGCCCATTGTGAAAGTTCTAATCCTAAAAAACGACAACCACCGTAAATTAAAACTGCAATACCTAAGGCTGGATTGGCAAATTTTCTAAAATTAGAACCTAAACCCGTTTCTACTCCTTTTAATGTTGATTCTACGTCCGCAAAAACAGGCATCATCGTATTTACTTCAATCCAACCTAAAGCTAAAATCATTTGTAACACACTCGTCCAACGTGTCCACTTTTCTTTTACTTTATTCACCATTAGAATTCCCTCCATACATTTGATGTGGTTTTTGCTGATTCTCACGCTTTTTTCGTTCCAATTCTTTTTTCAATAATTGATCAATCACATCAGCTTGTTCATTCAAATATTTCTGATGTTGTTCATTTAGCCATTCTTCATAAGATTGGCCATTTAGAGCCATTAACGATTGCGCACGTTTTTTTATGACTCCATCAATTTTTACTGCCATATACTTGCCTCCTATTTTTTTATATGTGTTTAATACACGACTTGACGTTCTTTCGGTACGACTAATTCAAATGGAATTTCTAATTTTGCCAAACGTTCTCGTTCATTTGAAAATAAACAAGTAGGAACGCGCTTAACAAATTTTTTGGTAATGCCGTAATTTTCATAGACATAGCCAAGCACTTCCATTTGGTCACCATTGACTTCTGGTTGTTTAATGGCAAGAAAATAATCAAAATGAAATAAACATTGTATCGGTGTTTCAAGCCCAATGTCTATTTCACTACTTAATGTCCACAAGCTGCTTTTTTCCTCTTCAGCAGTTTCTAACGAAGAATAAGTTTTAATCCATGCTTTTCTAGCTGACAACCATTTATACCCTCGTTTTCGTAATGCTCCTTTAAGAGAAAAACTATTTCTAACCACCACACAAAGTAAGTCTTCTGTCTCTTTTTCTGACCATGTAGAAATTTCTCCATACACCGCCATTTCGTCATCTAACATTCCTGTATCAACCATCGTTTCTAGTTCTTTCTTACTAATTTTTCCTTGATTGATTAATTCTGTTAGTAATTCTTTGCAGATACTTACTTCTGATTCTTCTGTGTCAAATAATTCTTGATTGACCACAACAATGTGTTGAGCTAAAAGCTTTATGACACTTAAAGCAATTACTTCTGGAGGCCGTAACAAGTTACTTACCTCAATCACTCGTTCAACTGAATGATAAGTGCCTGTTACACGCTTTCGCTCTTTTGGTAAAATACGTATAAAAAAGTTTTTGTACGCGTCTGCATCAAGATAAACTTGATCTAACAAATGTAGCAACCATTTTTTTATAGCTAGTTCTTTTTCGTTCATTTTCACCTCACCCCCTTTCAAAGCAACAAAAAAAGCAAGTAAAAACTACTTGCCTAAGAAATCGCTTTATGTTATAAAATAGTTATAAATATCACCAGTCTTTATGGTGTTGTCACTAAACAAACTCCTTTAAAGTCCAGTATTTGCGGTACTGGACATTTTTCTTTTTTTGCTTGAAATAACAAACAAACTTATGGTATAAATGAAGAAAGAATGGCGATTCTTTGTCACACTCGAACGCCCGTTAGCGGAAACTAGCGGGCGTTTCTTTCTGGTTTAATAGTCTAATTATTTATAAAAAATACCCTGTCAATCAGTGGTCGATTGGCTGGTTTTTTTTTATATTGACTGTTCCTCTTTTTTTTATATAATAATAATTAACTTTGTATTAACTACCATCACATTTTTCACTGTCTCAACTATATTTATTGAGGCAGTGAATTTTTTATTGAAATTTTTACTAAGTTTTGATATAAAATAGTTAAGCAAGTAAACTCAAACATATATTGTAATCCTTAGTAAATTCAACGCATCGAATTTACGATTGCCAGTCTCTCGGACTGGTATTTTTTATTGAATTCCAACAAAAGATATGATATAAAAAAGGTACTTACCTCAATCAAGTAACTAAAATAAAATTTCTAAACCGCACTTGAAGCAATCAGTCATGATTGCTTCTCTTTTTTATTTTCTTTACTCAAAAACTTCTTGTTTTAGAAACTATTAGCTTTCCACTTTACAACTGTTTCTTTTTATTCTCATTCACTAGCTTCTTCTAAAGTGACTGATGAATCAGTTTCAAGCACACATTCTTGCACCGATAAACTTTTCGGTTCGATAATTGACCACTTCAATTTCACAATAACAAATGTTTCTTTTAGATATTTTCCTATATGAATATGAGAAGATTGACCTTCTATATAGGCAGGTTGTATTTCGCTCTCATGTTCAACGATTTTAAAACCAACTGGAACAAAAATCTGCCCAGCGTAATCAAATAAAATAACTTGATCTTGAATACGTTTAGGAATAGAAGCAGCGTCTCTTTTTTCTCTGTAATCTGTAATAACAGCTAAATAGTTCCTTGCTCTTTTCCAAAAAAGATAAATTGCAAGGCTACTTAAAAGAAACGTTACTAAATTGGAAAGGAAGGTAACATCAAATTCCCTTGGAATATCATCAAATGTTTGGATATTCGGAATTTGTTTTTGCCAAGCGGAATAAACTCTCAATACACAACTATAGCTAATAAAAAATTTTACTAAATGACAGAATCTCTCTCTTTTATAATCTGAGTTAGATATGTCCCATAACAAACCTACAAAATGGCCAAAAAACCAAATAAGTAAAAAACTACTTAACGTGGTGACTACAGCAGTAAACAGCTGTTGTTTAGATAATCCAAGACTTTTGTCTAATTCATAACAAAGTAGAATAAAATTCAAAAAGTACAATAGACAAACTATCATCGCACGGTATCTAATAAAATAAATAAGATTCATCAATTGTACGCGATAAAACGCAGAACTTGTTAGGGTTGCTTTACATTTATTTTTGATTTCTATCATTTCTTTTTTTAACTCATTGAACATTTTTTTAGCATCATTTTTCATTTTTTTCAAAATCCTTTCTCGTAGAAACAAAAGAAAAGCAGACACATTGTCTGCTTTTCTATGTTTCTTTATTTGGGCATGATATAACTCAACATACTTGTTTGAGTTGCTGGAATTGTACGAGTAGATACGACGTTTAAGCCTTGTACATTCATTTCTGAAATGTAAATTGAACCATCTTGATTCACTTTTTCTACAAATGCGACATGACCATAAACTGGGTCTGCACTCAACACGCCTGCAGGAAAGGAAACAGCTGTTCCAGCTTGTGGTGTGCGACTCACTTCATAACCTCGGGCTTGGCCTGTCACACCCCAGTCTTTTCCATTTCCCATAGTTAAATCAATGTGTCTGCCTAATTGCGTGATTCGATTATAGACATATTGCGTACAATTTCCCCACGCATAGCTGTTTGCCGTATCATAGTTTTCCCCATTATACGCTGGAAAATCAGATTCTGTCATTTCTACTGTCGCTTTCGGATGATCATACATGGTTAAGTCGTAGGTTTCAATTAAGCCATTTAATTTCTGATTGTACTGACTATCTGTCGCATAACGTCCTGTCAAATACTGAGTAGCTTCTTGATAGGTTTTCGCTTTACTTTTCCAGACGCCTTCATAAAAAGAAGCATTCCCTGCCAACCCTTCTTTTAAGAGTTTCGCATAGTCTTTCAGGCTCTCTTCGTAGCTCTGATATTGTCTAAAGGTTGCTTGGGTAGTATAAAGCGTTCCATTGCCTAAATCCTCTTGTGTCGCAAAAGAGACCCCTTTTCCGTTATGTGTCCCTTTGATGCCAAATAAATTATAATTTGGTGCTTTTGATAGTAAACTTTGACCACTAGCAGATTCTAAAATCGCTTGCGCAATCATAACGGAAGCATACAAATCATTTTCTTGGCCCACTTTTCTAGCTGCTTCTCCAATTTTTTGAATAAATTGTTCCACACTTTCATTTTTTTCAAAGTGAATTGTTCCATCTGAAGAAAGCGTACTTTCTGGCACTAACTCTTGAATAGGCGCTGATGGGGCTTGGTGGTATTCTTTGACTTCGTCTACAACAGGTGCTGCTGTTTCTTGATTTGTGGTGCTTGTTTCTGTATTAGCAGAAACACCAGATTGATTGGACACACTCGGTTGATTTGTCGGCGTTTCTGTAGGCTTTTGTGGTGTTTGTGTCGTTGAAGAATCCGTTGGTTTGGACTCTTCTACAGGCTGATTTTCTTCTGGTTTTTGTTCTGGTTCTACGGGTGTCGTTTCTGGTTTGCTTGAATCTGGCACTGTAGGCGTTTCTGGTTCTACTGGCTGTTCAGGCGTAGTCGGTTGTTCCTCCGTGGAAGAATCTGTTGGTGGTACTTCTGGCGTTGTTTCTGGAGTAGAATCAACGGTGTCTTCTGTTTGTTCTCCAGTACTTCCTTCTTGAACCGTCGCAGATTCTGAAGAAAGCGTTGGCGACGTAGGTTCTTCATTTGCAAAAACTGCTGGTGTATAGCCAAATACTTGACTAACAACTAACAATGCAGACAATAATTTACTTGTTTTCTTCATGCTTTTTCCTCCATTTATTTCATTTTTTTCTTACCAAACAGAAGTATATACATCTGTTTGTGAAAGCTTTTTTAATACACTGTAAAAATTTTTTTAATTTTTTGCTTTTAGGTGCCACTTGTTTAATTTTCGTTTCTTTATTTTGGATGATTTTGGCACGTCAAATCCAAACAAATCTTTCCAAACACCATGACTTCCTTGTACAATCGGTATCGGCAAACACTTACCAGAATGAATCAAAAGTATCTGGGTGTATGCCCTTAACTGATCTGGCTTCAACAAGCCGTTCTTCTGAAATTCCAACACTTTATTCGGTAAAAGTGAAATCCGAATAAGATAATTATTTTCATCATAATAAAGTTTTACATCTGTTTCTCTCACTGCCAAAGCTTTTCCTTCCGCTTTAAAAATACTTCCCATAAAGTTCCTCCTAAAATTTTCTCAATCATTATAAGTAAAAACAGTGAACTTCACTGTCAAAAAAACTATGTTACTCAACGTGTAAAGCTAGATAACTTAAGCATACGCCTAAGAAAAGACCAACAAGTAAGCCACAAGCAAAAAGAATGCTACTCATTGTAAAAGTTTCTCCTTTACATTTTTGTTATTAACAATTTGAATATTTGTTACTTTATTTCCTCGAATCTCTCCTGTTAAATAAATTTTTGAATTTATTCTCCTATCCTCTGTTTTAAATTTAACAAAAAAAGATGGACCTTCTTTTTTCAATGATTCATAAAAATTTATAACAGGATTAGAACAAAAATGTATAATTGGTTTAAATTTCTCGCCTTCCATTCCTAGCAATTGATAATGTTTTTCTTCCAAATTATGTTGAATAGTATCTTTCCACTCGTTCTCTTTTTTGTTATAAATATAACCCGTTATACATGTACCAATAAGAAAAAAACTTACTCCTGCTAAAAGACAATTTCTTTTGATTTTTGATATTTTAGAATAAAAAGTGGCACATGTAAGTAACAAAAGAAAAAACAAACACAAGAACACTAGTGGAAACAAATTAACAATAGCAAATTCATATTTAGATAATATTGTCGAAACCATATAAATTCCTCCTCACCATAAAAATAAACAACCTTTTCTCCTAACCATACTTTTAATTATTTTTACAAATTTTCTACATAAGATACTCTTTATTACCTATTCCATTTTCCAAATTTGGGATTTCTTGATTCAGGTAGAGTAAAAAAATTGGGATCAGGTGCTTGCATAAAACAGTCACTTTTTCTCATTTTCTTTGATTGGCTAACAGGCTTTGTGGAATTATCAGTCAAGATATTAGCGTCTAAAAACCAATTTTTATGGATATTTCTTTGTTTATTTCTACTTTGTTTTTTCTTGTTAAAATTGTTCAAAAATTTAGAAAGCATTGATCTCCTTCTCCTTATTTGTGTATGTCTCCTTCTATTTTCTTATCATTTACAAACAACTCTGTTCCATCTTGATTAACACGTACTTCTTGATTATCAGTTGTAATTCCGCTTATTTCTCCTGAATTCGAAAAGTCTACTTTATACAAGTCAATAGCATTGTCTGCAAGTTTTTTAAATTGTTTTTGTTTATTTAGATAGACCTCATTAACAACTTGAATATTTTTTACTTCTTTTCCTCGAAGCTTTCCTGTTAAATAAAATTTTGGAAATATTGCCCTTTTCATCCTGTTTTCTATATTAAAAGTAACAGTAAAAGAAGGTCCTTCTTTTTTTAGCCTATCTTGAATCTTTATAATTGGTTCAAACTTCCCATTTACTTTTTCTGGTAACAAATAATGTTTTTCTTCTAAACTCTGGTGAATCGTATCTTTCCACTCGTGCTCTTGCTGAATATAAAAATAGTTAGGTGTACATATAGTAATAAGAAAAAGGCCTAATATTATTAAAAAATTTCTTTTTTTCATTTGTAAATACCAGACAAAAAAAACATAGCCTAACCCATATAAAACCAATAGTAGTAACAGCCAAAAACTCAAAGGACTTACTATCTTTAACAAAGCATCTATTATCAATAACATGCTCTCTTGAATAACCGAAAAAGCTAACATTTATCATTCCTCCCAATTTCACTTCAAATACCATAACAAAACTAGAGATAGCCTTTTTTGACTATCTCTAATTCCATTCATTATTCTTTTTTCGTTGGTAAACAATACAATACTGTTAACACAATTGATCCAATAATTGATCCAATATATGGAACAAAAATAAAAAAAATGAAAGCCCAATGAAGTCCTGCATCTCGTAACCGTCGTACACTAATAGAAATAGACGGAATGAAAACTAGGAGACAATAAGCCACTAATCCGCAAATCAAGCTAACAATTATTGTTCCAGAATCATTTAGTGCGCATGCAAATCCAATCAATATGCCGTATCCAACACCAATGAGAGCATTCATTAACGCAACAAGCCAATACTCTTTTCTGGTTACTCTTCCTGTATAATTGAAACTATTTTGCCAAAATTTTTTGTAATTTGTAAACATACATTGCCTTCCTTTCTTTCACAAAAAACATATGGAAAAACTAGAGATAGTCCTTTTTGACTATCTCTAGTTCACTTCATTATTCTTTGGCTTTACGACAAGCCAAAACAAAACTTGCGCATACAAAAAGAAACAGCCCTAATGCTACATATGCAACATTTGCTGTTTCTCCTGTTTTTGGTAATGCTTTTGGTGTTTTGAAAGTAACTGTTTGGTCTTTATTGGCCAAGTTATCTTCTTTACCAACAAGTTTTGTTTTTTCTTTGTCGTAATAAATATAGTGAGTAGCTACCCCTTTTTGACCGTCTTTCATCGTATTTTTCGCAATTGGAATGTCCACATGGATCGTTTCATTCTCTGCTTTTGCTGTATACGTTGATTCAACAGTGGTAATGACTTTTTTCGTTTCTGGATCTACGTATGGAGTAACGATAGTGTACGTATGTCCTGCCTCAGAGCCTTTGATTCTCACTTCATCACGTAACGTATTGTCAATCGTTGGATTCGCTTCTTTCTTACCGTCTACAGTCGCTAAAAGTGTAGTAATTTCCATTGGTTTACGTTTATTGACTGCTTTAAGTGAAATGAATTGGCCATTTGTTTCTGGCGTTACTTCAAAGCTCAAATCGTCGGTATTTGGATAGTACCAGCTCAATGGTTTTGTTTCTTTGAATTTGTAGTTCCCTGTTGGTAATTTCTTCACAGTGATTTTTCCGTCTTTATCTGTTTTGTACGTATTTACCACCGTTTCTTTTTTACCGTCTACACGGATCAATTGGAACTCAACCCCTTCAAGTGGTTTGTTTCCTAAGTTGTCCGTTTTGATTAGCTCTACGTCTGTATACGCCAATTTGTTTTCAATTTCTTTTCGAGCCATTTTCGTCAAGATTTCTTTGTTTTCAGCGTATCCGTCCGCAAAGACATGAATCGTATGCTCTTTTTCATTTGTAGAAGGCACATACTTAAATCCATATTTGGTTTCGTCTAACACGTGGTCATTTCCTGCATCAATTTCCTTCAAGTAGAAATTACTTTCTACGTTTGGTAATGTTAAGCCTTCAAAAGCTAATTTACCGTCTTTGACTTTCGCAAAAGCTAATGCTGTGTCGTGAGGTAAAATATCAAAACCAATTTGAATACCACCTTCACCAACGAATAAGCCAAAGACTTGGCCATTCTTCGCATTTTCTAGCTCAATCACTGGTTTGCCGTCTTCCCAACCAGTTACAACTTCTTGTTTCTTGTAGCCGTATACGTTGATTTCTTGCAATTGATTTTCAACTTTAACGGTTGTAGAAGCTAATTCAACCAGTTGTCCTTCGTATTTGATTTCAAAAGGAATTGGGTCTTTTAACATCACAAAACCATTTGGTGCTTCGATTTCTACTGCTTCGTATTTACCTAGATACAAGTTTGGCTCAGATTCAGTCATTCCTAAATCATTTGTTACTAACTCAAAATCTTTGCCGTCTTTTTGAACATATTCACCTTTGGCCAAACGAACTGTTCCGTCTGGTGTTGTAATATCTTCTCTTGCACGGATTTTGAATTTCACACCTGCTAAATCCACTTGGTCATATTGAATTTCCGCATATTTTCCGTACTCACATTCTTTTTCAACAGTAGAAATGCCTTTTTCACCTGTCTTATGGATTTTTACTTGGCCTTTTTGTGGCATATTCTCGAATTTAATCGTAATTACACCGCCTGCATCGGCTTCAGTAACAGAGAAAACAACTGGTTCAGTCGCAATTAAGTAGCCTTCCGGCGCACGTAACTCACGAATTTCATAACGATCTTTACCGAATGGTAAGCTATCGCTTGTCACCAATTCCCCTTTTTCATTGGTTTTGAATTCGTCACTAATTTCTAATGAGTTTGGTACACGCATAGAAACATAGTCACCTTTACCGTCATTTGCCCAGCGGTCCCAAATTTTGAACGTGGTATCGCGTAGCGGAATATTTTTTCCTGTTTCTGCGTCCACTTTGACTAAATGTAGACGAGCTTCAATGATTTTATCTTCCAATACCCAGAAGAATTTTTGGTCTTCTTCTGAAATAGTAAATTCAATTGGATCAATCGCTAAATATCCTTCTGGCGTTTTAGTTTCTTCCATGACATAAGAATCGTAAGGCAATGTTTTACCTGTACTTGCTTTACCATTTTTATCCGTTGTCATCACTTTTACAACTTTTCCAGTTGTTTTTGACGTGATAGTGAATTCTGCCCCTTCTAATTGAGGCTTGATATTGTCTGCTTTTCCTGTGATTGTATCAAGGACTTTTTTGACAAGTGGTTTGTCACCAATTTTAACAATTTCCACGCCACCTTTGATGACTTGGTCTTTTAGCGTCATTGTTTTTACTGCGACAGTTTTATCTTGGCCTGCATACGCAATATTTACTGGATATTTTGTTTTATCTAACGTATATCCTTCTGGCGCTTTGATTTCTTGAACATAATAGTCATGCATAATTTGGATATTTTCAAAAGAACCTGTGACCTTGTCTCCAGCTTTTTTCAACGTCACTTCTTTTACTTTTTGACCATTTGTTTCAAATAAACCATACACAGCTCCTTCCAACTTAGCAGATCCTTGCGCTTGATTTCCTGTTTCCTTATCTTCTTTGATAAGATCTAAGCGTCCCACTTGCTTTTTGTTTTTGAAAGTAGCTGTAATTGTTTTATTTGCTTCAATTGTAACTGTTTGTGGTGTTTTGTTAAGCACATAACCGTTCGCTGCTTGAATTTCTTCAAGGATTACTTTTGTTCCGTGAGGAATGTCTTTCAGGTCAGCTTCACCATTAGCGTTAGTTACCACTTCCACATTTCGGCCACTATAAGAAAGTTTGAATTTCGCACCAGAAATTGCTTTTCCTGTGTCTGCGTCCACTTTTTTGATTTTTACATTACCTTTTTTAAGGACATTAAACCGTAAAAACGCAATTGTTGGGTCTGTAGCTCCCCCCGTTGTTACAGCTTGAGAACCTGGTTTAACCCAAAAATATTGGTTACCAGAATAATATGATTTTCTATTAAAATCTACACGTCCTGTTTTTGAATTAGCAGTAGCAGTTACTTCTAATGTGTTTCCATTCTTTCTAATTGTTAAACCAGAATTATTAACAACATCAAAATTTCCTAATACACCATTTGTATCTGAAATTTTAAGTGTCTCACCTTGCTTAATAGTATATTCCTTATTATGAAAGGATGGTCTTACTTGAAAATTTTTCATATTTTGTTTAATTGTATTTTTATATCCCTCATAGTTAGAAAGGGTTGTACTTACAGACCAACCAAGTTTTTCCCACATATACATATTAGTTGCGAAAATGTACTCACTACTATCACCTTTTTTCGCTCCGAAATTCATTATATCATTGATCTGTATTCTTTCTATTTCTGAAATACCTGTAAATTCATTTTGTTGAGTAAAACCAGCTCCTGGGACAAAAACAACTCCTGGTTGTACACAATAAGCAAGCTTTCCATCAATGTATAACGGTTGATAAAACTCTCCCCAAGCAGACCATGCACCTTTACTTACATCATATCTTGCATAAACAGGATTACCTTCAGTTCCCACAGCTCGTGTTTTTCGTGTAGCTCTTTCAAAAGGAATTTCAATTACTTTTCCTTCATCATTTTTTACTGACACACCAAAAGAAGAATCTTTTCTTGCATAGTCTCCGTAAAGATATTGTGCTAAAGAAACGATTTCAGCATCCGTTAAGCCCTGTACATCTGTTGGATTTGGTCGTTTAGCTAATTCTTCACCTGTTCGTTCTTGTGTTATTTTCTTACCTTCTTCTGTTGAGTGTTGTACTTGTTGTTCACTAGAAGCTTGAGACGAACTGCTTTCTGTTTCAGTTGGACTATCATTACTATTCATACTGTTCCCAATCGTTTTATTTAACTCGTTTTGAGAATTTTGAGTACTATCTGTTACTTCATTAATTTTACTAGAAGAAGTTGTGGATTCTTCCGTAGTAGTTGTTTCAGTATCTTTATTCTCTACTGTAGATACCGACTCTATTGTATTTATACTTTCTGCAACTGCCGTTGCTGAAGGTATAACGTTTGCTCCTAAAATAGTCAGCATTGCTAAAATAGTTAACATTTTACTTTTGAACAATTTAAATTTTTTATCCATTAAATTCCCTCCTAAAATAATTATTGCTTGCATTAAATATAGGCGGTGCTCTCAAAAGTTCCATAAAATTCACTCCAAAAAAAGAAGCAACAATTGATAAAAATATCAATTGTTGCTTCTTAATTTTATTATATATTTTTTTATTCAAAAGGTACCAAAGCTCCCGTAAATCCAGCAACTCTTCCATCAATATAGCGAACTTCCCAAGTTTGTACTCTATATGGCTTTCCTGTTGTAATTTCTAATTCACGTGCTTGTTCTAAACCATAAGCTTCAGCTTCAGCTTGCGTTGAAAAAAGACCTAAACTTCCTATTGGAGTACTTGGATCATATTCGTCACTTGGTGTAGAAGGATTTTCCGTATTCCCTCCACCAGGTTGATTTGGTTGTTCTGGCGTAGTTGCTCCACCATTACCTCCATTATCTGGTTGATTAGGTTGTGATGGAGTTGTCGTTCCGCCATTATTTTCTGGTGTAGAAGGCGTTGTCTGTTCGCCTTGGCTGCCATTATCTGGTTGAACTGGCGTTTGTTCTGGTGTACTTGGTGCTGCTTCAACATTTCCAGTTTGTGTGTTATCTGTTACTACATTATTCATTGTTGCTTCTTGTGTAGGTTGGCCTACTGGCTGACTTGGATTTACTTTGTCTTTATCTTGAATCACTGTTTGAGCCACTGTTTCACCTGCGCTGTTTTGCACACTTGCTACATTGCCATCAAAACTCAATTTGTTTCCTGCATAAATTAAATCTACATTTGCAATTTTGTTCATGTCTGCTAATTTTTGCACTGTAATATTTGTCGCTTGGCTAATAGCACTTAGTGTATCTCCCCAAACAATAGTATATTCATTTCCTTTAATTTCAGCTTTAATCTGTTCTGCTGTACGTGGTGTCCATTCTGCTGCTTCAGCTTTTTCACTATTCATTGCTAACGCAATTCCACCCACTGTTACTCCGATAGCTAATACCTTCAAAATTTTCATGATTTAATTCCTTCTCGTAATATATATTTTGAAACGACTTCCATCGTTTCAGTCACCCCTTAGGGCTATTCCTTATTAAATAACTTTTAAACCTTGGCTATTGAATTTTGTTCCTGGATAATAGACTTATGGAAACGGTCTATCGGAACACTGCTAATTTCCTTTGTAGCTATGACTACAGCAGAAAGCCTGCATCCCGACTTATTGATTATCATGCCTCAAACCCATTAGCTGTACCGTTCACTTCTTAAACTATTTCTAGTAGGAAATAGGGTGGCTTTTAAGAGGTAAACAATTGAGTACTATTAAGCGAGATTGCGGTTATTCAATAAGATTCAGGGATAAACTTCAATAGCTAAGTATTCCAAAAAATTTATGAAAGGAGGACCTTCCATGAAATTATTTATTGGTTTAGACGTTAGTTCTCAAAAATTAGATACTTGCTTTTTAACAGACTCCAAAGAGATCTTGTTTGAAGGTTCACTTAGCAACGATTTAATCGGAGCTAGCGAAATCAAACAAAGAATTCTCGACTACCAAGAAACCTTTGGTTTCTGCCGAATTGTCATAGGTATGGAATCGACTTCTGTTTATAGTTTTCACCCAGCAATGTTTTTCTACTTAGATGAAGATTTAAAGCTGTTACCTGTCGAAGTTACTGTAGAAAATCCTTATAGAATCAAACAGTATTCAAGAATGTTCGATCAGGATAAAACAGATAAAATTGATGCACAGATCATAGCTGATTATCTACGAGTAGATCTCCATACATTGTCTCCTATTAAAGAAGAAGTTTATGTTGGACTTCAACGACTAACAAGATCTCGTTATCAATTAGTGACACAAATGGTAGAAGCAAAACAACATTTTTTAGAAAATTTGACGTATAAATGTAATACTTTATCAAAAGAACTTGCGAATGAAGACAATAAAACTTCCATATTCGGAGCTTCAATTATGAATCTACTTACAGAAGGTATTACCTTAGATGAATTTTCGGAAATGCCTCTTGAATCAGCCGCTGAATTACTTCAAAAGCTAGGAAAAGGTCGATTCAAAAATCCAGAGCAACTTGTCAAAAGTATTCAAAAAGCTGTACGTAGTTCTTATCGTTTAGGTAAAGTAACCAAGAATTCCATTGACCTTGTATTAGGTATAATCGCCAACGAAATCAAATTTCTAAAAAAACAGATTAAAGAAATTGAAAAAAACATTACTGCTTTACTTGAAACAATTCCAGAAGCCCAATGCTTATTAAGTGTCCCAGGATTAGGAGCTGTTTATACTGCAGGCTTAATCGCTGAAATTGGTCAAATCGAGCGATTTGATGATCAATCCAAGTTAGCAAAGTATGCCGGGTTAACTTGGTCTAAAAATCAATCAGGAAACTCTCAATCTGAAAACACGCCACTAAATCGTTCTGGAAATCGCTATTTTCGTTACTACTTAATTGAAGCCACCAATCGAGTAAGAAGTACACTTCCAGAATTTAAAGAGTACTACCAAAAAAAGAAAAATGAAGTACCTAAACACAAACATAAACGAGCGCTCGTCTTAACCGGAAGAAAATTTGTGCGCTTGATCGATGCGCTACTACGCAACGGTCAATTCTATCAGCCGGCGAAGGTGGTGATAGAAAAATAACATAAAGTTATTTGCGAAAATCTTCGTGATTACCCCGAAAAAAATTTGATTTTAGTCGGGTCTAGTTCAGTGCGGTCTAATTTTTCAAAATCTAACTCATATTTTAAAATTTATATCTTGACTTATTACCATTAGGCTTTCTTTATTAAATATTTTCAACCTTTACGATAAGTTTATTATAATAAACTTATCGTAAAAAGTAAACACATTTTTGCTATTTTTTTATTTTCTAGTATAATAAATTTACTATACAACATTGAAAGGAGATTTATGATGGATTTAAAAACAAACCAAGATATTCAAGACTGGTGTTTAACAAATTTATTAACTAGACAAGAAGCTGCCAAAATAACTAAACAAAGTTACAGCAGTTTTTCTCAATCCGTAAATTTAAAATATATCAAACCTTTTTTAGAATACGGTTCAGGCACTGGAAGTGTTCGTCTATATCTGAAAAGCGATATTGAAAAATACGCAAAAAAGCTCGAAGAAAAAAGACAGAAACGGCAATAAGTCGTTTTCTGTCTTGAATTTACAACTAAAACAATAATAAACAATTTTTACAACGGAGGTTCTATGAATAAGAAATACATTGTTGCTATTGGTTCAATCTTACTGATTGTACTTACTATTATTGCTTTTACTGTATCTAACAAAACAGAAACACAGTCACAAAATACTGTTCAATCAACTACTACAAGCCATTCTAGCGAGCTTTCCGTCTATCCTTCACTAAACAGCTTAAAAGAAAAATATGGACAAGATTTAATCGATCTTGGTTCTTCTCAAATCACTACTGTCTTGTTTGAAAAGAAAAACGTTGCTTTTATCACTTCTGAAAAAGAAAATGATATTGAGTTTCCACTTATCGTGACAGACAGAGCGAAAAATCTTTTTTCAATTCCTAATATCAAACATACACCTAATAATTTGAAAATAGGTGATACTTTTGGTCTTGCAAAAATTCATGAACAATACCTTGCATACTCCCGTTAAGTAACAAGAGAGCTTCTCTTGTTACTTTTATCACATAACCTTTTTTATTATATCAACTTTTTTAAACCGCTTCAATATTATATCTTAAGTATAATTGAAATAGTTATATAGTTGCTAACGTCTTTTTTTGAATAACCTTTGAAAAACGATTAAAAATTCTAAAACTAATGCAGCCAATAAAAACACTGGCAATACAATTGGTATATACATATAAAATTGAATAGTTTTCATACTGTTCTCTCCAAATTTATATTAACATTTCGTTTTCTTACTGCTTAACTAATCAATGCTAAATCATAAATCGTATAATCACATCTGTAGACAAATAAGTATTTGCCATCTACTAATAATCCTGTACTTTTTGGAACATCTGTACTATATAGAGAAACATTATTCCCCGCATATGTTGCTAAAGGCGTTCCATTTTGACTTCGAATAAGAACTAATTTTTCTTTTCCTGTAAAAGAATTTTTAAAATCATTTACCAACGAATTAATAATTGGAACTCCCTGCTGCATATTTTGAATATCAACTTTTGTTGCATATTTTTCAAAAACATTGTTTAAGCCATTTTCAGCAACAATCATCGAAGAACCTACATGATGGAGTTCTTTATCTCCTATAGTTACTTGAATAACCGATGAATTATTAGTCCCAGAATTTGTATCAAATTTCGAATCTCTTTCAATTTTGATTGATTTTCCAATTATTTTATCTATTGCCTGACTTTCTTCATCATAAGTATTAATCGTCATTTCCAATCCACTAAAGCTTTGTTCGAATCCTTTTACAAAAATATTCAAATCTTGACACCCTGCCAAAATAAAAACTACAGAAACTGTTAGTAGCATTGCTATTTTTTTCTTCATTTCTTCTCCTTTACTAATTTAAATTGATAGCCCATGTTCTGTTCTCCAGTCTCTGAATTTTGCATCACTAATATTTAATGCTCGTCGAATGTCTAGCATTCGATAACCTATCTCACGAAGTTCTTGATATTTTTTAGCAGTTAAATTTTCCAATGTCATTTTTGGTAATGGTTTAGAATCAAAAATGTAGTTAGATCCAATCAATTGTGCTAATTTTTGTACTTCTTTCAGTTCTTCTGGACTTAATTCCGTGACTAAACGATTACCAATAATTGCATACATTTTTTGTCGAATTTGCTTTTTTTCTTGTTTAGATAGCATTTTCTTCCCTCCAAACTATTTTTTACTCTAGATTACTTTCCACCTTCCAAAACTTTAAATGTACTTTTACGCTCATCGAATAACGCTTTATTTATTTCCTGTTCAGACCATGGAACAATCATTTGTACGGTATATTCAACGACTAATTCAACAAACTCATAGTGAATACTATTAATTGAAATTACTTCATAAGCAATTTTCTTATTCAAAATTACAATATCTCCGACTTTTTTCATTCTTTCGTTGTCCTTGCTCTGATCGTAACGTTCAATTACCTGTACCTGTTTCTTATATCCGTTATAATTAGTTGTTACTCCTACTTTTTGTACTAAGATTCTAAGTTCTAGTCTTACTGACTTACTGAAATACAGTTTTTTTATTTCAAGTATGCGGATAACAATATATTTATCACCCGCATAATCAACTGATTCACCAATTTTTATACTCTCATTGAAGCCTTCTTTATAAACTTTTAGAGTAGTTAGCAACGATTAATCCTCCTAAAGCAAACCACTATCAATTAACAATACTTCGCCATTTTGTTCAAGATTTTCTAACTGATTGAAAGCTTCTTCTGCGCCTAATTCTCCACCATCTTCAATATGACTTTTAGCAAGCATTTTGAACGCTTCGTATTTATCAATTGTTTTCATATCATCGAAAAACTCTTTTTCGTCTTCGACTCCGCAAACAATATCCTTATAAAGTTTTAAACATTGTTTTTCATCTTCAGCAGCGATTAATGCAAAATAAGGTTCTTTCATTTCGTAAAATTTCATGTTTTTTTCCTCCATTACACTATAGTCTAATGATTCAGTTTCCCAATCGCCTATTTTACCTACAATTGGCTGATCTTCTTTTAGAATAGTTGCTCCTAATTCTTCCAAAATACTCGCAACATCTTGTTCATAAGGCGAATTTTCTACATCATGTAGCAATTCATCAATATCTTCGTCGTATTCAACCTCAATGTACCGTGTTGCACTCAATGTTTCGTTTACTGCGATTTTATATTTCATTTTTTCCCTCCTCAATTTTTACTCTAAATAAACGACCTTTACCAGTTACTTCCTCTATATTTCCTTACTTATCAGAATATCTAACACAATTTTTCATCCTTTCAAATTCAATATTTTTTATTGGCGTGGAAGGAGTCGAACCTACATTTAAAAAGAAAGGAAGGATTTTTTTGCATCCCCGATGCTACACGCCAACGCAACCAAAAGTAGAGGACTTTTAGTATTTGTTTTTTTGAGATTGACCAGTATTGTCAACCTCGATATCGCTGGAGTGGAATTGCACCACTCATGGCGTCTCTCTACTTCCGCCACAACGATCTTTTCGTTTCATAAAATTCATTATTTTCCTCCAGAATAAAAATTAATGATAAAATGAATGCGCTATTTCTTGACAACCGTTTAAAAACTCTTCTAATTGATTGTATTCAGAATCTGACCAATCTTCAGTAAAATCATTAATATCTGTTGAAGTCGTTCCATAACCAGTATCTCTAGTTTCTACATGATTCGTGACTCCTTCACGTTCTACTTCAAAGGTAATTGTTGAAGAATCAAAATCATGTACAAAATTTTTAATATAAATCATTTTCTTCCTCCCTTTCCAAAGCCCACTTGCAAAACACTTGTAAGATTTCGATTTGTTCAATAGCTGGCAACCATTCAACTACTCCTCCAGTGAAGTACTTATCTTCTAAAGCGTACCAAAGAGCCTGAAATGGATTACCATCGATATATTCATACCTCAAATCATTTAGAAAAATCTGCTGATTCGAATTAAGCTGTGACTGTAATTCCTCTTTCTTCGTTTGCTCGCTAAATTGTTTATCAATTACTTTCATTTACTTCCTCTCCTTTTTCTAAACAATTTTTTTGAAAAAATCATATTTCCTTACTAAAATAATTTTAGAAACTAAACACTAAATCGAAAGGACGAACGACCATGCAACTAACTGTTTTTATTTTATTTCTTGCTTTTTTAGTATTCGCTATTGCCTTTTTATTACATAAAATCAGTTTAGGCGTTTTCTTGCTATTCTTCCCTGTCGCACTGCTTCTATGGTTTAGCCTCCCAGCCATAAAGAAACATAAAACAGACAAAAACATGCACTGATTTTGCGCTTTGTCTTCTTGGACCCACTTAAAAATTAATTTCGACTAGTTTATGGCGTCCGAAACTAGAAACCCTAATAGACAACGGTAAATGTAATGTCCTGTTTTTCATTACAAGTGCCTATATGTAGTGCAGCACACAACCTACCTTTTCCAGATAGGCGCTTCCCCATTACGAGAAGCCTTTTCTTTTTTATCAAAAGAAGTGTCAAAGCCTAGATCCCTTAGTAGCTGCTCTGATAAATCTAGGCGCTATAGGTTACTTTCCCTTTGTATTCTTTCTACGTGTTCCAATTGTTTACCAAGAATCGTTATCATTCTTGTTCATTTACAAAAGTTATTCGCAAGCGTGTACTTCTATGCACCAATTCGTTGTTGTACATAGACTAAGAACGACCTTCGTTGATTCAAAAAAGGACTGGCAATAGTTTGCCCTAACTTTAACCGCTGACCGCTCACGCCACCTTCTTGTGTCTAACATTTCTCTTTTTCACATCACAGAAATCAACCAAAAGTTCCATAACATTTTCAAGCACGTCCAAGAAGACAAATCGTTTTTTATTTAGTTTTCATAACGTAAAAATTTGCTCATTCCTTTTCCCGTAGGTTTTAAGGGAGCGCCACGTTGAATTCTACGGCCAATCAAAATACCGTTGTGGTCATAGACATGTTTAATTTCAGGATAGACATCTTTTAACAAAATTCTCGCCCTTTCTCTTACTTTTTTCTTGGTTCCTTCGAAATAATGTTCTACTTCAATCGCTTCTAACCCATCAATCCGATAGTTTTTACTGCTTTTATGCGTTTCAGAACGTGTATTTCTTAACTGGCGTTTTTCCCTAGACGAAAATGTCGTTACTCTTGCGCCATAATACCCAATATCCTCTTTACGTAAGACTTTAATCACTGAAATTCCTCCTTAGCATCATCATGAAAAGTTAGCACGCAACAAAAAAAGGGGAGATTGCGCCAAATTGCACAATCTCCCCTTTGAAACATCCTACGTACAGCAAAAACAGATTATACCAAAATAAGCGTCCCAAAATTCAATTTCTCGAATGAGAAGAGGAAAAGAATTCAAGGAAAATCAAGAAAAAATGTTTTTCTTTTTGCGCATAAATTGATATAATACAGTTTGTTGTAACGCAGGTTGCAACAAAAGGACCGATGCAATTCATGTGCTTTGGCGAGCTGAATTGTCTTAATCTCCCGCTAGGACAGCCAATCCTATGGAGACGGTCTTTTTTTTGTTGCCTGCTAGCTTCTCATGCTTACTTTTAAGCCGGAAACTCAACAAACATCGCATTTATTTAAAGGTGTATTCTTTAATTCTAATAATTTCAAAAAAAGAATAGCATACACTTTAAAATAATGCAAATTATTTTTTTGTTACTAACACTAAGCGATTACAGATGACATAATAGATAAAGTAACTACACAAAGAGTCGCAATAGAAGCGTATTTTTGCATTTTTTTCATCTTATCACCTCCACAATCACATTATAAAACACCTAAAAAACTACTTACAAGACAAAAAATACCGACTTAAACGATTTGGATACTAATTTGGCACTTTTTTTTAGTTTTTCCTATTTTTTTTGAATTTAAGCCAAAATTTGTACTGATTTTGAATATCTTAACTTTTTCCAATTACTACGTCTTGCATAGAATATCCCATCAGCTTTTTATCTTCTAATAAGTCTTGTAATTCATTTCTTAACTTAACTGCCGTTTCTTCTTCACCTATCACTTCAATAGCTTCTATGATGGCATGGGCTTTTTGCAATCCTAACATATCTTTCTTAGCAAAAAACTCATACACACTTTTTAAATAAGTTAATTGTGACAAGTAAAAAAAGCTATCTTCATAAATAAAACGATGTTCTTCAGCAATATCTATCATTTCATTTACCCAAGCATACTCTTTCTTTTTCATCATAGGCGTAATACTATTTAAAAATATATTTCCAATGTGTTGTTTGGTTCGCGAAGATAAATACGTATCTGGAGATATAGGAAACAACACTTTAAATATCTCTTTCATCTCCGTTATATCTAAATCATTAATTATTTGAGCAACTATCTTATAATCCATCATAAATAATTTGTATTGCGCTTTATTCATAATTCTTTCAATTGCCAACTTTTGTTCAGCATGGACAACTGGCGGCACTTTTTCTGGATATTCTCTATGAAACAATGCTTTTACGTCAAAGTAAACACCCATTTCATCAGAAGAAAGATCAGGAAAACGTTCTACATACTCATTAAACATAGAAAAAATTTGATTTAAAGCATCTTCAGAAGGTAACTGATCGACCAATCTTATTAATTTCAATCGCGCAGACTCTGTCAAAACTGGTTGAACATACATTACTAAAAATTCTTCAAGTGATACCTGCAAATTTGTTAAAATACTTACGAGTTCTTCAAAAGCAAGAGATTTACGCCCATTTTCCATTTTGGAATAAGAAACCGCACTCATCACACCTGCTCGCGCATCTTTTTGCTTCAAACCTGTATCTAAACGAACTTGTTTAAGTAAAAAATTTATTTCTTTCTTTTCCAAATTAAATGCTCCTTCCAATAAATTTTTATTTAATTTGTGCCAGTTTATAATCAAATTCTGCACCTAATGTATGTTCCTGAACACCTTTTATATCCTTATTTCTCAAATAAGTTTTTCTTTGTTGTAACAATGGAATAACTGGCAAGTCTTCCATCACAAGATTATTTACATCAATCAACGTATCCCAACGTGCTTCTATATCCGTACCTAGTTCTTCATGAACTTTTTTCATCAATTGATCCACTTGTTGATTAGAATACCCACTATAATTTTGTGCATTATCCGTTACCAAGCTATTTAACAAACTAGTTGGATCTGGATATTCTGGTTTTGAACCTGTTAATACTAATTCATAGTTTCTTTTCTGCATCCGTTCCAAAACAGCAGAAAACGGTAATGGCGTGACATTCACCGTTAATCCTGGTAAATGCGCTTCCCATTGAGCTTTCAAATATTCGCCGATTTGTTTAGAATTACCTGTATCTGAAACCAAAAGTTCTACAGTTTTTCCCTGTTTTTCTAATGCACTTTCTTGCCACTTGGCCAAAGCTTGCTCTTTATCATATTTTGCTTTCACACTACATTCATCCACAAAATCTTTTGCATTTTTTGGAGAAAAAGCCATCCCTCTCGGGCTCAAGTTATCACTTGGTATAGAACCGTTATTCAAAACTTTATCTGTTAGTTCTTCACGATTTGTTGCATAAGATAACGCTTCACGCACCAATTTATTTGCAACAATTGATTCTTTATTCCCAACATTTGCTTGAATATAAAACGAATTACTTTGCTGAATTTCTCTTAGTTCAGGATTCTTTTTATTTTGTAAGTAAAATTCACCTGTCACATACGTCTCATCTACTTTTCCATCTTGATACAAATTATAAGCTGTTCCTTGATCTTTCACGACCTGAGTTTTAACTTCACTCAACTTCACATGTTTTTTATCCCAATACTGCTCATTCTTCTTCAACACCCAAGAAGTAGAAACTCCTGGACCTTTAAAATCTTCTAAACAAAATGGCCCATTGTACACTGTATTTTCACTTGTCATTGCATACTCTTTTCCATATTTTTCAACAATATCTTCTCTCTGAGGGAAAAAAGTAGGATAAGCTAACAAACTCAAAAAATAAGGCGTCGGACTCTCTAAACTCACCACCAACTCATAATCATTGACAGCTTTTACACCTAATTTTTCTTGACTAAGCTTCCCTTCAACAATTTTAGTTGCATTTTTAACAGGTGAAAATAACATAGAAATTTCTGATCCAGTATCTGGAGACACTGTTCGACGCCAAGAATACACATAATCCTTTGCAGTAACAGGCTTTCCATCAGACCATCGAGCTTGCTTATTTAACTGAAATGTATACGTTAGGCCATCTTCAGAAATAGCCACACTTTTAGCACCAGCATCTTCTAACTTTTCGTCTTTTCCTGCACGATACAGCCCTTCATTGACATTAGACAACACCGTTTGACTATATCCGTCTGTAGCTAAAGAAACATCAATACTTGCTAACTCAACAGGTTCAACTCTTGAAAATACTTGCTTAGCAGGCTCAGTATTTTTCTCCGTACTTACACTACAACCACTAATAAAAAACACACAAATCAAAAGCAAAAACACTATAGTTGAATTTTTCAAAAAACCTCAAATCCTTTCAAAAAATATGTCTAATACTCTAATACCAAGAACAACATATCTTCAAAAGACAGTAGGCGAAAGTATTCAAGAAATAATGTATTGGCAGTTGGCATGTTTTATTTTCAACCAGTATCCCACAATGCTAATTGCCTTTCTGGACTGGTAATAGTTGGTACATAAAACGGCTGTAAGACTTTTGCTTGCAGCATAGCTGCTTCTTCAACAAACGCTTTTAGCCAATCTCTATAGGCTCTTTTTGTTTGTTGATTAACCATAATGATTGTTCGAATAAGCGCTTTACGCGTAGCTACAACCAGTCCACCTCCACGACCAAACTTTGTTTTCAAATAAATCTTGCCTTCTGCTTGTAATTCTTTTAACGCACGATCTAACGATCTTTTTGGAATTTCTTTTCCTTGATACACAATATTTGTTTGTAATTCTGCTTTTGTTACTTGTAATTCCGGTTGTTTTTCATGGCACTGTGTTTCAAGATACGCCAAAAGGTCTGCTTTCCACTCAGAAAGGTGGGATTGCTTTCTTTCATGTCGTTCTTTTTTGAATTTATACCAGGTAGTTCTTTGTTGCGTAAACAAGCCTGCTTCAGAACAACTTTCTAATCCCCACTCAGTAACTAAAGCACGAACATATTCTTTGTTTGCTCCATGATATTTCCCTGAGTACGCACTTTTCACTATTCTTACTCGTTCACTGTCTTTTAAAGGTGCAGCTAGCGCACTATTAAACAAATCCATTTCGTTTAAGCAATTTTCTAGCTCAACTCCTGAAGCATAATTTGCCAAAGACAACGTGAAAATCACGTTATTTCGTCCTAATTTTCCTTTAGTCCCAACGATTTTAGGATTACTAATCAACAATTGATACCATTTTTCTTTTACTTGCTTATATTCTGGTTGCACCAGTGATAAATTCGGTTTTTTCACTGTTTTCGCTGGTTCATATTTCATAGACCATTGAATCAACTGTTGCATATCATGTTTTAATGCAGGATAGTAATAGACTACATTGTCTTTACGTGGAATACGAGCAATCCCAAAATGGTTACAGCCTAAATCAACAGAAGAAAGTTCTTCTGCAAAAGCTTTGCGTAAATTTTCTGACACTCGTTTAGCTACTTCAATAGACTGATAATTATTTTTTGACGAAATGTACCAGGCATTTTCTAGAATAAAATATGCTTGAAACCCACCTGGTGTTTCTAAGATTAACGTAGGCATCAATTCAAGATCAATCGCCACATCAAGAATTCGTTGTGCATCCAACGTTTCTCCAGGTACTTTATCAAAATCAATCACAAACGTGTTAATTTGTTGCAAGTTCTGTTCATTGTGCCCTTTCACCACTGTTCTTGCTTCATCTGCATATGCACCATAACTATAAACGTTGGGGGTCCAATGTGTGAACTTGTTTTCATTTTCATTCAATGCTTCTAAAGAAGTAAGAACTACCCCTCGTGCTTGCATCATTTGTTTTTTTGAACGAAAAGCAAACATGGCACCTTTTTTTCCATGCGCTTGATAATGGATTGGTTTAATTTTGCTATTTAAAAATTTGTACTCTCGAATACTGTCTTTTAAAATGTCTTTAACTATAGCTGCTACATTCATTTTATTGCCACCTTACTTTCAAACAAAAAAAAGAGAACTGCCGGGCACACCATCCAGTTCTCAAAACATTGTTTTAAAAGCAAAATCCGTTGATTTTTTCAGTTAAAAACATTGATATATTCGTCGTCCCATGGTATAATTTTAGAGAAATAGAGAGTTGCTTCTCTCTAATTGATCTAAATATTGGATAAAGCTAGGTTCAAGTAGTTTTATCTCTCGGGGACGAAGAAGAATCTGAAATGGGTGGTTCATTTGGGATTCTGTAACAAGTCAGACTGGCTGGTCTACTTGTTACCGTCTCTTTTTTTTACATTTCGTTTTGTTATTTGAAGAATAAACCATCTTTTCATTTTTGTAAATAAAAATTTGTATGGAAAAAAGTGTGCCATATCATAAAACCTTAATTTACTAGTGTTTTCAGCTTATTTAATATGGCATACTTTTTTCCATATTGATTAATTCTATGGAAAAAAATATCCATATAGCACATTTTTTTCCATCAACTTAGTTTTATATGTTATTTAACACGCACAATTATGCGTATATTTATACTTATATTTGTGCGCGTAAATATAAAAATGCGTATGCTCATGCTTTTTTTGTAGCATACAAAATCCTATTTTTTTAAAAAAAGTATGCTATAATATAATTGAATGGAGTTGCTTATATGAATCAATTAGAATTATTTCCTGAAAAGGATATCGATCCTTACATTGTTAGAAAATCTACAGGCTTAATCAGAGAGGCTAAACATTCTTTATCAGCAAAAGAGTTAACTTTAATAGATTATCTCATTTCTCAAGTAAAGCAACATGATAGTGAACTGTATGAAATTGAGGTGTCTATTAAGGAACTAAATGAAATATGTAAATTTGGAGCTGGTGGTGCTGCATACTCTTCTACAATGGAAGCCCTTTTAACTTTAGCAAACAAAGGATTTTGGTTTGAAATGCCAAACGGAACCAAAACTATCGGTCGCTGGCTTGACAAAGCCTATGTAAAAAATGGTCTTGCTAGACTTCAATTAGATAAAGATTTATCTCCTCATTTACTAGGATTAGTACGCTCTGGAAATTACACACAGTTTTATTTTGCTGACGTAGTTAACCTTAAAAGCTTATTTGCCAAAAGATTATATGAAGAACTACGCTCTTACAATGATGATAAAGTCATTGAGCTTTCAGTTGAAAGAATCAAAGAATTGTTTAATAAAGAAAATTTAGAATGGTCCAGAGTTCAAGCGTATTTAAGAAAAGCTAAAAAGAATATAAACGAAAATACTTTTATGACTATTGATTATGAAACAGTGAGAAAAGGGCGAAAAACTGTATCTGTTAGATTTTATGTCAATAAAAAACAAGGAGATTTACTTGAAGGATAACCAAAAAGCTGTAATAACAGCTTTTTTTATTGCGCATAAACACCAACACATTTATACGTATATTTATGCGCATATTCATGTTGACATTTATGCGCATACGTGGTAAATTAAAATTATTAAGAAACATATCTTTTAGAAATGGGGGAGACACAATGAGCAATAAAGAATTAGCAGTCGGTTCAATTAATATACAAAAAGGTGGAACCGGTAAATCTTCAACTATCTTCAATTTAGGAGAAAAAATATCTGAGGAAAAAAGTGTGCTACTTATTGATTTAGACGAATCGGGTAATTTATCTTCTAGATATTTAATGAATGAAAAATATGACTTAGGATTAATTAAACCTGAAAATAAAATTGGGAATCTATTTACACATGGAAATGTTGAACCAATTAATATTCATACAAATTTAGACTTAATTGTTAGTAGTAATAACCTTCCAGAAATAGAAAAAAAAATACAAACAAAACCAAATAATAGACTAATTATTGTAGCTTGGATTGCTGATAATTATGAAAAACTAGCAGAAAAATACGACTACATCTTAATTGATACACATAATGATACTAGTATAATTACACAAAACGCATGGGTTGCTTCAGACGTTGTATTTGCAGTTTCTGATCCCTCTATGGATGCATTTATAGCTGTTCAAAAATTAGAACACGATATTGAAGTTTTAAGAGAAGAATTAGTTGAATTTAGGACGAAAGAATCGTACTTACAAGCAGAATTTAAATTTGTCGGAAATAAAATTGAACACAACACAAATTCTTCAAAAGAATTCTTAGAATTAGCCAATCAGCATGATAAATTTATTGGATATTTTCAAAAAAAAGAACTTATAAACACAGCCAATATTGAAATGACACCAATAAATGAATTTGCTAAAAACAAAAATACTTATGCTAAACATAAGACTTTTTTTGATCGTACATTTGAATTGTACGAAAAAATGCGTATGATTATGGATAATCACTAAAAAGGAGAGTATTAATAATGACAAACACAAATCGTTTTAAAAAATTTCAAGGTTTAGATTTTGACAAAGATAATACAAATTCAGAAAATATTGAAACTGTTAACAACGAGGTAGAATCAAATACCAACAAAGTTTCTACCTTCAATATAGTCTCTGGTAGTGTTGGAATGAATAAAAAACCTAAAAATTTAACATTGTATCCTTCACAAATAGAACGTTTAGAAGAACTTTCAGCAATGTTTAATCGTTCCCAATCAGATCTTGTTGGAGATTTCATTGATCAAGTATATACCGCATATAAAGATTAACATACGCATAAATATAAACATGCGTATGCGCGTGCGTGTGTTTGTGGTCATGCTTATATTGGGTATGCACATATTCATGCGCGCAAGCATGCACATAAATATGTTTTGAATCTTTTATGTCTAACTTTTTCTAATAAAAAATATTATGAATATTGATAGTCTTCAAAGTACAAATTGGTTGACCTACTTTAATAATATGTTATACTGAAGGTGCGAAATGATAAAAACTCGTGCGAACAGCACAAAAGCCAATCCCTACCTGCGACGAAAGGGATTGGCTTTTTTTTCGTTCGTTGCGACTCCGAACGTGTGGGTTAGAGACAACTTGCTTAGTTATCGTCTTTCTCTTCTAACCAGTGAGAAACTAGTTCTAAAACTAGGCCAACAAAAAGAGGTGCGATAACCAATGATAAAAACTCATACACGAACAACACCACCTTTAGCGGCAAGTTGCCTTACTAATTATAACATAATCTTAAAATCTATATAAAAACAAAAAATTTTAGATTTCTTTTTTTAGTATGTATACTCGTTTACATAACGAGCATTTATACTTGTTTGAATCACTCGTAACTCTACTTGCAAGGCAGCCACACGAACACTGCACATAGGCAATACTAGTTGTATTATTATCTTCTTTGATTAGTTTGCCTTGGTAATCATATGTCTTCATAAAAATCTCCGTCACTGTAATATTCATCGATAAAAACATCGATGGCGCTGTTTTCTTCTGTTAATCCGATAAACTCTATTTCTGCTTTTCTCTTTTTATCTTCCCAAACCAACATTGCCTCCGGCATGACCGCCAACCAATCCTGCCCGATTCACAGCTGTTGCTCCATCTAAAAGAGAAGAAGCATGTATCAACGCTTTAAAGCCAAATTTTTGACGTATTTTGTCAATCAAAAAATCCAGCTGAGTATCTACAATTTGTTCTTCAGGAACAGAAAAGAGATCTAGCTGAAGGGTAGTATCCCAAACCAACTTTCCAAAGGAAACGCCTAAATTACGAATGTCTATTCCAGGAACATAGTTTTCTCGAAAAAGCTTTAAAACATGCTCGGTTAACACTTTTGTGTTGTTGCTACGAGCGATTTTAAGCTGTTTTCGCCAACCAATCCTGCCCAGTCGGTCAACTTGTCCTTTAGAATAGCCTACAAAAATTGAAACACACTCAGTTTGACAGTTTGCATTCCTCAATCTGGTTGCTACCTGGTCAGCAAGTTCCTTCAGTACTAATTCAACTTGATCCCTTCGTGCATAGTCTTTAGGCAATACTTGACTATTCCCAAATGATTTTTCTTTGGGAGTTTGTTTCTTTTCCCCTAAAAAACTTCGATCAATCCCCCAAGAATGAGCGTACAGCTGTAATCCCATGACACCAAAACGTTGCTTTAAAATGTAAGGATCTGCATGAGCTAAATCGTAAATCGATTGAATTCCAGACATCTTTAATCGAGCAGCCATGCGTTTACCAATCCCACAAAATTCCGTAATAGGGGAGATAGACCAAACTTTTTCTTGAACATCTTCATATCTCCACTCCGCTACAAAACCAGGTGTATTTTTTGCTTCATTGTCTAATGCTAATTTAGCTAGCAAAGGATTATCACCAATTCCAATAGTTACGTACAATCCCATGTGATTATAAATCACACGCTGTATAATTTTGGCCAACTTAAATGCTGAATCACAATTAAAGTAGGAGAGAGAAGCAGTAATATCTAAAAAACTTTCATCTACACTAAAGACAGAATGATCTTCGTCGGCAACGAATCTTTTATATAAATTATTGATTTCTTGATTCTTTTTCATATACACATTCATTCTTGGTGGTACAACTAATAAATCAGGGTGATCAGGGACTTCGTCTTTACGAGTCACATTAGAAATTCCTAGAACTTTTTTTGCCATTGGAGAAGCAGCAAGTACTAATCCACCTGCATTATCAGCCCCACTCATTACTATAAGCATTGTTTTGAGGGGATCTAAGCCGCGTTCTACACATTCTACGCTCGCATAAAATGATTTTACATCGATACACAGAATGTCGCGTCTAGGTTCTTTGGAATAATCAAATTTCATACAAAAAAACCACCTTTCCACTCAACATTATACGAACTAAAGTTCGTATAATCAAGCGAACAATGTTCATTTTTAATAGTAATATTTTTTATTATATTTCTCAAAGTAGCATAAAAAAGAACCCCACTGACTTGGTCGACAGTGGGGTGGGGACTTAAATATAAAAAATAACATATTAATATGTTCTAATATCCATATCGAATATTGGATAAACTTGTTATTTTTTTTATTATATCTTTTTGTTTAAGTGATAATTCAGATGAATCATGCTGAATAGCTTTTGCCATTTCTATATTCAGTTGACTTAATAGAAATGGAACAGAAGCTTGTTGCTTATTTAATTTATCTTTATAGTCAATCAAAATATGTTTTAACTGAATATTTCGAGAATCATTTAACTCGTTGAGTAGTTCATTGATTAAGACGGAAACTTGCTTTCCTCTATCCTGACCTCCAGCAAACCATTTCATTTTACTACCTCCTTAATAATTCCAACCAGCATGTCCACGGGTAGCCAAATTTGCAACTGCATTATTTCCAATAATAGTAATTGCTTTACTCCAGTCTACCCAACATTTTTGCTTATTACAATATAAACCATTTCCGTAATACGTGGCAGCTTCTGCATTTGTTCCTAATGCTGTAAAACCAATCCCAATCATCCCACAAATAACTAAAGCTTTTACTAACTTCTTTTTCATTAGTGTTCACCTCGAAAATAAGAATTTATAACGTTGTTTGTCTAAATTTTGTATACACTAAAATTAAATTATTTACATAAAACTTTGTAGACATTTAATTAAAAAATATACGGTATTGCTTCAAATCCATATCCAATATCATTATCTCTCAATTCTTTTCTACTTAAATTTTGATAATCCTTTTTTATAAAATCCATTAACTCACGAATTTCGGGTATTTTTATTCTTTGCTCTGCTTTTAACTTCGCAAGGTTTTTGTAAATGATAATAATAGATTTAGTATAGTCTTCTTGTTGCAATACTTTTGCTGCTTCTAAAAGCCCATCTTTTACTTCCTTATTATCAAATGTGTACGTATTATATACCCTTGATAACAGTGTAAATAGCTTTTGATTTTTATTATCTTCCACCTATACCACCTAACACTTTCGTAAATCCATTGACGTATGCTTTTACGCCTCTGTCTATAATTTCAGAACGTGCTCTACTCCAATCTACCCAACATTTTTGCTTATTACAATAGACACCATTTCCGTAATACGTGGCGGCTTCTACATTTGTTCCTAATGCTGTAAAACCAATCCCAATCATCCCACAAATAACTAAGCCTTTAACTAATTTCTTTTTCATGAATGTTCACCTCGAAAAATAAAAATTAGAAAACGTCTTCTATATAGAAATTATAGAACTATTGGTATAGTTTTGTAAATGTTAAAACAAAGGAATTTCCCTAACATTTTTGTAAGTTGGTATTTATCAATTTCAATTGTTTTTTACCTGATTATTGTACCATTTCATTCGAAACAAATATTGCCATCAATACTTTCTTTTTATAAAATAACCTTGATGTCTATATATAAATTTTCAAATTAACAAGGAGAAATGAAACCGATGCTTATCATGCTGCTAGTTATTGTTGCTATGTATTTTTATCTGTTTCGTACACAAAAAAAGCAACAAAAAGAACGACAAGATTTTTTAAACAATTTACAACCAGGAGACGCTGTTGTGACTATTGAAGGGTTACATGGAGTAATTTCTGAAATATCTTCAGATAAAAAGAAGGTAACTCTCGACTGTGAAGGAGCGTTTTTCGACTTTGATCAACAATCTATACGAACGAAAAAATAAGCAGAGAGGGATTCCTTTCTGCTTATTTTTTTTCTTTTATTTGGCAAAGAATAGCCTAATTCTTTCAACTGTTTTTTCGTGACCACATGACGAAATTCTCCATCAAAAACAATCACTGTATATTGATTTATCACTTCAATTTTTCCTTTGAGCGTTTGTCCCATGACAGATTGACAATGCACAAAGGATCCGATATCTATTAAATCTTTACTTTTTTTGGCCAAAACATAACCTCCGAAAATAATGATTAAAACCACCTAGCTAGTAGGTGGTATGGAAGAAATAGTTTCTGAAGAACAATTTCAACGTAACAGTCTATAAAAATTTTATCGTATTTACTTTCCCATTTCAATCTTAACTTCTCTAAAAAATCTTGGTACACTCATTCATGACTTTTATTTAACTAAGAGGAAATCATGAATATACTCTTCTTAAGTATCTGCCTTTTTTATGTAGCCTCTATCTTGGTAGGAATTTATCAATGCCTAAAAAAGAAATAAAGAAGTTATAAAAAATTTCACCCTATAAGAATAAAGGCAATAACCACTTAAAATCGAGGGTTAAATTCATGACACTACTACTATTGGCAAAGTGGTTATTACCAAAATTTATTTTATCAGAAATTCAATAAATTTAAATACTTTTCATATCCTTAGAATGCCTATATTAATTCTCTTCTATAAAAAAACAACAGTTATATTTATTGATAAGATCAATATTTATTATATCTAATCAATTTTAGTCAGTTACTTTAAGTTATAAAATAACAATATTGTAAGTTTTTTTCCTCTCTTTCATATGCTATATTTATAATATAAAATTTTGAAAGGGGTTTTTTAATATGCTCATAATAACTTCAGAAAAATTATATGGTGTAGAATACGAAACACTTGATGTAGTATTTGGTGTAACAACACATTCTAAAAATATTGTAAAAAATATTGGGGCCGACGCTATTATTGCTATGCGTTTCGACTCTGGATCTATTAGTAATGACATGCAGTCAGTTGTAGCATATGGTACAGCTGTTAAATTTAAGAATCAATAGAAAAAACGAACATTGGTTTTAATAGGAGTGATTATATGAACTATGTAAAAAGAATATTTTCAATTTTCATATTATTTATAATTAGTCAAATTGGAATCACTGCTTTTGGAGTAATAAAACAATTATCTTTAGATGCAGGAGAAAAAAACTTAAATATTTCCTCGACACTTGTTACAGTCATACTTGTTGTTATTAATATTCTTTTTTTAATCTACTTAGCTAAAAGAATGAACATTATAAAAACAAATCATCCATTTCTTACTAAAAAAAATATTTTGATTATTTTAGTAGCAACATTAATAGATCGAGGCATAGCTATTGGTGGAACATTGTTATTAAATATGCAAGGACACACAACTACAGCAAATGATTCGACTCTTATTAAATTATTTAGTGGAGTATCTCCTGTTTTAGTGGTTTTATTGTTAGGAATTGCTGCACCAATTATGGAAGAAATTGTATTTAGAGGAGGTATCATAGGATATCTTGTAGAAAATAATGCCCTATTAGCAATATTAATCAGTTCTTTTTTATTTGGGATTATTCATGGCCCTACAAATTTTATCAGCTTTGGAATGTATTTCTTCATGGGGATTATCCTTTCAGTTTCTTACTACAAAACAAAAGACTTAAGAGTAAGCATATCCATACACTTTTTAAACAACTTATTCCCTGCAATTGCTATAGCTTATGGTCTTATATAATAAGCTAACAAAAGATTAACAAGTTTTGAAAATAAGTAATATTTACTAATGCTTTTTTATCATATCTTATAGGTATAAATCTTTATAATATTAACTAATCTTAAGGAGGAAACTATATGAAGAAATATCTATCTATATTCATTCTCTTTTTCGGAGTAGTCGCAAACCTTTTAGTACTGACACCACAACTATATATTCATTCTCAACAAACAGTAGTAGGGCTAATCCTAGGAATTACTGGTTTTATTTTAGCTATTTTCAATTATAAAAAAGGATATAAAACTTACCAAAAAATTGCTTTTATCTTAGGTGGTATTATCAACATTTATCCAGTTTTATATTTTACATTTCTATTTTTTGCACTTGGTTAATTTTACTTCACTTAAAACACCATAAAATTCGCTATTTAGCTTAATTTATGGTGTTTTATACATCTCTAAAATAAAAAAGCAACAACCATAAAAACTCGAGGTATTACTTTACGCATACATACAGACACTATTATATTAAGGATATAGTTGTTGCACACTATTATCTTGTCAATTTTACGACTTTTTTCAATTCTTTTCTGCACGTATTTCTATATAAGAACCATTGCTTAATTTATATTCTTTTTTACAGCTACTACACTTAAAATGATTATATTTTCCCAACTCTCTTCTAGCCAATTGGCCACAATCACAATCAACATAAGCTACTACGTTTGTCTTATTCCACGTAGTAATTTCTATTCCCCAATGATCATATTTTTTTCGAACAACCATCTTAAATCTCTCCGTTTCTAAAACTATATCTTGCAACCATTTCTCTATATTCTTGTTTTGTTTTAGGCTGAACTCGCAATACTTCTTCGGCCAACTCTAATAATAGTTTTTCCACTTTTACTGACATTGTATCAAAAATAACCATTGGCTTTTTTTCTTTTTCTATACGCTTTTTATATCTTTGAAAATTTGCTGAATAGAGTCGACCATTTGACATTTTTTCTATTCCATACCCTGAAACCAAAGGATTTTCCAACAACTGAATAATCTTCTCTCTATTTTCCATAATAACTCCTTATCTATTTTTCACTAAGTAATTGTTCTTCTTTAGCTTGTTTTTTAATTCGTTTAAGAGTAGACAAAGAAATGCCTGTTTTCTTTTCTACTGCTCTCATGCTATTTGTTTCCATTAACTCTAATGCATGTTTATATTTATCATTCAGAACTCTTTTCGGACGTCCTTCTCGGTAGTTTTTATTATTTGCTCTGTGCCACTGTTTTCCCTCTTGGGTTCTCGTTACGATTAAGTCTCGTTCAAATTGTGCAAAACTACCTAACATGTTCATCATTAACGTTTGCATAGAATCACTTTTATTTGGCTCAAAGGTTAAAGCATTATCTAAGAAGGTGATAGTCACTCCTAAGTTGTTTAAAGAAGAAATAATCGAATTTAAATCAACGATACTTCTAGCCAGCCGATCAATTTTCGTCACTAAAACTTTATCGTCAGGTTTTACAATAGATAGTAGTTCTTCTAATTCTTTTCTTCCTTCTTTTTTTGTTCCCGTATATTTTTCACTGAAGATTTTTTCTGCTCCAGCTTGTTCTAGTTTTTGAATCTGGGTTTTGTAATCTTGATTACTAGTACTTACCCTTGAATAACCATAAATGGCCAATTTTTCCTCACCTTTTCTGAACATAAGTTTTTGACACTTGATAATTCCAAGTATAGCACGAAAAAATAAAGAGGTCAAAAACTTAAAAGTTTCTGACCCGCTTTTTTTAATTAGAAATAAGTAACAATAAAAATATTAAAACTCTAATATCAATAATTATTCTGTCAATTGTAGATTTTCTCTTTTTTCCCACTCTAGTCTTCTTTGAATCGCTTTTTCAGAATAACTAGGTATATATTGATTACCTTGTAATTCAAATCCTAAAGATTCCAAAAGGAGCATTGCCTGTTCCTGAGTAATGTTCAAATTAATTGCTAACTCGCTAAGTTCCCAATTTCCTTTGTTTACAATAAACAGTCGTAATTGTCTTGCAGATCGCAAGCCCTGTTTTTTTACCCATTGTTCTGCTATTTTTTGAATATCTTTGTTTTTTATTTTAGAAATACGTGATTTTAGCGTACTTTTTGCTCCTGAAACAAGCATCCCCATAAACCTTTCAAAAATAAAAGATTTTATAGATAATATTATTTGTTCTTCAAGAAAACCTGCCCCAATTCCTTGGGGAATAGCTACATATACTACAGAAATATCATTTTTTATATGTTCCTTATATTTCAGTTTTTTAAGTTCTTTTAGTGTCCAATTGTGTTTTATTTTTTCATTAAAATCGAAAAATATTACTTCATCTCTTTCATTAAAATAATAATCAGGGGTAGTACTGTAAATATCTTGTCCATCTACTGGCTTAAAAAAAAGAATAACAGAAATATCTCTTTCTGTCTCCCTAACATGACCTAGGTTACAGTTAATATAACCCTTGGCTACCTCCTTGGCCATATCCGTAACAGAGTCATCATCAGCTAACTCTTTTTTTACCGTGTATAAATCAGTTATATTGCTTTCGTTTAAATCTCTACAAGGTGTATCTAGATAAATAAATGTTACCTCCATAAATACAACATCACCTTTCAGAAGTTATTTCTTTAATAAATAATCTTTTTTCTAGTAATAATTTATGCATTAAATTTTTTCCTCTTTTTATATTATCAATACTTTCAGAATAACTGTATAACAAATTACTTATCTTATCTGCTAAATCTAATTCCATAGCTTCTTTAGTTGTTCCTTTATATACTTTGTAATAAAAAACTAATAAGACCTTACTACCATATAAATCATAATAATCAAAAATCGTTTGAAAGTACGAATAATCTAAACTACTTAAAGAATGTCCATAAAAAGCAATCTCAGTTACTTCATCTCTGGAAGGTAAGATTTCTTGTTCATATTTAGTAGCCAATTTTGTTTCCGTCATTTGTCTAAATGTTTTAGTAAATCTAAATATATCTAAATTAGGATCAATTCTTTCCTGATCAATGCCAAAAATTATATTATCATCTTCTACCGTACCATGAACATTTACTACAGAGAGCTTTTGATTATAAACCTTGAAAGGGTTTGTATAATTAAAACTAAATACTACAACATCTTCGATTTTAGGTACTGAAGTAGCGTTAGACATTTTTAACAAAAGAGAACAAGCCTTTCTTCTATATTCATCACTTTCAACAGATTTTATATATTCTGAAAAACCTTTTTCAAATGAACGTAATTCTTTATGCAGATAATCCATTAATTCTGCTTGATCGTAAATTTTTTCGCCACCAGATAAATAAAAAGCTAAATGCAAACAAAATAATGTTTTTATATTTGCTTTACGACGAGAATTATGCTTTAGTGCTGATAGAATCAAATTTAGACTTGGAATTTCTACTAGCTCTTTTGGAGTATTTAAAAATTCTAACATTCTTTGTTCTACATGTTGCCATTGCAAATCATTACTATTATTACCAAAGAAATAAAAAACTAAATCCCAAAAAGTAAGTTTACTTTCCTTAAGTTTATTATATGTTTCATTCGCCCATATATAAAACTGTTCAGAATTTTTATTTTCTTTGTAATCTCCAATCTCAAAAATCATCTTAAATCCAAGCCCATCAACGCTCAATCTATCTTTAAAGTCATTAAACGTACTATTTAATAAACATACTAGCTCTTCATCAATTCTGTTCTCAAAAAAATCACTATATCTAGATTTTAAATCACACGCTAAGTCAAAACCATTACCTAAAATAACTACTTTCTTTTCCAAAGTTAATACTCCTAATCTTATTTTAGTTAACTATGATTAATTATATTCCAAACAAACTTACTTTTGTAGTTCTTTTGATACTTCTCTTATAGTTTTACTTTAAATTTTCCTAATCTCAAAAAAATTATCAAAACACCAACTTAATAACAAGATAACAAGTTGGTGTTTTGATAATTTTTTACATATAGATTAATTAATTTATTAAATAAATCAATAAAAATTACTCTTTATAAGATTTACTTTTATAAACTTGTATTGGCAATTCAATTCCATTTTGAATATATTCTACTTTAAGTAATGTCCACCTTATTTGCTTAAAAGCATAATCATTTCTATCTTTAGAAAAGCAGCTACAACAAAAAAAAGTTCCTTTATTCCTTCTATACTCATCCAAAAAAAGGTATCCTTCAAGTTCATCTGTACAAAATTCTATTAACAAATCCCAATTAATTTTACTATTTAATATTACCTTTTCTCTAAACTGAAAATATTCATTATTTTGTGCCAAAATTAAATCTAAATTTTCAACAATATATAATCTATCCATGATAGTATTAATTTTTGAAGATTTACCTAAATCTTCTAAAGTGATCTTTTTTGCTAAAGCTTTAAAAAAAAATTCTTTTGCCCTTAATTTACTTTGATTTATATCATTCAGTTTGTGTATACCGACTAAATGAAAAAAATTTTCTGCACAAAAGTTAAGTTTCACAGTTTTAGACTTCCCTTTACGCCCCAAAAGAAAATGATACTCTCTTTCCATTAAAATATTGAATTTTTGTGCTGCATTAAATAATTGATCACACATATTGTTTCTCCTAAAAAAAAAGGAATTCTTACGAATTCCTTCATAATGGATATAATTAATGAGTGTTTTCTTTACTGGTTTGAGGTGTCCACACACAACCCTACTATGGCTCAGTAATACAATGCATTCCAGCACACTATATTCATCGTTGCCGAACAGAGTACTCAAGTTACCTGTTTACATATCAAATTTACCATTAACTTTGTTTTTTGTCAATAATCTTCTCTCTTTTTTTACACCCTCATCTATAGATAAATATTCTATACATATTTTTATTTACACCATATACCTAAATGTTGTTGCTGGGCTAAAGCTTGTTTTTCTTCTAGCTGTTCTAGGTATTTTGCTTCTTTGTTTTTCACATAAGCAATTTTTGCTAAGCCCTCGCCTACTAATATTTCCTGCAACAACTGTCCATCCGCAAACACATACGCCAATAATCGACCATAGCGATCTGTTTTATTCGTTTCATCAAATTCTAGCTGAATTTCTTTCGCATTACTTAACAATGTTTTTGTTCGATTACTGGCTTCTTTACCAAATGGTTGAACAGGCGTGTTCGGCTTCATTGTCTCAGGAGTATCTATCAATAAATACCTCACTTTTTGTTCCTTGCCATTTACAAGAAAAACACTCGTATCCCCATCCACATGTCGAACAAAATCTACAGCTATTCTTTCTGAAGAATTATCTTTGAGATTAGAGTGCTGGACTGACCGCTCTATTTGTTCTAAAGAATTATTAATAGATTTCTGCGCACTACACCCGACTAATAAAAAAATACTTAAACACGAAATTAAAAATATCCAAATGCTATATCTTTTTTTCATTATATTTCCTCACTTTATTAAGTAGAAAAACGCCTGAATTCTTCAGGCGTTTTTCATTCTTGTTTATTAAAATGGATGTTCCTTGAAAAAGCACTCAAAATGGTAAATCATCATCTGAAATATCTATAGGATTACCATTAAATGGATCGTTATTATCCACATTAGAAGCAGTTGAAGAAAATTGATTATTGGTCGTAGAATTTTGTGTTGTTTTTTGTTTTTGCTCCCGTGCTTCTGCTTGTGAACGCGATTCTAATAAATAAAAATTTTCTACAATAACTTCAGTAACATAAACTCGTTGTCCTTGTTGATTCTCATAATTTCGAGTTTGAAGTCTTCCTGAAATTCCAATCAACGTTCCTTTTCTAACATAATTCGCTAACGTTTCAGCTGGCTTACGCCAAATAACGCAATTGATAAAGTCTGTTTCACGATCACCATTTTGGTTCGTATAATTACGATTCACTGCTAGTGTAAAAGTTGCAACTGCTGTACCACTAGCTGTATAACGTAAATCTGGGTCCTTTGTTGGCCTACCAATTAAAGTTACATTATTCATCATATGTCATTCCTTCTTTCGTATTTTTTATAAATTTATTATATACTGATATTTTGTGTTATAGTAAAAAGAAATTAAGCGACTTTTTCATTCTATATATGCTTCAAAGCAACTGAAAAAATCTACTTCATAAACTGAAAGGAGTGGTATTTTGAACGAAGAAAAACTAGAACATTATCAAAAATGGTGTCAAGAAAATTTGCTAAACAGAACAGAAGCCATGGCTATCACTAAGCAAAGTAGCTATGCATTTACTCAATCTGTTTACACTAAGCAATTATTACCATTTGTTGAAAAAAAGGGTAATACACCTTCTGGCACCGTGCGTTTATTTTTAAAAAAAGACGTAGAAGATTATGCAAAGAAGATACAAAACCGACAAAAAAATCAACCAACAAAGAAGCCATCACATTGATTGTGACGGCTTTTTTATTAGTATTCTAATTCAAGGTTTGGTTGTTCAAATTCCTTACATGCTGTAGTTGCTTTTTCACTTTCTAAAGTCGTTTGAATTTCTTGATTTAATTGAGCTTGCAACGCTAGTTTTTCCTCCAGTTCTTTTTCTTGAGGAAATCCTCCTTGTTGTCGCTCTTTCGCTTTAGAAAATTGATCTTCTACGATTTCTAGTTTATTCACGGTGTCTGCATAGTAGCTTGGTATTCTTTGTAACTCATTTTCCATTTTTCTGATACCACCTAATCCATTTCCAAGAGCATTACTCACAATGTAATTGGATTGTCCAACCATACGGATATCTACATTTCCATATTCGTGGAAATTTTTTCTTACTTCTACTGTAAACCCATGATACTCACCAATCTCAGTAAAGTTCTCCGTGTTTTTATACAAAGTACAAAGTTCATCCAATTTTTCTGCTGCTTTTGCACGTTCAGTAAACGTTTGATTATCGATGGTTATTGAAAATTCTTGGTTTGCAGGTAATTCTACTAACTGTTTGTCCTCTTCTAGTTTAGCTACCGTCTCTTTTAAAGAATTGACTCTCGCAGGTAATTCATGTTTAATTTGCCATTTTAAGCCTTCTTTTTCATTAATGAATGTTCGTTGCATCATTTTCAAACGAGCGATTTCATTATCTAATTTCATTTTTTCAGCAATCTTTGGATTTCCTGAAGCAATGGCCTTCATATCTCCCGCTTCCAAAACCGTATCTGACAATTCATCACAGCTACGTGTTACGGCTTTTCCTGTCATAACTTGGTTGATAAACGTTAATTTCTGCTCCTGAATTTGCCATAAGAAACTATCCAGAGAGCCTTTTGTGACGTATCGATAAATCTCAACCTCTTCATTTTCGTTGCCTTGACGGATAATTCGACCATCACGTTGTTCGATATCAGAAGGACGCCACGGACAGTCGACATGGTGACAGGCTATTAATTTTCTCTGCACGTTTGTTCCTGTACCAAGTTTACTCGTACTTCCTAATAAGACACGAATTTCACCTTCACGCATAGCATCAAATATCTCTTCCCGTTGTTTTTCGTTTTTAGCATCATGAATAAAGGCAATTTCTTCTGCTGGAATCCCTTTTTCAATCAGTTGTAATTTTAATTCATCGTAGATATTAAACCGTTGCGGATTAGGTGTTCCTGAATCTGAAAAAATCATTTGAGTAGATTTTCTTTCTTTAGAATTTTCCCAGATTTCAAATACCTTATTAGCACATGCAGCAATTTTTGTTTCTTTCAATTCTTCAACTGGATAACATTTAGAATCATAATCGTCCATTAAGCGTGGATCAAGCGCCATAAGTTTTCCTTCATTCGTAATTTTTAACATGTTATCAACGTCGGACGTTACTTCTTTTGCACGAATACGTTCTGCACGTTCCGCTAATTGAGCGACTTTTTCTTTTTGATATGTTGTCAGCTCTGTCACAATTACTTGTGCCTTTCCTGTTTTCATTTTTGGTACAGGTAAATTTAGCATATCTTTAGTTTGAATATCAGCAATCAAATTATACATTTGCATAAGTTCTGGTAAATTATGAAACTTCGCAAATCGATTTTTTATCTGATAACCTGTGCCTTCAGGAGTAATTTCCAAAGAAGAAATAATCTCACCAAATGTAGACGCCCACGCATCGAAATGATACACCCCATATTGTTTTAACACATCTGGTTGTAAATATTTTTGCATCGTATACAACTCCGACATCGAATTTGATACGGGAGTTCCTGTTGCAAATACTACTCCTCTGTTATTATGTTTTTCTAGCAAATAGCGGCATTTCATTTCTTGATCGCTAGCCCTTAAACTGTTTGAAGAATTCACACCTGCAACATTCGATAATTTGGTATAACTATACAAATTTTTGTATTGGTGTGCTTCATCTACAAAAAGAAAATCAACCCCTAAATCTTCAAAATAGACTTGCTTATCTTTTTTATCTAATTTATTTAGATTTTCCAAGCGTTCTTCTAAACGTTTTTCAAAGGCAATCATTTGCTTAATTGACCAGCTATCTTCATCAGATTCCATTTGATACGTAGCAATTGCGTCTGATACCTGGGCAATTTCTTCTTCCAGCATTTCTTTTTGTCTTTCTGGAGAAAGGGAAATTTTTTCATACTGCGAATGGCCAATAATTATGGCATCGTAATTCCCCACAGCAATTTTTGAAATAAAGGCTTGGCGGTTCTTTTTCTCAAAGTCTTTTTTAGTTGTAATTAAAACCTTTTTCGCTGGATAAAAACGCAATAGTTCATTCCCAAATTCATTGGTTAAATGGTTCGGCACAACATATAGCGGTTTATTAATTAATCCTTGCTCTTTCATTAACATTCCCGCACTAATCATAGACAATGTTTTCCCTGCACCTACCGTATGTGCCATCAATGCACGACCATTTTGAATAATACGTGCGACAACGTTTTTTTGGTGTGGACGTAGCTCATACAATTCATTTAAGCCTGAAAACACTAAATAATCGCCATTATACGTCCTTGGAACAATGCGATTAAATCGTTCTTCATAAATTTCTTGCAGTTTTTCCAAACGTTTTTCATCTTTAAATACCCACGAACGGAATACTTCTTCTAATTGGTCTTGCTTGGAACGTGCATAGGCAGTTTCCGTTGGATTCAATACATATTTGTATTTATCTCCATCTCTTATTTTGTCTTTCACTTCAACTTTCTTTAGGTTTAAACTATTTTCAAGAATACTATACGCAGACGCACGCTTTGTTCCATATTGATTGGTAACAACGGCACTTTTATCTTGTCCTTTTCCCTTAATAAAATAGCGAACCGAAAGAGAATCTTTTTCAATTTTAATCACATCATAGTTGATATAATAAGGTCTCGTTTCAAAAGTTTCATACATGAATTCCTGGTACATTTCTGTTGGTATCCATGAACTTCCAATCGAAAATTCTATGTCCCCTGCTTTAACTGGACTTGGTTGCACTTCTTGTAATGCTTTAAAGTTTCGTTCAAAAATATCTGGGTGCTTTTCTGCCGCTCTTTTTGCTTCAAGTAATTTTGTTTTCACATCGCCACTTAAATATTCTTCTGCTTCTTGCCATCCTTCCCCAAAAAGATTGGATTCATCATATAAATTTGGGTCAAGAAATACTTTCTCCCCTAATTCTTCTAAAATCGTTTCTGCAGGTTTGGAATAGATATCAGACATATACGCCCAATCAATCTTTAAACGATTGCCCAAAGACGCATGTAGCGCTTCTAACGCAGAAGAAACGCTCTTAATCTCTTTTTTAGGCCGAATCGTTGCTTGAGTAAATATTTCAGACTTAGTAATACTTCCATCTTTTTCAAGCACTTCAATCGAGCGAAGTAACGGTAAATAATCATCTTTCACAAAAACCTTTTGATTTTCATTAATGGACCCATACTTTTCAACAAACGAATCGTAAGATTGATTTAGTTTTTCTTGTAATTCTTTCAACGTTTCTGTATCATAGTCAACTTCTCGTTGAATCGCAATCACATCCAATAACGTATTACGAATATTAATTAATCGTTTCATTTTATCAAATGCTTTCCCTGATACATCGACTTTCACTATTTCATTAGAATCATTGTAATAGATTTGATTATCAATGAATTCATGTGTAAATAACGAAATTTCGTCAATAGAAAGCGCCTCTTTTCCCACTATATCCGCTTTTTCTATTTCTTCGACTATTTTCCTTTCACCAAAATAACGACCTTCTATGCGCTCAAACGCTTGTTTTAATTGCAATAATAGAGGTGTATCTGAAGGGTTTACAGTAAGTACTCCCCCTCTATAATTCTTATAATCTATTTCACCACAAATTTGTTCAGGATGCGTATGATAGTATTCGTTATAAGAAACTGACCCTTCATGTTTCCAACATCGAGAAAAACACCACTCTGGAGAATAAAATCGTTTTGCTGTAAGTGTTTTATCCTTTTGGAAAAAGAGAATATCAGTTGTTACCTCTGTTCCTGCTATTTGTTTAAACGCATTATTAGGTAGTCTAGCTGCTCCTAGAAGTTCTGCTTCTTTGCTAATATCTAAAAGAATATGTTTACTACTACTTTCTAATGTACTCGTTGAAGTAATGAGCGCAACAATTCCGCCATCATGGACACTATCAATTGCTTTTCTTAAAAAATAATTGTGGATAGAATAACGTCGTTCAAACTGACTATCCGTCACTTTTTGCTGGTCAAAAGGAACATTACTTATGACTAAATCATATTGATCCGTTAAAGGTCCTACTTCTTCAAATCCTTTAATTTTTATGTCAGCTTCAGGGTGTAATTGTTTTGCAATCGTTCCCGTAACTTCATCTAATTCAATTCCATGCAGCTCGGATTGGTCTTTTAAAGCATCTGGTAAAGCAGAAAAGAAGTTTCCTGTACCCATTGAAGGATCTAAAATTTTCCCTCCTGTGAACCCAAAATCTTGTACTTTATGATACATTTCTTTAATAATCATTGGGTCTGTATAGTATGCAGTCAATACACTTTCTCGCATCTGTTTATATTGCTTTTCGGTTACTAAAGAACGCAATTCTTCTCGTTCTTTTTCATATTTATCAGAACGTGTATCAAATAATTCAGCAATACCACCCCATCCAACATATTTAGCTAAAATCACTTGTTCTTCAGGAGTAGCTAATCGATTTTCTTCTTGAATCTTTTTTGATAATCGAATAGCTGCTATATTATTTCGAATTTTCTCTTTCGGTTTCGTATCATAAAAATGTTCTGTTTCTGGAAAATAGAATGCTTGTCCTGTTTCTTGCAAGGATTGCTCTTCTTCAAGAGAAGAACTTACTGTCATTGTAGTGTTTAATACGTTTTCTGCTTCAACATTATCTGAAGAAAAATCAAATAGCGAAAGCTCTTGTTCAGAGTTTTCGCTATTGTTTTTCGTTTCATTTTGTTTTATGAATGTATCATCATCTAGTGTACTTCTATATTGCTGATAGCCAATAGTTTCTCCACCAATTAAATACTGATTAGTGAAAATAAGTTCGTCCAATGTCTGCGTAACCTGTTTCCAACTATATTGTATATCATCAATAGAAACACCTTTTGAAGAATACGACACATGAGGTTGATTTGGTCCTGCATGGCCATAGTATCCATATTCATCTTTTAAGAATTTAATACGTAACGACTGCGATTTTACATTATTGAAAAAATGAACAACCCGATACTTACCATGCTCGGTTCCTGTTCCTTGAAGGAGTTCCTCTTTTAACAACGACATGGCCGTATTTTCGTCTAGTTGAGCAGTTCCTTCATTGCTACTTCCGTTGCTTGTTGTCGATACTGATTCCGTATTTTCGTTGCGGTCATCAAGTCTTTCTGTTGTTCTTTCGTCAACGGCGCTTGTTGTTCGTACTGATTCTCCAATTCGCTGATTCGATTCCACATTTTTTGTTCCATTTCGTGGCCGTAGCTCATCAAGCTGCCGTCCATCATTTTTATCACGT
>NZ_JBIOOZ010000003.1:0-34144 GCF_051712485.1 Enterococcus sp. DIV1206
AATACCCCTATCCCAATAAACATGATTTTTAAAAACAGTTACTTTATTCAACTGTTTCAAATCTGACTTTTTAGGATCACAAATTTCTACATGCGCACCTGCTTTAAGAAAAGCATAAATCAAACAAAAAAGGAAAAATGTTTTTCCTCCACCAGTTCCACCTACAATTAAAGCATGTGGTGAAGATTTATAATCCCACCAAAGATTTTTCATTAATTGAATTTTCGTACCTACTACTTGCATTTCTGTAATATTAATACGATTAACCTTCACATCATGTAAAAATTTAAAACAAATAAACCCATTTTCTCTTACTTCTTCCATCAAATCCATTTTAAAAGCCTGCTCTAATTCTTTCCCTTTCTTTAAAAATTGCTGTTGAAAATTTCGTAAATCTAAAGGAAAACGAACATAAATATAGCCAGCTTTTCGTTGATAATAAATTTTTGGAAAATAGGTTATTTTATCTTGTATTGTTGTTTTACCATTACTAGTTGTAGTATGCTTTTTCGTTAAATAGTATCGATTATCAATAATCATACGACCTAAAGTTTGCCTTTGATTAATCCATAACATAAAACCATGATGTGTTCGGCTAAATCGAAAAAACAAACCTATCAAGAGAGCCGATATACTTAATACTCCTACAACTAACAAAATATATGGCATTAATACAGACCAATCATACACATTTCTTTCTGTCATTGGTTGAATGACTGGATATACCTTTAAATAACAAAAAAAGCCTATCCCTATCAAAAATGGAAGATACGCCATAAAAAAATAAAATTTAACTACTGAATAATGAAATTTTCTTATTCTTATCCCTTTATACTTGAAACAATGTAAAACTCACTCCATTCTCAAATCTCTTCAATAAAATAACTTCTTCTTTTGTACACTAATTCCATTGCTAACACTTCTGTTTCAATTTTTCTTATATCTCTTATAACAGAACATAGCAATACAAAACTCAAACCACAAAACATAAACAATACAGAAATCCATACATTTATTACCACATTATAAATTTCTATATCTTTAGCACTTAATGTCGCATGTATTTCATTTTTTAATAAAACAGACATGCCGTAAAAATAAACTGCTATCATTAAAAAGAAAAATAACAGCATAAAAAATAAAGACACTCCACGCAAGAACTTTCTTTTAGTAAGTTTTGTTTTATTATTTATATACAACAAATCGAATTCTTCTGAACACAATTCTTCTAATTCTTTATATAAATTTCTTAACCTTACTATTTTCCTTAATCGAAACGAAGTGATCCAATCATTTATTTTTTCCATCTTTTTTTACCTACATTTCTGTTTGTGATTCCCAATCTTCCGCATATTTTATAACAAATGCTTCAAGATTATCATCAACATACTTTCCTAGCTCTGAAATGGATTGCACACGTTGCACTTTTGAATACCAATACTGAATCGATACATAACCATAAGGAACTGTATTACTTAATTGCAAAACCAATTCTTCTTTTAAATTAGTACGAACCTTTTCTAAATCAATAAATCGTTCAAATTTTGGTACAAAATAACCATAGTCATAAGATACATGAACAAATTCTTTAATATCTGCTTCTAATGACTTACTCAATACATTAACTTCTTTTATTAAATCGTCAAAACCTAATGCAACTTCTTCATCACGTAACACATGCAAATCAATAAAAACAAATTTTTCATTTAAACAATTTTTTTCTAAATAAACATCTTTCGCTTTTTGTAGGCTTTTTAACATAACTTCTGAAAAAATTTGTTTTGCTTCTTGCGTTTGTTCTTCATACATTACACTACACCTCTACTCCCTCATAATCTAAAAATTGTACGAATTCATGGCAATAATCACTCTCTTTTTCATTAATAAAAAAATTAAAACGAGCAATCTCGCCATATCTATTCTCATAACAAAAACTAGATTCATCTGAAGATAATGCTTTTTCCCAATAAATCTCATACAATCTATCAGAACTTTTTTCACGTTCTCCAAAAATCTCTTTAAAATCTAGCTCAAAACGAGTAAATGCTTGAATATCAGGTCGTACACCCATAGTTTAAAAGGAAAGGCTTATTTGTCCTTTCCTTTCTCTCCTTTTTCAAATGATTTTTGAGGTTCATTTTGTGTAGATTGAGAATTATTCAACGTAACTTTACGAATACCTGTCGCAACAGCAGAAAAACCAGTATAAACACTATTAACAGAACGTTCCCCCGCAGGTAATTGCGACCAAGGTTCTACTACATCTACACCTTCAATTTCAACAACATCACCAAATTTAAATGGTGATAGATCAAAATCTGCTGGTAAATCAACATTAAATGTTTCACGTTGAATTTCACTAGAAACTTCAATACTTTTAGAACGAACAACATCTGTTAAATTTCCTTCACTATCACGCTCATATTTATTTTCACGCACCGCAATAAAGGTCACTTTTCCTACAGATTGATTAAACAAAACAGGAATTTTATTTTCATCAAATGTAATTGGTTTTTCTTTCATTACGCTTTACCTCCAACTAATTCAATTCTTTCAGCTTCTAAAAATAAACGATTTCGTGCTTCTTCTCTTTCACTTGTTTGATTAAAATAAAGTACTGGGCGATTAACAATTTTAGGATTAATCAAACGTACTTCTTTTTGATAAAAATCACCACGAAGCGCACCATTAACAGGAACTTTTACTGTTAAAGAACCTTTTTCAGTAATTAATTCATAAACCTCATGAGTTGCAACTGTTACTGATCTACGACCACGTCTACGTGTTTCACCAATACTTTCTACATGTGTTCCAAAATATAATTTTCCTAATTCATCAGGCTTTACTAAAACATAACTTAAACCCAAATTAATAACCTCATTTCTTCTTCAAAATTTTATTAACTATTCATCATTCAAAATAAAAATATAAATAAATTAACCCATCAGCTCTTGTTCGATAAGTCCGGTGTATTTCTTTTACTTTTAACAATCGACTAACAATTTTCAAACGTAACATATTAGACCATTCAATCCCTTGATTTCCTTTGCTTTTTTGCTCAATTCTATAAGCACGTTCAATATCAAGTAACCGAAAAGCTCGTTTTTGACGTTTCAATCGTTGAACAAAATCATCTACAAATTTTAATAAATCAGCTAACATTTTTTCACCATTATTCTCTTATGTTTGCACGCTCATCTCATCGCATAACAAACGAAATCATGAGTGCTTCATTGCATACTTTCTGTACGCTCCACCGAGTATTTCTCATGTTCCAATACTTGTAAATTCATACTTCCATCTAGTATCATCAACGGCCATCTCTGACCGATTCAAGCACCGTCACACAGGCGCAATCACCGCACAAAAAGTAAGAGAAATCTTGAAATTTCACTTCAAATGCTCTATAATAATACACATTCCGAATGTATTATGAAGCAACCTTTTTGGGTTGAATTTTTAGATTCTAACCTCAAACGAGTAAGTCCTCTAAAAATTCTATCCAGTTTTCAAGGATCAAGGAGCTGAGGATTCCCTTTTTTATTTTCTTGATTCGAGAAAACAAAAAAGGGAGTTATCACGTTTTATGTGATAACTCCCAAATTGTTATAGTCTACACTACAACAAACTTTTAAAAATTCAACAGAATTCTTAAAAAACGTAAACAAATAGCTAAAAATACAAGAGTTTACTCTATCTATTTTAAGCTAATTTTGTTATACTATACACGTTGTAGCTTCGGCTATAACTTTGGGGAGTAGCACACTAAAGCGTCGTTTTAGTGTCAACCGACTAACGCTCGAACAGGTTACCAGCCTGTGATGTTAGAAGGTTGCTCCCTTTTTTTATTTTCATCGAACCATTGATAAACGAGGGTTTCCCTCAACTCATAAAAAAGCCTACCATGTTTCGAAAAAAATAGCAACTTTTTTTTTAAAATTTTTATAAACAAAAAACGAACATACGTTCCCGTTTTTTGTTTGAATAAACTATAACATCATTAAAAATTACTGTCAATATTCACCATAAAATATGCAAATTTGCATAGAACTTTTTTATTCTATTTAACAAAAAAAAATTCACCTAAACAAACTTTTATCATGCGCAACTCAAAAAAGAGATACTCCATGAACAAAAGCCCATACAGGTGAACTAGTCATTACTAATTAAAAAATCACTTGTTTTAATGCATAAAGCACGGGTTCCTATTTTCATACTACTTCATAAATTAATATTATCACAAGAATAAATATCAATCAATATTAATATTTAAAAATCAAAAATATTTACCTTTTTTACTTTTATGCTATACTGAAAGTGCGAAATGTGATGATTTCGAATAGCATTACAACACGAACGCCCAACCTACTGGAATAGGTTGGGCGTTTTTTTTGCTTGTTGCGACTATTACATTATTAAAAAATCAAAAATATTGACCTTTTTTACTTTTATGCTATACTAAAAGTGCGAAATGTTATAATTTGAAAGCATTACAACGAAAAACACCTCCCTAACCGCGACGAAAGGGAGGTGTTTTTTTTGTACTAGTTGCGACAGCTAGTACTCAAGTTAGAAAGCAACTTGCGTTTATTTATCGTCTTTGTCCTTCTTTTCTAACCAATAAGAAAATAGCTCTATAGCTATACCAGATAAAACTGGTGCGATAAACAATGTTATAATTTGAATCAGCATTACAATCCCCCCTAACGGGGCAAGTTGCCTTAATCATTGTACTTCATTTTCCACATTTACACCATAAAAAACAAAAATTTTCAACCAATACAAACACACTTAAAGACTACTATTCCTCATTTAAATCTTTCATATCTTCCATTCCATTATCCAATATTTCAGATTTTTCCTCTTTCACATCCTTTACTGATTGCTCAACATCATCTTTTATTACACGCATTTCATCACAAGATCGAATAATACGAGTACCATTATCTAAAGTTAGTACTAAAATCATAATTTATCCTTCCTTTCATTTTTTATTAGCCACCCATAATATTTACCATAAAGATATTCCTTTCTGTTATTTAATCATCTAGTTAACATAATCCCTATTAAACCAACCTTCCCTATTACCAAAGACTTTTCATACAAACTTTGTGAATTGAAATTGGTATAGTTCAAAACCCTTTGATTTCACAAACATTTACCTACTAAAAACATTGTGAAATTACTCAACGTTTATATTTATTTTTTGTTATTTTAACTAAAAATGTTTATAGAAACCATATGTCCAAATAACAATATTCAAGCCTACCAAAAACCAAAAAATTTTATACATAAACGCTATAGTATGTTCTTCTTTTCTTTGTAAATACTCTTCTCTCCATTTAGGATCATGTTTTCTTTTCTTTAAAAATTCATATGTATGATAAGTAGTACTTCCTTTCTCCTCCACTACTCGTCACCTCTTCTTTTTGTTTCTATATACTGTCCACCAAATACACGTTTATACTGTCTACCACAACTTTTACATTCATATTCCGTTCGTTTCCAACGAATAAGCGCTGCCAACTCTCCACAATCACAAGAAATATACGTTACTATATTTCCTTTATTCCATCGAGTAATTTCAATTTTCCAATGATCATATTCTTTCCGCATTACTTTTCACCTAAAAAATTTGTTCTACAATTCTTGACACCTTTTTTTGCCTATATTCCCTCTTACACAGACTACATCTAAAAACATCCTTAGTAGTCTTGTTTTTACGTATTGCTAAATGTCCACAATCACACTCTACATAATATGCTCGACAATGCTTTTCTCTAAGTACATCAATTTCTTTATAAAATAAATCATATAATTTTCGTTTCATACTCACTCACCATGTTATAGTCTTTTCTTCATTTTATCAAAAATCATATGAAAATTTAATAAAAAAACGTAAAAACTGTTGCATATCCAACCCCCGAAATGTTAACGGTAGTTCTGGCGTTATGGTGTTGGGCATAGTTGTACCCTATTCTGACGATAAAAAAATAAAACTTTCAATCGTCATTTAGAGTACAACCTGTTGCTAAGTTTAACGTATAGCACGACGCCATGGAGCCACTAGTAACATCTCTCGTGAGTTGGTGTGTTCACACATTGTCATTCCCTACGACCAAACAGCCCAATCGTAGCATTGAATGACAATTACCGTTCCTTTCGGGAACCTGTTTGCCACCCTGACCTTTACTGGTAGTCACCACCCTTAAGACACAAAGTCACGAGAGTAACCTTTGCTTATGTCCGCAACGCCATTTTATAGAATCGGCTGGCATATGACCTGTCCCTTTATTCCTAGTAAAGACTAGCAAGAGTTTGTCCTCTCTTGTTTTAAAAAACTACCATTACACCTCTTTTTGTGGTATAATAATAGCAATAGAACAACTTGGAAATGTATAATGTATCTATTTTGCTATTCACGAATTGGCGTTCGTGGGTAGTTTTTTTTTATGCAGTTTTCTCATTTACAATCGTAAACTATTCCTTAAATAAAAAAAACCCCTTTTTTATTTCCATATACAAATAGTACAATATACAAATAGTACAATATACAAATAGTACAATATACAAATAGTACAATATACAAATAGTACAATATACAAATAGTAAAACCTTATTTATCAAGAAGTGTGCCTGACATATCATGTTACTATTTGTATACAAATAGTACAATATACAAATAGTACAATATACAAATAGTACAATATACAAATAGTAAATTTTAAATAAAATTATTGTAGTAAGAAATTATTTATGGTAAAATATAAATGTAGTAAAAAAATATTTAAAGTGAGGTGCCTACTATGGTAAAAAAAATTGTATTTGGTAATTTCAAAGGTGGTGTAGGTAAAACTACTAATTCGGTTATGATTGCTTACGAACTAGCTAAAAAAGGACATAAAACATTACTATGCGACCTAGATCCACAAGCAAACTCTACTCAACTATTAGATAGAACTTACACTAAACAACACGGAATATCATTAAACATAAAAAAAACAATGATGGTAGCTATCCAAGAAGAAAACTTATCTTCTGCAATAAACGAATATATGCCTAACTTATTTTTATTGCCTTCACATATTGATTTTGTTAACTATCCAGATTTTTTAGAACTTAAATATCCCCCTACAGAAAATAACTATCTCGAAAATCGAATTGCTCATTTTGGAAAACTACTTGAACAAATAGAAGACGATTATGATTACATTATTTTAGATTGTCCACCAACTATTTCAGTTTTTACAAACACAGCACTCTACACAGCCAATTACCTTGTTATTGTATTACAAACACAACAGCGTTCCTTAGACGGTGGAGAAGCTTTTTGGAACTATGCTCAAACCTTCTACAATAAATACACAAACGTCGATTTTGGAATTGCTGGTGTATTGCCTGTACTAATGAAAAACGACTCTGGTGTTGATAACCAAATCATTAAAGATTCCATAGAAACCTTTGGAAAGCAAACTGTATTTTCAAATATAGTTAGACATATGGAACGATTAAAAAGATACGATAGAGAAGGAATTTCTGATAAAGACTTTACAAAAACTTGGGATTTTCACGATACAAAAGTTCACAATGAATACTCTAAAATTGCTGACGAAGTTCTAAATAGAGTAAAGGAGGATTAACATGGTTAAAAAATTTACACGAGATCCTAACAGAAAAACCACAAAAGACATTCCTAAAACAAAGCTATCCGAGCCAGTAACAACATTCGACATTGAAAACTTTCAAAAAGAAAATCAAATTTCTGAAACTACAAAAAAAACAGTAGGTCGTCCAAGAAAAAACAAAATCTACAGTACAATACGTTTACAAAAACATAACGTCAACAGAATTAATTCTTTACAAAATACATTAAACTATGAAACCCAAGACGATTTAATTAGTGCTCTACTTAACCGATTAGAAAATTCAATTTCACAAGAACAACGTACTATGTTTAACATGTACATGAAAACATACGAAAATAGAGATAAAAAAAATAGATAGCCCATTTGCACAAATACACATTTGCACTTGTCCAAATGAATAGAAAAAACACATAATTTAGGAAGTGAGTACTATTAATAATTTTTCTGAATTTCTATTAAATAGCTTTCTAACATTAGTTATGATTGGCTTCATTATTTCAGTTATTGTTTACTTATGTAAAATTGCATGGAATATCCTTTTACCATTGTTAGAATTTGCATTGCTTCCAATTCAACTATTCTGGATCATACTCAAATGGATTGGAACCTGCATTTCATACATCTTAATATTCATAATTTTGGGTTTTCAAAAAACAACTAAAACTAAACAACAAAAACAAAATAACACTTATTCAAACGGATTTTTTGGTGGACAACGTCAACACTATCAAAAACAAAATAACAAAAACAATTACTCTTATTCAGACAGCACTTATGATAAAAAGAAACAAAACAACCAACAAAAAACTACCCAAAATAGACAACAACAATCATACCAAAATTACTCTTATTCAAGTAATTACACTTATGACAATTTAGAAACATATCGAAAAATTTTAGGTGTAAAACAAGGTGATAGCAAAGAAGAGATTAAAAAACAATACAGAACTCTAGTCAAAAAATATCACCCTGACAAAAATTCAGATCCAGAAGCAAACACCAAATTCAAAGAGATAGTAACTGCTTACGAAAAACTGGTATCCTAATACAATTTTTCTTGCTGTTTCTATTACTTATTATTAGAATTAAGACTTTATAAAAAGCTATATATGATAATTTATCTTTTATCATATATAGCTTTTTAACAACCTAACAAAAATTTTTTATTCCTAAATCAAAATTTAGACTTTCCACTTTTGAATACTTGAATACTTGAATACTTGAATACCAACTATTTTAATTTAAATATTTTTTCCGTGCAAATTTTTTCTTAACGCTTTTATAGATATATAAAAGGACGTGCTATAAACACGCCCTCATGTAGAAACTCTTTAACTAACCAAAGTTAATGAACGGTTATTTTATCATTAAAAGTACTAAAATATTCGTACACAATAACTACTTAATTCTACTAAACTTACACTTTTAAATACTAACTATTTTTTTAACTTATAATATAACTGTTCTACTAAAGCAATACCCCCAAATACTACTATTGACAACCCAATTAATTTACATATTTCTATTAAATTAAATCCATCACTAACTATAGTTTGAATAACTGCCATAGCAACAAAGAAGATATAAAAGTAAATAGTATTTTTTTTTAAAACTCCCTTTCTTTTCATAAAAATAACCTCCTCCATCAAACTAAATATCTACAATTTTTCCAATAACTTATTGCTACACCTCCAACTAATCTAGCAACATTTCCTGATATAGAAGCAGTAATTCCTGCACCAAATAAATTAACTAAACATTTCCGTTGCGCAGAATTAATACGAACTGTAATTCTACCACTACGACAATAACCAGGAGGAACTCTTCCTAAACGTTCATCTGAAAGACACCCTCCAATGCCTCTAGGTTGAATAATTGCATTCATAGAATCATTTCTTAAAAAATCAACATCATCTAATGAAATATCTGGATCCGTAATTTCTTCATCGTTAACCACTTCTGCAAACACTACACTAGGATAAACAAATAAACCTACAGTTACCACACTTAACAAAAATATAACCAATCGCTTCATTTTTATTTCCTCCTTGTATATTTAGATTACTCAATTAATCAGCCATTCTTTTTTATTTAGCTGTTATTTTATATAATTGAGTTAGGCGCTGTGGACTAGTATTTTCTCCACCAGAATCCTTTGGATTACTGTTTAAGTTAGGCTCTAACCACAGCTCTAACTTTTTAACATAATTAGGCAGAAGTCGCCCATCCTCTATAGGTGGGTGATGAATGCCGTTCGGTATGAGGGTTACCGTTGGTAACTCGAAGACCGACAGTTAAGGCATATTGCCTTTTTAGTTTATCTTATGTTATAATCAGTCTATATGAGAAACGAGTTGATATAACAATGGAATTAGACACAAATAATCATTCAGTATTTCTTCTTTATTACCACCTTGTTTTAGTAACGAAATATCGTAGACAAGTGATTGATGATGAAATATCAGATTATGCTAAAGCGACTTTTGAAAGAATTTCGGAATCGTATCACATTACTTTAGTTGAGTGGAATCACGATACAGACCATGTTCATATCATGTTCAAAGCTCAACCCAAAACAGAACTGACAAAATTCATCAATGCCTATAAAAGTGCCAGCTCAAGATTGATAAAACGTGACTTTCCAAGAGTCAAACAATTTCTTTGGAAAGAAATGTTCTGGTCTAAAAGTTTTTGTCTTCTGACAACTGGTGGCGCACCAATTGATGTGATTAAGAAGTATATCCAAAATCAAGGAAACAATCATAAATAGAAAGTAGGTGAACCTTATGGAACGACTAAAAGCATACAAATTCAGAATCTATCCAACAGAGGAACAAGAAATATTCTTTGCCAAATCTTTTGGTTGTGTTCGTAAGGTCTACAATCTAATGCTTGATGACCGAAAAAAGGCATATGAAGAAGTTAAAAATGATTCTTCTAAAAAAATGACTTTTCCGACACCCGCTAAATACAAGAAAGAATTTCCGTTTTTGAAAGAAGTTGATAGCCTTGCTTTAGCCAATGCCCAACTTAATTTAGATAAAGCATACAAGAATTTCTTTCGAGATAAATCCGTTGGATTTCCTCGATTCAAAAGTAAAAGAAATCCTGTCCAAAGTTATACCACCAACAATCAAAATGGAACAATAGCTTTGTTGGATAGTAAATTTATCAAAGTCCCTAAATTGAAGTCATTAGTTAGAATTAAGCTCCATAGACAACCTAAAGGGATTATCAAATCTGCTACAATATCACGTCATTCTAGCGGAAAATACTATGTTTCTTTGTTATGCAAAGAAAAAGTTAGTGAATTACCTAAAACCAACTCTGCGATTGGTATTGATTTGGGCATTGCTGACTTTGCGATTCTTTCTGACGGTCAAAAGATTGATAATAATCGATTCACTTCCAAAATGGAAAAGAAACTCAAACGTGAACAACGCAAGTTGTCAAGGCGTGCTCTTCTAGCTAAAAAGAAAGGCGTCAATCTTTTTGAAGCAAAGAACTATCAAAAACAAAAACGAAAAGTTGCTAAATTACATGAAAAAGTAATGAATCAACGTACTGATTTTCTGAATAAGTTGAGTACAGAAATAATCAAAAATCACGATATTATCTGTATAGAAGACTTAAACACAAAAGGTATGTTGCGTAATCATAAATTAGCAAAGAGCATTTCTGATGTTTCTTGGTCAAGTATTGTAACTAAATTACAATACAAAGCTGAGTGGTACGGACGTGAGATTATCAAGATTGATAAATGGTTTCCGTCTAGTCAGATTTGTTCAGAATGCGGACATAAAGACGGCAAGAAACCTCTCAAAATTCGAGAATGGACTTGTCCTGTTTGTCATGCTCATCACGATCGAGACATCAACGCTAGTGTGAATATTCTGACCGAAGGTCTACGAATGCAAGCATTAGCTTAGGTTACAATACATCCAAAAACCGTAGGAACTACGGGGATAGCTTGGTAAACAAGAGACACCGCTGTTAGTGAAAAAATAAGCTATCAAGTATGCTCTATTCCCAAGAAGCTCCCACTTCAAGCGTTAAAAACCGTTAGGTTTAGCTAAGTGGTGAGTAGTTCACTTGCTGATCTACCCAATCGTCTAAACGAATTTCATTTTCATCGTAATAATTAAAATTTTGCTTTTTATCAACATAAACAAGCGTTGGTACTTCTTGTATTTGATATTTATTAAGAAGTTCTTTTTTTACTTCTTCAGATAAAACCCCTGTGTCTAAATAATTTACCATTATCTTTTTTTGCTCAAATACATTTTTCAATTTAGGAACAAATCTACGACAATATTTACACTCTTTTTTTCCAAAATAAATAAATTTTTCTTCATTTCCTGTAACATCAAATAATTCCTGACTAGAAACTTTTCTAAAATTTGCTACTTCCTGCTCGTACTTTATAATTTTTTGCTCCTGTGCTTCTTGTAATTTACTTTTAGAATCAAAAATAACCCTACCACAACTACTTAATAATAAAAGACCACAAAAACTTAAAATAATTACTTTTATAAACCTCAAAAAAACCACCTCCATAAACAAAGAAAGCGCTTTCTATATTAAAATAATATAACAAAGGTATACTTACGTCAATTACTTATAAAACAAAAAAACTTACATTTTTGTCACAATTGGTATACAACACTTTTCTTTATTTTAAACGTATAAAAAAGTTTACGCACATACCCAAAGTATGTTATTATAAGTATGTAAAAAGGACGTGCTACTAACACGCCCTCGTGTAGAACCGTTTAAGACGGTAGCAAGATTTAATTACAAATTGTAACCAGTTAACCTGCTAAAGTTAATGACTGGTTACTTTTTTTTGTCATTATTTAGCAATTTCACAACCAAACCAATCAATGCAATGGTAAACATACCAAAAGCAAAAAAAAAGAACACCGCTCACAAGCAGTGTTCTGAAAAAACGAACATTTCAATCATCAGGCATTCAATGAACTAACTTAAAACCCGAACATTTCAATACTCTTGTTTAATAGTATTATAGGTCATTTCTGAAATTTTTCCGTCCTTCACACTTACTAACAACAACACCCGTATAACTCTATCAGATTGCTTACATGTCAAAACTATCGCATATTTATTATCTTCTGATTGATAAATCGTTTCTACATTTCCTTCACTAGATAATTGAACTGCTGTTTTTACATCAATTCCATTCTTTTTAATACATTCAGCAGTCATTAATTTTTTTAATTTTTCATTGCGATCATTAATACTGCTATAATTCGCATAAGCTTCTCCAAATGACTCTAACAATTCTTTATTTGTTACACTCATTTTTTCTTCACTAGAACTCGTTTCAATAACCTCTTCAGTAGATTCATTAGTCTTTTCTTCTGAATACATACTAGAATCGCTCTCTGACGACAAAATAATCGTTTCACTAGTTGCTGTTTCAATTTTTTCTTGTTTTTCTTCAACTTTTTCTTTTCCTACTGGTAAAAAAAACACAAGCAACATTACTAAAATAAAACTTATGCCAACAGCTATTTTTTTCATCATTTTACGTCCTTTCTCACTAAACTCGTCGTAATTGGAAAATCTTTTCCCCATTGACGCACATATTTTGCTACAATTTCACCTTGAATACCATTTTGCTCATAAGTAGTAAATTTCCCATTACCATCTACGCTAGCAACAACCCATAGCAATAGGTAAGCCTTTGATTGTCTATTACCTTAGCTAATGATAATAGTTCGCTCTCCGGCTTTTCCCCTGCTCCACACCGTACATGCAACTTTCACCGCATACGGCGTTCCAACTTCTTCTTTACTTCAAATGAATTTCTGCTAAATTACATTCTTTTCGATATTTGTTGAGTTTCTTCAATTGCTTTTCATTTAACTGAAGCACATTGAAATATTCTTCAATCGTTTGCTTTGTTTTGGCATGGATTAATTTATGAATCCACTCGTGAACTATGACTATATTTTGATAATCATCAGTTCCTCCTTGCTTCTTAGGTACTATATGGTGTCCGTGTGCTATCTCAGAGGTTAGAAATTCTCCTGTAACAGCACACTTACCATTTTGCATAGAGTAACGAGAGAGTTTATTATCCAGAAATTCAATAGATTGATTTTCTGAATACTTTTGACCCATTTTTATCAATTCTGAGCCTATTTTTGGTTTTAACATTTTGATACGCTCTAGTCTTCCTTGTTCGGTGTAATTATTTACTGTTGATCTAAATGGCCATGCTTTATCCCATTTAATACATTCAATTGGATAAAGGTACTCTCCATTTACTCGAAAAGTTCGATGGTTCAAACTGTAAATTTTCTTGTACACCAAAGGTGGACTTCTAGGTATTTCATATTTCCCAATAAATTTTAAACGATTGAATAGGGCTGGCAAACAAGAGTAATATATATCTGAAAAGTCTAGATTTACTCTAGTTGCTTTTTGATAATAATTTTGAATTCCTTTGACAAATAAATTGTAGTTTTTGATATTTTCAAATGTCGGATAACGTTGAATTCGTTTTACTCTTTGACGGACGTCTTTCTTTATTTTCTTTTTGGCTTTTCTAGATACTCTGGAGATAGAAACATATTTCCCTTTTCTTTGCTTTTCAACTTTTATCTCAAAGCCTAGAAATTCTGAGTATCGTTTCCTCAAATTCGTTATTTTTGATTTTTCTTTTGAAATATCTAGTGAAAGTTGATTTCTCAAATATCCTTTAACAGCATGAAATATTTTGATTGCTGATTTTGGAGTATTTGTAAAAATCTTGAAGTCGTCCGCATATCTAACGATATGCATTTCTTTTAATTTGGTTTTCTTTAGAGCACTATACATATACGCATTATCTTTATAAGGGTATCTGCTTTGAAACGTTTCCCATTGATTAGCAATCCACCAATCTAAATCATTTAATACTACATTAGATAATAAGGGAGATAAAATCGCACCTTGTGGTGTTCCTTTATCTAGAGAGCCAATTCCTTTAATGGGAGCTTTTAGCATTTTAGAGATAATCGCCAGTACACGTCTGTCCTTTACACCAATGGTATACAGTTGTTTAATCATTTTTGAATGACTAACATTGTCAAAGAATCCTTCTATATCTACATCAACCACATAATGACATTTACAAGCGTAGGCAACAAAGTTACACCTAGCAATTGCATGTTCTGTCGAGCGGTTTTGTCGAAATCCATAAGAGTGTTTGTAAAATTGTGCTTCACAAATAGGTTCAAGCACTTGTTTAAACATTTGTTGAATCAACCTATCTCTCATTGTGGGTATTCCTAAAGGCCTTGTTTTTCCATTGGGTTTGGGAATTTCAACCCTTCTAACCATTTCTGGCTTGTAATCAACTAAACTCTCTCGAATTTCTCGAATAAACTGAGCCTTATTCTTCATTTTATAATCTGAGATTGTTTGATTATCTACACCAGCTGTTTTTGAGCCCGTGTTTGATTTAATTATTCTGTAGGCTAACAATATATTTCGTTCTGATATAATAATATCGAACAAATTGATTCCCTTTGTTCGATTCTCTAAACTTCTTTGATATAACCAATCAAAAGTTTCTTGCATATTGTAATACTCATAATATCTTAATTCAGTACTCACCGATGGTTACTTCTCCTATTCTAAATAGTCCCATCCTCTTACCAGACCCTGTGAGTTTCATTTAGCAGTATTCATTTTTCAAAGAACAAGTCTTGGGGCTATCCCTCCACGTTCATTACACGCTTCATCAGTACTGTGCCCCTACTCTCACGAGAATTAAGAAATTTCGATTTGTAAAATCTTATATTCAACACTCCGATAACAGTCGTTTGGCATAAGTGTTTCTCGCTTTCCACGTTCCAATAGTTCTAGCTTTGCATATCTACCCTTAGGTGCTTACTGTGGACCTGAATATTTATAGTTTCATTGTTAACTATCCCGAATTTCATAACACAGACTCTTACTCTTCGGTAATATTCCTTACATAACGTAAGCCGTTTTCTTTCGATAAACGTCGGACTATAGATCCGTACATTCGCAAGTTCGTCAGTTTCTCGCTGGAAACATTCTCACCATAGATAGTTTATAGCGTCCCGACCTATCCTCTGCCTTATGAACTGTACATTTCACTTAGGCATTGTTCAGCCGACTTCACCTAACTTCATACCTGGAATTTCTGTTAAAATTTCACGCATGTAGGAGTATCAGACTAGTTGTTTCAGCCAACATGACGGCTTTCATTCCAACTATCGAACTATTAGTTATCATTTATCCAGAAGGATAAATTCTCCCATTTCATGTTTATACATTTATAGGGAAACGTGTCGTACCAGTATGTCCATATTCACTAGTGGCTGCTCCACCTGGCGCCCAATTGATAACATCTCCTGCTTTTACATCTTCATATTTTGGGTTACGAATAACTGTCCAATGATAACTTTTCCAATCATAATCTTCTCCAATTTGACTAGCATACCAATTTCCCGAGTTCATCAACTGCGGTCCACCCATTTTTTCTACATAATATGCTGTTAAGCCATAACATTGTCCATTATTTATTCTTTGACCCAATACACTTTCTAAAACATCTATTTTTCCACCGCCAACATTAGCTGTGCTACCACTTGTTAAACGTTTGTACCAATTCATTGCACTCGTTTTTCTTTTTATTTGCTCAACAGGATCATCTTTTGTACCTGCACGTTCCCATAATTTCAAAATATCGACTGCTAATTTTTCTACATCATTATGTTTAGACATATTTTTTAATAATGTGCTATCTGCTCCATCATGGTTCCATGCAAAATCCATCTGAAAACCTACAGTTTTCCAATCTTTTTTCCCTTCTTTTGCTAAAGTAAGCAAATTAACACGTCTACCCATATCCCATTGACCTAATCCCATTGCATAACCACCAATACTAGGATTCATAGCCAATGTTTCATCATATAACCTATCTGATTGAATACGAGAAGGTATTAGACCACTCTCATGTTCCATATTACCTATCCACGCGGAAGCAAACTCAATTGTTCCACCATGCGTTGTAACATAACTGACAACTTGCTGAGCAACTCGTTCTTGTTCATTTTGTGGAGTAAAACCTGATTCACTAACATTTGCAGTAAAAAATCCTAACACCAACAATAACGGAAGAAAAAAAAGGATTACAGGCAATAACAAACTTATCAAATATTTTTTCAAAAAAATCCTCCTTAAAAATAAAAAAACAATGCCCTAAAGCATTGCTTCTTAATTATTTTATTTCAAAAAAAGAAGTACTGTATTTCTACAATACTTCCTTATTTTTTAAATCTTCCTGATTTATAAACCAATTCATAGTTTCCACTAGACCTCAATTCTTGAAAATCAGATTCATAATTCGTTCTATTCAATACTTTGTTCTCATCGTAACTATAATAATAGTTTAAATCACTTGGTGTATCTTCAAAAGGAACATAAACCTTCATTATATAACGATTAGCTTCTTTATTTCGATAAATTAAAAAACTAAAATCTTCTTCTGTATATTTATAAGGTTTTTGTCGTCCTTCCTTTACTTCTACAGAAGCATTATTAATTTTTGTTTCTTTTTTTATTACTTTATCAATCACTTCTTGTGTATCTTTATCTGGTTTACTATTTTCACACGCTGAAAACACAAATAGTACCCCTAATAAAATAACAAACATAAACTTTTTCATAAAAAACCTCTTTTTTGTTTTATTATAGCAAATATCATATTTTCAAAAAAGATTTTCTGATTGATTAAAGAACTCTTATTAGATAAAAAAGAAGCACCGTATCTCTACAATGCTTCCTTATTCTTTAAATTTCCCTGATTTATAAACCAATTCGTAATTTCCACTAGACTTCCATTCTTGAAAATCAGATTTATAATCTGTATCATTCAATTCTTTATTTTCATTATAACTATAATAGTACTCTAAATGACTAGGTTTATCTTCATACGGAACCCAAACATTCATTATATAATTATTAGCTTCTTTATCTCGATAAATCAAAAAGCTAAAATCTTTTTCCGTATATTTATAGGGTTCTCGTTTTCCCTCTCTTACTTCATCCGAAGCATTGTTAATTTTTGTTTCTTCTTTTACTACTTTATCGATCACATCTTGTATATCTTTATCTGGTTTACTATTCCCACACGCCGAAAACACAAACAGTATACCTAATAAAATAACTGGTATAAACTTTTTCATAAGCCACCTCTTTTTTATTTTATTATATCAAATACCATATTTTCAGAAAAGACTTTTTTCATTGATTTTACAACGTTTCTGTCTCTTTTCTACGTTCTTTTTCAGGCTGAATTTCTGCTTGTATTTCCTTATCGTTGTTTAGCATTTCTTCTGTAGAATAACGAACATCAAATTTTCTATTTTCTTCTTGATCATTTACTTGCTTCTCTGGTTGATCCACACTACTATCAAAAAAAGAATAATTTTGTGTCCATTCCTCAGGTTCTAATTCAAAACCATCAAAAGATACATCATAATTAAAAGACTCGCCTCTAAGTTTTGCTAAACGTTCTTCAAAACTTTCAGCTTCTCCATTCCAATATCTACGATTTTTCTTTTTCTCTTCTTCAGATAAAACAGTTCTATTTTTATTATCTCCTTCCGCTTCAAAACGCGTCATTCGATCAATATCATCATAATACAATGGATCAACAGGCACATCAAAATCATTATCTAAAAACCCATGTTTTTCAAAGGCATCAAATTTACCTGCATGGTACGCATTTGCTAAATTAGATAACTGTTCTTTTGGATCAAAACCAGTTACTTTATCTACGGCACTTGATAATTTAGAATCTTGATATTTATTACTTAAACTATCTTTTAATGTATTACCTAATCCTCTTTCAGACATATAACCTAATTTTTGTGCAAAATTCTCGGCTCTCGTTGGTTGAACTTCATCTAATGCAGATTGCAAAATTATATTATCCGCATAATCACTACGCCCTTGTCCTTCAATTTGAATAGGAGCTTTCACTTCTTGTGGTATAGAATCAACAGACGGTGTAACATCTTTTTTAAATTTAGAACGAGAAAAACCAGTTGCTGGCATTCGATCTACACGTTGTCGATTAAGAACAGACACAAACCAACGCCAATTTTTCTTAATTAACACTACCAAAATAATCTTAACAAATAAAGAAGCAATTACACCTAAAAAAGTAGTTGTACCAAATGCAGAATCAAGCCAGCCTAAAACCATAAATACAAAACCAAACCCAATTCCTAGTACTACTTTTACCGCAAAAGCTCCCAAAATTAATTTTCCTGCATTAAACAATACTTGTTCATTATCTGGCAATAATGCCCGTGCTAAGAAAATAGGAGATAGTAACACCATCATCAAAATAAAAAGCTGTGTTAAATAATTCGCTACAGAAATTACTAAGATAACACCTGCTACAATCACAAAGTCAATCCCTGAATTAATTAAAATTGCCCATTTCTGACCCAATTTTTTTCCTGTTAAATAAGAATTTTTTTCTGACGCTTCTCCTACTTTCCTTTCAATTTCTTTTTCTATTTCCTTTGTATATTCTCCTCGTTTAGCAGTATACTCGTTAATAGTATTTGTCGATACATCAGTTTTCCCAAAATTCATCAACAAGCTCGGTGCTAAAACAAAACGATAATACATCATATTTTGAACTTGACCAGTAACTGTATCTGGTTCTGTTAATCCTAAATCAGATACCAATTGTTCCGCTGGTTTAGATACATTCGGCGCCATAACACTTACTAATTCTGTTTGTGCATTACTAGAAACCGTATTGATTTTCTTTAAAAAATCACTTCCACTTGAATAAAAACCAGTTCCTACAACAATCAAACTAGCTAACACTAACAAACGAACAAATAATCTTTCCATGCCATGACGAAAAAAATCCTTAATGCCATAAATAAACACCATCATGACAAAAAATGTTCCAAATGTTTTAAATAGATTATCCCATACCGCATTGCCTGAATTAAATGCACTATCAATACTCTTATTCAAAATATCTACATTATAAATTTTTTCAACTAAAAAATTACTTGCTTCTACAATACTTTTTCCCATAGAAAACAAGATATTTAAAAGCCCATTTAAACCACCAACCATTTTTTCATCAAGCCCTGACAATAAATCTGCCTTTTTTACTAACGACAAAATGGAATCTATATCAAAATAATCTGATAACATAGTCTAACCTCCTTCTATGCCACAAATTGTTCTTCAGCATTCGCACTCTCATTTCTTTCAACTGTACGGAAGCTTTCAGTTACTTCTTCAAACGGACAATAAACTAACATACGACCTACACGTCCATAAATATCTAAATACAAGCAATGATATTGTGGCATTCTACGTAAAAATTCAATATTTTTTGACGTTACTTCTAACCCCACATGCTCTAAAATAAGTTCTCGTTCATCACTCTTATCAAAAGCAAAAATACGTCCAAAATTACCTGAATCTTCGTCTGATTGCGTATCTTTAATCGATTGAGTAATTAAAACCAACATATTATTAAACGTACGTCCCACACGACGCATAGCTTTAATCACTTTACTTCCACCCCTAGAAGAACTAAACACCCACGCTTCATCAAATAAAATAAACGTATTTTCTTCTTGATCTTTCAATCCAAAAGCTTCACAAAACTTACCTAAACACATCATCAATGCCAATGACTTACGCTGACTTGACGTATAATTTCTACTACTTTCTTTTGCATCTGGAATATCTAAACCTGCAACCTCTAAAATCGTTATATGTTCCGTTAAATTCAAACCATTATTTTCACCACGACTAAATGCTAATTCTAAAATTGAACCCTCTACTCGTTCTAAAATTGCATTTCCTGATTTTACAGCTTCTTCATTTCCACATTCAACCATATAATCCAAAACATTTAATAAACCAACCTGCTGACCTTCTTCTTTACGTGCAATAACCGACTTAATCCCTTTTAACATTTCTGTTCGAGCATCTTCTTTAGTAGAAAAATCATAAATTTGCTCAAAAATCGTTTCTAAAGTATCTTGTACTTCTGCTCCTGATAAATAATTCAATGGATCAAGTACGCCTTCATTTTGCTTCTGGTTAGGGTCTAACGTTACAAAATGAAATGAATGGATATATGCCACAAACAACGGATAATGTTCTTGATAGTATGGATTATCTGCTACTTTCATTAGCCATTTTTTATATTCTGATTTTGGATCAATATATAATCCTTTACCTGTTAACAAACTACAATAAAAGAAAATCAATTTTGCAAGAAATGATTTTCCTCCTCCAGTCGGACCAGTAATCGCAATATGAGGAGAACTAGAAGCTTTACCAGCCACTTCTGCTTGATTAGCCAAAAACGGATTAAACATAACTACTTTTCGACAAGCTCTAGCTATCTGTTCAGGTTTCAAACCATCTACATTACCTAAAGTTGAAACACGACCAATTGGAAAACCAACTCTATCACCAATACGATTATCTACTCCAAACATTAATTCTGAAATTCCTTGCGCTGTCGTATAATGTACCCAATTTTTCATTAAAGTACTTTCTTGTCCTGCTAAAAAAGCATGGAACAATACATCTTGATCAGCTAAACCATTAACAACTTCAACTTTCATCGATTCACAATAATCTATAACTTGTGCTGAACGTTTTCTACATTCTTCTAATGTAGAACCAAACACTGCAAAAATACCAAACCATTTAATAATTGGCTCTCTTTTTTCAATTTTTTCATCTAAATTCATTAAAATATAACGATTTAAACGACCACTTTTCTTTTCAGAATCTCCCATTTCCAGAGATTCTTGCGCAAAATTCTTCAGACGAGTATTAGCACGCTTACTTTTCCCTTGAAGCCCATTTGCTCCTTTTAAAGGAACAAATTTACCTTTTAGCTGAAATTCTACAGGAAATGGCAACTCCTGAACCTTTGAAACTACATGATTTAACCACATATTCACTGGAAATTTATATATTGGTAATAATGATACATAAGACTTTCCAGCCTTTGTTGACAGCTCAATATATCCTTGATTTTCTTTCGTATCAATAATACTATCTGTCAACGAATGAAGCCCTTCGTTCATATCAGACATTTCAGATAAAGCTCTATCTAAACCACGTACAAATGGATATTCTATATGGTGTCGTAATTCTTTTTGAGTTAAACGTGACCCACGAACCGCACCAAAGCGTTGAAAGACCATTTCTTCTGTTGCTCTATAACGTTCTAAAAATTCACGGTCTATCATAATTTCATAATTACCTAATGCCAAAACACGATAAACTACTTGATCCAAATATTGAATACATTTCCCTTTAAATGTACTAGCTGTAAAAGTGCTACTTAACTTCACACCAACAATCAATCGTTCACTTGTTAAAAATTTTAATTCTTCATTCAAAATCTGAACAGTTCTTTCTTCAATATTTTCAGCTAACTCTTTATTAGCTTCATCAAAAGACTGACTCAATAATGATACACGTTCCGATAATTCAAATGACACAGGTTCTACACTAATTTCCAACTCTTTATATTTTCGTAATCCTTGCAAAAATAATTCTACTGACTCTTTATATTCTTCTTGTTTCTCTTTGTTTTGTCCTGAAATATTCTCTAAAGGTACACGATAATACGCCCATACTTCATTTGTTTCTGTTACTAAAAGATTGCCATAAATCTTCTTTGCAGGAATTTTAAATTTTGTAGCCATTAAAACACTCTCCTTATACTAAAATTGAAAAAGGACAATGAATCTCATTGTCCTTCTTCTGGTTCTTTTACACACAAATCAGCTACTGTTTTTCTTTCATAAACTAATTCATGCTTATTCAATTTAATAAAACGACCATGCTGTAAAACTTGATTTTTCAACTGATAAGTGAAAATATACAACACATAATCTTTCAAAAATATATGAACTTTTTTTCCATCAGGTTCGACACGATTAAAAAGTTCAATCATTCCCCACGAAGCAGTCACTGTCAAAAAAACCGACAATTGATCAAAACCACGTATTAAATATAACAACACCCCCACAAATACAGCTGTAAAACCACCAACAAAAAAAGTTTGTGCGGGTATCGCATTACGTAATTTAAAACGTTTTGTAATTTCTCTTACCATTTGTGGCGCATGAAAAGGCTCTTTATAATCAAATACTTCTTTTCGTGGTTTTTCTGAATTATTACTCATATACCCTCCTAAAAGCCCATTTTCTTTGGAATATTTGATAAACTATCTAAGAAACTTGCTGGATCTTTAATAAAGAAGTAGCCAACCGCACCTAAAGCAATTAAACCAACTGCTTTTACGAATTTTTGATTAATACCTTCTTTAATCGCATAAACTACAACAGCAAATGTAAAAATAGGTGCTACCCACTTGCTTAAAACATAGTCAACCAATCCTTCAGCACTAGGATCTCCACCAGCTGCCAAAACAGGCAAAGCCACATAAAAATTCATTACCACAGCAAACAATGCAACACTAACTTTTTGCCATGAACAAACAACCATTTTTTTAATGCGATTAATTAATTTTTTGTAGTAATTCACTTAACTACGCCCCCTAAATCATGTGATAATTTTTCTATATAAAATTTGTCGCTTTGACGAACTACAGTTAATACAATGTACTCTTTATGATTATTTCCATTATTTCCTTCATAAATAATTGGTGTATCTACAATCAAATATTTTTCACCATCTTTATAAAAAGCTGGTTCGTACATTTCTACAGAAAAACCTTTTCCTAAAACTTCTGGTTTTTCCATCATATAAGACATTTGTTTAATATCATCACTTGCATATAGCTGATAAAACTGTTTTAAAAAGTCTTTCAACTTCGCTTCTTCTTTTTCGTCTACACGATCAAATGAATTTGCTGAAATTGTCTTTCCATCAACATTTCCCGCTTTTAAACTAGGTATCGTTGAATAATAAGGTAAAGATACAACTTTAAACTGATTATTTTTTTGAATAAAAGGAATGGTTAATAAGACAGTACGCTCTGTTTTTTCTTGTTCCTTATATTTTTGTTTTTCAGAAATAGTCTTATCCCCTTCTTTTCTCGTAACCGTCCGCTCTTTTTCCACTGGATAATTCACTTCATACGTAACAACATATTTTGCTAAATACTCCTTTCCTTGCTTATCAAAACTAAAAAAAGAAGAAGATACCAACTTTTGTGACACTTTGGTTTCTCCCTCTTTAGGTAATTTATTTACATAAAACGTTGAAAGTTCTTTCTCTCTTTTTGACAACGCTTCTTCATCACTAGGCTTATTCATATAAACTGTTATAAATTGATTTAAATAACGTTGCGCTAAAAATTCATTTAACGTTTCATCTGCTTCACTAGATAATTGCTTTTGAATTTCTACTAAATTATCTTTATTTTGAGTAGCATTTACATTCGCATTTTTAGCCATTAAAAACGACAATGGAATAGTCGCAACCATTAACCCTAAGGCACTTAAAAATACAATTCTTGCCGTTTTAGGGCTAATTTCCTTCTTATCAACTAATCTTTCTTGCTTAGGTATTTTTTTTCGTTTAAAAAATTTCATTGGTTTCCTCCTCGTATATAATAATTTAAATATCTTTCAAACCACTTTAAAAAACGTTGTTTTGTAGCTTTTTCTAAATAAATGGTTATCCCTATATCACCTTTTTTCTTTACATACCCTTTACGATAAACAGTATAGTAATAACTAGTGTACATTTTTTCTCCAGTTGGTTTTCTCAAATAATACCCTTCAACAATTAAACTTGCTGATTTAGAAAAAGCATACTCCGCTATAAATTCTTTCTTAAAAGGTACTTGTTCTTCAACAATACCCATAGTTAATAAATATTGTTTATACTCTTCCATATAAACAATATCTTCATCGTCAACTTCTGCCTCCGTTACAGAAAAATAATATTTTTTCAACATATACGGAATAGACTTTTTAGAATACTTCTTATAAAAATCTGATCGCATATCAAAAATAGCCTTTAATTCGCTCTGTAACACGTTTTAACACTCCAATCTATATTGACGATAGTATACTTGATAATTTTCATAAAACGCTTCTAACAACCGTTCTAACCCCTGATTTACAACGTCCAATGAACGACTAATCATTAAACTTTCATAACCAAATGGATAATCATCATGTTCTCTAAAATATTGCCCTGCTAACTGCTCTTCACGTTGTATTATGTGATAATAGCTATCAGGTAAATAATCTTCCATACGCATTTCACGAACTCTTTTTATTTGATCTACATGAGATTTAATAAAGTTAGCTTCGTCCATAACCATTGGTGCACGTGCAAAAACATGCGCACGCTCAATAAAGTTTTTCTTGACTTCTTCGTCCAAAATAACTTCATCAGGCGCACGCCCATGTCGTTTTTTAAATTGTTCATAAAATAAGGAACATAACTCTTTTTCACATACTAATAAATGTTCCTCACGTGCAGTTAATTCTTTATTTTTATCAGACATAAGAACTAATCGTTTAAAATTAGTCATATAACGTGTAACATACACATCTTTTTCTAATTCTGTTCCTAATTTTGTTAACATATACCTCTCTCCTTATAAAAGAGAAAAACGAAAAGAAAGATATAAAATAGAACATACTAAACCAATTAACAAACAGCTATAACACATATAAAATAATTTTTTTCTCTGCTCATGATACAAACTTGATAAGCAATAAAAACAAATAAAAAATAAAGCGATAATAGCTAATGTCAATATAGCTTGTAATAATTTCATACTTTCTTTTCCCCTTCATCAGACTAATTCTGCAATCACAACGATACGACCCGTCGTTTTCGTTGCTTTATCACATGTAATTAATGTCAACGTAGGTTTTCTTGTTAAATTCAAAATACTTGTATCAGTCATATCTACATGACGTTGTTCTTTTACTTTATAGTTATAAACATGTCCTGAACGGTCTTGTAACGTAATTGTTTCACCTACTGCTACATTTCCTAATGAACTAAACATCAAACCGTCCACACCTGCATTGTGAGCAGCCAACGTGTAATTGCCTTTACCCATTGTCTGTTTTGGTAACACAGTACAAGCACCATACAGCATTTTTTCAAAACTATCACCTTGTAAAATAGGCATTTCTAAACCAATAGAAGGAATACGAATCGTTCCTAAAACATCATTTTTTACTTTTGAAAAATTCTTTTGTGCTTCTCGTATCATTTCAACTGTCGGTCGCTCACCCTCAGACAAATCTACACTAGTTGAAATTGCTGTTTCATCTGATTGAGTTATTTCTTCCGCTCCTGTTACCACGTCCGATTGCACACTTTCCGTTGTTTTCGCTTGTTTTTTTGGCTTTTTCGCTTCTTCCAAGCCAGAAGAGAGAAGCGTTTCTGCTTCTCTCGTAAATTCTTCTTTCTGACTTAGATTGGCAAAAAAAGCATAGCAAATAAGACCAATTGTTCCTAAACCAATTGCCCCTACGAAATACTTATTCTTTTTTAGCCATGCTTTCATGTTACTCACCTTGCTCATGTTTACCTTTACGGCTTACTGCAACAAGCGTACCAGTCAAACCAATAGCAACTAATGCACCTACGGCAATACCTGTACCATTACCAACATTTAAATTTGTATTTGGTAAAAGTTTAGGTTTTTCTTGTGGCGTGCTAACTTGTACTTTGTTAGAATCTAACGCTTCTTCATTAATTACTAACTGAGCAACATTCGGAATCATAATATTACCTTCATCATCGACATATTGAGAAAAATCAGCGTCTTTCAATTTTCCTTTAATGTAGACAAACAATTGTTTTTCTTTCAATTTGTTTGGCTCATTCGCAGTCCACATAACTTTTTGGGTCTTTTCATCAACACTAATTTTTCCTTGGTCGGTAATATCTGTACCATCTGAAAGTATTACTTTTACTTCTTTATTTGCTTCTAGTACGTCTTCTAAATCATCTTGAATCACTAGAGAAGTCATATCTTTTGTGTTTGGTACTTGAACATCTAATTTAAATGTTACTTCATCACCCACTTTAACACTTGTCAAATCAACTTCTTTATCACCTTCAAGAATTTTCTTAGCAATAGAAGGATCTTTCGGTGTAACAGTTGTATAAGTTTCTTCTGTTGCTACTTCTTTATTGCTTTGAATCACTTTCGCTTTATTCGGAATTTGTAGTTTTCCATCAGCTAAATAACTATCTAAACTTGCCCCTTCACGAATTTTCGTTTGAAACTCAAATTTATATTCATGATTATAAAAATCTGCTTGCTTTAATACGTCAGCTTTCGCAACCATTTTTACTAAGTTTCCCTCATGCTTCGCTTCAAACTTATCTGTCACGTCTTTACCTGCTTCATCAGTAACTTTCACATCAGAAACACGTTCCAATTCAGGAATCAATTCGTCCTGCATTTCATAGTTTGAGTAATAAAAATCGGCAATTTCATCAGGTACTTTATGTGTAATAGTGTACGTATACGTTTCACCTAACCCAGTTAGCGTATTTTCTTTTACAGTCGTTTCATCACTATCTGTCACTGTTTTTGTAGGAATAAGTGGTGCTGTTGGAAGAATCTTTTTCGCACTATAACCAAAATACGCATACTGGTTATTGTTATTTGGCGGAATTGGTCGACCAGAATTTTTTTCACGTGTCGCAAAATCTTCACTATACGTGAAATCAAAACTTGAAGAATCAGAATACAAGAACGTGAATACACCACGAGAATCTAAATAATCATCTAATGGCTGGTCTGCGCCATCAAAAAATGTTATTCCCCCATCTTTTTCTTCTTTGTACTTAATAATTGATTGGTCTGTTGGGACATATAAAGAATCAATACGGTTATACGTTTCTTTTCCAAACGTAATCCCTTGTAAATTATCAATATCATCATACGTGAAATAACCGCTCACAACTTTTTCTTTATCTGTTCCATGTTCCATATACTGCCATGTATATTTCACATAATCAAATGCACTCTGATAGGTACCAATACTAGAAACATTGTTGAAAGCAATCATGTTATTTGTGCAATTAGTACCGTTAATTGTACTAATAAATGGTTTCCAATCTTGAATCGTGATTTTTAAATCAATCACTGTTCCATCATCGGCAGTTCCGACATTATTATAGCGAATCCAAGATTGTCCTTTTTTCGCTTTCGTTGTATCAAGCCCGATTTTTCCGTCCCACTTTTGCGGAGGCATGTTTACATAAACATCATTCGTCCAGCCCTCACCGCCAGTTGAAACAGTAGTGACACCTTTAATAAATTTGGCGATAAAACTATATTTCGAACTTGCCTCATCTCCAGGTTTTACCAACGACGCTTTAGGCGCATCTAAAATAGAATTACTTTTTGCACGTTGGAAAAATGTTTGTGCCACTTCATCAGGTACTTGTCCACCTTCTTGTGCATGAACCATCATTGGCATTGCCATATTTGCTAAAATTGTAACAGTTGCTAATCCTTGTATAATTGTTGTTTTTTTCATTAAATAAATCCTTCTCGTAATATATATTTTGAAACGACTTCCATCGTTTCAGTCACCCCTTAGGGCTATTCCTTATTAAATAACTTTTAAACCTTGGCTATTGAATTTTGTTCCTGGATAATAGACTTATGGAAACGGTCTATCGGAACACTGCTAATTTCCTTTGTAGCTATGACTACAGCAGAAAGCCTGCATCCCGACTTATTGATTATCATGCCTCAAACCCATTAGCTGTACCGTTCACTTCTTAAACTATTTCTAGTAGGAAATAGGGTGGCTTTTAAGAGGTAAACAATTGAGTACTATTAAGCGAGATTGCGGTTATTCAATAAGATTCAGGGATAAACTTCAATAGCTAAGTATTCCAAAAAATTTATGAAAGGAGGACCTTCCATGAAATTATTTATTGGTTTAGACGTTAGTTCTCAAAAATTAGATACTTGCTTTTTAACAGACTCCAAAGAGATCTTGTTTGAAGGTTCACTTAGCAACGATTTAATCGGAGCTAGCGAAATCAAACAAAGAATTCTCGACTACCAAGAAACCTTTGGTTTCTGCCGAATTGTCATAGGTATGGAATCGACTTCTGTTTATAGTTTTCACCCAGCAATGTTTTTCTACTTAGATGAAGATTTAAAGCTGTTACCTGTCGAAGTTACTGTAGAAAATCCTTATAGAATCAAACAGTATTCAAGAATGTTCGATCAGGATAAAACAGATAAAATTGATGCACAGATCATAGCTGATTATCTACGAGTAGATCTCCATACATTGTCTCCTATTAAAGAAGAAGTTTATGTTGGACTTCAACGACTAACAAGATCTCGTTATCAATTAGTGACACAAATGGTAGAAGCAAAACAACATTTTTTAGAAAATTTGACGTATAAATGTAATACTTTATCAAAAGAACTTGCGAATGAAGACAATAAAACTTCCATATTCGGAGCTTCAATTATGAATCTACTTACAGAAGGTATTACCTTAGATGAATTTTCGGAAATGCCTCTTGAATCAGCCGCTGAATTACTTCAAAAGCTAGGAAAAGGTCGATTCAAAAATCCAGAGCAACTTGTCAAAAGTATTCAAAAAGCTGTACGTAGTTCTTATCGTTTAGGTAAAGTAACCAAGAATTCCATTGACCTTGTATTAGGTATAATCGCCAACGAAATCAAATTTCTAAAAAAACAGATTAAAGAAATTGAAAAAAACATTACTGCTTTACTTGAAACAATTCCAGAAGCCCAATGCTTATTAAGTGTCCCAGGATTAGGAGCTGTTTATACTGCAGGCTTAATCGCTGAAATTGGTCAAATCGAGCGATTTGATGATCAATCCAAGTTAGCAAAGTATGCCGGGTTAACTTGGTCTAAAAATCAATCAGGAAACTCTCAATCTGAAAACACGCCACTAAATCGTTCTGGAAATCGCTATTTTCGTTACTACTTAATTGAAGCCACCAATCGAGTAAGAAGTACACTTCCAGAATTTAAAGAGTACTACCAAAAAAAGAAAAATGAAGTACCTAAACACAAACATAAACGAGCGCTCGTCTTAACCGGAAGAAAATTTGTGCGCTTGATCGATGCGCTACTACGCAACGGTCAATTCTATCAGCCGGCGAAGGTGGTGATAGAAAAATAACATAAAGTTATTTGCGAAAATCTTCGTGATTACCCCGAAAAAAATTTGATTTTAGTCGGGTCTAGTTCAGTGCGGTCTAATTTTTCAAAATCTAACTCATATTTTAAAATTTATATCTTGACTTATTACCATTAGGCTTTCTTTATTAATATTTGTAATCTTTCTCCTTACTCATTAAAAAAAATAGGCGAACCACGATTACTAATCATTTCTACACCTCCATCATATTTTTAATTGAAACTTCCTCATAATATGCTATAATTTTTCGTAGCTTAACAAATTTATTCCGAAAAAATGTCCAGTCTACTTTTTGACTGGACATTTTTATTATTATTCATCTGTACAATTACCTTTCTAGCAAATTAAATTTACTTATTGAAAAAATTTTAATAATATGTTATACAATAATTAGTTAGCACACACTTATTTATTTTTTAGTTAGAAACACTAACAACTTCTTTAAAAACTAGTCTATAAAGACTAGTTTTTTGTTATTCAATAATCAAATTCACAACCAACATAAAATCTATAAGTAATAGCTAAAAATGCATAAGATTTAACAGCTTTATAAAGCCGTTTATCTTCAAATTCTTCTCGTTCTTCTATAACATACGGAGTAGTCACTGAACGTCTATCAATAACAGCATTAACTCTTTCTACAATTTCTCCTTTTAAAAAAACAGAATCTCCTAAAATAATTCTTCTTGTTTCAATATAATCTTGCTTCTTTACTTTTCCTGTAGTTTCAATTTCTACTAATCCCCCCAATTTATCTACTTCAGTAACAACTTTATAACGTATAGAATTAGGTTTATTATCCAAAGATAACTCCCCGTAACATATTTCTGGCATATCATACAAATATTCTTTACTAACTGTATTTATTTTCTTCACTGCCATTTTTGCATAATGTTTCTGAACAAAAATTATACTTTCTGTTACCTTTCCATATAAAAAAATACAGATAATAGTACCTATAATTAACGAACTAACTAAATCAAAAAAAATAAAATATACATATAAACTACACATACAAAATATAAACACCATTAACCAAATCAAAAATACAACAAATATATCTCTTAAATAAGCTTCATACGTACCTCCTTTTTCAAACAATCTCATTTTTTTAGCTAAAAATCCCATTATTTTCACCTCACTTCAACAAACTATTTCTCCTGTTTCAGTTGCAATTAAACGACCCTTTTCACTAGCTATATCCATAAACTCTGAAATATGCCACTCTAACACTTTTTTATTTTTTTCATTTAATTCAACATCACGCAAAATTTCTCCCAAATAATCAAATCCTTCTTGTTCTCCGCCTAATTCAATAACTTTTAGTGTTTGCGCACATGAATATGCTAACCAATTTAATTTACGATAAAAATTCGGCTTCTCTACTTTCATACTTAAATCAACATACTTAGTTGCACCTAAAAAACGCTCCCATGCTCCCCATTTTTTTAAAGTTCCTGAACGATTTCTTTCAAAAAAACAAACTTGCTGAGAAATAACACTTCTTGCTGATCGTAATAAAAAAGTATCTTCCATATAATGCTCTATAAATTTATGAGCTTTTTCACTATGTAAACGTATTTCATAACGATTTTTAATAGCTACTTCTTCTACAGATATTTTTTCTCGATTAGCAATCTCATAGTTTTTTTGATAAAAACAAAAGTAAACTAAACTATTTCTTGTACCAAAATAAACAGTTGTTCCTTCACTTACTCCATCAATAACATTTCCAGTTCCTACTACTCGATACTTCTTAAAACTTGTATCAAACAATCCTAACCGTATTTTTTTTGCTACTGTATCCAAAGAAAAATATTCAATATAATCATCAACTGCTATATCAATACGTTTTATTACTCCATTTACAAATAAACAGCGACCAAAAAAATCCAGCCACTGTTGATCTAATTCATTCAAAATATACTCATAATTACGACAACCTTTACCAGACAATTCAATTAACGTTCCTCTCTCATCTCCTTTCTTTGACAATAAAACTCTAATATTATCGTATTCATACATTAATTGATAACCAAACAAACCCGTTGGCTTTTCATAAAAAACTTCAAAATTCATAAGTAAAACATCTTCAATCACACACTTTACATCATGTGAAGGAATACGAACACGAATATAATCAAAAATTGCTTCCAATCCTTCGGTCTGATTCATCGTATCGTAATAATTCATTAATTTTTTAAATAAATCATCAGGACATTTTTTCTTTTCATTTTCAATCAAACTTAAATATGTCTTACTTAATTGAAATGTATTGGCTACATCAGATTGCTTTAATCCTAATTTTAAACGTAATTTTTTTAAATTTCTTCCCTCTATCAATTTAATATCAAATCCTTTTTTACAAAATAATCCACATAATGTATAATTTATTTCAAAAAAAATATATACATAAAAGGAGAATTATATGGAGACATTTTTAAATTTTTTAGGTTCAGATATTTTTTCAAACATCTTAGCTATATTAGGAGTTATTCTTGCCCTGCTCCCTCAAAAAGACACTATTTCAATAGACAATTCTACAAATTATTATTTTAGAACTACATACAGTAATTCAAATGGCGCAACTTCAAATATGGAATGGTTTTTCGGATTACTTATTGTCATTAGTGCTTATATTTTTTACGCTCTTTTACAACCATACTTTGTTGGAGTATTAGTTATACTTGCATTTGCGCTTATTGTTAAATATCGCTACTTAAAAATAGCATTCAAAAAACAAATAGTACTTCCATTACTACTTATCATTACTACAGCTATTATCCAACAAACATTACCTGAAGAAATTATAAACTACTGGAAAAATGCTTATAAAATAGATTTCAATCATGTAGATACGTTATCTCAAATTTTACAACAACTTACAGCTCCAATTAATGAAATACAAAACCTTATTAAAACCATAACAAACCCTTTATCTATAGCAATTTTATCGAACATAGTTTTTGTTATATTTTCACTAAAATTCATGGTTAGCGATCTATTTAGAAAAAAAGAAAACATAAAAATAGAAAAATTATCTTCATTAATTCCTACAAGTATCTTTTTCTTTATTGTTATTTCTTTTATGTTCTATACAAATCCTAATTCACCAGCAAGAACTATAGTTACATCAATTACACATTTTCTAACAAACTAATTAAAAAGAACAAAATACACCAAATACTAAATAAAAATACACTAAAATTTATTAGTAACCTTACATTGTCATTTTCTGATTTAGGTTTTATACATTCAAAAAAGCTCTTTTGTATTTTAAAACTTTTATCTGAAAAGTAACTTACCGCTATTATTGGTATCCAAGGAAAAATAAGTAACATTATATACATCATTTGAACTAAAAATTTCATTTATTTTATCCTTTCATAAAATTATTTATAAAGGTAAACTTTACAAAAAAAAGCTGCAAAAGTTTACCTGCACATCAAGGTTTAAAATACTGTTATATCAAGGTTACACCCACGTTTTAAGGAGGGAAAATCAGAAAAGTTACCCCCCTATTAGAATAAGGGGGTTTTAGGGGTGTGGGGCGCAAGCGCCCCACACCGTTCTTGACCTTGTCGCTTAGTCGCTCCCAAGGTCAAAAAGCACCTACGCTTAGTCGCTGTGGGCTGGAGCCCACTTACGGCGCTTTTTTCTTGCGAACGGTTCCCATAAATTCTCCCAATTCCCCATACAAATAATTATATTCTCTAAATTCTTTTATACCATTGTTCCCTTACGTACTGGGTTACTTGGATCTTTTTGTTCAGGAAATTTACCAAATTCAGTAAATACATCAAAGGTTTTCGTATTTATAAATGGTGCATAAAATTCACCTACTTGTGACGTTCCAACATCAATATAACCTCGACCTTTTTCATTGGTGTTATAAAAATCTTTATCATTCGTTGCACTAGCATTTACCATATCGTAGCCTGTCGGAGAAATTTTACCAACAATTGCCCGTAAACCTAGCTGATCTCGAAGCCCACCATCAAAATATTTTTGGTCTGGTCGTTGCAAACCTAAAATCACATAAACTCCACTTTGACGTCCTTTTAACGTAATTTGAGTTAAAGAACTTAATACTTGTCGTAATAGTTTCATATCTTTTTCAATAGAATCATAATAGGCAGCCCACTCGTCAATAAACAAAACATATGGAGCAAAACCAAAATCTTCATAATCAGTCAAACCTTTAGTACTATTAGCTTCCATATAAGCATAACGTTCATTCATCAATGCTTCAGCTTTTTCTAAAGCACCTGC